>CAVRYC010000015.1:0-181812 GCA_963725245.1 uncultured Acidobacteriaceae bacterium | reverse complement strand
CAAGGATGCCCTCGACAAAGAAGTTGCTGCAAGGGCCTCGGCGATCAAGTGCGCGTGGTCGCAACTGGATGCAACGGCTTCTGCGGCCAGGGCCCTCTGCCGTCGTCACGCTGGACGAGACCTTCTATGGACGGCTCAAGCCTGGACATGCCTCCACTTTGATCGAAGAGCACATCGTCAAAGGGCACTCCCGTCAAGAAGTTCATGTTTGTCTCCCCCTAGACGAACCAGCTCATCCCCCGTTGCCGGACATTCCGTTTTTCCATAACAGAGGCCGCTGGTCCTGCGCAACAAGGGACTCATTCGACCCGGAGAAGATCGACGATTATTCCGCCCGGGACGGCTACCAGGGCATGGGGCTGGCGCTCACGTCGCTGACCCCCGAGCAGGAGATCGATCAGATCACGCGCTCCGGGCTGCGCGGTCGCGGCGGTGCGGGATTCCCAACCGGCGTCAAGTGGAAAGTGTGCCGGGCCGAGAAAAAGACGCCGAATACCTCATCGGCAATTGCGACGAAGGCGACCCCGGCGCCTACATGGACCGGAGCTCGCCGGAATCCGATCCCATTCGCTGGTCGAGGGCATGACCATCGCCGCCTATGCCATCGGGCAGCGCAAGGGTATGTCTATGTGCGCACCGAGTATCCTCTGGCCCGTCAGCGCCTCCAGAAGGCGATAGACGACGCGCGCGCCTGCGGCCTGCTCGGGCAAAACATCCTCTCCACCGGCTTCGCTTTTGATCTCGAGATTCGCGAAGGCTCGGGCGCCTTCGTCTGCGGCGAAGAAACTCCCTGATCCATTCCATCGAGGGCGCGAGCCCCGAACCCACGCAGCGGCCTCCCTTCCCGGCCCAGGTCGGCCTGTGGGGTTGCCCCACCATCATCAACAACGTTGAGACCCTGGCCAACGTGCCGCAGATCATCACCCGGGGCGCGGAGTGGTTTGCCGGCATCGGAACCGCCTCCAGCAAGGGCACCAAGATCTTCTCCCTGTCGGAAAGATCAACAACACCGGCCTGATCGAGGTCCCGATGGGCATCACCCGGCGCGACGTCATCTACGAGATCGGCGGCGGCATTCCCGACAAGAAGCAATTCAAGGCCGTGCAGACCGGCGGCCCTTCCGGCGGTTGCATCCCCAGCAAGCCCATCGATCTCCCCATCGATTACGAGAGCCTGAAAGAAGTCGGCTCGATGATGGGTTCGGGCGGGATGATTGTTATGGATGAAGACACCTGCATGGTCGATGTCTCCAAGTTCTTCATCCAGTTCACCAACGATGAGTCCTGCGGCAAGTGCAGCGCCTGCCGCGAGGGCAGCGAGGCCCTGCTCGAGGTCCTGACCAGGATCTCGGAGGGGAAGGGCGCGAAGGCGATGTGGAGTTCCTCGAAGAACTCGGACAGGCGATTAAGGACGCCTCGATGTGCGGCCTCGGCCAGACTCTGCCCAACCCGGTGCTGTCGACCATTAAGTACTTCAAGGACGAGTACGTCGCCCACATCGCCGACAAGAACTGTCCGGCGAAAGTTTGCAAGCCCCTTATCAAGTACTACATCGATCCCGACAAGTGCCCGGGTTGCACGTTGTGTCTCAAGGCTTGTCCAGGCGGGGCGGTGAAAGGATCGAATAAGCACGTCCACGTCATCGATCAAGACGTCTGTACCAAGTGCGGCGAGTGCCTCGAAGTCTGCCCGCCCAAAGTTGGGGCCATCGTCAAACTCTCCGGGAAAGAGGCGCTGTATTTGCAGTCGCTGTCCGCTCCGGTGCCAGTCAAGGAATGGAAAGCGCGCAGAGCCGAAGAGAAGAGAATGGGAGTCCAGAATCAGTAAGCGTGAGAAGAAAACATGCCGACCCTCACCATCAATAACGCGCAGATAGAAGTTGAGGAGGGGACAAAACTCCTCCACGCCGTAGAAAAAGCCGGCGTCAAGCTCCCCACCCTCTGCCACCATAAGGCGCTGACTCCCTATGGCGCCTGCCGGCTCTGCGTCGTTGAGGTCGCCACTCCGGGCCGGCCCGCCTCTGTGCAGGCTGCCTGCTCCTACCCCGCCTTGGACGGGATCAGTGTCACAACCCATAGCGAGAGGGTCTTGCGGGCACGGCGCATCGTGGCCGAGCTTCTGCTGGCGCGCAGTCCCGAGTCCGAAATCGTCAAGCGCATCGCCGCCGAACTGGGAGTCCTGGATACTCGGATCAAGAAGAAAAACGACGACTGCATTTACTGTGGTCTCTGCGTCCGCATGTGCGAGGAGCGGATGGGAAGGGCCGCCATCGGCTTCACCGGCAGGGGACCAAAGAAAAAACTGCAGGCGCCCTTCGGCAAACACAATTCGGTCTGTTGGACCTGCGGGGCATGCAATTTCATTTGCCCCACCGGCAAACAGGTTTCATCCCTGGCCACGGCGGGTACCTTCGACCCCATTCGCAACATCTTCAACCTGAATCTCGACTCCAGGTCCGCCACGTACATCCCCTACCCGCAGGCCGTTCCCAACAAGGCCCTCATCGATCGTGACACCTGCATCCATTTGAATTACGACGACTGCGGAATCTGCGAGGAAGTGTGCGAGGCCGAGGCAATAAATTTTGACCAGAAACCCTCCACCGTTGAGCTTAACGTCGGGGCCATCATTCTCTCTCCCGGCTACCAGACCTACGATGCCCGGGGCAGCAAAGATCTGGGATATGGCCGACTCCCGAATGTAATTAACGCCATGGAGTTCGAGCGCATTCTGTCGGCGTCGGGACCGTATTCCGGCCATGTGCTGCGGCCGAGCGACGGGCAAACGCCCAAGCGGATCGGTTTCATCCAATGCGTCGGGTCGCGAGACAAGGAGAGGGATTACTGCTCCTCCGTCTGCTGTATGTACGCCACCAAAGAAGCGCTCATGGCCAAGGAGCACCTTGGGGAGAATCTCCAGTGCGACATCTTCTTCATGGACCTGCGTGCCTTCAGCAAAGGATTTGAGCAGTACTACAATCGCGCCCGGGAACAGGGCGTCAAATACATCCGTTGCCGCGTGCCCAAGATCGAGGAAGTACCCGAGACCAAGAACCTCATCATCAAGTATCTGGCCGAGAACGACAAGAAAATCTCGCGGGAGTATGACCTGGTCGTCCTCTCTGTGGGCATGCAGCCTCCCAAAGAGGTAAAGGCGTTCGCAGAAAAATTCGGCATCGCCCTCAATCCCCACGATTTCTGCCACACCTCCGTATTCAAGCCCGCGGAATCTTCGCGGGAAGCGATCTTTGTGGCGGGCCCGTTTGCCGAGCCCAAAGACATCCCGGAAACGGTAATGCAGGCATCGGCAGCAGCCGGTCAGGTGCTTTCACTGCTAAAGGACGCCCGGGGAACGCAGATGACACCCAAGGTGTATCCCCCGGAGAGAGATGTAACCGGAGAAGAGCCTCGCATCGGGGTCTTTGTCTGTCACTGCGGAACGAACATCGCCGGCGTGGTCAATGTCCCCTCGGTGATGGAGTACGCAAAGACGCTGCCCAATGTGGTCTACGCTGGCGCCAATCTCTACACCTGCTCCAATGACACCCAGGAAGCGATCAAGGACAAGATCGACGAACACCATCTGAACCGCGTGATCGTTGCCTCCTGCACACCCCGGACCCACGAGCCCCTGTTCCGGAACACCATGCGCGAGGCGGGACTCAATCCTTATCTTTTCGAGATGGCGAACATCCGCGACCAATGTTCCTGGGTCCACATGCACGAGCCCGCGAAGGCCACCGAGAAATCCAAAGACTTGGTGAGGATGGCGGTGGCCAAAGCACGGCTGCTGGAGCCGCTCGCCCAGAGGTCGATCCCAGTCAACAAGTCGGGCTTGGTCATTGGTGGCGGGCTCGCCGGCATGACGGCCGCGCTTTCGCTCGCACATCAGGGATTCAACGTTCACCTGGTCGAGAAGCAGAACGAACTCGGCGGGAATCTGAAGCACCTCCATTACCTGCTGGGCGGCGACCAACCGCAAGCCGAGCTAAGTCGGCTGCGCGAGGAGATCAGCCGCAACGACCTGATCTGTGTCTATACCGGAGCCAAGCTGGAGAAGATCGATGGCTCAATCGGCGACTTTAGCACCACCATTGCCGTCGACGGCCAGACCACCACGGTCAAGCATGGCACGATCATAGTTGCTACCGGAGCGCGCGAGCATCAGCCCACCGAGTACCTGTATGGCCAGGACAAGAGGGTAATAACTCAGCGAGAACTAGAAGAGCGTCTCGTCACCGACGATGGCTTCCTGAAACCGAACGGGAAACAAAAGACAGTGGTGATGATCCAATGCGTCGGTTCACGCGACAAAGAACGGCCGTACTGTTCGCGCGTGTGCTGCGCCGAGGCGATCAAGAATGCGCTGAAGATAAAAGAACTCTCGCCGCACACGCACGTGTACGTCCTCTACCGCGACATCCGTACCTATGGTTTCAAGGAAGAGTACTACACCCGGGCGCGGCAGTTAGGCGTCGCCTTCGTCCGCTACGAGGAAGATCGCAAGCCTGAAGTAGCGTCGAATGGCCACGGACTCCAGGTTACCGTCTTCGACCAGACGCTCGGCATGCCGTTCACCATCGCCGCCGATGCGGTGGTGTTGTCGGCGGGCATTCAGCCGCACGAGGACAATAAACAGCTCGCGCAACTGATCAAGGTTCCATTGAATAGCGAAGGCTTTTTCCTCGAAGCCCACATGAAGCTTCGTCCGGTCGACTTCATGACCGATGGCGCCTTCCTGTGCGGCCTGGCGCATTCTCCCAAGAACATCGAGGAAACCATTCTGCAGGCTCAGGCCGCCGCCACCAGAGCATCTACCATCCTCAGCCGGGACCGCATTGAGCTGGAAGGCAACATATCGCACGTCCTCGACTCTAGCTGCGACGGTTGCGCCTACTGCGTGGACACCTGCCCCTACAAAGCCATCACTCTTATCGAGTACATGTGGGAGGGCGGAGTCAAGAAAGTCGTCGAAACCAACGACTCCTCCTGCAAGGGCTGTGGCTGCTGCCAGGCTACGTGTCCAAAGAATGGCATATTCGTCTACGGGTTTACCCTCGCTGAAATCGAGGCCCAGATCCACGCTGCCTTGGGAGTCTCGTAATGGAGCATCGTAATGGAAGATAATTTTGAGCCCCTGATCATCGCCCTGTGCTGCAACTGGTGCTCCTATGCCGGCGCAGACTTGGCGGGCGTTTCCCGGACCCAATACCCGCCCAGCATCCGCATCGTCCGCGTCATGTGCTCGGGAATGGTGCATCCCAACCTGGTGATTGATGCCTTCACCAAAGGCGCGGACGGCGTCCTCATCTGCGGCTGCCATCTGGGAGATTGCCACTACCAGGAAGGCAATTACAAAACCGAAAAACGCGCCGACGCCATCAAGCTGATGCTCGCCGATTTCGGTATCGAGGAAGAGCGCTTTCGCCTGGAATGGGTTTCGGCCGCCGAAGGCCCAAGATTTGGGCAGGTGGTGAGAGACTTCACCGAGCAAGTGAAGAAGCTGGGTGTCAGCCCCTACAAGCAGTAAGCGAAGCGACTCGACCTATCAGGCTGCGGAAAAACTCTTACTCGAGCGGGTCGGGGAAGGGCACCACTTCAGTCGCGCCGATAAATCGTTGAAAATGGTTTGCGCTTTAGCGCCCGAGGTGTGCTCTTTGCGCCCGCTATGAGTCTTTCCGCAGCCTGCTATAGGAAAAACAAGAATCCATTTCAGAGAAGCAGAAGTTCCCGTCAAGACCTCGGCGAGAGGTCTACCATGAAGCCTTTCACCTGAAGACCACCTGATTAAGACCACTTCAAAGGCGTCGCTGTTCTCGGCGGCCCCATCGCCGAGATGGTACGATTCGTATCAGGGTATGCCTTTAGGCATACCGTAGGAGCCGTGTTATGAATGCGCCTTTACGCGCCCTCTTCGGTGATCGAGTTTCACCACAGTCTGCTAGCATTTGCTAAGGACCTCGCACTGTGGAAAGTCCCCTCCAAACCCCGTTTGATAGTGTCGAGAATGCCCATCAATACGTGCGACTATTGGTCGAGGCCATCACCGAAGCCAAGAGCGAGATCGCAGCCGACCTCAGTGCGGCCGCGCAGGCCAAGTCGGACCGCCGCGTACAGGCGCTGCAAATCGTGCAATTCAAGTTGGACAAACTGGAGCAGCACCTGCAAAGCAGCAGTCGGCTGCTCAACGACCTGCGCACCTTGCGGCGGCTTCTGTTGGACGAACGGCCCGAACCCACCACGGCCAGCACCGACCGGAATTGTCCGCAATTCTGAGGAATAGATTCCGGCCCGATATTCGGGCAGGCTAGGCGTTCACGCTCTCAATTTTTCGGCAAACTTCTTTTCCAACTTCGCCAGCTTCGGCGAGATCGTGAACATGCAATAAGGCTGGCGCGAGTTTTCGTTGTAGTAGTTCTGATGGTAGTCTTCGGCTACATAAAATTCCGCGGCCGGCTCGACTGCGGTCACGATCGGTTCAGGAAACACTTTCGCCGCCGTCATCTCCGCAATCACATCCTCCGCAATCCGCTGCTGCTCTTCATCGCTGTAGAAGATGACGGAGCGATATTGCTCGCCCGCATCGTTTCCCTGCCGATTCAGCGTGGTCGGATCGTGCACCGTGAAAAATACGTCCAGCAGTTCGCGATAATTGATCTGGTCGGGATCGAAGGTGACGCGCACGACTTCCACATGCCCTGTGTCGCCGCTGCACACCTGGCGATAAGTGGCCTGGTCGGCGCGTCCGCCCATGTAGCCGGACTCGACGTGTGTAACCCCGGTCAGCCGCTGAAAAATGGCCTCAATACACCAGAAGCATCCGCCGCCGAAAACTGCTGTTTGCTCTTTTGCCATGATGATTAGATGCGCCTGACTAGGGAAGGTTCCAGTTCTCGTGACTCGGTTCTCAGTCCTCGGTAAACCCCAAAGCCCTTGTCATCCCGAACGAAGTGAGGGACCTGCAGTCGCCTTACTGAGAACTGAGAACTGGGAACTGAGAACTGAGAACTGGGAACTCTTACACCGACACCGTAAACGAAGTCTCCGTCCGCGTAACCGGCCGATACAGTGTGTCGCGCTCGATCGGTTCGCGCCCGGCTTCCGTGATCAGGCGCACCAGATCGTGCCGCCGCAGGCCTTGGGGAGTAGTCGCTCCCGCATCGTGGTAAATCTTCTCTTCAACGACCGTCCCGTCAATATCGTCGGCTCCGAAGCGCAGCGATATCTGCGCAATCTTAGGAGTCATCATCTGCCAGTAAGACTTAATATGCGGGAAGTTATCGAGCACCAGACGGCTGACCGCAATCTGCTTGATGTCGGTCATGCCGGTGGTCGTAAAAAGATGTTGCAGCGGCGTGTTCGCCGGATGAAACGCAAGCGGAATAAACGTCTGGAAGCCGCCGGTCTCATCCTGCAAGGCGCGCAATTTGAGCAGGTGATCAACGCGGTCAGCGTCGTCTTCGATGTGGCCGTAGAGCATGGTGGCGTTCGATTTCAGCCCGATCTGGTGCGCCAGTCGCGCGGTATCGAGCCATTGATCGCCGTCAATCTTGTGATCGCAAATAATGTGCCGCACCCGGTCGGCAAAAATTTCAGCTCCGCCGCCCGGCAGCGAATCGACCCCCGCTTCTTTCATTTTTTCCAGCGTCTCGCGGATCGTCAACTTAGCCCGCTTAGCCAGGTAAGCAACTTCCACCATGGTAAAAGCCTTCATGTGGACTTGCGGAAAGCGCTCTTTCAATCCGGAAACCAGGTCAAGAAAATATTGAAACGGCAAATCGGGATGCAGCCCGCCAACAATATGAAACTCCGTGACCGCCTCGGTGTAACCGGAAGCCGCCGTCGCGAAGGCCTCTTCAAGCGCCATGGTGTAAGCGCCAGGAGTATCTTTCTTGCGCCCAAAAGCGCACAACCGGCAAGCCGCCACACAAACATTCGTAGGATTGATATGCCGGTTGACGTTGAAGTAAGCCTTGTCGCCATGCATCCGCTCACGAACCCAATTAGCCAGCCAACCCACGGCAAGAATGTCGCCCGTCCCGTAAAGGACAAGCGCATCGGCCTCGTTCAGTCGTTCGCCCGCGAGAACTTTATCTTTGATCGGGAGCAGGCGCGGATCGTCGGTCTGGAATGGGTGGGTCTGGAATGGGTGCGAAGCAGGCATCGCTATTGATGATACCGCAGGAAATGATCGAAGTCACAGCAGCGTGGGTAAAGGGTAAGACCGAGCTTATACGAAGGCTGGTCAGAAATGAACCACCGCCATAAATGCGTAGACGGTCGCTAGAACGACCACAGCGACAAGCGCGACAAGGCCCATACAGCCCGACGGTGGTGCGTCGTAGAAATGTGCGGACTCGTGGGTGATCCCCAGCATTCGCCCTTCGGCACTGAACATCATCGCAACGTGGTAGCCCGTCGCCTGCCATTGAAGTAGCATCTTGCCGTGCGGCATTGCACTTCTGGACGTTGGTGGGCCGACACCGGCGATGATCTCATCGACCGTCTTCCCTGTCATATCACCAAGGGCCTTGAAGCGTTCGCAAAGCCTCCTACCCGGCCCGGTCACGTCGGCGTACATTGATCCCCCTCCTAGCAGGCCGGTTAGTATACTACTGGAACATACGATTTAGGCCCTGCCCGGAGCCACAGCCCAAATTTCTTGCAGTTTTCCACAGGAGGGCCTCGACCAGATCGGTATATCTATGCAGGAGGAATACAACCATGAATGACCTTTTCCTTGAGCTGACAGGGGTATCGACGGAACAGGATGCGATGAGAGCATCCATCAACGCAGCCGTGTCGGTACGGCGCGGGGGCAAAATTTATGCAACCGCCGACAATAACGAGAGGAGAGAATTCAAAAAAGAATTCTCCGAACTCATCCGCAAGGAGTCCGAACGTTACACGCATCCTGTGGGAAAAATATTGGACGAGCAGCACTGCGAATCTATTCGGAGGATTATCGGGAATCTCTCAACAAGGTCGAAGAAATGTCTGTTCGACGAACACCTGCGGTGGGGTATCGCGCAGAAAGCTTTCAATCTTTATCTGAAATTTCTCTGGCGTTTGGGAATACTTCGAGTACCGCCGCCGCATTGGCCGGTTGACCGGGTTGTGTTGAGGGCAGCGGGGATTGATGGGTCGTGGACCCAGTGCGATAGCGAACAGCAATACATGGAGTGGATTGGGACGCTTCGAGCAAGAGCGGGAACGCCATGCTTGTCTGAGTGGGAGTATAAAGTTTGGCTAGATTGGGCCTTGGCGCAACAACGGTCCAAAACGGCCTGCGCAAAGGATCGTTGCGCAAATAACGCACCTGCCTCTATGATTCACGTCGGGGGAAGCATCGCGTAAGCGATTCTAACCCCAGAACTGGAACGGATGGTGGACGACAAGGTAAAGAGCGGACGCTATGCCTCTGCCTCGGAAGTAATCCGTGAAGGCCTGCGGCTTCTGGAAGAGCAGGAGCAACTCAAACAGCAGCGCCTTTCAGAAGTGCGCCGGAAGATTGACCGGGGCATCGAGCAATTAGATCGCGGCCTCGGTATTCCAGGGCCCGAGGCCAGAGCGCGACTGCGGCAGCGGAGAAGCGCAAAGTAACGACTTGACATCACGCGTTATAATAAGAAATAGGCTACCATCCAGCGTGACGGTAGGAGTAATTCGATCTAAGTTCTTTGAAATCTAGATTTTGCGAGACCCATGTTACTCTAACTCCTTGATTCCAAAGGATCGAGTAACTCGCGGCCCGCGCAAAGCGGCCACTAACTCTTTTGTTATCTAGATTTTGTAAGTTAACTCCTTTAGATCCAAAGATCTGGCGGAAAAAACTCCGTAACTTCATGATTCCATTAGATAGGGGGGGAGGGGGGTACCACCTTAGGTATAAAATAGTAAACATCCCCCAAACCTGGAATTTTCCATAGAAATTTGCGGAGCGAAGTTCAACCGCGCCTCAGCAGCAGATCTCCAGCGACAAACAAAAAGAACACCACCGAAATCACCCCGTTCATGGTGAAGAACGCCGCGTTCAATTTGCTCAGATCGTCGTGCCGCACCAGCGTGTGCTCATACAGCAAGAGCGCGGCCACAGCAATCACTCCGGCGACCGCCAACTTCCCTAAGCCAAAGGTGACGATCAGCGAGATCAGCAGCCCAAGCATCACAATGTGAAACAAACGGGCGATGACCAGCGCATTCCTGATCCCGAGATAACGCGGCAGCGAGTGCAAGCCGTTGCTGCGGTCGAAGTCATGATCCTGGCAGGCGTAGATCACGTCGAATCCGCCAACCCAGAACGTCACCGCGGCGGTGAGCAGCAGTATCCGCGGATCGAGCGACCCGCGAACCGCGATCCAAGCGGCAGCAGGCGCAATGCCGAGGGCGAATCCGAGAAACAGATGCGACCAGCGCGTGAATCGTTTGGTGTAGGAATAAAGAAGTATCGCCGCCAGCGCCACCGGCGAAAGCATCAGCGTCAAGCGGTTCAATTGCGAGGCGGCAAGAACAAAAATTCCGCAAGCCACCAGAACGAACGTGCTCACGAACGCCGGCGTCAACTGTCCGACCGGGAGAGCGCGAGTCGCGGTGCGGGGATTGGCGGCGTCAATCGAGGCGTCGGCCAAGCGATTGAAGGCCATAGCGGCGGAGCGCGCCGAGACCATGGCCACGACGATCCACCCCAGTTGCCGCCACGCCGGCAAACCTCCAGCCGCCAGCATGGCTCCGCAGAGCGCAAACGGGAGCGCGAAGATCGAGTGCTCCCACTTGATCATTTCCAACGTGATCTTCAGATTTCGGAGCAAGCCCACGGCACAATTGTAAAGCAGCGATCAGTGCATAGTGGTCGGTGGTCAGTGGTCAGTGGCCACAAAACGCGTTGGCGGGCACGGGTCCAACTGACCACTGACCACTGACCACTAGCCACTGTCCACTGCTCCTTCCACCAGCGGCACAAACCGGCAACCTTCGAGAATCTTCACCTCGGGCTCGCCGCTCACTTTAAGATCAATTGCAATTCCTGGCTGGAGGGCGGGCCGACCGGCACCATCATGCGTCCGCCTTCGCGCAACTGAGCGAACAGCATTGGCGGCATCTCGGCGGTTGCGGCAGAAACAAGAATAGCGTCGAACGGCGCGTATTCAATCCAACCTTGGCTGCCATCGCCAACTCTGATCGTTACGTTGCGATATTCCAACCGGCGCAGCGTACTTTCCGCCGTAGCCGCCAGTGGCGCGTGGCGTTCCACCGAATACACCTCGGCCGAGAGCAGCGAAAGCAGCGCGGTCACGTAGCCCGAACCGGTGCCGACTTCAAGGACGCGATCGGTGGCTTCAAGAGCGAGATGCTCGAGCATCGCGGCCACGATGTAAGGCTGCGAAATGGTTTGTCCTTCGCCGATGGGCAGCGGATGGTCCCCATAGGCGTCTGGCCGGAAAGCCTCCGGGACAAACTCGTGCCGCGGCACTTCGCGCATAGCGTCGAGCACGCGAGGGTCTTGGATTCCACGCTCTGCGAGTTGCGTGCGCACCATTTCTTCGCGCTGTCGCTGAAACGAATCGCGTTGGAAAGAGAAGCCCATGCTCCTGTGTTGCGTGTTCAGTACGGGCCGATGATTCCGCCAATGTTGCCCGCAGTGGGCGGCTCAAGCCGCACCGTCCTTTCTTGCGCTTCGATCATGTCGAGATACTTGTAGGCTGAGCCGGTATTGAAGAGCACCACTTTGTCTTCCTCGCGGAAGAAGCCGCTGGCGCGCAGCTTCTGATAGGCAACGAGTGATGCGGCCCCTTCGGGCGCGGCGAATACGCCCTCCACGCTGGCCCAGTGTCGCGTGGCCGCGAGGATTTCCTCGTCGGTAGCAGCGACCGCGGCGCCCTGGCTTTTCTTGAGGATCTCGAGAATCAGGTAATCGCCATAAGCCTTGGGCACGCGCAGGCCGGCGGCAAAGGTAGCGGCGCCAGCCCACATTTCGGAAGCGCTCTTTCCCTCTTCCCAGGCTTTCACGATCGGCGCGCAGCCTGCAGCCTGCACCGTGATCATTCTCGGGCGCTCGGAACCGATCCAGCCCAGCTCCTCCATCTCATCGAAGGCCTTCCACATGCCGATCATGCCCACGCCGCCGCCCGTCGGATAGATGATGCCTTGCGGCAGTTTCCAGTCCGAGTTGTTCGGCAACCTCGTAGCCCATCGTCTTCTTGCCTTCGACGCGGAACGGCTCTTTGAGGGTCGAGACATCGAACCATCCGTCGTTATCTTCCTGACGACCTCTCTTTGTTGATGCGTTCGGCAACCATGCGGCCACAGTCGCTGATCAAGCCGTCCACTAGAGTGACGTGCGCGCCGTAGTAATCGCATTCCATACGATTCGCCATAGGCACATCTTTCGGCATAAAAATGTAGGCTTCGATGCCCGCCGCCGCCGCGTACGCCGCCAGCGCGCCCCCGGCGTTTCCGGCGGAAGGCGCGGCCAGCTTCTTCAGACCGTAATGCTTGGCCATAGTCACGGCGGCCGACATGCCCCGCGCTTTGAACGATCCCGTTGGATTCAGGCCTTCGTCTTTGATGTAGACATTCGCATGCTCGCGGCTGGGAAGCATGGGCGTGAATCCCTCTCCCAGCGTGACGGGCTTTTCATTTGCCGAGAGCTCGGGCAGAACCTCGGCGTAACGCCACATGCTGGCCACGCGACCTGATAAATCCTCGCGCCGCAACTTCCCTTTCAGGCTGGCAAGATCATAGCGGACGTAAAGCACGCCACCATCTTTGGGGCAGACATTCTGCGGACGGTCAGCGGGGAGATGCTCTCCGCAGCGGGTACATTCGAGGTAGGAAATTCGCATCGTGGGAAGGATAGCACTCGGCCCTCAGCATTCAGTCACGAAACTATCCTGCGAATTCAGCGCGTGTGGGGTGATAATCGACGCATGAGTTCTCGACGCGTGGACGTTTACTTCGTTCGTTTCGTTGAGCTTGCGAATGTCTGCGTGTTCATGTATCTGGCCTGGGTTATCGATGCTACCGACTTTGCCGGTCCGCGTTCTGGATCAGAGATCGGCTTAACTGATTTCGTCCTCTTCCTGGCAGTCGTACCTTTTTCGGTGGCATTCATAACTTCATTTCGGAACGAACCCACCGAGTCGAAATGGCTCTTGATTCGTGCGACGCACCAAGCTCTCGCGATCGTTACCATAGCCATCGCGGCAATCTCCCTCGTGGGACTGCCGGACACAGCCCCTGCCACCATTTGCGTCACTATTCTAGCTTTGCTGCAGGTGGCGGCCCTGAAAGCTAGTAGGCAATTCGTTCTGGGTGCGTCACGAGTTCAGCCGTGGCCGATCACGGCCCTTCGTGTGGCCATGGTTTTCCTGTTTGCATTTCTATTCCTGCTCATGAAGTAATGCGTCGGGAACCGCGGTCCGAAGTTCAAGCGCGTCGTTCCCACCGCTGTGGATCGCGGCTTCCATGAAAACACGCGATCACTTCAAGCACGTCAATTTCGATGCGATAGAACAGACCGTAAGGAAATTTGCGCAGACGTGCGCGATGCACATCTCGAAACACGATTGGGAACTGGTAGTGATTCTCCTGCAAACGGAGAACAGCAGCTTCAACCTCCTCGCGAAAACGCGTCCCAAGACTCGGACGCCGGCTCTCGTACCAATCTTGGGCCTCCACGAGTTCAGCACGCGCGGCTGGCGTAAAGATTACTTGCATCGCTACGGGCGGCGGCGAGCTAACTCGGCGCGCAACTGTTCCCACGTGACGGACTGGGCTCGATCTTGATCGAGGCTGGCCAGCCGCCGAGCCAGTTCGGCTTGTTGTGCTTGCGGCAGCGGAATCTCACTATCGGCCAGACTATCCCAAAGCTGGCCAATCAGGGCAAGACGCTCTTCGGGGCTAAGCCGTGCGAGTTCGTCAGAATTTAGATTTGCCATGGCTCTTAAACTATCTCTTTCCGATCCGCCCGACAACCCCTAAGCTGGAACTCGGTTAAGCATCTCATTCGCACGCCGAAACCACGGCCGCTCACGCCGCCGAAGGTAGCCCGGCATAGTGGGCTTCTTATCAAGCACCTTCTGCGCCCACTCGCGGGCTTCGGCGTTGCGGCCCTCCGAGGCCAGCAGCTCCGCGAAATTCAAGTAAGTCTCTGACAACGTCGACGTGATCGTTACCTGCCGGAAGAGCGCCTCGGCCTTTTCTTTTTGTCCGGTCTGCGCGTAGGCGTGGGCAAGCAATCCAGCCGCGCGCTGGAAATCGTAGTCGGGCTCTTTGCCGACGACGCGCTCCAGGTCGGGTAGCGCGGCTGCGGCGTCGCCTAACTGGATGGCGCAAACGCCGCGCCGGTAGAAAGGGTCGGGCGTATCGGCGCGGGCGGCGATGGCTTTATCGAATGCTCCTCGCGCCAACTGGAGCTGGCCGTCGTCCATGTAAAGGTCGCCGAGTTCTTCGTAGTTTCCCGCCGACGGATTGTCGCGAATCGCAACTTCCAATTCGCCAATGCGCCTGCGGCGCGGAAAGACTTTGAAGGATTGGCCGAGCAATCCAATGTCGGGAAGCGCCTCGACGAAAAGATAGATAATCGCGCCCAGCGGACCAAGAAACAGGATGATGAAAATCCAGTAGGTATCCGGCCGCCGCCGGATAAAGTGGACGATCGCCAGTCCCTCAAGGATGATGCCGACGAGGCCCCAACGAAATAGAAGGTAGATCAGAAATCCCATGCCGATATAAGTCCTAGCGAGAGATTACACATTTGTGGAAGATGGAGAAAGTGACCGCCAGGTCGCCCGCGACAGAGCCGAGCTGCGCTCGGGACGGGCGAGACGCCCGTCGCTCCACAAACTCTACTCGGCTACTCGCAGGCGATTCTGCCAGTGCGACCAGAGGAACCAGACGATCCCGCCCAACAGCAACACCCCTATGATCGCGTCGAACTTGTGGAAGTACTTGCCGAGCGAGCGCCAGTTCTCGCCCAGTTTCATGCCGAAGTAAGCCAGCGCGAAACACCAGGGCCACGATCCGAGAAAAGTATAGATGTGGAATTTGCCGCGCGGCATGCGGGCGATTCCGGCGGGCAGCGCGATAAATGTGCGGATCACGGGCAGCAGGCGCGCAATGAACACGGCCATATCTCCCCAGCGCACAAAGAAGCGGTCGGCCCAGTCGAGTTCGCGGCGGCCCATCAGGATCCAGCGTCCGTAACGCTCGACCAGCGGGCGTCCGCCGTAGCAGCCGATTTCGTAGGCGACCAGCGAGCCTAGATTGCATCCGATCGCGCCGGCCGTCGCCGCCCAAACCAGTTTCATCGCGCCGGTATAAACGAGGTAGCCGGCGAAAGGCATGATCAGTTCGGAAGGCAGCGGAATGCACGCGGACTCAATCGCCATGAGCAGCGTAATACCGGCATAGCCGGTCGCCGACGACGAGAGAATTGATGAAGACGAAAAGTACGGTGAGGATTTTTTCGGTCATTAGAAATAGAAATAGAAATCGGGTGATCGGGCCATCGGGTCGATCTGAAATCAACAGGCCGTCCACGCGCATTTGATTTCAGATCACCCGATGACCCGATGGTCAGATCACCCGATGCCGTTTCAGAACGCCCCTTCCTGGGTGAAGCTGAAGCCGGGCAAGGTTACGCCCTCCGCCGATTTGGCGACCTTCACCTTCACGACCGGCGCATTGGGCGCGGTGACCTCGGCGGGCCGCAGCACCGCGTATTGCGTGAATACTTCGCTGTACACCTTGGTGACGAGGTGATCCTGGCCGGTTGCATCCTGGCGCCAGACTTGTCCGAGTTTGATGTTCTTCACTGCCACAAGTTTTTCCTTGGTTGTCAGAGTTATTCTCAGAGTACTCACCCGGCCGCCAAGCCGTCAATTGCAGCGCAGTTACTTTGGGATGTGCGGACGGTCCGAAGCCGGCGGCTTTGTTACCATGAACCACTGCCCGAGGAAGAGGAAACCGATGGCTCGCGGAAATATGCCGCGTCAACCCAGTCGCAGCGGACGACAGGAAGGTGCGCGCCGGGCGATGGGTGCGGCGCAAGGAGCGCGCAGTTGATGGGTGCGTGCCGAAGAGTCCCCAATCATTGCAGGGTAGAAATGCGAAGAATGCGTCCGCGCGTCCCACCGCCGGTCGAGCGCCGCTTAAAGCCGGAAGGCGCCGAAGGCGGCGGCTCTGAAAAAGAAATCTGCGTCCGGGTATGATCCCTTGGCGCCCGAGCGGGTGCGTCAGATCATCGCCGGGCTTGACCAGCTCTATCCCGGAGTGACCTGCGCTCTCACCCACCGCAGCGCCTGGGAATTGCTGGTGGCGACGATTCTTTCCGCGCAGTGTACTGACGTGCGGGTAAACATGGTCACGCCCGTGCTGTTTGAGAAATATCCGACCGTCCAGGATTTCGCGGCGCTTGAGCCGGAACAATTGGAGCCGGATATCCGCTCGACCGGCTTCTTCCGCAACAAGTCGAAATCGGTGGTGGGCGCGGCGCGCAAGATCGTCGCGGACTTTGGCGGGAACGTGCCGCAGACCATGGAGGAGTTGCTGACCCTTCCAGGAGTGGCTCGCAAGACGGCGAATGTCGTGCTCGGAACGTGGTTCAAAAAGAATGAAGGGGTCGTCGTGGATACGCACGTGACGCGGATTTCACGCCGTCTGGAACTGACCAAGCAGGAAGACGCTCGAAAGATTGAAGAAGACCTGATGCGGATTATTCCTCGCGAACGCTGGACGGACTTTTCTCACGAAGTGATCTGGCACGGGCGGAAGCTGTGCGTGGCGCGCAGTCCGAAGTGCGCCGATTGCGGGCTGGAGAAGCTGTGTCACGCGGCGGACAAGACCTGGTCTACGGTTGAGATTCATCCGGGGGCGCAGCCTTGACAGCCTGGCCTGTTACTCATGAGATAATACCCGATGTTTAGCGTCCCCCACCCCCCTACACGGTACCGCATCCAAACTCATCGCAAAAAACGCAATGAGTGTGGCACCCGCCCTACGGGCGGCGTGATGAGCTCGGGTCAAGATCCAAAGATCGCGATTGCCGTGAGAATCCCCAGCCTAGCGCAAAGAACGCGCTAGGATGGGGCACCCTCGGGCGCGGGCCGTGCCCTGATCAAAGAGAATGCGCATCAACGGACGCCAAGGCATCGGAAGAGGGCGGCGGGGCATCAAGACTGCGGGCAGCGAAGTCGAGCACGGCGACAATCTGTTCCCGCGTCACGTCGAACCACTCCATGATTTCCTCGATACTTGCGCCAGATTCGAGGTTCTCGAAAACGGTGGAGACCGGCATACGGGTGTCCTTAAATACCCACGCGCCACTGCGCTTGCCGGGGATGCTTTCCACGGCGGGGCATTGGGACCAATCGAGAGTTGCCATGTTCTTACCCTGCTCTCATCGTAGCTTGCTCAGCATCTTTTTGCCACGGGTTGCAGGATTTCCCCTCTACACTGTGTGTATCTCGTCTAGCTGCCGGTGTACGACAGTTCGACGACGGTGCAATCGTCGTTGAGCGGCGTGCCTCCGCAGAAATCGGCGACGGCGGTAAAGATGTCCTCCATCGACGTGCTTTTCCCCGCCACCTGTTCCAGGCGTTCGCTGTCAAACATATCGCCGCGGGCGTTCTCGGCTTCGGTGACGCCATCGGTCACCAGGATCAGCCGATCCCCGGCCCTCATCTGGCAGCGGTCGCTCGAGTAAGTCGCATCCGCCAGCAGGCCCACAGGCAGGTTGCCGTGGGATGGCCGGAGCACCTCGTTGCCGCAGATCCACACCGGCGGAACGTGCCCGCAATTGACGTATTCAAGATCGCCGTCGTTGCGCAGGCGAGTAATGATCATGGTCGCGTATTTCTCACCAATGTGCTTGTAGGTGAAGAAGCGATTGACCGCGTCGACGATCTCCACCAGCGGCATGCCGGAAATGAGTTGCGAGTAGACCATGCCCTGGAGAATGGAAGCCAGCAGCGCGGCCGAGACTCCTTTGCCGCTGACGTCGGCGAGAACGACAGCCAGGCCTTGCGGCGTGTTCACGGCTTCGAAAAAATCGCCGCCGATTTCTTTGCAGGACAAGTTTCGTCCGTTCACCCGCGCAAAAGGAACCTCGGGAAGCGTCACCGCCAACAAACGCTGCTGAATGGAGGCTGCGATCCCCAGTTCCTGCTGGTAACGGCGTCCGGCTTCTTCGGCCTGCACCAGGCGCGCGTTCTCGATCAACTGGGCAGCTTCAGTCGCGATCGCGCGCAGAATATCGTGGCTGACGCTGGTGATATCGCGCGAGGCAAAACGCGAATCGACGTAGAGCGCGCCCATCACTTCCCCGCCGGCCGGCTGCTCGGCACGGGTGGTTTGCACGATCGGCTTGCGCAACGGCATGCAGATCACCGTGCGCAGGTCGAAGGCGACGATGCTTTTCCGCTCCTTTACATCGAGCATCTGACTGGTGTCGGTGACCAGGTATTCGGAGTTCGAGGTCAAGGCACCGTCCAGAACCGAGCGCGAAATTGTCTTGTCGTCGAGCAGCGCCTCGCCCTTCGAATTGCGCCCGGCAGCGAGCGTCAGGGTTCCGTCGGGATCGCGCAGGAAGATGTAGCCGCGTTCGGCGCGAGTCAGTTTTAGCGTGGCATCGAGCAGCGTAACCAGGATTTCATCGAGCACGCCGATCGTGTTCAGCTTGCGCGCCGCTTCCATGAACAGCGTGAGTTTCTCCAGGTCGCTGGCTTCCGGGGCAATCTGAATGCCCGAGATCTGGCTGAGAAACTCGCGCGCCGTGTTTGAGGTGGTGTGCAGCGGGTGGAAGATCAGATAGGCAATATCGCGCGCGCCAAATTCCAGCCGGTCGTTGCGCTGCAGTTTGTGGCGGTCAACCTTCTCGCCATTGACGAAGGTGCCGTGTTTGCTGCCCTGGTCGACGACAAAAAACTCGCCGTCTTCCGCCACGATCTGAGCATGCTCGCGGGACACGCGCGGGTCGGCGATCACCAGGTCGCGATCCACCTTGCGGCCCACGGTGTAGGGGGTGTGATTCAGCGACAGCGTCTGCTGATCGCTCCCCTGTACGAAGATCGCGATGGGGAAAATGCTGGATATGCCCGAATGCGAAGAAGCCGACATTTTATACTGAACTCTCCTGCGGCCATGATGCCGGCAAACTGGCAGAGGCCCCCAAGCATTCTACGACGTGCTTGCCCTTACCGGCGCGCTAAAAGTCCTCTCATGATAATGCACCAGCATCAGGGCAGCCACTCCCACGGGAAATCTGCCTCGCCGTCCCGCACCGTATTGCCCAAGCGCATGGTTGCAGAGCCGTTCGGAATCCAACCGTTTCACGAGGCCGAATAATCGGTTATCGCTATGGCGATCCCAGCGACTAATATGCCCCCGATGATATCGACAAGGTAGTGCCACTCCAGCAGAAGAATAGACACAATCAACAGACAGTCATAAGCGCACAGGAAAATCAACATTCGTTTCCAGCGGCGCAAGAACCACATCACGATGAGGGGCTGGGCGATATGCATGCAGGGGAAGGCGATGAAGTATCCAGAGATGCGTTCGGTCGGAACATGATTCCAAAGCGCCAGCGCTTGCGCCATCATGTTTTTTTGGATGGTGTACACCTGCAGAGTGGCGGGAAACCGCGAGAAATGCTCGGGGCACAAGGCATACGGACCATGGCTCGGCCATAGGTAAAACAGCCCGAGGGCAAGATAGTATGCCATGAGAATCGTGCCTACGAACTGCAGTCCACGGTTCTTCCCGCCAGAAACACTGGCGAGGAGAACGGCCGCCCCAATCTGAGGAAACATGCCGAAATAAATGAATTCCAAAAAGTGGAAAAAGGGAAGCGGAAATCTTCCTATCGCCCAGTGCGACAGATCGGAAACGGACCATCCATGAAGCATCCACCTGTCCATCGCATTGAATGCGGCATCATATGCGAAATTGAAACGAACGGTGGCGATGATGTCGTTGTAAGCGGGCACCAGCAGAAAACCGGCAAGCACATAAAGAGCGGGCAGTAGCACCGCACCCGCGGCTTGGCGCAACTGGTGGGGCTTCCGCTCGTGGAATTCGAGTATGGCGACGGTGTTGACAGTCAGAACCACCGCTGTCGTCCAGGGGAATGTCCAGCCCAGAACCATGAGATAGAGCAGCAAGAGAACGATGCGAAGCGGTTCGCGCCGCCACCGATCGACCAGAGTTCTCGGTATCTTTTCCCCGGGCAGCCCGATCAGGCACAGTATCGCTGCCAGGAATACGGACTGCATCGTCAGGATCCAGTACGAAGTTGCCAGCGCTTTCCAATCGAATCTGACCGGAAGGTGCAGCCTTCGCAAAACCGGGACGAGGGCCACGCCCAGGAGCAAGCTGATCCAGTAATGCCCATAGCGCGGCTTCATCGAGTCCTACCTCAACCTCTCAGCCCTGCCGGCGCAGCAAATATTTTCTGATTCTGATAATGATGGAACAGCATCAAGGCAGCCACTCCCAGGGGGATCTGTGGCACCGTCCAAAGCGGTGCTGCCCATGCGCGCTCGACCGTTCCCTGCGATAAGACAAAGGAAAGCGCCGCCAGCGCGGTACAACAGAACCATGGCCACGCCAATAATACGGTAACCGCGATCAGGAGGGCGCGGCTGGCCAGGTTCCGTCCCCAGATCATTCGTCGATCGCGGGCGATTAGGAGGATGGCAGGCAGCAGCAACGCCTGGTTATAGAGAGAAAACGTGGGTACCGTGAGTACGGTCAGCGCCATCACAAGACAGATGGATGATCGAAAAGCGTCCGTATCTTCTGGCTCTCTGCGCTGCTTAAAGCAAATCACTGCGACCGTGCCCGCAAACATTACCACCAGTAGTCTGCCCCACGGGTACGGAACAACCGCCTCCAGCACTGGGACGGCATGGGTATATTGCAGGTAGGCGCCAGCCGCATGCCAGAAGCGCGCGATCCAGTGCGGCAGAAACCATTCCGCAGCAGCGCAGAGGACAACCCCGACGATAAGAAATGAGGCAGCCAGGCGGTAGCGGCGCCTCAGGTCGCCGAGGCTCCACAGGCCGAGCCACAGCAGCAAAGGCAACACGAGTTGAGGCTTGATGGTCGCCAGGGCCAGCAGAATACCAGCGGGAATCAGGCATCCCGCAGCCAGCAGCGCCACGGAAGCGGCGCACATGGCGGCAACCAACAGACTGAACTGTTGCAGCTTGAGTCCCTGCAGCACGGGCAGGCTGCTCAGGGTCAGGGCCACCATGGCGGCCTGCACTGCAGGTGCGACCGTCCAACCCAGCAGGCGAAGCCAGAGAAAAACGCTGGCCGCCGTTATGCCCACCAGAATCCAGAAAAATGCCCTCTGGACGATTCCAAAATGAAGACGGACTGTAGGCGCCAAATAGAAAACGACGTACGCTGGATATGCGAATGCTTGCTGGTCGGTTGGGTCCGCGGGCCGCGAAGAATCGAGGGGACGCCCGTAGTACCCGGTTTGAAT
Organism: uncultured Acidobacteriaceae bacterium; assembly: GCA_963725245.1. Lineage (GTDB taxonomy): Bacteria > Acidobacteriota > Terriglobia > Terriglobales > Acidobacteriaceae > Acidiflorens. The sequence continues at coordinate 160,321 of CAVRYC010000015.1, read as the reverse complement.
TTCGCGCGTGACCTCGGCGCTATAAGGATCCCGGCCATGAAGAAGCAGTTCCCTCGCACCCAGCCAGCGAGGATAGAGATCGGAAAGATTGCCGCGCGGCCGGTCATGTGCGGCGGCGTCGGAAATCTGATGCGGAATCAGCACGCGATCGACGTAAGCCCACGTACCGACAGCGCAGACAATCGAGAGCAGTACGAACTGCCAGGAACGCAACTGGAGCAGACGCGAAGTTGGGGAGGTGGTCATCTTCATCCTTCACCCTTGCTCGCCCGGCGCCTGCGCTCTTCCTATTTCCACTCGCGCGGCCGCCTGGCTCAGCCTGCGCGCCAAGGCAATACCTAAGGCTAGCAATGGCAGTGTCATTAGGCATTCGGCCTGAAGTCGGACTCTCGCAAACCAGTACACGGGCGTGAGCAGCAGCGCCAGCAACCCGGCGGCTTCGAGATAGCGAGTGAGCCGATCTGCTTGGTGAGCATCCGCTGGCCGGGCGCGCATGGCGAGCAGGGGGACGATCAGCAAGAGCAGATCATAATTGTAGGCATAATAGCTGGTGATGATGGCGACAATGGTCGCCAGCCCAAAACCCTCCGCCAATAAGCGATCTCCCGCCTTTCGCCAAAGCAGACCCGCGCCCACAATGGCCGCGAGCGCCACTGGCGCCAACACCCAATGGATGGCTCCGGGATAGGGTGTGCGCCCCACGAAAAAAGTAAGCAGGCCACGGAGATTGATCTGGTACTCGGGAGTGATCACGCCGGCGCCCGTTGCCCGGTTCAAAGCCAGCAAATAGCCGGGGTATTTTAGCAACCCTTCCCAGCCAACGATGACAGCGGAAGTGGCAACGACGGCGAGGGTGGATGCTGCAAAACCTGGCAAAACCCGTTTGCGGCCGCCGATCAAAAGCGCGACCACCAAAGGTATCACCAATTGAAATTTGAATAGTGCCAGACCGAGAGTGAAGCCCGCACCCGTATCCCTGTCCGTTGCAAGCTGCCAGAAAGAAATCGCCAACAGGAAGGCGAGCAGTGGCGCATCCTGGCCCATGAGCAGATCCATAAACTCCGGAAATGTACCCAGGAGGAGAAGACCCGTCGCCCAACGTGGAAAAGGTTCTTTCCAATATCTGCCGCGCACCACGATGAACGGAATCGCCGAGAGGAGAGCAAGTTTGAGGCCCGTCCAGAGGAGCAGAGCTGTGGCATAAGGCCAACCGGCGAACGCCGAAAACAATAAGGCTTCGAACGGCGGCCGAATGTAAGCCAAAGGGCCTTGGCGAATTTCTACTTCGTTGGCAAATTCCTGTTGCACTTTCCACTGGGCGGCGCGATTGTAGAGTTCGGCGCCCAGTCCCCTGCGAACCAGCACGCCAGCGGTGTAAAACGCGGAAAAATCGCCGTAGCCCTGGCGCATTGCGACCCGCGTGTTCCATAACATAGCGCCGTTGATAACCGCCATCCATAGAAGTGCCGTTACCAGCCACCAGCGGCGCAGTCTCGGTGTATCGGGCATGGTTCCAATGGAATGCCTATTCTATCCACATTCTGTTGTCTTCATGCGCCGCAAAACAGATCCGTGCAAGTGGCTACGAGCTACGAGCTTCGGGCTATGAGCTAATCCGGCTTGCTCGAAGCTCGTAGCTCGCAGCTCTAGAACCGCGCGCATTCTATAATCGCGACTCACGATGCGACGAATCCTCCAAGCGCTCGGCAACACGCAGTTCGCATTCGCGGCCATCCTGTTTCTCGGCCTGCTGGCCATGACGGCGCGCAATGCGGTCGATCCCGATCTCTGGTGGCATCTGCGCACCGGCCAGTGGATCGTGGAAACCGGCCACGTCCCGCACTCCGACCCTTTTTCCTTTACTCGCGCCGGGCACGCGTGGGTGTCGCATGAGTGGTTGTCGGAGGTCGTGTTTTACGAACTCTGGAAACACGGCGGCACCGCCGCGCTGATCGTATTCTCCGCGATCATTACGACGGCTGGCTTTATGCTGCTCTATCTGCGCTGTCCTGGAAAGCGGCACTGGGCAGCCGCCGCGACGGTCCTTGGCGCTCTGGCGTGCGGCTCCCTCCTGGGGCGTGCGGCCGCAGATGTTCACCTTTACGCTGGCCAGCCTGCTTCTATGGCTGCTCGAAGGTGGGCAAAACTCGAAGCTGATACGAAACGAAAACGCCCGGCTCCGCTGTTTTGGATACCGCCGCTGTTTCTCCTATGGCTGAATCTGCACGCCGGATTCGCGCTCGGCCCCGCGCTGCTGTTGGCCTATGGTGTCGGCCTGATCTTGGAGACTGCCGTCGGCGACACGCCTTGGCAGGATGCCGCCCCATCCTCCTGCGGGTGCTGCTGGTTCTGCTGGCTTGTTTGGCTGCTCGTGCCCCTCAACCCCAGCGGCGCGCAACTCTATCGTTATCCGTTCGATACTTTACGATCGTCCGGGATGCGCTCGTTCATTGGTGAATGGCACTCACCCGATTTTCATGAATGGCTCTATCGCCCATTTTTACTGGTATGGCTGCTGCTTCTGACCGCGCTCGCCAGTTCCCGCTCGCGGCCTAAAGGGCGTGTGATCGTGCCCCTGCTCCTTACCTCTTTCGCCGCTCTGGACGCCGTCCGCCACATTCCAATTTTCGTTTTGCTGGCGATGCCGGTGATCGCCGCCGCTCTCCCAGCCGCTTCCGCGTCCCCAACGCGTCCGCCCAGCGGCATCCAACCTCCTCGCGATTCCGGCCACTTTTTAACGGGGCTGTTCTCATGCTGATGGCTGTGTTTGCATTGGTGAAGTGGGTCAGTCTTGCCCGCAGCCAGGATGCTTCGCGAGGCGGAACAGTTTCCCCAAAAAGCGGTCGCGTTCTTGCGGGCCAGCGACCAACCCCGGAAAATCTTTGTTTACTACGACTGGGGAGGCTATGCCATCTGGAAGCTCTATCCCGAATATCGCGTCTTCGTGGACGGCCGCGCCGACCTCTATGGCGACGATCTCCTCCGCCAGTTTGAGACCGCGGTGCAGCTCCGGACCGGCTGGCGAGACGTTCTTGACCGCTGGAAGGTGGAGGCGGTACTTGTGCCCCCGTCCTGCGCGCTGGCGCAAGCCCTCCTGCTCGACCCCAATTGGCATGCTGCATTCCGCGACTCCAAGGCGATCATCCTGGTTCGAACGCTAGTCCGAACGCATCCCGCCGTTAAAAATGCCCACCTTTCCCAGGGACCCAGCAAGACACCCAGCATCAGAGAGTTACGATAGGCGAAAAAATGTTTCCCAGAGCCGTCCCGAATCTGCGAAACTAGGCGCATAGGGACTGGTCCCCACGGGTTGTCCCAAATTGGGAGTTCCCGCGGAAAGCTCGAAGGAGTCTAGAATGACGAATCTGGCTAAGCTCTTGTGGCGCAATGAGGAAGGGCAGGACATCGCAGAATACGCTGTGATGCTGGCCGTAATTCTGGTGATCGTGATCGGCACCGTCCGTCTGATTGGCGGCAATGCCAACAACGTATTTTCGCAGGTAGCCAGCTCAGTCGGCGCCCAGTAGGCCGCAACCTTTAGGCGGTACGTCGCACTCGCGGAGATAGCGGAAGTATAAGTCCGCCGTGACGACAAGCGACGGCGAATAAGTCCGGAGTTGTCCTTGAAGGAGTGGAATGAATCGAAGCCGTTTGTTGATGATCGGAGGCCTGGCGCTCGCTGTCGGCCTGCTCGTCGCCTTTACCGTCTATAACCGGCTGCGGACCTTTGCCGCCTCAAGCAACAATGCGGGCGGAGTGCCGGTCGTGGTCGCTGCCGACGATATTCAGGTCGGAGCCAAGGTGCAAGCTCAAGATGTACCCGTCGTCACTATCCCGCCCGTCGGCGGTTCCTCCCGGGGCATTCTCCGCCACCTCGAAGGTCCTGGGCCGCGGTGCAGTTATGCCGGTAAGCAAGGGCGAATTTATTCTGCCCAGCAAGCTGGCGGCGCTAAACGCCGGAGCCGGCCTGCCCTCGCTGATCCCGCAGGGAATGCGCGCGGTTTCAGTGCGTGTCAACGATGTGGTTTCGGTGGCGGGCTTTGTGCAACCGGGCACGCGCGTGGATGTGCTGGCTACGGGTACTCAAGGCAGCGGCAACGAACGTCAAACCACCACCGTCCTCGAAAACGTTGCAGTCATCGCCGTGGGCAAGACCCTGGACCGGAGTTCTCACAGATGCGCAAACCGCCCCGGTGATTACGCTCCTGGTTTCTCCGGATGACGCGCAGAAGCTGGCGCTGGTTTCGCAGGAAGGACGGATTCAGCTCTCTTTGCGGAATCCGCTGGACACCAAAAAGGGAGGCATCGGCGCGACGCGGACAAGTTCGCTGTACCTGGGCGAGAAACCGGTGGCGACGACCGAGCCCAAACCCAAAGCTCACAAAGTAGTAGCGAAAGGCTCGACGCCTCCACCACCAGCGCCCTATACGGTAGAAATGATCCGCGGCAGCAAACGGGATGAAACCAGCAAGTTTTGAGCTCACAATACCGCAACGATTCGCGTCCGCTCACCCCTTGATGAGTCTGCTCTTGATAGGTCTGTTCTCGATGGATTTGCTCGTGCATCCTCGCAGAGGTGCGAATTCATGAAAGCTCCTACCCTCGTCGCAGCCGTGATCCTTCTCGGTGCGGCAACCATATTCGCAACCAGAGCGCTCGCGCGTACCGTTGCTCCCGACGGCAATCCACCGGCCGCTCCGGCGACGGCTTCCCCCTCTTCTCCGAACCAGGATATCGCCGGCAGATACCTCCGGTCCTGAATGCCGCCTGCCGCGCAATCCTCCACCACCGCTAACACATCCGGCCAGAGCGTTACTGCGGGTGCCGCTCCGCTGCGCGTGATGGTGGGTAAGTCCCTCCTGATTAACACTACCGAAAGACTGAAGCGCGTCTCGGTAACCGACCCCGCAGTGGCGGATGCGCTGGTCGTCACGCCCAACCCAAGTCCTGGTCAATGGACTCGCTCCGGGCGAGGTTTCACTGCTGATCTGGGACGAACTGGAACGCTCTCGCAGCTTCGATCTTCGCGTGGATGTCGACATCACGGCGGCTTCGGAAGAGATGCATCGCCTGTTCCCGAATGAGCAGATCAACGTGACGCCCTCGCGTAACGCGATTGTTCTCTCCGGTCACGTCACTACCGAAGACGTCGCCAAGCATGCGGGCGCGCTGGCCTCGGCGTATTCCAAGAATGTAGTGAATGTGCTGACATTTGGCCCAGTCGGGGCGGAGGAAGTGCTTCTGGAAGTCAAGTTTGCTGAAGTGGATCGGTCGGCGCATGACCCAGATCGGCATCAATCTGTTTTCCACCGGCGCTGGAAACACCATCGGCAGCACGACCACCGGCCAGTTCGGCGGAGTCACCGGCCTCGGACCCATCACCAGTACGATTGGCGGCACGCGGTACCCCGTTTCCCACATACGACGACGGTATCGAACCTACTCAACCTGTTCTTCTTTAACCCTCAGGTGCACCTGGGCGCAGTGATCGAGGCCCTTAAGACACAGAATCTTTTGCAGATTCTGGCCGAGCCCAACCTGATCGCGGTCAATGGCAAGGAAGCCAGTTTCCTGGCGGGAGGAGAATTTCCCTTTCCCGTCGCGCAGCAAAACGCCACCGGAATTGCAACCGTCACCATTCAGTTTCGCGAATTTGGCGTGCGCCTGAAGTTCACCCCCGTAATTCAGCCGAACGGCAACATCCACCTGCACGTCGCTCCCGAGGTGAGTACGCTGGACTTCGCGGACGCCGTCACGGTTGCCGGAACCACCATACCCGCCATCAGCACGCGCAAAGCGGACACGGAATTCGAACTGCAAGATGGCCAGAGCTTCATCATCGCCGGCTTGATGGATAACCGGGTCACAAATATTGCGAACAAGATTCCGGGGCTGGGCGATATCCCGATCCTCGGCAATTTCTTCAAAAGCAAGAGCGCCCAAAAGAGCAACTCGGAATTGATGGTTTTGTGCACCGTGCACCGGATTTCGCCCAGTGTCGAGGCGCCGAAGGGTCCGGCGATGCCGTTGCCGACTCTGGATAAGGGCAAGTTCGATGGCAAGAAGTCCGGGGGCAAGTAAGACATCGGATCATCGGGCCATCGGGTGATCGGCTTCAGATGGCCGGGTTTTAGATGGCCCGATGACCCGATGGTGAGATGACCCGATCTCACGATTTAGTGCGTATTGTAGAAAGGGCAGTGGGGAACGAGTCATGCCGGAATTGTCAGTAGCCGTGTTCGCCACGGACAATGACCAGCGCGCGGTGCTTCAGGTTCTGGTGGATGGCACCAGCGTAGCCCGCATTGTCTGCAGCAGCCCCACTCTGCCTCTGGCCGCCAACGACCCGGTCATCCGCAGAACTCAAACCTTTGCGCCCGACGTGGTTCTGGTCGATATCGCCACCGATGGCGTCACCTCGGCGCTACGGGCCGTGGAGTTGCTGCACCAGGAACTTCCCGATTCCGCCATCTTCGTCGTCGGTCCCATGACTCAACCCCAGTTGATCGTCAGTGCCATGCGGGCGGGTGTGCGCGAATACATTGAGCGCCCCACCACCACCACCGATTTGCTGGAAGCTTTCGTCCGCCTGTCGGCAACTCGTCGCAAGCCCGGACGCGAAAGTTCGCGGGGAAAGGTGTTCACGGTCGTGAACGGCAAAGGCGGCAGCGGCGCCACCACCGTCGCCGTCAATCTGGCTCTGGCCTTGGAGTCGCTTCACCACAGCACGGCGCTGATCGACCTGGCACCACTCGGTCACTGCGCCTTGCATCTTAATCTAAAGCCTACATTCACCATCTCGGACGCCATCTCGAACTTGCACCGCCTGGACTCGTCCCTGCTCGAGAGCTTCGTGGTCCGTCACCATGACGGCTTGCAGTTGCTGGCCGGCGCCGCGACGCCTACGGCTATCGAGCCCTCCGCTTCCGATTTTGCCCGCCTCTTTGACACTATGGTCGGCGTGTTTCACTACATCGTCGTGGACGCTTCCTCCCGGCTCGACAGCGCCACTCGCCTGGTCAGCAACCTGTCGGAGAAAATTCTGCTCATCGCCCACGCCGATGTCGCTTCCCTGTGGAGCGCCGGAAGAGTGGCCCAGTATCTCGGCGAGAGCGGCTCCCGCGACCGGTTTGCCTTGGTGTTGAACCGTTATCGCAAGGTGGCGGGCTTCAATGAAGCGGAGACCGAGGCCGCCATCGGGGCGCCGGTGCTCTGGCGGATCCCCAATCAGTACTTCGCGGTCTCGGCCGCGATCGATCGCGGCGTTCCTGTGATGCAGCAGGGGAACAGCGAAATTGCCCGCTCCATTTCCGGGCTGGCGGAATACTTGACCAAGGACGATTTGGATCTGAAGCGCACCGCCTGGTCGTTGTTTAAGACGGTGTAGATAAGTCATTTCGTAATCGTGTCAGTTCGCAGTCATTTAGCTCAAGCCGGTTCAAATTCGAACGAATTGCCAAATTACGAAATGCCTGAGCCGAGAGCTGAAGCTAGAGATAGTCTAAAACCATGGCCAATCTGCAAGTTTTCGAACGGAGCGAGTACCAGCAGGTCAAGGCGGACTTGCACCGCAAGATCCTCGATCGCCTCGACCTGGAAAAACTCGGCCGCTCCACCGGAGATTCGGCGCGCGAGGAAGTTCTCGTCCTGATTCGCAGTTCGGTGAACAGCGAGGCGGTTCCTCTCAGTTTCGCCGAGCGCGAGCAGTTGTCGCGCGAGATCCTCGACGAAATCTTTGGCCTGGGCCCGCTCGAGCCGCTCCTCAAAGATCCCACCATTTCCGACATTCTTGTCAACCGCTTCGACCGCGTGTACATCGAGCGCGCCGGCAAGCTGGAAATCACCGGCTTGTCGTTCAAGGACAACCAGCACTTAATGCAGATCATCGACCGCATCGTGTCCCGCATCGGGCGTCGCGTCGATGAGTCCTCGCCCATGGTCGATGCCCGCCTGCAGGATGGCTCTCGCGTCAACGCCATCATTCCTCCCCTGGCGCTCGACGGCGCCTGCCTCTCCATCCGCCGCTTTGGCCGCGATCCGATCACCGCGCGCAACATGATCGAAAACAAAACTTTGACCGGACCGATGCTGGAACTGCTCTCGGCCATGGTCAAGGGCCGCCTCAACCTGATCATTTCCGGAGGAACCGGCGCCGGCAAAACCACCGTCCTCAATGTTCTTTCCGGATACATCCCGAATTCAGAGCGCATCGTAACCATCGAAGACGCGGCCGAATTGCAGCTCAAGCAGGAACACGTAGTCCGTCTGGAAACCCGCCCTCCGAACATCGAAGGCAAGGGCTCGGTCCGCATGCGCCAGCTCGTCATTAACAGCCTGCGTATGCGTCCCGATCGCATAGTGGTGGGCGAGGTGCGCGGCGAAGAAGCCTTCGACATGCTTCAGGCCATGAATACCGGTCACGAGGGTTCGCTCACCACCGTACACGCCAACTCGCCGCGCGACGCCCTGGCTCGCATCGAAAATATGGTTTCCATGGCCAACCTGAACATTCCCGAGCGTGCGATTCGCCAGCAGATCGCCAACGCGGTCCACGCCGTCGTCCAGGTTGCGCGTCTCTCCGACGGTTCGCGCAAGATAATCACGGTCTCCGAGGTCACGGGAATGGACGGAGAAATGATCACGCTGCAGGACGTTTTCGTTTTTGACCGCAGCGGCATTGACGAGAGCGGAAAAGTGCGCGGCGTCTTCCATTCCACTGGCCAGCCGCCGCATTTCGCCGAGCGCCTCGCCACCGCCGGTTGCCGCCTGAGTACCGCGCTCTTCGAGTCCCGGATGGAGGTCTAGCGGATGCCGTTCTTTGTCGCCGTGCTGGTATTTGTCGCGGTCACGCTGGCGGTCTTTGCCGCCATGTCTTTGTTCGATCAGCGCAAGGCCCAGGCCCGCGTTCTCCGCGACCGCCTCTCCACCGTTCAGAAACCAGCCGAGCAAGCCGCGCCCGACGTGGCTCTGCTTCGCGACGAAGTGCTCAGCCGCATCCCGGCTTTCGACACCTTTCTACGCCGCTCTCAGCGAGTTTCGGTGCTGCAAAAAATGCTGGCTCAGGGAAGCCTGGACGTTCGCGCCGGAAACTTCCTCATGCTGTGCGCCGTGTCGGCCGTGGGCCTCGCCCTCATCGCGTTCATCGCCGGCGGAAACTTGATTTTCGGTTGGGTGGGCGCTCTCCTCGGTTTTTTTCTTCCCTACGCCTATGCCTCGCATCTGCGGACCAAGCGCTTCCGGAAATTTGAGGAGAAGTTTCCCGAGACCATCGATACCCTCGCCCGCGCCGTTCGCGCCGGACACGCCTTTACCACCGCCCTCGAAATGATTGCCAACGAAGTCGCCGAACCCGTTGCCGGAGAATTCCGCCAGCTCTACGAAGAACAGAAATTCGGGCTCCCGGTACGCGACGCCCTGCTCAACCTCGCCGACCGTGTTCCTCTGGTCGACGTTAAGTTCTTCGTGACGGCGGTGATGTTGCAGCGCGAAACCGGCGGCAATCTCGCCGAGATTCTTGACAACCTCTCTTACGTCATTCGCGAACGCTTTAAGATCCTGCGCCAGGTCCGCGTCCACACCGCCCAGGGACGCCTCACCATGGCCTTGCTCATGGCTCTGCCCCCCGTGATTGTGGTCCTCATGCTCCTCATCAACCCGGGCTTCATTCAGCCGCTTTTCACCGACCCGTTGGGGCACGCCTTGATCGTCGGTGGCATCACTTTGCAGACCATGGGCTACTTTGTCATTCGCAGAATTATCAGGATACAGGTCTGAACATGACGATCAGAGTTCTCAGTTCTCGGTTCTCAGTTCTCAGCAAAAGCCAAAGCCTGCGGTTCGCGGTTTTACTGAGAACTGAGAACCGAGAACTGAGAACTAAGGATTCAAACAAGGTCTAAATTCATGGTACTGGCACTCACTATTTTCGTCTTTCTCACCATCGTGGTGATCGTGTTCGCCTTTGGAGCAGCCGCGGTTGTGCCCTCGTCGGTGCTCGGCTCCCGCCTGCGCGAAATCGGCTGGCAGCGCCCCAAATCCCAGACCAAACCCGCCATCCGCGAACGCATGCAGCAGGCTCTCGATCCCCTGAGCCGCGCCTTGCCCTCCTCGGCCACCAATGTTTCGCAAACCCGGGCCTGGCTGATTCAGGCGGGATATCGCAACCCCCAGCACGTTACCATCTATCGTGGGTTGCGCGTCCTGTTCGCCGCCCTTTCTTTCCTCGCGGTTTTTGCATTCACCGGATTCGGTTCGCCCCTGCTGCTCTTAGGTGTGACCGCATTCGGCTTTTTTATCCCGCGCTTCTTGCTGAAAAAGAAGATGCAGGAACGGCAGCGCCGCCTTCGCCTCGGCCTTCCCGATGGCCTGGATTTGACTGTGATCTGCGTGGAAGCGGGCTTGTCTCTCGATCAGGCGATGATGCGAGTGGGCGAGGATCTGCGCACCGCGCACCCCGAACTGAGCGGCGAATTCCATCTCTTCGATCTCGAAACTCGCGCCGGAAAACCGCGCGTCGAGGCGCTCCGCAATCTGGCCGAGCGCACCGGGGTCGATGACATTCGCTCCCTGGTCTCAACTCTGATTCAGACCGACCGCTTCGGAACCAGCGTAGCTCAGGCCCTGCGCGTGCATTCCGATTCCCTGCGCACCGAGCGCCGCCAGCGCGCCGAAGAACAGGCCGCCAAGACTACCGTCAAAATGATCATTCCCCTCGTACTGTTTGTCATGCCCTCCCTGATTTTCGTCACCGTCGGGCCGGCTGTAATTCAGTTGATGCACATATTCATGCCCGTTGCCGGAGGGAAACGGTGAAGGCAATTTGTAATTTGGTGATTTGGTAATTTGTAATCTAAGAACCACACCAATGTTTCTCCGGTTTTAAATTACAAAATTACCAAATTGCAAAATTACAAATTCCCAGGAGTTTCCATGCCCCCGCGCCGGCCCAAGGGATACGCTTTTAACCGTACACGCACCACCTATCTCGCGACCGATCTCCTGATCGCGCGTACCCACTGGTCCCGCTTTCGCGGCCTCATGGCCACCCACTCGTCCCATTTCTCCCACGGCCAGGGACTGTGGATCAACCCTTCCCACGGCATCCACACCTTCGCCATGCGTTTTCCCATCGACGCCGTTTACCTTGACCGGGAAAGAATTGTCATCCACATTGAAGAGGAGCTCAAGCCCTGGCGCATGGCCGCCGTCCGCGTCCACGCCGCTTCGGTGCTTGAGCTTCCGACCGGCACCGTCCGCGAGTCCCTGACCGCGCTCGGCGACCAGGTCGATATTTCTTTCGAAGAACGTCCCGTTCACACCGAGGCCGCCTGAAGCAGATTGAAAATTTTGTCGGGTATTGTCATCCTGAGCGGAGCAGGCCGATACGCGAAGCGAATCGGCCCGCGGAGTCGAAGGACCCCTACTCCACCGAAACAGCGCGGCTTTCAGTCGTGCCGTGGAGTCTTTAAATTTGCTCGCGCTTGAGCGCCCGAGATGAGATCCTTGCGCTTTCGACTACTTTTCCCCACTTTTTTGAAGGGTTTTCACAGCAGTATAGTGATATCACTATATTAAAACCCGCCCGCCAAGGAGACAGAACCATGAGCAAAAAGCGATACGAAAGCGGCGGCCGCAACGTGTTCAAGGACCTCGGCGTGCGGAATGCGGACGAGCACTTCGTCAAGGCGCAGCTTGTTTTCAAGATCGACACGCTCATGAAAGAGCGCGGCCTGAAACAGGTCGCGGCAGCCGATCTCTTCGGCATCCGGCAGCCCAACGTCTCCAAGATGGTGCGCGGCGAGTTCCGGCAGTTTTCCGTGGAGCGCCTTCTGCGCTTTCTCGTGGCGCTCGACAAGATCTTGAAATCTCGGTAAAACTTCATCCTGAATTCGAATTGGACTGCTTCTTCGCCACTGCATGTCTTCTGAAGTTGCCTTTTTGAAGCGATCCACTCTGTTCATGCGGAATGTCCATACAGTTCTTATTGCTCTGCCTATGGCATCGAGCGCAGTCACGGCACAACCTAGTCCCGTCGCAGTCCATAAGCGAGGTAACTCTCTCATGGTTTGGCTTCCACTCATCGTAACGGGACGATCCTCGTTCTCATCGCAAAATTCACAGTGGCAGTAGCACTGCCACATTACGTTTCGAGCAACGTCATCCACACTGAGGTATCGAACCCTCGAGAACCCTTGCGGAGCTTTCGATCTATAAGCCGGGGCTACGCGTTCTCAGCGCTTCTGCCGAGTGTGTACAATTTAATCCTCCAAGCTCTGTACGAAGCCATGAAGTCAAGCGCTCGGCGGCTTGCCACGGCATCGGACCTATCATTTGTGCTACGTCAAGCCCTGCTAGAACTCCTCGCGACTAAATAAGGCTCGGTATCTTTCCGGCACAAAGTCACGACCGCCCTTGACTCACCTGTTAAAATAGATTCATAGCAAACAAGCATTTGCCTCAGCACCACCTGCTCCTTGACAATTAATCCGCGCCGTAATCGGTCATTGTTTCAGTGGCCCACGTCCTCGACCCGTTTATCGGGCGTCTTGCGAATAACTCCATTTCTTTCAATACTTTGAAAGCGAACTAATAACCCGCGAGAAAGACCCCTGCTAAGTGATTGATTTCCACGTGGCGGGCACCAGCGAGAACGCGTCGAATTGGCCGGAAATCAAGCTAACTCCTTATTCCGGAATACTTTACCTGTAAGTCATTATTATTGAATACTTTGGCGGTAGACATTCCTACTAAGTCAATGATTCCAATAGACCGGGGGGGTGGGGGGGGTAGGGGGGTGGGGGCATACCGCTTGACAGACTACCTCGCCTTCGGAACCTCCGAGAAATCTCCGCTCTCTAGTTCCGAAAGAAAAAGCCCGAAGGAAAAATCCGAGAGAAAAAAGACACAAAAAAGACTGAAGTCACCGCGAAATCAGAGACTCCTTCTGGCACACTACACTAGTACGAATCCCCCAGAAAATAACGCAGTCCGAAACAATGGCCGAAGTTGCCACCATTCCCGAAATCCTCACCCAGTGGCCCGAGCCGCCGCGCCTGCTGGTCGAATGGTCGTCCCGATGGGAAGAGTTCAAGTCCGCCTTACGCCCCGCGCTCGCCCGCTCTCCGAAGCGCTTGGCCGGAGAAGCGCCCGTTGGCATGTTCCCCTATCGCGGCATGCTCGTCTGCTGGCTGCTCGAATGCCTTCTGCTGATCGCGATCATCGTGCTCCCCGAACGCTTTGCCAGTCTGGAGATCCCGCTTCCTCCAACTCGTCCGCAATGGGACGTCATCTATTACTCCGGCGACGAACTGCCGCAAACCCAAGACCGGGGCGGAGCGCAGTCCGGCAAATCCGGACGCGCCGGCGGCCAGCAAGCCCACCACCGCACGCAGACCATCCGCGTAGCGCGCGGCGACAAGCCCCGCGAGAGGGTTGTGGACGCTCCCAAGATCAATCTGCCTCATTCCGATTCCGCAGTCGCCAATCTGCTCGCCTTCAAACCGAATCCCGGACCGCCGCCCGCCGAAGGCCTGCGTTCGTCTCTCACCGCGCCCGACTCTGCCGGCGATGAGCGTGGTGCCGCCTTCGCCGGAACTGAATTCATCGGCAAGCCGCAAAGTCGAACACCTCGCTCCGACTCTCGCCAGCATCGCATTCGCCAGCCACGCGCCGAATGTCTCGCGCGACAAAATGCGCACCGCAAACCCGCTCGCGCCTACCGTCATCGCGCCGGCTCCGCAAGACGCGCAGCGTGACTTGGCCAGTTCCCGTGTACCGCTGACGCAAACCGTCGACGTGGTTGCGCCACCGGTTTCCGCGCCGCAGCGCGACGTCTCGTCCACACCCAAGCTGACGCTGCCCGCCCCGGCAGTTATAGCGCCGCCGCCGTCGCAGGTCAGCCGCGATCTCAACAGTTGGGGAAGCTCGGCAACTGGCGACGTGCGCGCTAAGCCCGTGCCGCCGCCACCCACCGCATCTGGCGGAGGGTCACTCGCAAGAACTGGCGCTGGCGCCTTTGCGCCCCAGGTTGTGCCGCCTCCGGCCAGCATCGGCGGCGCCGGTTCCCAGAAAGGCGGTTCTCAGAAAGGCGATGGCGGACGCTCCGGTGCGCCCGCAGGCTCGCTCCTGGGCGCCGCCAACGTCGTGCCACCTCCGCCGGGCCTGGGCGGCGGCAAAGCCCTCTCTGGCAGCGGACGAGGCAACAAAGGCACTGGCGCCGGCGGTCCGCTCGACCTGGGTTCCTCCGTAGCTCCACCGAGTAACGCTGGAGGAAACGCTGCCGGCTCCGGCGTCGTCATCTCCAGCCAACCGGGAACCAAGGTTGGAGTGCCGAACTCCACCGGCGACGGCGCGCTCGCCATGTCGCCCAGCGGCACGGCGAAAAGCGGCCTCGGCGGAAGCGGCGGCGGATCGGGCATCGGCAAAGGCAATGGCCCCGGCAGCGGGTTGCAAGGAGAAGGTTCAGGCGCGGGCAGAGAAGGCACAGGGCGCGGCTCCGATCCCAACGCGCGTGGAGGAATTTCGCCTTATCCCGGCCCCGGTGGCGCGGGAAACGGCACCACCGGCACGCCCGCCATGCCCGGAGTATCCGTGGAGGGCGGCACAACCACCGTCAAGCTGCCCAGTTTCGGATCTCCCGGCGGCGACGCCCCAGCTACGGGCCCCGGACACTCCTCGGTGAGTGACCACAAAAGATCCGGAGTTACGGTGATCGCGACCTCGCGCTCGGGCGGCGTGTTGCCCTACTACGGTCTGTTGAAGGGCGACAACTATTCCATCTACATCGAAACCTCGCTCGGAACGGCGGTGATGCAATACTCCGATCCGTCTTCAGCCACGCATCCTTCCCGCGAAGCGTTAAGCGAGCCCGAGCCTCTCCGCAAAGACCTTCCCGATGGCCTTCGACCAACGCACGTCGTGTTCGCCTGCATCCTTGACCGCACCGGAGTTCTGAAGGACCTGAGAGTGCTGGAACCCGGCGCGGCCGAAACCACCTCGAAACTCTTGGCGGCGTTGCCCAAGTGGAAATTCCGTCCCGCATTTCGCGGAGATGAGCCGGTCGAAGTAACTGCGATTATCGGGTTTGGAATTGATACGCGGTAGGCAAAGTCCTGTCCTCCAAGCGCATGTCAGGCCATCCGCAAAGCGAAGGCATGGCGAGAGCCTCCGCTCCAACCGAAGGATCGCCGCGCCGAGCGCAGTCATAGGTACGCGTGTCTACGGCGCATCATGCAACTGGCATCACCACCGGAAGGAGTTTTCTCGACTGCTCCTCTGTGCCAGAGCTGTGGTTCGAGCTTTGTCTCATGCTAGTCGAACTGATGTCTTGCCATTGTAAGGGCGACCAAGGTCTCGAAGTCAATATCCTTTTCGTTTATCCACCACTGCCAGCAGCGGCTCGCCGCCAAGATAGCGCCGCAGATTTCTCCGAGAACAACGCGTAATGCCGCTCCCATAACTTGTCGGTCAGCGCGGCCGTGTGCGGAGTGATCAGCAGATTGGGAACGTCCCACAGCGGCGAGTCGGCGGCCAGTGGCTCTTTCGGAAATACATCGAGCGCCGCGCCGCCAATTTTCTTCTCACGCAGCGCCGCGGCCAGCGCGGGTTCATCCACCAGCTGGCCCGCGACCGACGTTGATCAGGCAGGCATCCGGTTTCATGAGCGCCAGGCGTTCGGCGTTCGCAATTGCCTTTGTGCTGGCCGTAACCGGCGCGGCCAGCACGATGTAATCCGCTTGGCGAAAAACTTCGTCGATTTGCGCTGGCCCGAACACAGCGTCCGCGCCTTCGCTTCCCTTCTCCGGATGCTCGCGCACCGCAATCACCCGCATGCCCAGGGCTTTCGCACTCTTAGCGACCGCGCGTCCGATGCTGCCGAGGCCCACCATGCCGAGGGTTGCGCCCGCAACTTCCCGGATTCGCGGCAGTTCGTCCCACAGGATCTGCTGCCCCCAAACGTGCTTCTCCTGCAACCGCACCGAGCCCGGAATTTTCTTGGCCAGCGCAAAGATGAGCGCGATGACATGCTCCGCCACCACCGGCCCGTGCACTTCGCGCGCGTTGGTGAGAATAATGTCGCTGTTGACCAGTTCCGGAAAAATCAGCTGATGGACAGCCGCCGCAGGCGAGTGAATCCAGCGCAGTTTCTTTGCCGCCCCGATCTGCTCTGGACGGATCGACCAGGCAACGACAATTTCAGCATCGACGATTTCTTCATCCACGCGCTTGTAGTCGGGAAGATGGACCGTTTCAATTTGCGGAAACTCCTTCCGCAAGCGCTCAGAGAACCATGTCGGCGCGTTCCACTGGTCAAACGGATGGCGAACGCAAATCAGAAGCTTGCGCATCGGTCCATCGGGTGATCGGGTTATCGGGTGATCTGAAGATCTCTGGGCGTCCTCTGTCACGCTTGGGAATCCTTCGCCATTTCCGTCATGTGGGGGCAGTGCGTTCTTAATCCAATGGCAGCAGATAGCCGGGCGTTTTCATAGCCCCTCCGAAGACGGCTTCGTCGAGTGTACGCATGTCCCATGCATACCAGCGTGTGGGGGTCAGCCTCAGGGTGATGTCGTCCATTGCCGCCATCGTGCCGCCCGCGCGAGGGTCGGCCAATGCAGACTCGCTCATATAGCGACCGTGGATGCGAGCATTGATTTCTTTTGAGCTTTCGCCTGCGATAACGTCTACGGTGCAAACGGCCACCAGACCTCGCTCCGATGCGGGTTTTCTGATGTCCACCATAAGGGAAGCTTTCGGCCGGGCCGCTACATTGCGAGCCTTGCGAGTCCGCGAAGAAGTCGCCACATAAAAACAACCACCGTCGAACAGATACCAAACCGCCGTAAGGTGTATGGAGCCGTCTTCGTTCTCAGTGCCCAAACTAGCGATGAAGCGTCCCGTCAGAATCTCTTCAGCCCCAGATGGCATAGTGCTCTGCATAGGTATCGGAACCCTCCCGACGCGCAAATGATACATTACGCTTCTTGTTCGTTCGACAACTAGCCGAAGAAGTCTCGCGGTTCAAGCTTTCAGCGGCTTCCGCAAGTCCGAGCCTGTCATTTCCTTCGGTTCAGTAATCCCCAGCATCCCGAGAATCGTCGGCGAAATATCACGCAGCGACCCATTGGGCTTGAGCGAATACTGTTTCGCGTCCTCTGCCATCAGAATAAACGGCACCGGATTCGTCGTATGCGCCGTATGCGGACCGCCGGTTGCTGGGTCGATCATCATTTCAGCATTACCGTGGTCGGCAGTAATCAGCATGGCTCCGCCTTTGGCGCGCACCGCTTTCTCAATCTCGCCCAGGCAGGCATCGACCGTCTCAACCGCCTTGATGGTGGGCTCGATTTTGCCCGAGTGTCCGACCATGTCGGCATTGGCAAAGTTGACAATGATCACGTCGAAGGTGCCATCGTTCGTTGCTTTCACAACCGCCTCGGCGACGCCGGCGGCGCTCATCTCCGGCTTCAAGTCGTAGGTCGCAACCTTCGGCGACTGCACCATCACACGTTCTTCTCCCGGAAAAGGCTGTTCCACGCCGCCATTAAAAAAGTAGGTCACGTGCGCATATTTCTCTGTCTCCGCCACGCGCAGGTTGCGCATCTTCAGACCGCCCATGACGTTGGCCAGGATGTTCGCCATCGATTCCGGCGGAATCACCACCGGCAGGTCGAAGTTCTTGTCGTACCTCGTCATGCAAACGTACTTCAGGTTCTTAGGCGCGCGCTCGCGCGGGATAGTCGCATCGAGTTCGGCCGCGCCTGGCAAGTCGCTCCCGCCCTTCTCGTTCAGTCCGCTGTTGCGGCACAGCGCGCGCGTGATCTCGCGCACACGATCCGCGCGAAAATTAAAGCAGATGCACGAATCGTCGTCTCCAACCCTAGCCAACGCTTCGCCGCGCGCATCCGTGCAAACGAAGGGCACCACAAACTCGTCGGTCACGCCTTTGTTGTAGGACTCTTTCATACCCTGCACGGCGTCGACGCAGCTACCGCCCTCGGCTTTGCCCTCGACCATCGCGCTGTAGGCCTTGGCGATGCGCTCCCAGCGCCGGTCGCGGTCCATGGCGTAATAACGGCCATTGACGGTCGCGATTTTGCCGGAGTTGTACTCGCGCATCTTCTGCTGCAGTTGATCGAGATAGCCGGCGCCGTTGGTGGGCAGCGTGTCGCGGCCATCCATGAAGGCATGCACGAAAACGCGATCGACTCCCTGCTGCTTGGCCATTTTCAGGAGCGCGTACAGATGCTCCTGCCGCGAGTGCACGCCGCCGTCCGACACCAGTCCGAACAGATGCAACTTGCGCCCGCCGCCGCGAGCATTCTTCATCGCCTCGACGAGCACGGGATGCGAGAAGAATTCGCCGTTCAGGATCATCAGGTCGATGCGTGTGATGTCCATATGCACGATGCGCCCGGCGCCCATATTCAGATGGCCGACTTCGCTGTTGCCCATCTGCCCTTCCGGCAGCCCGACAAACGGCCCGCTGGTATGAATCAGCGTATTCGGATACTCGCGCAGCAACCGGTCGTAGGTCGGCTTGCGTGCGAGGGCGATAGCGTTGGCCTTGGTTTCGGCTCGGTATCCCCAGCCGTCGAGAATGATGAGAACGAGAGGTTTAGGACGGGACATAAATCAGCTCTTAGCTCCTGGCTTTTGGCTATTGGCTTTCGGCTCTCAGCATCCGAAACAATTCTTGCGGAGTTACTCGGAGGAACGTGGCCAGTTCCACCTCATATAGTTTCACAGCAGTCAACGTCCGAAAAGTTCCTCTTCCAATTTCGAGCGTTCAATATTCAGGTAGCTCGCCACATCAGAGAGAATTGCGCTGAGCGTTCCAAGCCTTAAGCTGCCATGGTCGGGGACGGTTACGAGGTGCGGGTGACCACGAACGCTCGACTGCAATCGAATGTGGCTACCCACCTGCCGGGTCCGTTCATAGCCATACCGCCGCAGCAGCCGGATGAGTTCGTGACCTGAAAGATCACGAGGTAATCTCAAGCCGAGATCACCTCGTCCTTCACCATGTGCAGGCGAATCACTGGCGGCGCCTTACCCTCGTCGAAGTGACAACGCACCGCTTCCCTCACATTCAGCTTCAACTCATCCATGTTGTCAGCTTGCGTGAAGATGGAATAGCCGAGAGCGCGAGCTTCATAGCCGCCCTCGGGCGACTCTTGCACCGAGAAAATGATCTCAGTTTCTGACATATCTTTGCTATGGATTATACTCTGTCACCCTTCCCCCACCGATGGGCGGCTCCCCTGGTTCGCTCGGCAGTAATTCACGACAGGCCTTATAATCGCTGTCCCGGAGGAATCGATGCCTATCAGCGAACTCTTACTGCCCGAATTCGATGAAGAGATTAAAAAGACCCGCACCACGCTGGAACGCGTTCCGGAAGACAAGAAAGATTTCGCGCCACATGCCAAATCCATGCCACTGAACAAGCTTGCACCTCACGTGGTGGATTTGGTGGGCTTTGGTGTCACGGTGCTCACAACTCCTGAACTTGATTTTGCGCTAAGCAGCTACAAGCCAATGCCCTTCGAGTCTGCGGCACAACTCGTCCGCGTTCTTGATGAAGGCGCCGCCAAGCTGCGAGCCGCCCTCGAGAGCACGAAAGATGAAGCCTGGACGCAGCCCTGGAAGCTGAGCATCGGAGGCAAGCCCATCTTCAGCGGGTCACGCTTCCTCGCCTACCGGCAAATGTTCCTCAATCACCTGGTGCACCACCGCGCCCAGCTCGGCGTGTATCTGCGCTTGAATGGGAAGCCGGTACCGGCGACTTACGGGCCTTCGGCCGACGACACGATGGGGTTTTAGGGCATCGGGTACGGTTGTATGTACAATGTTCCACGTGGAACATTTTGTGCATGTATTATTGTACGTATAGGTGCGTACATACATAGAGGCCACGATGTGACCCGCGGTCGGGATTATCGGACTCGTGGTTAGCGTAAGTCATTGATAATAAGAGTGGTCGACTGTGGCTGGAAAGACACATCCCGGCAATGTTTACACTGTAATTATTACAATCCCGTTTATTTGGCGGGCATCGTCGTCGAGTGTCCTCAGAAAACAATTTTTGTTGAGCTACCAGATGACGTCGACTGGATAGCGATTGAACCAGGGATCAGCAGTGATGATTGGCCATCTCTCTTCGATACTCTGCGCAATGATCAGACGGTCGAACGGGTCGCGATGATGGAGCGGCAACGATTCGACTCGCAAGACGTGGCTTAGACTCACAGGCAAGATGCGGACGCCATTGAATTCGAGTTTGCGCGTCAGGTAAGCGCCTGCCGGTTGTGGCAGGGAGAGCTTTCCAAGCGCTACCTTGGTGAGGGTTTCCCACAGACTCACCACGCTCCACCAAGTCTCAGCCGAGAGCAGAAGCCGGGCAACCTTTGGCGACAGACGTCCTTCGTCTCCGATGGCCCACAGAAAAGTGTGCGTATCGAGCAGGACTTTCATGAGTAGAAGAGATCTTCGATCTCCTTAGGAAGAGGGTCGTTGAAGTCATCAGGGACCACGAACTCGCCCTTGGCCGATCCCAACTTGAATTTTCGTGCAGCAGGTTTCACTGGTACCAGCTTGGCGACGGGAGTTCCGGCCTTTGCGATGATGACCTCTTCGCCCAAGGCAACCCGCTCCAGCAGGCGGGAGAGGTGGGTCTTGGCCTCGTGGATATTGACTTCCATGGAGTCACGGTAGACTAAGTCCTTAGCTAAGTCAAGTTGTCAAAATTGACTCATGAAGGCGGGCCTGCCGGGTTTGGGAGGGTTGAGCGTAATCGAGAGATTTAACGACAATCGAGGCTAAGAGCCTCTCACTGCGTGCGGAATTGCATCAGACCGAACTTTGATGCCTGCCGTGTTCCAGCGCTCGCGTTCGTTATCCGAAGAAGAAGTGCACGACATGCTCTGCGATTCTAACCCTCCCAACAGCCCGCGGCGCATGTACGATTTGTGTCAAGGTATGCCTTTAGGCATACCATCAAGAGCGGGGTTATACGATCTTAAAATCTTACTGTGCTAAAGGAGTCGGCAGAGCGATGGCACCAGATGGTTTGTTCCGCTGTGAACTCGAGAAGTCGAAAGATAAGGATGAACACGGGAATCAAGTGACGACCATTAAGTGTCATGGCGATCTGGTCAGCGCCACCGCGAGTGAGTTAAAAGAATTGGTGAGGCCACTCATCCCTCTTGGCGGTCGCATTGTTATCGACGTTAGTGATGTAAGACATTTGGATAGCGCGGGCCTCGGAGCGCTGGTTAGCCTCAAGGTGACCGCAATGAGGCAAGGCCTATGCATCCTTGAATTCGCCAACATTCCACCTCGCATGTTGGAATTGCTGCGCATCACACGTCTCACGGAGTTGTTCTCGTCGTAAGACCGACGTGGAATCTCCGACTTCATCCCGATAGATGCGGGTGCCCCACTCATTCGCGTTCTTTGCAAATGAGTGGGCAGCGGACGAAAGCATCGTCGACTAATAAAAATGCTTTGCGTTCCGCGATGTCCGGTGTAATGCTCGCAGCGGAGACGAGCCGTGTGTTTTTCAGCCACAGCCAACTTTGTGGGCAGCGGAGTTCTGGGCGCGGTCGGCGTCGTCACATTGACAAAGGTGAAGCACAGGCGCGAATTGCTTTTCGCGGCGCTGCCCACGCTATTTGCGATCCATCAGTTCATCGAGGGATTTGTCTGGCTGGGATTGGATGGGATTCTCTCGCCTGCCGTGGCGCACGACATGGGCGCGGCGTTCATGCTTTATGCGCAGGGACTTCTCCCTTTTCTGCTGCCGCTAAGCGTGCTGCTGTTCGAGCCTAACCAGAAGAGCCGCCGACGCATGCTGCCCTTCCTGGTGCTCGGCGGAGCAACCACGCTCTATATTTTGTGGGCGTTGACGGCGTTCCCATTGCAGCTGTACGTCAAGGGAAACAGTATCGTGTACATCAACCAAGCGACCAACAATACAGCCGTTGCGGCTCTCTATGTGATTGCAACGTGTGGTTCGTTGTTTTTCTCGAAGATCAAGATGATGGTGGCCTTCGGCGCGGCCAACCTGGCGATTCTTCTCGTTGTAATGGAGGTCAAGCGCTACGCGTTCACCTCGCTCTGGTGTGCGTACGCGGCGATCGCAAGTGTGATCATCCTTGCCTATTTCTGGAGAACCTACGGACACCGGCCGTTCGTCTACGCATAGCCACGCCAATTTGAAGCCCCGCAGCGTTACCTCTGCGGTGCAACGGCTGCCGGGCGGCGATGCCCGCCGCTCCACCGGCTATAAGCCGTCTTCCGCCAACCCGCTTCTATACCACGCTTGTTTTAGGCGGCCTTTGATTCGTTGCACAACTGCTGATAGTAATCGCGGCCGCGCTCGTATCCTTTGCGGAACGGTTCACCCGCATCCATGCCCGGATACTCGCGCTCGATGTCTTCGATCTTGCTATCCATCTCGGCCAAAACCTGGTCATATTCTTTGCAGCGGGTGCGAGCGTGCAAGGCCGCTTCGAAACCGCGGCGGTAGAACTTTTCATCGTTGCTGAAATTGCGGCTGTGGGTGGAATAATGCTCTTCTTCAGCGCTGCGCAGGCCGATCCACCAGTGTTCGCGGGCGGCGTCCACCGACTCGGCACCTTCGGTCTTGAACAGTTCGCGGAAGCGCACGGCTTCCGATTCATCCTTGGCCAGGGCAATCACCACGCTGCGGCCTTTACGCAGAGCGTCTTCGTAGATGAAGATCTCGTCTTCGGGCAAGCCTTCGGTCATAAAGTTCTCGGATTTGCCGCCAGCCACGGCGCCTACCGTGGCTCCTGCAGCGGCCAGCACAGCTCCGCCTAACAGACCGATGGCGGTAATGGGACCGACGCCCGGAACGAGCGCGGCGACGAGAAGTGAACCCCCCGATAGCCCGGCGGCGCCCCCGACCAGAGCGCCGATCGCCTTGCCCATGCCGGGCTGCTCGGTGGAGGCGGTTGGAACAGCCTCAATGTGATGGCCGAGGCCCGGCGTGGAAGGAGTCAAAAGGGTGAGGCGGTCTTCCGGCAATGCAAGTTCGCTAAACTGGACTAGAGCGCGCTGGGCGTCCGAAGCGGAACGGAACACTCCTGTGACAGCTTTCATGAGGAGACTCCTTTCGATGTTCTCCGGGTGAGATGAACGCGCGGGAACAAAGGTTTCAAAGTTTCGGGCGGCTTTTTTGGGGCGCTCCGTGGCCGCCGTGTCTGAGCCGTGTCTAGCCGGTGTATATTTTGAGCCCAAATCGTGCGTTTTTCGCGTTTCCCGCGTCTCGTAGAATCAGTAAGTTGAAGAGTCGGCATAGGCCACAGAGTCTATAATAGAAGATTCGGTTGCGCGTTTTGATCCGTCTGTAGTGCCAGGGGAAGATGTCGACAGATAGCATTGTGGTTCGCGGGGCCCGGGTTCATAACCTCAAGAACATTGATTTTGAGATTGAGCACAACACTCTGACCGTCGTCACCGGTGTCTCCGGTTCCGGCAAATCGTCGCTCGCCTTCGATACGATCTACGCTGAGGGCCAGCGCCGTTACGTCGAGTCGCTGTCCGCATACGCGCGCCAGTTTCTGGAGCGGATTGAGAAGCCCGACGTCGATCTGATCGACGGAATCGCGCCCGCGGTTGCCATCAAGCAGAAGAATTCCACCCGCAATCCGCGCTCTACAGTCGCCACCGCCACCGAGATCTTCGATTACCTGCGCCTGCTCTTCGCCCGCGTCGGACGCACTTACTGCCTGCAATGCGGTCAGGAAGTGAAAAAAGATACGGTGGACGAAGTTGCCGACCGCTTGCTCGCTCTGGGCGAGGGCACGCGGTTGAATGTGTTCTTTCCGATTCAGCCGCACGTTCCTGGGGGGCCCTGCGGCGCCGACTGCGGAAGACAAAAGCGCCAGGAAGTCTCGCGGGAAGAAAAAGCCGGACGGGTCGAAGGCGCCCTCCGCCGCAGGCTTTGGCTCGATTTCCGACGCGATGAGGACGCGGCTTTTCGATCTGCGCAAACGCGGCTTCAACCGGCTTTTTCAGAACGGCCAGGTCTTCGAGTTCTCGACCCCGGAGTCGTTGCTCGACGTCAACTTTTCCGAACCGGTGTTTGGACTGGTGGATCGCCTCGTCGTTTCCGCCGACCAGCGCACCCGCATTGTCGATGCCATCGAGATCGGTTATCGCGAAGCGGGCGAGGTCATTTTCGAAACTGCTCTTCGGGGTGGGAGTGCGAACGGGGATGGCAGCGGCGGAGGTGAAACTCCTCAGCGGCTGCGCTTTTCCCAGCGCTTCGAGTGCAAGAACGACGGCAGCCGCTACGAAGAGCCGGAGCCGCGCCTGTTTTCGTTTAACAATCCTTATGGCGCCTGCCCGCGTTGCCAGGGCTTCGGCAACACCATCGACATCGATCTCGACCTTGTCATCCCCGACAAAGGAAAAACGCTGAACGAAGGCGCGATCGAACCTTGGACCAAACCCAAGTATCGTCCGCTGTTTACCGAACTGAAGCGCGTCGCGCGCCAAGCTGGAATTCCGCTGGACGTGCCTTGGTATGAATTGGACGCCGAGCAGCGGCGGCTCATCGTCGAGGGTAGCAGAGACAGTGGCCGGAGTTTCCTTGGTATACACGGCTTCTTTCAGTATCTCGAGCGTAAGAAGTACAAGCTGCACGTCCGCGTGTTTCTCAGTCGCTATCGCGGATACTCGCTTTGCTTTGCTTGCGGCGGACTCGCCTGCGCGCAGAAGCGCGCCAGGTAAAAATCGACGGCAAGAATATCTGCCAGGTGTGCAGTATGACGGTTGAAGAGGCAGCCCGCTTCTTCGGTCAACTTACGCTCTCGATCGAGCAAGCTGCGATTGCCGACAAGCTGCTTATCGAACTTCGAGAGCGCCTGCGTTTTCTCAACGAAGTCGGGCTCGAATACCTGACGCTTGACCGTCTCGCTTCCACGCTATCGGGCGGAGAAGCGCAGCGCATCCAGCTCGCGACGTCTCTCGGTTCGCGTCTGGTCGGTACACTGTACGTGCTCGACGAGCCTTCCATCGGCCTCCACAGCCGCGATACGCACCGGCTCATCAAGATCCTGCATGACTTGCGCGACCTGGGAAACACGATCCTCGTGGTCGAGCACGACCCCGACATCATGCGCGCCGCCGATCGCATTCTCGACCTCGGCCCCGGCGCCGGAGAAAATGGCGGAAAAGTCGTCGGCGCCGGCACCTACAGCGAGATCGTAAAGATGCCGCATTCGCTCACCGGACGTTACCTCGCCAACGAACTTCAAATCCAGATTCCGCCGCGACGCCGCCAACCAGGCTCGCACAAACTCCGAATCACCGGCGCCCGCGCGCACAACCTGAAGCACATCGATCTTGAAATTCCACTCGGCATGCTGGTGGCGATTACCGGCGTCTCCGGCTCGGGAAAATCTTCGTTGCTGCATGACGTCCTCTATCAGGCGTTGGCCACGGCGAAGAGGCAGACCAACGGCAGCGCTTCCGGCTCCATTTTGTGCGACAGCATTAAAGGCGACGAGTTTCTCGACGAGGTCGTCCTCGTCGACCAATCGCCCATCGGCCGCACTCCGCGCTCGAATCCGGTCACCTATATCAAGGCTTTCGACATCATCCGCGAACTTTTTGCTTCGCTGCCGGAAGCCAAGAAACGCGGCTTCGCTGCCGGGCATTTTTCTTTTAATGTGCCTGGCGGCCGCTGCGAAAACTGTCAGGGCGACGGCATCGTCACCGTCGAAATGCAGTTTTTGGCCGACGTCGAGCTGATCTGCGACGAATGCAAGGGCACGCGCTACAAGGCGCAGGTGCTGGAAATCCACTACAAAGGCAAGAACATTCATGAAGTCCTGAACCTCACCGTGCGCGAAGCGCTCAGGTTCTTCGCCGACGTTCCCCGGCTCACGGAAAAATTGCGCGTGCTCGACGAAGTCGGCCTCGGCTACCTGCGCCTTGGCCAGTCGGCCACCACGCTCTCCGGAGGCGAAGCGCAGCGCATGAAGCTGGCCGCGCACCTTCAGCCCGGAACTCGACCAGTGAACCGGCCGGCCGAAAGCGGCGACGGGCGCAAACGCAAACTCCGCATGCTTTACATTTTCGATGAGCCTACAACCGGTCTGCACTTCGACGATGTCAGCAAACTGCTTTTCGCTTTTCGCCGTCTAATCGATGCGGGAGGCTCCATCGTCGTAATCGAACACAATCTCGAGGTCATCAAAACCGCCGACTGGGTCATCGACCTCGGTCCGGAAGGCGGCGATCGCGGTGGGAACCTTGTCGGCTCGGGCCCGCCCGAAGCGATCGCCGAGCTGAAAGACTCCTACACTGGACAGTATCTGAAGCAGGTCTTGAACGGAAATGGCGACCAGTAGAATAAGTGGAGTGCCGGGCGTCCCCGCCCGGCACCGCCGCAAAGACGGCCCGCGCGTGAACTGCCGGTTCACTAAAGCGCTCCTGGTCATCGCTCTCGCGGCATGGCTAACGGCCGGCGGCCTCGCGCAAACCCACACCACCATCCGCCATTACAAAGAGCGCATCGATGACACGCCTCCGGAAATCGCGCAGGCCGAAGATGCCATCCAGAAAAACGATTTCGCCGGCGCGGAAACGCTGCTGAAAAAGGCGCTCGATAAAGATCCCAACAACTATCAGGCATGGTTCGATCTCGGATTCGTTCTGAACCGCCTGGGGCGCACCGACGAATCCATCGCCGCGTATCGCAAGTCAGTCGCCGCCAAGCCCGACGTTTTCGAATCCAATCTGAACCTGGGCCTGATGCTCGCCCGCGTCCATAATCCCGAGGCCGAGCAATTCCTGCGCGCCGCCACAACTCTCAAACCCACCGAGCATTCGAGGGAGATCAGTAGAAACACGGAAGAAGGTCAAGCCCGCGCCTGGCTCGCGCTCGCGCATCTGCTGGAGAATAAAAAGCCGGAAGAAGCACTCCAGGCTTACCGCAAAGCTTCCGAACTTACGCCGAAGGATCCTGAACCGCATCTCTCCGCCGGTCTGCTGCACGAGCGGCAAAAAGAATTCTCCGACGCCGAAGCCGAATACAAACAAGTGCTGGCGCTCGATGCGCGCTCGACTGATCCCACAACATGATCCTGAGCAACGGAAGCCGCCATCGGCCTCACCAACCTGTACATGAAGTCCGGCCGCTTGGGCGAAGCCGAACCTCTGCTGCGCCGACTGGCCGCCGAGCGACCCGATGACGCGGGTATTCATCTCCAACTGGGGCGCGTACTCGCCGCGCAGGGCAAGAAAGATGACGCCATCGCGGAAATCCAGATTGCGCTGAAACTCGCCCCGGCCGACGGCGACGCGCAGCGTGATCTCGCCGACCTCTATGCGATCGCCGGAAAAAACAATCTCGCCGAGGCAGCTTATCGCACACTGCTCACCGCTCACCCGAATGACGCCGAATTGCATCGTGGGCTGGGGAAGGCTCTGCTACTTCAGAAAAAATTCCCGGAAGCCCAACAAGAATTCCTGGCAGCGGTCCGGCTGAAACGCGATTGGCCCGATGTCTACGTCGATCTGGCCTTTGCCGCCAACGAGAACAAGAACTACGACCTCACGATCAGAGCCCTCAATGGCCGCGCCATGTTAAATGCGGAGATGCCGCCCCTCTGTTTTTTTCTTCGCGCCTCCGCCTATGACCACTTGCGCGACTACAAACACGCCGCCGTCGATTATCATCAATTTCTAGAGGTTGCCAAAGGGAAGTATCCTGATCAGGAGTGGCAGGCTACCCACCGCCTGATCGCCATTGAACCAAAGAAGCGTTGACTGCCATGCGCCGCCTGGCCTTTTATATGCTCGTCTTTGCCCTGGCCTTCGCCTGCTCTTACGGAGCGGCCAAGGACGAAACCCTGGACGACCTCAAAGCACGCTTCGCAAGCGCGCGTCCCGGGGACCGCGCCGATCTCGCCATCCGCATCGCACAGTATCAGCTCCGCATCGCCGACAAGTATTACAGCGATGGCCGCGCCGACCAGGCCCGCGCCGCCGTTGAAGACATCGTTTCCTACGCCGAGAAAGCTCGCGACACCGTCACGCAAACCAGGAAGCGCCTCAAGGATGTCGAGATCAATGTTCGAAAAATCGCGGATAAGCTGCGTGACATCAAACGCACTCTCGCCTTCGAAGACCAGCCCCCGGTCCAACAGGCCATCGATCGCCTCGAAGACATCCGCACCACTTTGCTCAAGGAAATGTTCGCCAAAGATAAAGGCAAAGATGAGGAGGAACAGAAGAAATGAGGCCGGGATTCCATTCGCGCGGGCCCTGGCCACGGCGCACCGCGCTCGGCCTGGCGCTGTTGCTCACGCTCCCGCTCTCGGTGCCACGCGGCGCGCCGCTTTGGGCCCAGCGCCGCCGCGACCCCCTCAATCAGCTCGAGATCGACCAGCTCCGCGATGCCATGCTCTACCCCGAAGAGCGCTTAAAGCTTTACGTGAAGTTTTCCCGGGATCGAATGACCAAACTTGAGCAAATGCGCAGCGATCCCAAGACCAAAGAGCGCGCCCGCCAAACTCACGACATGCTCGAAGATTTCCTCGCCGTCTACGACGAACTCAACGACAATATCGACATGTACGTCGGTCGCAAGGATGACATACGCAAGCCCCTGAAAGCCGTGATCGAGGCCGACACCGAATTTCAGTCCAAGTTACGAGCCCTCAAGAACACCGCAAACACCGATGCCGCCGAAGCGAAGCAGTACGAATTCCTGCTGACCGACGCCCTCGACAGCGTAGACGCCAGCGCCGAAGACCACCGCAAAACCGTCGCCGAAGTTGAGGAATATATGAAGCACAAAAAGAAGAAATAGAGCGAGTCCGCCCGCGGCAAACCTCTTTACCACAGGGAGCACAGAGGAACACAGGGGAAAGCTTAGAGCCTCCCTGTGTACCCCGTGCTCCCTGTGGTTAGCTCTTCGCCTTTAGGCGATCTGAGTTAAGCAGGCCGTGCTACTCTTCCTTCAACGTGTCCCCAAAGCTCGCCGAAATTTTTCACGAAGCCTATCGCGAACTCCGCCCCCGCACGCCCATGCCGCCCGTAGATGTTCGTTTCTATCCGTTCGTCTCCATCAACAACACCATTCGCCTCCGCCAGGGAAGACTCTACATCCGCCTCTCCGACCTGCTCGAAGGCGCTCCCGAAGCCGTGCAGCACTCGATCGCCCACATCCTGCTGGCTAAGCTTTACCGCCAGCCGGTCGATCGCGCCCACAGCGCCCGTTATCGCCGCTATGTCGCTGGCCACGATGTTGCCGCCAAAGCGCGGCTCATCCGCCAGATGCGCGGACGCAAGCACATCCACTCCGCCCGCGGCCATTACTACCATCTGGAAGAAATCTTCGACGATCTTAACCGCCGCTTCTTCCACGGACTCATGGGACGCCCGCAACTCACCTGGAGCCAGAACCACGCTCGCAGCAGCCTCGGCCACTACGACCCCGCGCACAACGCCATCGTCATCAGCCGCGTCTTCGACCACCCACGCGTGCCGCGCTACGCGGTCGAATACATTTTGTTTCACGAGATGCTGCATTTGAAGCACCCGGTCAGGCTGCGGGGGAGCCGGAGGTGCGTGCACTCGCGGGAGTTTCTCGCCGAAGAGAAATTGTTTCCGGAACTGGAGGAGGCGCGCAAGTTCTTGAGGATCATTTAGTGGAGCGACGGGCGTCTCGCCCGTCCCGCCGGGCGGGAACGCCCGGTGTCCACAAGCGAGTTTTCCATGCACGCGAAACGCCATTCCATGCCCGAGTTTCCCTGTGATGCAAATCACAACTATCCGTGATTCCGTGCGTTGACCGCCCCCCGCTCGAACCCGTATCCTATTGATATTGAAATTGAAATTCATTTTCAATTAGGAACCGGGTACTTAAACTATGCTCCAGGCATTCATCATCACCCTCCGTGAAGGCGTCGAAGCCGCACTCATCGTCGGCATCACCCTGGCCTATCTCGCCAAGATCGGCCGCAATGATCTGCGCAAAGCAGTCTATGCTGCCCTCGCCGCCGCCTTTGCCGGATCGATCGGCGTGGCCATCGTAGTTTCGCGCTTCAAGTTGAACCAGGAGATCTTCGAAGGCTGGGTCATGCTCGTCGCCGCCGTCTTCGTCGTCACCATGATCGTCTTCATGATGAAGACCGGCCGCAAGCTCAAGGGCCAGATCGAGAGCAAAGTCGGATTGTTCGCCCGTGGCGATGCATGGATCGGCCTCTTCATCTTCGTTTTTCTCATGGTCCTGCGCGAGGGCGCCGAAACCGTTCTGATCCTCTCCGCCGTCACCCTGAACTCGAGCGAGCTGATGAGCTTCATCGGCACGGTCATGGGAATTGTTGTCGCCATCCTGTTCGGCGTGATGTTCGTCAAGGGCAGCGTCAAAATCAATCTGCAGAAATTCTTCCGGGTCACGACCGCGATTCTTTTCCTGGTGGCCGGGCAACTTGTGATCTCGGGCCTGCACGAGCTTTCCGAGAACGGAGTGCTTCCTTCCTCCCGCCAGGAGATGGCCATCATCGGCCCCATCGTCCGCAACGATTTTTTCTTCTTCATCACCATTCTCACGCTGGCCGCGCTGATGGTGCTGTTTGAAATGAAGAGCCGCCAGCCTGTCGAGCTACCGCCGGCCGGCGCCGCCCGGCGTAAAGCGCTGTGGACCGTGCGCCGCGAGCGCCTCTGGATGGCCTCGGTTTACCTCTTCTCGTTCGCCTTCATTGTGATGGTCACCGCCAGCTTCATCTACGAGAAGAGCGCCAGCGCGCTCTCGCCCGCCGCCGAAGTCACCTTCGTGGACGGCAAAGTTTACATCCCGCTGAAGCAGGTTTACGACGGCGAACTCCACCGCTTCGAAGCCAAAGAAGGAGGCGTCGAAGTCCGTTTCTGGCTTTATCAGAAGCCCGATGGAAAAGTTGCAACCTTGTTCGACGCTTGCGAAATCTGCGGGCCGGTCGGCTTCTACAAGAACAAACAGGGAGTGATCTGCAAGAACTGCGCCGCCCAAATGAACCCGCAGTCGATTGGCATGCCCGGCGGGTGCAATCCGATTCCGTTGAAGGCGCAGGTCACCGACGACGCGGTCATCGTCTCCGAAGCCGACGTCGCGGCCGGCAGACACTACTTCGAGCCGAAATAATGTTTCCTCGCATCGTCTACGAATCGTTTCGCCGTCAAGCGCGACGCAAACTTCTCGCGGGCATCGCGATCACGCTCGGTGTAGCGGTGGCCACCGCCATGATCGCGGTGGCCACCGACATCGGCGACAAGATCAACCGCGAACTGCGCAGCTACGGCGCCAACCTGGTGGTCACTCCGCAGGAAGACACGCTCGACGTGGAAGTCGGCGGTGTAGAATCTGAAGCCGCCAAGCGACGGAGCGTTCCTCAACGAAGCCGACCTCCCGAAAATTCGCGGCACCTTCTGGCACCACAACATCGTCGGCTTCTCGCCCATGCTGCCCGTCACGGTCAAAGTCGGCGAAGGCAACAATAAAGACGAGAAGGATGTCACCTTGGTCGGCACCTATTTCAACAAAGCGCTACGCTTCGGGAAAGACGACTTCGCCACCGGCGTAAAGATCACGAACCCCTGGTGGAAAGTAGAAGGCGAAGGCAAGTGTGGGGACGGGCGCCTCGCCCGTCCAGGGCGAGTCGAAGACTCGCCAGGAGCGTGCGGCTGGCCAGATGACAGCTCCGAAAACATCCTGATAGGCGAACGCCTGGCAGCGAAGCTAGATAAGAAGCCAGGAGACACACTGAAAGTCAACGGTCGCCAACTCACCATCTCGGGCATCCTCTCGACCGGTGGCGCCGAAGACGACCAGATCGTAGCGCCGCTAGCTTTAGCGCAGCAAATTCTAGGCAAACCCGGCGCCGTACGCCGCGTTTACGTCAGCGCGATGACCAAGCCCCCAGATGCACTTTCCGCCCGCGATCCCAAGACGATGACTCCCGAGGTCTACGACCGCTGGTACTGCTCGCCCTACGTGGAGTCGATTGCCTATCAGTTACAGGAAGTCATTCCGCATTCGCACGCGGAGCAGATCCGCCAGGTTGCGCAAAACGAAGGCACGGTGCTCTCGCGCATCAAAGGACTCATGCTGCTGATCACGCTCGCCGCGCTCTTCGCATCCGCTCTCGCCGTTTCCGCAGCCATGGCTACGGCGATCTATGAGCGCCGCGTCGAAGTTGGCCTGATGAAGGCCCTTGGCGCGGGCAATCTCGCGGTCTCTGCCATCTTCTTTGCGGAGGCGCTGCTGCTCGCGCTCGTCGGCGGCCTTGCGGGATTTTCCGCCGGAGCCCTGCTCGCCCGCCAGATCGGCCGGTCGATTTTCAATTCGCAGATTTCCATCGAGCCCGTGCTTTTCCCGATCATCATGGCCATCGCGGTCTTTGTGACCTTCGCCGGAAGCGCTGCCGCCATTCGCCGCGCCGTGAAATTCGATCCTGTCTTCGCCCTGCGAGGTGAAGGATAGAGATGACGGCTAGCAACACTCCCGGCACGCTCCTCACTCCCAAGCAGGTCGCTGATCGCCGCGCGGGCGTGCCGCACACTTCGATGTTCGGACGCATGCTCATCCGTGCCGCCGTCCTTCGTCGCCGACGCGCCGCCTCCGCCCTGCTCGCCATGATCGTGGCCGCCGCCGTAGCCACCTCCATGATGAACCTATACGTAGACGTGCAAGCCAAGCTCCGCACCGAATTTCGCAATTACGGAGCCAACGTGGTCATCGTGGCGAAAGACGGTCAGTCCCTGCCCGCCGACGCACTCGCCAAAGTCGAATTCGTTCTCGGCGCAAAAACGCTGGCTGTTCCTTTCGCGTACGCCGTCGCCCGCACCAAAGATGGACAATCGGTAGTCGTCGTTGGCACCGACTTCGCCCGCGCCCGCCAATTGAATCACTGGTGGAAGGTGAGCCATTGGCCTAACGCGCCAAACGAAGCCCTAGTCGGCATGCGCGCCGCTGCCATACTTAGCCCTAAAGTCAGTGCTAATCGCCAGCCTTTCGAACTGACGTTCCAGGGCAAAGCAATCCAACTCGCGCCCGCCGGCATGCTCCAGACCGGCGCCGGCGAAGACAGCCGCATTTATCTCGATCAATTTGAATTCCAGAACTGGACCGGCGTCGCGCCTTCCACAATCGAAGTCGCCGCCAATGGAACCGCCGCCGAAGTTGAAGCGTCGATTCGCCAGCTCGCGCAGCTTCTGCCCGCGGCCGACATCCGCCCCGTCCGCCAGATCATGGAAGGCGAAGCCAACGTGCTGAACAAAACGCGCGCCACGCTCTACGCTTCCGCCACCTTGGTCGTGCTCACTTCCGCGCTCTGCGTCCTCGCCACGTTGATCGGATGGGTCTTCGACCGCCGCCGCGACTTCGCCATCATGAAAGCCCTGGGCGCGTCCGAACATCTGATCAACGGATTCTTCGCGGCCGAAGCCGCGGCCCTGGGCGTAGTCGGCGCGATTCTCGGCTTCTTCATCGGCATCGGCGTCGCTGCCTGGATCGGACGAGTCAATTTTCACGCGCCCGTCGTCCCGCGCTTCAGCGTTTTTCCGTACGTGCTCGCCGGCAGTATTGCCGTCGCTCTTCTCTCGGCGATTCTGCCTATCGAGCTGCTGCGCCGCGTGCAACCCGCTATTATTCTGAGGGGAGAGTAATGGAATCGGGTGATCGGGTGATCGGGCCATCGGGTCATCGAAACCCGTGGGAAGAGGAAAGAACAGGATGATTCAACTCAAGAACGTAACCAAGAGTTACCCCGCCAGAGAAGAAGAAAATAATGGCGGCCTGATTAAAGCGCTCGACGACATCTCGCTCTCGATCGAGTAGATGATCGGGTGATCGGGTCATCGGGCCATCGAAACCCGTGGGAAGAGGAAAGAATAAGGATGATTCAACTCAAGAACGTCACCAAGAGTTACCCCGCCAGAGAAGAAGAAAATAACGGCGGCCTGATTAAAGCGCTCGACGACATCTCGCTCTCGATCGAGTCCGGCGAGTGGGTCGCCATGATGGGCCCCTCGGGCTCCGGCAAGAGCACCATGGTCAATCTCATCGGATGCCTCGACCGCCCCACTAGCGGCGAAATCTGGCTTGACGGACAAAATGTCGCCAACCTCAGCGCCTCTGACCTCAACCATGTCCGCGCCGAAACCATCGGCTTCGTCTTCCAGCAATTCCACATGATCCCGTATCTCACCGCAGTCGAGAATGTCATGCTGGCGCAGTACTTCCACAGCATGACCGACGAAAAGGAAGCGCTCGAAGCTCTCGAACGCGTCGGCCTCAAAGACCGCGCCGGCCACTTGCCCTCGCAGCTCTCCGGA
This sequence comes from uncultured Acidobacteriaceae bacterium, assembly GCA_963725245.1. Taxonomy (GTDB): domain Bacteria; phylum Acidobacteriota; class Terriglobia; order Terriglobales; family Acidobacteriaceae; genus Acidiflorens. The sequence continues at coordinate 125,965 of CAVRYC010000015.1, read as the reverse complement.
GGCGAGCAGCAGCGTGTCTGCATCGCCCGCGCCCTCATCAACGATCCCAAGATCGTGCTCGCCGACGAGCCCACCGGCAACCTTGACGCCGTCAACGAAGAAATCGTTCTGCGCTTGCTGCGCGAACTACACCAGCAGGGACGCACTATCGTCATGGTGACGCACGATCCCGTAGTCGCGCGCCTGGCCGACCGCCGCATCGAATTGCATCACGGCAAAATCGCCGCCCAGGAAGTTTTTGCCATGGCCGACGAAGAGCAATTCGACGAAGTGCTGGAAGAATTATTTGCCTTGGAAGAGAACGGCCAAATCGCGGAGATTGGCCGGATGGAAGTCCACGGCGCTTTGCCCGTATCCATCGCCGTGGAAAAAATGGCCGCCATGGAACTGGTAACCATGCGCCCGCACCCGCTCCAAGCGCACGATCACAAGCCTTTCGTCAATCCCTGCCATGACGCGCTGAAGCCTGCCGGCTTTTCCACTGGCGACGGTTCCGCGATCGTCGAACTCACTCCGCGCGGACACCAGCGCGCCGCCGATATTATCCGCCGCCATCGCTTGGCCGAGCGCCTCTTCACCGACTCGCTCGCCATGGACAGCGAAACCGAAATCGAGCAGCAGGCCTGCAAGTTCGAGCACATACTCTCCCCCGAAGCCACCGACAAGATCTGCACCTTCCTCAACCACCCGCGCACGTGCCCGCATGGCGCAGCCATTCCGCCCGGCCCCTGCTGCGGACGCCGCGCCGAACCGAGGCAGACCGCGACCGCGTTAACCGAACGGCGTTAGCTTTGACTTTCTTGTGTGGGGACGGGGCTTTGCCCGTCCAAGCGGGGCGTGGCGCCGCTTCCACACGACCGTAATGCCACCCGCTACTTCTTCCCAAAGAATTTCCCAAACCCCAAACGCACCTGCACCGTATTCACTCCCGGATTCGGCACGGTCAGGCCGGCATTCGAAATGTGCATGTACCGGACATCCACCGACCACGCATGCTCCCCAAAGAAATACAGCCCGAACGCCGCGCCCGAGGTGAAGTTTATCGTCGAAGTTCCCGCCGGCACTTCATGCGTCGTAAACAGCGTTCCTCCACTCAATTCGAGGTAGGGAGCGACATGTCCGCGCGTGGCGAAAATCCATTTCAACCCCACCGGATTCACTCCTCCCCCGTACACGGTATTTGCCGGCTGGAATACAACAAATGCCGGCACCGCGTCCACCGCAAGCTCGAATCGTCCGTTGAGAAATCCCGGCCCGTGCGGAGCCGTCAGAATCCACCCATAGCTAACTCCCGCGTTCCACACGCTCGTATCCTTGGTCCCGCCCGGAACCGAGCGCCCGCCGCCAGTCCAAACCTGAAGCTCATGACCGCCCTCCTCCGGGCGATCTTGCGCAACTGCCAAAGGAACGGCCAGAAGCATTGCTAGAAAGAGTGTCAGGAAAAAAGAGCTCGCGCCCCTGATGGATCGTGTCATAAGTATGGTAAAGGTCGAAACAGAACGATACGCGAAAACAAGCGATACGTGAACCCAGCCAGGAAACAAATCCAGTCGCTGCCAGACTGTTTCGGCAAGCGATGATTCGAAGTCCGTGCCTGAAGAGACTTGGAACATGTCGTACGCAGCTTCAGCGCCTGAAGGCCGCGCAGTCAGCTTCTAGCGACCTCGAGACTGTTTCCGCACGCCTGTGAAGGCATGCCCTGATACGAATCGCACGTGCGCCACGGGATGCTACAACCCCAACCCGCCATCCACCGCCAACACCTGCCCGGTAATAAACTGCGGAGCCCCGGCAAAGAACATCACGGCCGCGGCAATGTCCGCTGCCGTCCCGCTGCGCTGCATCGGCGTCTGTTTCGCCGTCTTTCTCATGAATGCCGCCGCCGATTTCTCCCCCAATTCGATCATCCCCGGAGCCACCGCATTCACCGCAATCTCCGGCGCCAGCGCCTTCGCCATCACTTTGGTCAGCATGTGCAGCGCCGCCTTCGACGAGCAATAGTGGGCATGCGTCGCCCAAGGCCGCAGCCCGCCCAGAGAACCCATATTGACGATGCGCCCGCGGCGCTTTCTCAAATACGGCAGCGCCTCGCGCGACACCAGAAACGGTCCGCGCGTGTTGGATGCAAAAATCGCATCCCACTGCGCTACCGTAATCTTCTCAAACTCGACGGTCTCGTAATTCGCGGCGTTATTCACCAGCACGTCGATCCCGCCCAGTTCGCTCGCCACTTCCTTCACCATTTCCCGGACGCTCTTCTCATCCGTGACATCGCAGCGCACCGCCAGCGCCTCCACGCCATGCTGCGCCAGCTCTACGATCACCGCCCGCGCCTCGCGCGCCGACTCGCGAAAAGTAATCGCCACGTCCGCGCCGTTTTCGGCCGCGGCCAAAGCAATCGCCCGCCCCAGTCGTTTCGCCGCTCCCGTCACCAGGACCGTCTTTCCAGAAAGCGGCTTTCGGTTCGTCGTCGTGACGAGCATCGTCATCAGGGAATTCTACGCCCGTCCGTGTCTTGGAAAGCCCCCACCAAGACTGGTAAACTTCCTCAAATGACGAAGCCTCGGGAAGTCATCGTTTATTCCCGCAAGGGATGTCATCTCTGCGAAATCGTCAAGGAGAGCCTCGACAAGCTGCACAAGCGTGGCGGCTTCAACTGGCATGAAATCGACGTTGACTCCGACGCCGAAATCCGGCGCCGCTATACCGACGAAGTCCCCGTAGTCTTCATTAACGGCCGCAAAGCGTTTAAGTACCACATGGACGAGCAGGAGTTCCTGCGCAAATTGAGCGCTTGAGCAAGATCCTGCGCCGCCTACTGCCACATTCCGTTTGGCCCCCTTCAAAGTGCTAAACTCGCTTCGCATGCGGACGGACATCCTGCCCCTTTGCGACCAGCACTACCGCACCATGGAGCCCGCAATCGCTCCCTACAACGCCGACTTTTCCATCGAATTCTTTCGCTGCACCGACAAGTTCTGCCACCGCTGCTTCGGCGAGCGCCTCGGCTACACCACGCCCAAGCGCGGAGACCGCGCCCGCGCTCACTCCCAACCAGCCCACCTGCGAGCGCCACGGACGCCCCATGTTCATCGTCAGCCTCGACCGCCAGCGCAATCACGTAACCTACGCCTGCCCCGAACCCGATTGCGCGGAGCGCGTTATCCGGACGTAAGTCGTGGTGTGGGTGTATGGGAATAACTCTCCTGCGGCGATGATCTTGGGGCGAATGATCGACTTCACCTGGCAGTCATGTGGTGCTAGCGAAACCTGCCGAGCTTTGCTCGGCTTGGACGGCGAGGGCGCCCGTCCCACACGATGAACCTATGGGACCCCTCACTCCCCCACCAGCCACGCGTACTGCGCCGCCGACAACGGCACCACGCTCAATCGTCCCTGCCTCACCAGCGGAGACTCCGCAAACCCGGCCCGCGCCTTGATTTCCGCCAGCGTCCGCGGCTTCGCAATCGGCTTCCCAACCTTGATCTTCACCTGCGGATTCCTGGCATCGCTCGCATCCACCGCCACCACCGACGCTGTCCCTACCGCGCTCTTCTCGTCCCCGGTGTGGTAGATCACCAGCCGCTCTTCCGGCTTCATCCCGCGCAGATGCTTCACCGCCGCCGGATTCGTCACCCCATCCCAAATCGTCGTCTTCTCCCGCTCAAGATCCGCGAAGGAATATACAGTAGGCTCAGTTTTCAGAAGGTAGTCCATGGGCAGCTATTGTAAACAAGTCATACGGTGGAGCGACGGGCGTCTCGCCCGTCCCGCGGGCGGGGACGCCGGGCTCTCCATTACCGAACGGGATCGCCAGCGATCTGGTTACCGCTGACACTTCCCTTCCGCGCCGGTTTCGCCAACAATAGAAGCTTCTCGTGACGGACGCTTCCATCAACCCGGGCAGTGTTACCAGGGCGACGACTACCATGGCGACGAACTACACCATGGCCAAGGCCATCGAGCGCTACTTTAATGTGGCGCTTTATCTGCTCGTGCTCACTGGCTTCGGCGCTCTGGCCTCGACCGGCGGCCTGGATCTGCCGGCGGTGGTTGGGGTGGGGATGGCGCTGGCGCTTCGCGGATACCAACTTCTGACGCGGCACGAGTTTGCCATTCCGGAGCGCTGGACCAGTGTCCTCACGCTGATCTACGTCTTCATTTACCTCGCCGACTACTTCTTTAGTTCGCGCAGCTTTCTCGGCGCCAACGTTCACCTCGTGCTCTTCTTGATCGTCGTCCGGCTGTTCTCGTTGCAGCGGACGCGCGATCATTACATGCTCGCGGCGCTTTCGTTTTTGATGGTGTTGGCCGCCGCCGTGCTTACTGTCGGCAGTGTGTTTCTGCTTTCTTTTGCGTGCTTCCTGCTGGTTGCGGTCGTCACTTTTGTGCTGATGGAAATGCGGCATTCGGTCGCCGCCGAACCAGCGCACGCACAGGATCCACCCGTTGCCTCTCTCGTCGTTATTTCGCCCACCCAGATCTCTCCCACTCAGATCTCTCCCACTCAACCCATGGCCTACGCGCTGCTGGCGATCGCGCCGGCGCTCGTGCTGATGATTCTGGCCGGCAGTTTCCTGATCTTCTTTCTTCTTCCCCGCATTTCGTCACGCTATCTGAGCGCCTACACGCCCACCAGCGATGTCTCCACCGGCTTCACCGATCGCGTGCAACTCGGCCGCATCGGCCAGATTCAGCAGTCCAGTGCGGTCGTCATGCACATCGAAATCCATAACGATCTCCAAGGCGCTTACGACTTGAAGTGGCGCGGGATTGCGCTGAGCGCTTTTGACGGCAGAGTCTGGTCAAACTCGTTCGAGCAAACCCAACTGCGGCCAGCGGGCGATGGAAGCTATCGGCTGGCGCCGTTGCCTGCTGTGGACTCGCGCGACGCGTCGGCGCTCGTGGGCCGATCCCTTCGTTATCGCGTTCTCATGGAGCCGCTCGGAACCAACGTCTTCTTTCTGGCCGAGAGGCCGCGGAGTCTGAAAGGAAATTTCCGGCGCGTGACTACCGACGCCGGGGGAGCCGTCTACAATCTCGATCCCGAAACCCCGATCACTCGCTACGAAGCCGAGTCGCAATTGCCCGAGATCGACAGCGACGAGCTTCGTCTGGCGGCGAACACCGCGCCCGCGGGCATGGACGAGTACCTGAAACTGGCGCCGCTCGATCTTCGCATTGCGAAGTTGGCGGAGGAAATCACCGCGGCGGCTCCCAGCAATTATGAAAAAGCAATCGCATTGGAACACTATCTGGCAACCCACTTCGGCTATACGCTGGAGCTGCCCAACCGTGTGCCGCGCGACCCACTGGCCAATTTCCTGTTCGAGAGGAAGCAGGGCCACTGCGAGTATTTCGCCAGTTCGATGGCAGTGATGCTGCGCTCTTTGCGCATCCCGTCGCGAATCGTGACCGGGTTCCGCGGAGGTGAATTCAATGACCTCACCGGCCAGTATGTGGTGCGAGCCAGCGACGCCCATTCGTGGGTTGAGGCTTACTTCCCCGGATCCGGTTGGATCAGCTTTGATCCGACTCCGGCGGGAAGCCTGCCGACGCGCACCGGATGGTCGCGAATGCAGCTCTATGTGGATGCGGCCGCATCTTTTTGGCGAGAATGGATTATCAACTACGATATCAGCCACCAACGCACTTTGGGAAAGGATGCGGCTACCAGCAGCCGGCAGTTCTTTGACGAAGCTCGCCGTTGGATTGAGCGCCAACATCGCGCCCTGCTGCGGTCGGCAAGGCGCGCGCACGACCACTTCACCAATTTTCCGATGCGCTGGTTGCGCGGCAGCATCGCGTTCGCGGCAGTCCTGATCACGCTGGTCAATTTCAGGCGAATGGTCAGCGGGTGGCGCAACCGTAGTCTGCGAGCGCATCCGGAGCGTGCCCCGCGCGAATCCGCCGCCCTCTGGTATGACCGGATGGTGGACCGCATGGCACGGCTGGGCTGGCGCAAGTCGCCGTCCCAAACACCGCTGGATTTCGTCGCGGCCATCCAGGAAGCGGCCCTGCAGAAGAAGGTGGCCCGGTTTACGCGCGCTTACGAATCCGCGCGTTTCGGCAAGTCGGTGGACGACGCCCAAAGCTTGCCCCGGCTTTTCCGCGACATCACCGCTTCGGAAACGGCAAATACCAGAAAGGCGCCGAACCGAACCGCCGCTGGCAGCAGCCCGATGTGAAAGTTTGACTTGTATCAGGGCACGCCTTCAGGCGCGCCGCAAGTGCCCACTGTGATAAATGCGCCTTCAGGCGCTGGTTCTTGGCGCTGGAGTTTCACCACAGCTGCTAGAGGGGCGCCCGTCCCCAAACCTGCCTAGAAGCGGTGGATAACGCCGATGCCTACGTAGTAGTTGTGCTGACGGCTTCTCCCGACATCAACGTTCAGGTCGGGAACCCCGGAGTAGAAATCGCGCGCCTCGATCCGCCCACCCCACCTATGCCACGGCCACACATCCAATCCAGCTCCGAACTGGACGACGCCGGTATTGACACCGCTCCCAGGGTTCGGTCCGCCCCAAACCAGATTGTTGGAATCCCAGAAGTGCCCGTAGCCGCCGCCCGCGCTAACCCAGGGAGTAACTCCCTGGCCGGAAAAAAAGTTCACGCGCAGGGATGGAGTCAGGAACAGCGCCGAGATGTCGTGGGGAATGTTGTCCTCGAAGGTGTTCAGGTCCATGTGATAAAAGATCCCAACGGGCAATTCCGCATACAGTCCGATAATCTTATGGCTCATGAGCAGGCGGGAGTAATTCACATCGAAGCTTGCCCGGTTTCCGAAATGAATGTGGGGATTGGGGTCACCCGGAGTCGGATTCTGAATCGTCTGGGTGCTGACGAAAGTTCGCCCGGCCGTGACGGAAATCTCATTTTCGGGTGTCCCACGATTGAACTCTTGCGCCCAAGCGCTGGCAACGAGAACCAAAACCGGCGCCACGAGAACTGCGAGCCCTTTAGCTGCCATCTCTCCTCCAGGGTGTTGAGCGATGTATTTTTTTGAACCATAAGATTAGCACGGCCCGCCCGATGGCGGAAATACGGCATTCGCCTCCTTCTCGGGCGCGAACACGGCATTGTAGGATGCTAGAATTGCATAATCCGTTTCCTGCAGATCGTTATCGTTCAACTGTCCCAGTGCCCGTAAAGAGAATCATATCCGCGACTTCGGAGCCGACTGCCCCCGCCAAGGTAGGTTTTGTCAGCCTCGGCTGCCCCAAGAACCTCGTCGATAGCGAGGTGATGATGGGCATGCTGGCCCAAGCGGGTGCCAAGCTTACTCCCAATGCTGAGGAAGCCGACGTCATCGTGGTCAATACCTGTTCGTTTATCGGCAGCGCGCAACAGGAATCCATTGATACGATCCTCGAAATGGCGCGCCAGAAAACGGGCGGCAAGGCAAAGCGCCTGGTGGTTGCCGGCTGCCTGGTCGAGCGTTTTCGCGATGAGATCCGAAAGAACATTCCGGAAGTGGACGCGGTCGTTGGTACCGGCGAATTGGAGAAAATTCTCGCCGCTGCCGGAGTGGCGGAAACACCGCGGACCTCAGGTCCGTTCAACATTCTAGATTCGACCACGCCGACCTCGCGCCCCGAGGGCGATCATCGCCGCGGACAGGGCCGCTTCGCGCGCGATTCCTGGGACGGCGCCGTCGCCGACCTGCCTAACTACCTTTACGACGACCACACGCCCCGCGTGCTGACCACGCCGGGATATACGGCCTATATCAAAATCGCCGAAGGCTGCGATCATCCCTGCAGTTTCTGCATCATTCCCCAACTGCGGGGACAGTTCCGCTCGCGGCGTTTCGAATCCGTCATCGCCGAAGCCGAGCGCTTGGCGCAATCCGGCGTGCGCGAAATCACGCTCATCGGACAGGACACCACCTGCTACGGCGAGGATCTCGGACTGAAAGACGGCCTCGCCCTATTGCTGGAAAAGCTCGCGGGCATCGACGGCCTGCAGTGGATTCGCTTCCTCTACGCCTATCCCAACAAAATCACCGGCCGGCTGCTGGCGACGATCGCCGCCCACGACAATATTTGTTCGTACATCGATGTACCGCTGCAACACGCTTCGGCGACGGTTCTGAAGCGCATGAAGCGTGGAGGCGGCGCCGACTTGTTCCTGCGCTCCATCGAGAAAATGCGCCGCGTAATTCCCGGCGTCACTTTGCGGACTTCGTTTATTGTCGGCTTCCCCGGCGAAACCGAAAAAGAATTCGAGGAGCTTTGCGCCTTCGTGAAAGACGCGGCCTTCGACTGGATGGGCGCCTTCGGCTACTCCGACCAGGAAGGCGCAAGCGCCTTCGATCAGGACAAGAAGCTTTCCCTACGCGAGATCGAGAGCCGCCGCAAATCGCTGATGTCGATTCAGAAGAAGATCAGCCGGGCAAAGAAGAAATCGTTAATCGGGCGAGAATTCGATCTGCTGCTGGAAGGCACTTCGACCGAGTCCGACCTGCTGCTCGAAGGCCGCACCGCGATGCACGCGCCGGAAATTGACGGTAAAGTCTTCGTCAACGATTATCCCGAAGGAAAAGAGCCGCAAGGCAGGAGAGTTTCACCGCTGCCGCATCACGGCGGCACACGATTATGATTTAGTAGCGGAGATTGTTTAAGGTCAGAGGTCAGAGGTGAGATTGCCTAGGTCAAAATCACCCAAAGCAGAAATGTTCTCGACTCGGTAATCTGACCTCTGACTTCCGCAATCCGACTATGCCGCGCAAGCGCCCAATCAAACTCCGTTGCCCAATCTGCAAAAAGCCGGTGAAGTCGGCGGACGCGGACTTCCCTTTTTGCAGCGAGCGCTGCCGCCTGATCGATCTCGGCAAGTGGGCCAGCGGCGCGTATGTGATTTCGTCGCCGGTTAACGACGCCGAGGAAGCAATCCGCGAAGACAGCCCAGACGAGGACGGAGACTGATGGATCATCCGTCCGCAGTCGCCGACGCCCCCGCTGCTCCGCTGAGCGCTGCTCCGCTCTGGGCCACGCTGGTCGCAACTTTCTTCGGCGCGGGACGCCTGAAACCCGGTCCCGGCACGTGGGGGTCATTAGCCGCGGTAGTGCTGTGGGCGTTGGCAAGTTCCCGAATCCCGCTAACGAGCCGCACTTGGGCAACAATCGTCGCGGCGGCGGCTGTGACCCTCATCGGAATTCCCGCCGCCACGCTGGTCGCGCGAGTCTTCGGGCCTAAAAGACCCGCAATTCGTCGTCATCGATGAAGTTGCGGGGCAACTGGTTACGCTCATCGCCGTCCCGCTGGCTTGGAAAACTTTTCTCGCCGGCTTTATACTCTTCCGTGTCTTCGATATTTGGAAGCCGTTTCCGATTCGCCGATTGGAGCGGCTGCCCGAGGGCACGGGCATTGTGGTGGATGACCTCGGAGCGGGACTTTATGCGCTTGCCGTCATGCATCTTCTGATGCATCTTCTGATGCGCTTTGGCCTTCTAACGAAGTAACGCTGGGTTGAAGCGGGATGGCTCCCGCCGGAATAATCTCATGAGCATCTCCGACCGCCTGCTGGGAAAAAAGAACGTCAACGGCAAACCGCACATCGAAACGGTCGCGCCCAGTTTCGCTTTGCCTGGAGGCGAGGTTCGTATCATCGGAAAAAGCCTGCGTCCCCCAGAATTGCGTCGCCCCAGCGTCCACTTCGGCGAGATCGAAGGCTCCGTATTAATCAGTTCCGACGATTTCCTGGTGGCCCGCGTGCCCGACGGAGCGGCCTCGGGGCCGGTCGTAGTGAGAACCAACGGGGCGGCGCCAACGGACACGTCAGTAACTCCCACTCGATTAAGGTTGCGGTCCCGGTGGCCGACAATCTTCATCCCGTCACCAATCCCGCGCTCGACCGCGAAGGCAACCTCTATGTGACTTTCTCCGGATCGCGCGGGCAAAAAGTTCCGGTGTCGATTTTCAAGATCGACACGAACTACAACCTGAAGCCGTTTCTCAGCGACCTGATGAACGCCACCGCGATTGCCTTCGACCGCGAAGGCCAGATGTACGTTTCTTCGCGGCATGACGAGGCCGTGTACAAAGTGGCGCCGAACGGCACCATGTCGACCTATGCCGAAGGCATGGGAGTCGCGACCGGCATTGCCTTCGATGCCGCGGAGAATCTCTACGTCGGCGACCGCAGCGGAACCATTTTCAAGATCGCTCGCGACCGCCAGATTTTTGTTTTCGCGACGCTGGAGCCGAGCGTTTCCGCCTATCACATCGCCTTCGGCCTCCACGGCGATATGTTTGTCACCGGCCCCAGCACTTCCAGCTTCGACTGCGTTTATAAAGTCGACCCTCACGGAACCGTGTCCGTGTTCTACCGCGGTCTCGGGCGTCCGCAAGGCCTGGCGCTTGATGTCGAGGGCAATATCTATGTCGCCGCTTCTCTCGCCGGAAAACGCGGCATCGTGAAGATCACTCCCCAAGGCAAGGCCAACCTTGAAGTCTCCGGCCAAGGCTTGGTCGGACTGGCCTTCGCTCCGGGCAAGTCAGCCATCCTCGCCACCAACAGCGCGGTCCACCACATTTCCTGGAATATTCAGGGACTGCCGCTGCTGCCGGAGTGAACAGGAGTTTGTAAGTTGGTAATCGGGTAATTTTGTAATTCAAAGCCCCAGCTGTAGGGCGCAACCCGAATAGGTTTCCCGATTACCAAATTACCCGATTACCAAATTACAAAATGAGTTCTGACTCTCAGTCGTTGCCAAGCCTGGCCCCGAACGCGTACGGATAGGGGAACAGCGTTTCTTCGTGCTGGCGCAGTTCCTGTATCCAGTTCTGAATTCCCTGTTCGCGCGATCAGAGACAAAGGGTAGAACTCAAATCCCGACCTGGCATCGCTGCTGTGGCGGACAGTCGCCAGCATTTCGATGTTGGCGTCTGCCAACGACAACCCGATGACAACCGTTTCGCCTACCCGGGGCGCGCCACAGACCAGCGCCGACATTCCTCCCATACTGATATCGAGCGTCATACCGCGAGTGACGATGGGTCCGAAGCGCAAGAAGCGCTGCAGCGTGGCTGGTCATGCTGGAAACATAGCGCGCTTCCCGCCGCCGGAACTCGTACGTTTGGGAACGAGCCAACGCCCCCCGGCTGTCTACATACATATCGCTCTCCTTCCCTCACCACTTCCCATAAGACGAGGCCCGCTACGATGGCAGGCCTCCCCCCCATCCCGTCTGCAGGCAGGCGCGAATCACTCCCAGCAACTCCTCGTTGTCGGCCGGCTTCTGGAAAAAAGCGACCGCGCCCGATTCGAGGGTGCGTTTTTCATTGCCCTCGGGATCGCGAGCCGTAAGAACGATCACCGGAATGTCCTCCAGCGCCGGATACTGGCGCAAGTTTTTGAGCACCGCAAATCCGTCGCCCGCCGGCAGTCCGAGATCGAGAATGATCAGGTGTGGATTTTCCTTCTGCGCCATCGCAATGGCGGAATAACCGTCGCAAACATTAATGGTGTCAAAGTGATTGGCCCGCAGACGCAAACTCAGGGCCTGTCTGAGATCGGGATCGTCATCCACGACCATAATCTTTGCTCGATTTCATGGGCTGCTCCTCGCCGTAACTTTCACTGCGCATTTTAATGGTTCTCCTTTTCGATGAAGTTTTGCTGCTTTGCGAAGATCCTGCTGAATAATGTCGGTGACGTAGTCGGCAACGCCCCAGACCTGTTGCTCCAGGGTTCTTGGGTCGGCAGCGGGCGGCCCGGGAATCTCCTCAGCCGTCACCAGCAAAGTGCCGCTGGCCTTCAACTTCGGCAGCGCGCCCATCTGTTCCGCGGATACGGTCCATCATGATGTTGACCCTCTCCATGTCGGTCGAAGCGACCATGAACAACCTTTCGATGGGGCCGCTCTTCCCATGGGTGGAAGAACCAGATCCTTGTCCACGTAGATGCACAGCCGCAAGCGCTCCAGACACCTCTGGCAGGTTTCTTTCCAGCTTCCGCGCAGTGCTTTGGACAGCGGGGTCAGCTCCACGCGCACCAGCACAATATCCTCCCGCAAACGTCCCTGCACAGTGATCACCGGAAGCAGGAGCTTGGCCAGGGAATAGAGCGGCAAAGTGAACGAGAACGTGCTGCCGCATTCCGGCTGGCTCGCCACCCACATCCTCCCGCCGTGCAGAGTAACGATTTCTTTGGCAATGTAGAGTCCCAGACCGAGCCCAGTCCGGTTGCCGTCCACCGCGTTGGGGTCCTGGTAGAGACGATCAAAAACCTGCGGCAGGGTCTCTGGCGGAATGCCCCGGCCGCTGTCGTTGACCGACAGATAGACGGAGCTCGGGTCGGTCTCCACCATCGAGGCCTTCACCATCACCGCCCCCTCGGGTGGGGTGAACTTGATGCCATTGTCGATCAGGTTGATCAGGACCTCGAGCGTGCGATCGGGATCGGCGTAGACGAGAGGGATGGTCGAGTCCAAGCCCGCTTCGAGGCCGATGTGTTTTTCGGCGGCGGCGGGCCGCATCATCGCGACCGCCTGCTGCACCAGTTCGCCGATGTCGAGGCAGCGCGGTTCGATGCGCAGCTTGCCGCTTTCGGCGCGAGTCGCTTCCAGCAAGTCGCGGATCATGGCGTGCAACTGATTCGTACTCTTAAGGACTGCTTTCAGGTGGTCGGTTTGATTCGGCGCCAGCGGACCGGCCAACCCATCCAAAAGCAGCGTGACGTACTGGTAAATGCAAGTCAGCGGCGTACGCAGTTCGTGCGAAACGTGAGACAGAAATTGGTCCTTGAATTCAAGTTGCTGCTGGCGGGTAATTTCCAGAGCGCGCATCAACCCCTGCCGTTCGATCGCATAGCGCAGCGCGCGCTCCAGTTGTTTACTGGTGATGTCGCCTTTCACCAGGTAGTCTTGAACGCCCATGGTGCACGGCTTTGATCGCCAGCGTCTCATCGTCCTGACCCGAAAGGATCACCACCGGAACATTCGGAGCCTTCTGCATGATGCGGCGAAAGGTTTCCGCGCCGTGGCTGTCCGGAAGGTTCAAGTCGAGCAGCACCAGTGTGGGTGTTTCCGCCTCCAGACAGGCGAGAGCGTCGGAGAGGCGGGGGACGCAATTCACCTGGACCGTCGGATTTGCCTTCCACCAGCCGCAGGCGCACCAAGTCTGCGTCTCCGGGGTTGTCCTCGATCAGTAAAACGCGTGCCGGTTCGTGTTCCATTAGCTTAGTTGTCCTTTCGTGGCAGGCTCGCAGTGCCGAACCAGAACTCTTCGATCGACTGCATCGCTGCCAGGTAATCTTTCAGATTTCCGGGCTTGCTGACATAGCAGTTGGCGCCCAGTTCGTAACTGCGCGCGATATCCAACATCGAGCGCGAAGTACTGAACACCACGATGGGGATGGTGCGCAGATCCGCGTCCGCCTTTGACCTCCGCCAATACCGCTCGTCCGTCTTTCTTCGGCAGATTCAGATCCAGGATCACCAGGTCGGGACGAGGTTTTTTCGCGTGGATTCCCCCGCGCTTGAGAAAGGACAGCGCTTCTTCGCCGTCCCCCACGCTTTCGACCTGGATGCGATGAAGGTTTCCCCGCAGCGCCTCGCGGGCTAAGTCCACGTCGGCGGGATTGTCATCCACGAGAAGGATGATGCAAACATTTTTCATGATCGCGCGCGCCCTTCTTCTTCGGGAGCAGCGGCGGGCAAGGTGAACTTGAAAGTGGAACCCCGTCCCACTTTCGACTCCACCCAAATCTTGCCGCCGTAGTGTTCGATGATCTTCTTGCAAATGGCCAGACCAATTCCGTTGCCTGTGTACTCGCTCCGGGCGTGCAGCCTTTGGAAGACGACAAAGATGTTTTCCGCGTGTTCGGGCGCGATGCCGATGCCGTTGTCACTCACGCTGAACAACCAATTGCGACCCGATTTCTCGGCGCTCACGGCGCACTCCGGCGGCGCTCCGTCGTGAAACTTGATGGCATTCCCGATCAGGTTCTGGAAGACCTGCTCGATCTGAGTTTGATCCGCCCATACGTTCGGAAGCGTCGCATGGGTGACGACCGCGCCGCTCTCCTCGATGGCTGCGGTCAGACTCTGCACCGCCTCTTCCAGCGCCACATTGCAGTCGACGTTCTTGCGCGGGACATCGGCCCGCACAATTCGCGAAAAAGTCAGGAGATCCTGGATCAGGACCTGCATGCGCAACGCCCCCTCGCGCGCATAGCCCAGGAATTTATCGGCATTTTCGTCGAGTTTGCCGCCATAGCGTTCAGCCAGCAGCTGCGTATAGGATGCCACCATGCGCAACGGCTCTTGCAGGTCATGCGAAGCGACATAGGCAAACTGCTCCAGTTCACGGTTGGAACGGGCAAGTTCTTCCATTTTGTCCGCAAGTCTCTGTTCGGCGCGCTTGCGCTCGGAGATGTCGCGCGCAACTTTTGAAACGCCAACAATCGCGCCGCTGCTGTCCCTGATCGGCGAAATCGTTACCGAGACGTCAATGCCTTTGCCATCCTTTCGAACACGAACGGTTTCGAAATGCTCCACGCTCTCACCGCGCTCAACTCGCGCCAGAATGTCAGGTTCCTCATTCGCGCGCTGCGGAGGAATGAGCATCTGCATTGTTTTGCCCACGGCCTCTGCTGACAAGTAGCCAAACACCTTCTCGGCGCCATGATTCCAGCTCGTGATCGTCCCGTCCATAGCTTTGCCGATAATGGCATCGTCGGATGACTCGACCACGGCCGCCAAGCGTTCGCTCATTTCCTCCGCCCGCTTGCGCTCGGTAACGTCGGCGAAGGTGACTGCCACATGGCCTTGGTGAGTACGGAATGCGGTCAATTCGAGCCATCTCTCCAAGGGTTGCGCGTAGTTCTCGGAATGAATCGATTCTCCCGTCGTCGCGACCTTTCCGTAGTTTTCAATCCAGATGGGTTCGATGCTGGGAAGAACCTCACGAATCGTTTTCCCCAACACTCCGTCCCGTGGTAAGCCGCTATGCACGGAAAACGCAGGGTTTACTTCTAAATGGCGGAAGTCGTACGGCTTACCATTCTCATCGCAAACGGCTTCGAGCAGCGCAAACCCCACCACCATTTCACCAAAGAGCTGGCGATAGCGCCGTTCACTCTCGTGCAGCGCTTCCTCCGCCCGCTTGCGCTCCGTGATATCGACGCGGATGGCTACGTACTTGTGAAGCTTTCCATCCGCGCCCGCCAATCCAACAATCGTGCTGTCGACCCAGTAGAAGGAGCCATCCTTGGCGCGGTTCCGAATCTCGCCGCGCCATACTCCGCCCTGAGCGATGGTGCGGTACATCTCCTGGAAGAATTCCTTGGGGTGGTAGCCGGAGTTTATGATGCGGTGGTCCTGGCCGAGCAGTTCTTCGCGGGAGTACTGACTGATGGCGCAGAACTTGTCATTGACATAAGTGATGCGCCCCTCCACGTCGGTCATAGCCACAATGGCGTGCTGATCGAGAGCGAATTTTTGGTCAGCCAAATCCTTCCGCGCAATCTCGCTGGTGGCGGCCAGACTTTCCTTCAGTGCTTCCTGCGTTTTCTGAAGTTCTTCGATCGCAGATTGAAGGTCGGTGAAATGATCAAGCGCCAGCTCCCGCTCCGTCAGAGTTTGCTGGAGTCCTTGTGCGGCCGGCTCGCGCTCGATAAGCTCGATTTCCATATCGCTATTCACCCCAAATATCCAGAGGATCCAGCCGACAAGAGAAGGCTTTCGACCGACATCCTGCAGCTCTGTAACCTGCCCCGGTCAACGCCTCCCGCTCTGGAGTGGCGTCGGCCGGGTTGCCGTCGACGAGAAGGACCTGACGCGTCGGTTTCATCGCCCGGTTCCCCCCTTCTCGCCGCATGACGACAGGCCGGCGAAATGCACCTGAATGCAGGCCCCGCAGCCGCAACGAAAGCTCGCTCATAGCCTCCAACGAAATGCCGGTGAACGAATGGTCGCTGCACAATGTTTCGCTGAACATTTTTTCGCTGAACATGGTCGCTGAACGATGACAACGCCGCGCCCCAACGCCAAGGACGCCGCGCATATCAGTCAATGATCCCTGCTAGACATAGCTATCGGCCCAGCCAAGACGCGCTTGAGACCCCAAAGACAAGGCATATCGCGCATCAGAACAGACGGGAACCTTCTATCCAGCCATGACCGAATGAACGTACTTCGGGGCTTTGTACAAGGGGGACGCTTCAGCCCGTGCCGATCAAGCCAAACAAATCTGCGCTGTACAGTTTGCGGAAGAAACTCTGTTCGAGGCGGGGTTTTGGGAAGGGCAGGAGTTTACTCGTGCGGTTAGCTCGTTGGCGGGCGCCAATAGCGATGGTGACGAAGAATTCGTCGAGAACTGAGGCTCTTCGACTGCCTTTGCTACTTCTTGTACACGGTCGGCTGCGGACCCTTTTCGAGCGCCTCGCGGTCCCAGATCATGCCCTCGCGGGTGTAGTTCGCGAGCTCGAAATCCTGGGTAAGTTCGAGCGCATCGACAGGGCAAGCATCTTCGCACAAACCGCAGAACATGCAGCGGCTGAGGTCGTAGGTAAAGTTCGTAAGCTCTTTGCGGCGGGTCTTTTCATTGCGCTCGCTGCCGACCACGATCAGGTTTTCCGGACAAGCCAGAGCGCACAGGTCACACGCAATGCAAAGCGTCTCGTCGGTGTCTGGGTTGACATTCAGCCGCGGCGCGCCACGGTAACGCTCGGCGACCTGTGGCCGCTCCAGCGGATACTGCTCGGTATAGATTTCCCTGGGATCCTGATAGCGGAACGTCACGCCCAGTCCCTTGATCAGGTCCAGCAAAAACACTTTCCGGAAGATGTCGGGCATTTCCATATCCCTGCTAGGATAACACTGAAGGGATACAGACGGGTATGAGATCTGCCGCAGAAGCTTCTTCTGACGAGCTTTCTTCCGACGACCTTGCCTCCGAGCTTGCTTGGGACGAGCTTTGGATGGAGGAAGCCCTGCGCTGCGCCCAGCGCGCATTGGAGGCGGGCGAAGTGCCGGTGGGAGCGGTGGTGGTGTGCGCGGGGCGCGTGGTGGGACGGGGATGGAATCGCAACCTCGCCGACTGCGATCCCACCGCTCACGCGGAGATAGTGGCGCTGCGCGAGGCGGGACGAACCCTCGGTAACCACCGACTCGGCGATTGTGAGCTGTTTGCTACAATTGAGCCCTGCGCCATGTGCGCGGGAGCGGCCATTCATGCCCGCGTCCGTCGTTTGGTGTATGGTGCCGACGACCCCAAGGCAGGCGCCGTCCATTCGATTCTGCAGGTAGTGAATCACCCCAGTCTGAACCATCAGACGGAGATCCGGGGCGGGGTTCTCGCCGGACGTTCGGCGGAGATGGTGCAGGAATTTTTTCGGAACCGTCGTTAGTTATTGGTCGTTAGTCGTTGGTCGTTAGTCGTTCGCGACAAACCGTTGTCAAAGGCTTTTTGCTGGCCACTAACGACTGGCCACTGACAATTGATTCTCCGGAGAGGTGCGTGAGCGGTTGAAACGATCCGCCTCGAAAGCGGACATACCTTAACGGGTATCGTGGGTTCAAATCCCACCCTCTCCGCCACTTTATTCGCTTTATTTACATAGCTTAGATATTTTGCATTTGTCCCGAACCGTACCTCGTTTGTACTAAACTCCTGCGATGCTCACGATTTACCGGAGTCATCGGGCCGGCTGCAAACATCGCTCCCGCCACTATTAAGAAGTGTTTTTGCCCAATTTGGGTGCAGGGTGTTCTCCGGGGTCCCGATTCGCCAACGCCAAATCCCAATGTTTCTGGGTTCCTATCCCTTGCGCTGCACGAACAGCCGAAAATTTGAGCAGTGACGGTAATCAGTAAACACCGGTGGATTTCTTTGAGCGAACCCAGAGAGCGAGTTCCAGGGGTTGAGTCACACTATGTTTATCGGCAGGGAGTCGTTTTACTTGACCCGAATTCGTTGCCACGCGGGCACGTGACCGTCCTTGAGGCTTAGGTTCTGTGGCTCTTCTGCCGATGGCAGATGATGAGTGGGGACATCGATTCGTGCGCCGCATTTTACCTTTGCTAGGCATCGTCGCCGTTGGCATCCTTCTGAGCGCGATGATCTTTATCACCCTGCGAAGTCTTGAAAGCAAGAATGCCGAGGCCTCCTTCAACGCTGTTGCCCAGGAGCGACTCGATGACTTGGAGACCAACCTCACTCTGACCCTCGATAATCTTGTCACCGCCGGGGCGTTTTTCGACGCTTCGCACCAGGTCGAACGGAAAGAGTTCGGCCGGTTCACGGTATCCATGCTGGCGCGGAACCATGCGATCCAGGCGCTGGAATGGATTCCGCGGGTGCCGAAACGATCGCGGCAGAAGTACGAAGAGGAAGCGCGTCACGACGGCTTCCGGTGGTTCGAATTCACAGAGCAGTTCTCGCCTGGGCAGATGGCCAGAGCGGGTGAGCGCGAAGAGTACTTTCCGGTTTTCTTCGTTGCTCCGTTCCAAGGCAACGAAAAAGCCCTGGGCTTCGACCTTGCATCCGACCCCGTCCGCCGCCAGGCACTCCAGAGTTCGGCAGATTCCGGCCGGTTGATCGCAACCAGCCGGATAACGCTGGTGCAGGAGACATCTGACCAGTACGGTTTTCTCGTCTTCCGTCCGGTTTACCGGGGAGGTATCGAGCTGCCGAACAGCGAGAGAAGGCGTGAGGCGTTGGCTGGGTTCGCCCTCGCGGTCTTTCGGGTAGCGGATATCGTGGAGGCTGGAACCGTCCCCAGTTCCGCATCGGACCTGAGCGTGGCCATCTTCGACCGCGCCGCCAAACCGGGGGGAAGACTGCTCTATCCAAAGGGTGCCCAACTCGATGGCGTCGGAGACCTTCCTCCGGGTTTCCGGGCAACGCGAACGATTTCGGTCGGAGGACGCACGTGGGAGATCGCGGCCTACCCTTTCGCCAACAGTTTCAGGCCGGTGCGCTGGAGCAGTTGGGTGACGTTGTTGGCCAGCCTGCTACTGACCGCGCTGCTGACGGCTCACCTGGCGGAGCGCCGCCGCGCCGAAGCGGCCTTGCAACAAAGCGAAGAGCGCGCCCGCTCGCTATTCGCCACTATCCCCCAAGCGGCCTATGTGTTCGATTCCGCGAGCCTGGACTTTCTCGAAGTCAACGACGCTGCCGTGCAGCAATACGGGTACAGCCGGGACGAGTTCTTGCGAATGAAAACGACAGATATTCGCCCCGCCGAGGAGGCGGAACCACTCAAGCAATACCTTCAACAAATACGATCTGACAAAGGCTCCGCGGGACAGTGGAAGCACTTAAGCAAGGACGGGCGCATCATCGACGTGGAGGTCCACTTCCATACTCTTGACTACGATGGTCACAGGGCCCGCCTTATCATCGCCCAAGACGTGACGGATCGTAACCGGCTGGAGATTGATCTCCGCCACGCCCAGAAGCTCGAGGCGGTGGGCCGGTTGGCCGCCGGCATTGCCCACGAGATTAATACCCCGATCCAGTTCGTCGGCGACAACATGCAATTCCTGCATGATGCCTTCTCAGACCTCAGCAAGGTAATGGAAAAGTATCGACGCCTGAGCGACGCAGCGGCCAACGGCGTGGCCGGGATGATGTTGGCGGATGAAGTCGCCGAGGCCGAAATGGCGGTGGATATTAACTATCTGGTGGAGGAAATCCCCAAAGCGATCGCGCAGTCCCTGGATGGGGTGGCGCGCGTCGCCACGCTGGTGCGGGCGATGAAGGAGTTTGCCATCCCGACCGAAAAGAACGGGCCGCCGCCGATATCAATGCCGCCCTTCTCAGCACGCTGACGGTGGCGCGCAATGAGCTGAAGTACGTCGCGGATGTAGAAACCGAGTTCGGCGATCTGCCGCTGGCGGTTTGCAATATCGGCGAATTAAACCAGGTCTTCCTCAACTTGCTGGTGAATGCTGCCCATGCGATTGGAGACGCAGTGAACGGGACCGGGCAGAAGGGTGTCATCCGGGTCCGGACTGCGCTTGAAAAAGACGCCGTCTTGATCTCGATCGCCGACACGGGGCGTGGCATTCCGGAAAATATCCGCGACAAGGTCTTTGATCCCTTCTTCACGACCAAGGGAATCGGGCGGGGAACAGGGCAGGGTTTAGCCATCGCACGCTCGGTGGTGGTCGAGAGGCACGGGGGAACACTCACGTTCGTGAGTGAAGTTGGTAAGGGAACCACTTTCTTTATTCGGCTGCCGCTGGATGACGAGCTGAAGCCCGTAGAAGAAAAGCCTTCTTAGCGTTTTTCCTCCGGGATATGCACTCTGGGCTGTCCGCCGAGCTGCGCTCGGCTTGGACCCTTCGGCTTCGCTCAGGGCGGGCTCGCGAGGGCGGCCGTCCCTACGCAGACATGGACGGGGCGGAGCCCCGTCCACACGGGCTAGGCGGTCGGCTACGAGGCGCCTTTCACGAAAGCCAGTGTGGTCGTGGGCATAGAGACAGTCACGTCCCCGACGATCACACGCCGTGCGTGGAAGTTCTTGAGTTTGGATAGGAGCGGCGAAGTGACCTCCTGACCTTTGGAGACGAGCAACTCTCCCTCGCAGGTGCGGACATCCTGCTGGATGATCATGCCGGGGGCAAGCTCTCCGATCCGGCACTGTCGTATTTCGCCTTTTTCGGAGTTCGGATCCAATTCCACCAAGGCGTCGAAGAACTCCGGACTGAAGTTTTTGTTTTGGCCAGTCAAAGTGTGTACCGCTTCGGTTCGCGAAACCCCTTTGTGGATCAGTTTTTCGTAAGCCAAGGTCAGCCGGAGGATTTCCGCTCCCAGCCGCATGTCCTCCTTCTCGGAGTCGTCGACCTCGCGAACGGGACGGTTCTGGTGCTCGATCATCCAGGCAATGGGCTCCAGGCGGGGGATTTTCGAAAGCAAATCATAGGCGACGCTGGGATGGGCGTCATATTGTGTCTGCTCGTTGGCGGAAGAGCTTCTCGCCGCTGTACACGGCTCGATGGTTTCCGAAGGCAGCGTGACGCAACCTAATTGGGACATCATGGCCGCGACTTCGTACTGCCAGGGGTTGGGCAGCCTCATCGAGGTTACGATGTGATGGATGTAGCGGCGGGCGCGCTCGGCGCGGCTGAAAGCCGCGGGATTCACCAGGCTGAGCACCTCGGTCAGCACCTGAATGCTACCGCTAAGGGTTTGTTCCAAGAGTTGCTTTTCGGCCGTAACCAAACGGTACTGCACCAGGGCCGCAGTCAGGGTTTTCGCCATCATTTCCTTGCTGCAGGGCTTGTTGAGGAAGCGGAAGATGCTGCCCTCGTTGATGGCGTTGATGGCCGTTTCAGTGTCGGCGTTGCCGGTAAGCATGACCCGGATGGTGTCCGGCCATTGGGTCTTGATTTTGCTCAAAAGCTGGATGCCATCCATGCCGGGCATGCGCATGTCGGAAACCACGACCGCGTAGGGTCCGTTGTCCGCGGCGAGTTTCAGGGCTGGCTCCCCGCCAGAACGGCCGGAGGCGTACCGATCTTTCCAATGTCATGCAACAACGCTCCGCGGTGCATGAGTTCCAAACTTTTGGCCGGCAGACCCATGGCATGCCCCATCTTAAGAGCCAGACTTGTCACCCGCTCGGAGTGGCCCGCCGTCCACGCCGATTTCGCGTCAATCGCACGGGCCAAGGCAGTGAGAGTCCCCAAATCCAGTTGTTCCAATGCGTCAATTGCGATCTTCAGTTGTCCCTTCTCGAGGCGTGCGGCGTGGTACTGTGCGACGCAATCACGAAGCGTGGCCAGGAATGTTCCCGGGGTCACGGGTTTGGTGAGAAACCGGAAAAATTTGTCCCTCGTTCACCGCTCTCACGGCTATTTCCATGTCGCTGAGACCGGTCAGCATCACACGGATCGAATCGGGAGAAACGGTGCGAACCTCCGCCAAGAACTCCGCTCCGTCCACGCCCGGCATGCGCATATCCGAGACCACAACTGGATACGGCCCGTCCCTTCTCAGCTTCGCCAAGCCTTCTTCGGCGCCGCTTGCCAGGTCGGCGACAAACTCCCTGTGGACGGAACGTCGCAACCCTTCGAGCACCAATGGTTCGTCATCCACCAGGAGAACTCGTGCTTCGTCGCCACTGCCGATCTCCAAAGTAGGGCTCTGGTTCACTCTGGACTGCTTCACTCTGGACCTTCCCTTAGCCAATTCATCACTGGCAATCGCATCTAAAACGTGGTTCGCCTCCCTACATCAGTGCGACCAGAAGCTTCGCCATGCTTCTGAAAACAATGTCATGACAGATGGTCAACGCTGCGCCCGGTACCCAGTCGTATCGGCAATGAAAGGCAATTCCTTTAGGGAGCAGCCATCGCATCAACAACAACGTTCCCGGCCAAGCGCTGTTGGGGAATGAGTTTCTGCTGGATGTGAAACACGCGGACTTCGCCCTGGGCGGTCACGATAGAAAACCCCAAGCCACCAGCCCACAAATTGAACCTCTCTCGGACGGGCCGTGTCTAATCAACAATGGTGACTGCTCATTCGAAGGCCCGCGGGGCCTCCGGCCCTCAGCTGCGTGCGGTTCTGCCCTTGGTGTGGGAACTGGTCCGTCCGCGTCGCGGGTTGCTGGCGGCTGGTTTCGTTTTGATGGCGATTAACCGGGTGGCCTCTCTGGTGCTGCCTTATTCCACCAGATACCTGATCGATAGCGTCATCATCAAGCGCAACATTCAACTGCTCAAGCCACTGGTGCTTGGGGTATTGCTGGCGACTGTCATTCAGGGGATTACTTCGTTCTCGCTTACGCAATTGCTCTCCAAGGCCGCCCAACGCCTGATCGCTGAGCTTCGGCAGAAGGTGCAAGCTCATATCGGACGGTTGCCGGTCTCATTTCATGATTCGACCAAAACCGGAGTTTTGGTATCGCGCATCATGACCGACGTGGAAGGCGTACGCAACCTGATCGGCACCGGACTGGTGGACCTTGTCGGCGGACTGCTCACGGCAGGTATCGCTCTGGTGGTTTTGTTTCGAATCAGCACGCTGATGACGGTACTGGCGTTCGGCTTCCTGCTTGTGTTTCGGACTCGCCCTGAAAAAAGCATTTCAGACGATCCGGCCGATCTTTCGCGATCGTGGCAAAATCAACGCCGAGGTTACCGGGCGTTTGACGGAATCTCTTGGTGGCGTGCGGGTGGTAAAGGGCTACCACGCCGAGGACCGGGAGGAAAAGGTCTTCTCGCTCGGAGTGATGCGGCTGCTCGATAACGTGATGCGCTCGCTGACTGCGACTTCTGTCATGGGGCTTTCGGCAAGCGTGTTGCTGGGCGTGGTGGGTGCCGTCATCATGTTTGTCGGCGCGAAGCAGATTCTGGCCGGGGCGCTGACGATTGGCGGCTTTTTTACTTACACCTTGTTCATGGGCTTCCTCATCGCGCCCATCATGCAGATTGTTCAGATTGGCACGCAGATTACAGAAGCGCTGGCTGGACTGGAACGTACGCACGAAATCCTGATCGAACCTGCGGAAGACAGCGACCCGCGGCGTACCGTCACTCTGCCTGCGATCGAGGGCAACATTGATTTCGAGGCAGTCAGCTTTAGCTACGATGGCGCCCGCACCGTGCTGAACGACGTATCGTTCCACGCTGCCCCAGGCACGGTGACAGCGTTGGTTGGATCGTCGGGATCCGGCAAATCGACGACCATCGGACTGATTTCTGCGTTCTATGCTCCGGCCCAGGGCAAGGTCCTGGTGGACGGTATCGACTTGAGCACGGTGCGGCTCGATTCGTACCGCACCCAACTTGGGGTTGTATTGCAGGAATCATTTTTGTTTGACGGTACCATCCGCGAGAATGTCGCCTTCTCCCGGCCTGACGCCAGCGAAGAAGCCGTGATGCGTGCATGCCGGATCGCTCGGGTCGATGAATTTGCGGAGAGCTTTGGGGACAAGTACGACACCATTGTCGGTGAGCGCGGCGTGAAGCTATCGGGCGGGCAACGGCAGCGGATCTCGATTGCACGCGCCATTCTGGCTGAACCCCGTATCCTGATTCTGGACGAGGCGACTTCCAGCCTCGATTCCGAATCCGAGCAGATGATCCAGCAAGGCCTCTCCTACCTGATGCAGGGTCGCACGACCTTTGTGATCGCGCACCGCTTGTCGACCATTCGGCGCGCCGATCAGATTCTGGTGGTCGAGCAGGGACAGATTGTCGAACGCGGCACTCACGAAGAACTCTATGCGCTGCGCGGACGTTACTTCGATCTATACACCAAGCAGCATGGTCTGGAGAGCAATCTGTTCCTGGCACCGGGGGAGGGTGATGCCACACCGGTTGGCGATGACGTGGGAACATCCAAACAAAATGGGAATGAGCCGGCCGTCACCGAGCTAATGCGATTCGTCCGCTAGTGTCGAACTGTTTGCCCGTCACTCGCCCACTGGTTAGTGCTCTTTGAAGCTTCGAGGCTCCAATATCTCGCTCAGGTAGTCATGGCTTCCAGGGATTCGCTCCAGATGCGGGTAACGTACGCCTCCGGCATACCGAATTTCGCGGGTCTCCACCGAGTCAAAGTTGCGAACCACCAAAGAGATCCTCCCGTTTCGCGGATGCGCGATCGATTCGTTGAGCGCATCGGCGGAATAAACCCGGCCATCCACCGCGAGAATCGTCATGTTCGGTCCGATACCCGCCTCGTAGGCCGGCGTCCCAGCTATGACGTCGAAGATTGTACCGTCCTTCTTCACAGAGATCCCGATTGAATATGCGCCGTTATAGCTGAATGGAAGAAGGTCAGAATAGAAAGGTTCGTTGTTGGGGGTCGCGTTGTATACGACACGCCAGCCGGCAGCCTCAAGGCCGTCGGTCGGCGGCTTCCTGTTTACCAGGTAAACGCGCGTTTCAAAGAAGGTGTGCCAATCAAACGGACAGATTGCCGATAACGACGCTTCGACCTCTTCTCGGGTGTAAGGCACGACGATCGGACCGGTGTCGTGCTGGCCGAAAAAGCTCCGTAAGAAATCATCGAGCGACAGTCGGCCCTGTGTTTGTTCGCGGATTATGGTATCGGCGTGCAGCCAGATAAGCGCGCCTTCATCGTAGTAATCCTGTCCGCGGCGCAGCGAATACCATCCCACATCGAACGCACGCAAAACCCAGTTTTCCGTCGCCGTATCAACCAGAGGGGTTGAAGCGCGACCCGGTTCGTTGGAAAAGTCCGCAGCCACCCGTCCAAGAAAATCCCGCATGTAGGCTGCGTCATTGAAGCCGGCGCGCGTGGCGAGCACCATCCCTATATATTCGTTCAGACCCTCATACACCCAGAGCAGCGAGGTCCGCTCCGGCCCCTGATAGTCGGGTTTCGAGTAGAGCTCCGCCGGACGCCGGTATTTGCCGTCCCAAGAGTGGGATTGTTCATGGGCGAGAAGCGGCCAGCCGAACTTCTCCAGTTGATCTTTCTTTGAAAGCGCGGCGTCACCGACTGCGTTGTATGGCGAATCCTCGTGCTCAAGTCCGTCGAAGGGTCGCGCTGCGCTCTGCGACACAAGAAGGTGCAAAGTTTGCCAGTGCCGGAAGCCGAACATGGCCCGATCCTGTTCGATTAGCTTTCCAAACAGAGCGACCGCGTGCGCGTTATCCGCGTTGTCGACAGCGGCCTGGCTATCGCCGGTGATGTCGAGTTCCGCCGGCCAATTCGACGCCAGCGGCACCGCGCGGAAGAACTCACCGGCCAACACCGGTGAATCGATCAAGCGTTCCAGCGAAACGGGCGCAAAATTCACCCGGCTGCCCATAAGGCTGGTAACTCGCAGCGAACTACCCTGTTGCCAGTTTGGAGGTAGAAGAATGGACGGCTCGATTATTAACTGACGCTTGTCGATGCCTCGCGGGTAAAGCACCGCCGTGTTCCACGCCATCAGGAGTTGATGATCGGAGATCGTGTTTTCCAGCAACGTATCAAAGTCGACGGTTATCCGATCGGTCTTCGCCGGAACTTCAACGTGAATTGTGTAGATGTCCTCGGGATCGCGCGTCCAGGGCAGGGTCGCGCTCCCTGAACGTACCCGGAGCGCTGCGAATCGTTGAATAGGACCGGTCGGTCCATGCTCGCCTGGAATCCAACGAGGATACGCGAGTGCCAGCGTGCCCGGCCGCACCTGAATTTCCTCATGCACAAAAGCGATTCGACGCGCGGCTTGCGTTTCGTCAACTACCAGCGTCATGACAGGCGCTGATGTGTCCTCGGCCCTCGCACCCGTTGCGGCAGCAATCATTGCGCCCAGTGCGAGCACCAGACATTTCGGAGCGAGCAGCGTGATCATGTACCTCCTCCGGTAAGATGCGGTAGTGCGAAATGGTTTGGCCGATCGTTCAGGGGATGCGCGTGGCTTTCAAAGTCGCTTCATCTTACGGACGCGGCGTCCGCGAGTCAACGAATGACGGATGACGGCTCTTGGTCTTCGTTTCTGAAGGACGGGACCCAATGTCCGGCCACCGCTCGGCTGTGATGAAAGATCGAAGCACTCGGCATCATAAAAGACCTTATCAACCGAGTCAGACTTTTTGCATTTCCTCCACCACATCCTGGGAGGGGCCGGGCGCGAAGGCAGACGGCCGCTTGCGTTCGATCCATCTGGCGATCAGCGTTGCCAAGCCTACAGCCAGCAGCAAGCCGGCAACCCAGCGCGCGAATATCATGAGTCCCTGCCCGGTAAGCTGCGGCCACGGAGCCTGCCAGAGCGTATTCCATCGGTCGATCATCCAATGCCAGGCAGTATGGGCCACGATCGCCGAAAGCAGGATCACTCCCATTCGTCCCGCGAGCGCGCCGCGGAAGACGAGCCCGAGCACGGGAACGGCGACGCAGAGGACCGCGAGTTGTCCGAGTTCGATTCCCACATTGAAAGAGAACAGCGACGCCAGCAAATGTGAGCCGGCGAATTGCAGTTGGTCTTTCAGGGCGTAGGAGAACCCGAACCCGTGAACCAGTCCGAACAGTCCCGCGATGATCCAGCGACGATGGAGATTGGCGCCGACGATATTCTCCAGCGCCATGTAAAGAATGGAAAGTGCGATCGCGGTCTCGACAAAAGGAGGAAACCATGCGCCGCTGGGCGCGAGGTTGAAGGCCGATCCGAGCAGGGTCACGGAATGCCCCAGCGTGAAAGCCGTAATCACCGGGATCAAGCCGCGAATCCGCCGAAAGGGAATGATCAGGCATAGCAGAAAGAGCAGATGATCAATGCCGCTCAGGATGTGTTCAACTCCGAGAACGACGAAGCCCTTTGAAGCCTGAAACCATGTGGGATTGAGCGGGACCTGCCCGCTCAGGGAGGTAATCATGAACGCGCGCGAGGCGCCGTCGAGCGGTTGGAAGCGAACGGTAAGCTTAACCAGATCCTTGAGGTCTGGGGCGAGCGTTGTCTGAATCGTAAAAATGGAACTCGGGGAGCTGATTGGATAAATAAAATGCGCATCGAGATATCCCTGGTCGAAGTAAATCGCCGTGCCTTTTTCGACGGGCTCGGCCACATGCGTGAGCGCTTGATCGTAGTCCTCAAAGGAGCGGTTCGAAGGCAGATCTAAGCGGCCAATCGCACTGGTGGAGACCAGCCGCACTCCGTTTTCCCGGAGGTCGATGCCTTGGGCGATGCCGCGCAGCGCCAAGTCGGTCCCGGGCCCTGTGGCCGAGAGGTCATAGACCTGTCCCTTCATCGGAAATTGAGCGGCGTGGAGGAGGTCGAGGGGCACGCGAATTACGAGATGGGCCTCATGTGGCTCCATCTTGACGAACGCATTCACCACCGTATGCAGTGGAATATCATGAGCCTTCGCAGGGAGCACAAAACACGCTGCAAAAACAGCGAGTACAGCCGACAACAATAGACTGCGGCGCAAACATCGTGGAGACCTCCAGTCGCCAAAGGCGAAGACCGGGGAGTCGTATACTCCCCGGTCTCCAGCCGAATGGCCTACATCTTCTTGTAGTGATGCACTAGTAATGACGATCTCGCCGATCGCCATCGTCATCATCATTTCGGGAACGAACTTCTGAATGCGCCGGCCAGTGATTGTGTCCGCAACGTACACGTTGCCTTGGGAGTCCGAGGCGGTCGTGTGTGAGAAGGAGAAGTGACCGGCATTATGACCGGGACACGGGGCGATACCGCAGACGCCAAGAGCGCCGATGATATTGCCTAGCTTTCTGTCCACGATCCAGACGTTGTCGTTGGCGAGGTCTACGTTAATGATGTATTTCTGGCTCGCCGGACTCTGGCTGGCGAGGTAATCAATATTGGGGTAGAAGTCGAAGTCACAGGCCCGTGTGTTTTCCTTCAGAATCGCTGCCTGGGCCCCTGCGGATGCGCTGGGCGCATTGCCGATATGGATGGACTTAACGAAATTGCCCATCTTGTCCCAGACTTCGATGCGGCTGTTCGGGCGGTCGCATGCATACACCAGTCCGTCCTTGCCGAGCACGACGCAGTGGGGATGGCCGCCACCGGTCGCTCCGAATGTGCCATCTGGACACGGAGTTGACGTACACTTGCTGCCGAATTGGCGAAGGTAGTTGCCGTGCGAATCGAAGACGACGACCCGGTGATTGCCGTAGCCGTCGGCGATGTAGATGTCACCGGCTGTGCCGTGACCGGATCGTCGTCAGGATCGACGGCGATGTCCGCCGGTTCATTCAGCAGCGTGTGGCTGCTGTTGAAGTCGTTGGCTTCGCCGCAAGTTGAATATATGACGGTGCCACCGACAGTGCTGTTGGTCGGAGGTCCGTCGCACACGCCCTTCGTGCCGATTTGCAGCAGAGCAACCCCGCCGCCTCCGTCGTGGGCGTATTTTTGAACGATGCCATCGCCATTGCCGCCCGTCCAAATGTTGCCCTGGTAGTCTACGTAGCAGCCGTGGGATCCATAGGGCATGTACACGCTGCCGCCATACGTCGTCCCTGACTGGGTAAGCGCGGCATTGCCAAAGCCATTCACCACTTTACCCTGCGGGATTAAACTCAAGAATCACCGGCGCCGGAATCGCTGAGGCACTGGCGTCATTCCCGTTGATTGCTCCCGACTCGGCCCCCTGAGTGACACCGGCAATCGTCACGCCGGTTTCCCAAGCGCGGTTGACGGTGAAGACGTTATCGTCGGCGTCGATACAGACCCCGGCAACTTCTCCCTGCACCCATGTATGCGCGACACCATCGACGCCTAGGGGCGCGGGAAGCGGTTTGGGCCAGTTAGCATCGACTTTGAAAGACGGTACTGCGCTGGCCGCGTTACTGGCACTTGCCTTTGCAATTGGCTTCCAAACGCCCGTTGCCAGGACCAGCGCCACCACGACTACACTACAGTAAGCGAATTTTACAAGCTTCATGTTTTTGTCCCCTCCCTTTCCTTGGATAAGGGCAGCTGAAGATAAGACAGATAAGGGCTTTGGTCTTCGGACGGCGGGGAACGGTACCACGTCTCAGCAAATCATGGGCATCAGGTGAATCCTGTAGTTGATGAAAAAGGTGGATGTCAAGATTGCGGGGGCAAGCGAAAAGATCACAAAGCGGTGGGCGCAGAATCCCACCCTTCAAAAAACGAAGGGTGGGGCACCCGCAAGCGAAAAGATCACAAGCGGTGGGCGCAGAATCCCACCCTTCAACAAACGAAGGGTGGGGCACCCGCTCTTGCCATGGTAGAAGGTGCAGGGGTCCCTTCGACTCCGCATAGACTTCAGTTCGTGAAGTCCATGCTCCGCTCAGGGATGACAAGTGTGGAAAATGTTCGCTAGGCCATGACTGTTCTCGTCGCCGCTACGGGATCGACCCGGAGCGTGAGGCCATCGACCTGGCGCACGACGATTTGTTCTCCGGCGGGAACGGGGACCGTGGAGACGGCGTCCCAAAGCTCACCGTGCACGAACACTTTTCCGGAAGGCGCTAGCATGGTTTGAGCGATTCCGATTTCTCCGATCAATCCTTGTTTGCCGGTGACAATCTTGTTGCGGCGGGCGCGCACGGCGATGCTCATGAGGAAGGCCGTGATGATTCCGAAGGGAATGCTGACGGCGAGCGCGGTCAGGAGGTGTACGCGCATTTCGGGGATGGGGGCGTCGACCAGTAGCAGGCCGCCCAAGGTTAGAAGCACGATTCCGCCCGAGGTCAGGATACCGTGGCTGGGGAACTTGGCTTCGGCGATAAACAGGGCGAAGGCAACCAGAATCATCGCGAGCGCTGCGAAGCGGATAGGCAACAGGTGCATGGCAAAAGCGGCCAACACGATGAAGATCACTCCAATGGTGCCGGGCACGACTGCGCCGGGGTGGTTGAATTCGACATACAAACACAAGGCGCCAATCAGCAGAATGATCAGCGTGATATTGGGATCCATGATGTAGGAAAGGATCTGCTCCTTCAGTGTCATCTGGTAGTTGCGTACCGGCTGGCCGGTCAGGTTGAGAGTCACGGCTGCGCCGTCGAAACGTTTGAAACTCTTGCCGTTCATCTGGCGAAACAGGTCTTGCTCGCTCGAAGCTACGTAGTCGATCAGCTTTTTGTCGAGTGCCTCCTGTTCGGTGAAGGACTTCGACTCGCGCACCGCGCTCTCGGCTAGTTCGACGTTGCGGCCACGCTTGGCGGTCACGGAGCGCATTAGCGCAGCGGCGTCGTTCTCAATCTTTTTCATCATGGTCTCGTCGGGCTTGCCGAAGAGAGTCACGGGATGCGCCGCGCCGGCATTGGTTCCCGGCGCCATGGCTGCCACGTCGGCGGCTTCGAGGATGAAGATTCCCGCCGAGCCCGCACGGCTGCCAGCCGGAGTCACGTAGACGATAACCGGCACAGGCGAAGCCACAATTTTGTCGATGATTTCGCGCGTCGACTCGACCAGTCCGCCGGGAGTGTTCATCTCGATCAGGACGGCTTGATCGTGGTTGGCGGCTGCCGCTGCGAGGGCGCGGCCAATGTATTCGGCGGTGACGGGCTGAATGGCGTCGTCTACTGCGATCCTCAAGACGTCGGCGGAGCAGACGGCGGCGAACAGAAAGAGCAGTGCGAAGCAGCAGGCCGCATGGCGAACCCAGAGTTGCAGCGGCCACGGGCAACTGCCGAGCTGCGCTCGGCTTGGACGGGCGAGGGCGCCCGTCCCTACACTGGGCGCATCCCACACGGGCGCCTCTGAGAACTGAGAACCGAGAACTGAGAACTGCTCTGAACGGCTTCATGGCTGTGACAGCGGCTGCGCTTTCTCCGCGAGCTTGGCTGCTAGGGTGCGCTTCAAGTCCTGGCCCGCGGGATTGCCGGGTTCCAGTTGCAGCGCCCGATTGATGTTCTGGGCGGCTGCTTCCATTCTATTTTCTCTCAAATCGAGGCGCGCAAGAATCAGGTAGGCCTCAGCCGACTCGCGAATGCGGAGGGCGGCCTCGGCCTGGGCGCGGGCCTCGAGCGCATCGCCGCGAGCGTCGTAATCTTCGGCGAGCGCGGTGAGCGGCGCGGGGCTCGACGGGATCGACCGCGGCGGCGTGCTGGAATTCGGCCTCGGCCTCGGTGGTGAATCCGTGGGCCAGGAGTTCTTTGCCGAGTTCGAGGTGAAAACGCGCGTGGGCGCGGGGATCGGATCGGGCAAATCGCTGCTCGGCCCAGCTCCCCATTTGCATGGTCATCTGGCGGAAGGCGTCTTCCTCGTAGTTGCGCTTGATGCGTTCGAGTGGGGCCTTCGAGGTCGCGCTGCCCGGCACGATACCTCCGGGCGGAGGCGTCAGAGAGTCGAGCAACATTTTCGCTTCGGCGTCGTTCGGGCGACGATCGAGCGCCGTGCGCAGTTCGCGGGCCGCTCCGGCGCGGTCGCCAGCTTGGGTCAGAGTCACTCCCAGGTTGAAGTGATAGTCAGGGTCGCTCGGATCGTTCTGAATCGCTCTCTCGAAATAGTCGACGGCCTTTTTCTGGCCGCGGCGGGCGGCGACCACTCCGAGGTTGTTGTAGACCTCGGCCAGAGGCAGGCGCGCGGCAACGAACTGAAACGCGCTTTCGGATTTCGCGAAGTCTCCATGAGAGTAGGCGGCGAGACCGAGATAGAAATTGGCCTCGCGAGCGACTGCGCCTGACACTAAAAGAAGAATGCTGAACTTGGCCCAGCGCAGCGATCGCCAGTTCGTAAGCACGCTGGAGCGTAGTAGGTCTTGCCGAGTTCCAGCCAAGCGTGAGCATAATCCGGATTAAGGCGGACGGCTTCGCGATAGTGCTGCACTTTTTCTTCCGCAGTAGTGGCGAGCATGCCGCGAATGTAATTTTCCAGGGCGTCGAGGCGCACGGGAGCAACGCTGGCGATGTACTTGTCCTTCGGCAGGGAAAAGTCGGTGCGGATGAGACGAAGCAGATCCCAGGCCAGCGCGGATTGCAGCCGGCCGACATCGGCCAGGGGCGCGGACTCGGTGGCAGCGGGCAAGAGTTTCTGAGCTCGCATGTCGAGCAACTGGGCGATGGCGGTCAGGCGCTCGCCGTCGTAGCGATAGGAGCCGAGGACAGCGTAATCGACATCCATCTGCTCGGCGAGGCGGTAGAGAGTGGCGCGCGCAGCATGAACGCCAGCCGGAATGCCCTGGCGATCGTAGGCTCGCAGGCGCTCGTCACGGCTGGCTACGTACAAAACCGGAGAATTGAGTTGCTCGTGGAAGGCTTCGGGAAAAGATTCGCCCAGCCATTCCAGGCCTGGCGTGGGAGAAGCATTTTCGAAGGGAATTACGACCATGGTGTGGCCGACGAGATGCGGCCGACTGCAGTTCGACCCGAGACGGTGGCGTCCTGGGCGCGCAGCGGCGAGCAGAAAAGCAGCGAAACCACAACGAAGAAAACAGCGGCGCGTTTCACGACAAGTTGATTATATCGGCAGGGAGACGGCGTATCACGCGCGCCGTTGGCTCGACGGGAACAAATGGCTCAGTGGTTCCGATCTGCGTCGGTTGGGGGCTGCGACTTGAGACTGAGACTGGTTCCAGCCTGGCAGTTCGTCGCTGCCGGTGATGAGGCGTGCGCCGCGCTCATAGGTGAGATACGACCATGCCCACTGGATCATCACCAGCAGGCGATTGCGGAACCCGATCAGGAAAAGAATGTGGACGAACAGCCACGCCAGCCAGGCGAAATATCCGGACAACTCGAACTTGCCGAACTGGGCGACGGCGGCGGCGCGGCCGATGGTGGCCAGGCTGCCTTTGTCGTGATAATGAAAATTGCGCCGCGGCTGATTCTCAAGATCGCGAGCGATGGCGTCCGCAACCCAGTCCCCTTGCTGGATGGCGACGGGCGCGACCCCGGGGAGCATCTTGCCGTTTTCGTCATTTAGTGCGGCGAGGTCGCCAATCACAAATACTTCCGCGATGTCCGGGAATGCTGAGGTCGGGTTGGACGAGCACGCGACCGGCGCGGTCGAGGGGAACGCCCAACTTTCGGCCGAGCGGCGAAGCGGCCACACCCGCCGCCCATAAGACTACCGCAGCTGGAATCCTTTCGTCGCCAACCCAAACCGCGCCGGGCTCAATGCGTGTGACCATGCGGGAGGTGCGAACCTCCACGCCCAAGGCGCCGCAGTTGAGCTTCGGCTTTGCGGGAAAGTTCCTCGGAATAGGCTGCCAGAACGCGCGGGCCGCCTTCGATGAGCAGTATGCGGGTTTGCCGCGGATCGATATTGCGAAACTCGTGGTTCATGGCGTGGTGAGCGATTTCCGCCAGCGTTCCCGCGAGTTCGACGCCGGTGGGGCCGGCTCCGATGACCACAAACTGCAAGGGAGATTCGCTTTGGACGTCGCTGATGGCGCTCTGGCGCTCGTTTTTCTGGCGCTCGGCCAGTTCGAAGGCCAGCAGGACGCGGCGGCGGATTTCCAGCGCGTCTTCAATCGTCTTCAAACCGGGCGCCAGCGGCTCCCATTCTTCGTGACCAAAATAGGCGTGGGTCGCCCCGGAGGCGATGATCAGAAAGTCGTAGTCGAGCGCCTGCTGCTTCGTGATGACTTGCTTCTGTTCCAGGTTGAAATCGACCACTTCTTCAAGTAACACTTCAACATTGGAGTGGGCTCTAAGAATCCAGCGGATGGGCGCTGCTATCTCGCCCGGAGACAGGCCGGCGGTAGCGACCTGATAGAGCAGCGGTTGAAAGGTATGGTGATTTTTCCGGTCAACGACCGTGACTTGGACGGGGAGCCGCGCGATCCGGCGGGCGGCGGTCAGGCCCCCGAAACCAGCTCCCACGATTACGACTCTCGGTCTCAGCTTGTCGATCATGGCGTTCCTAGTATAGAGATTCGCAAAATGGCGATTCAGACGAAAACTTTTGATGCTGAGTTTCGAGGAAACTAGCAAAGGCGCGGCGACCCGAATCGTGGACGTACCTCTGTAAACCTTGAAACTTTGAAACCTTGCAGCTTCGAAACCTTATACACTGCTCGTTCACACTTTGATGACCCCGGCGCAGCCCACTTCGTCAGCCCTGCGTTTTCTGGTGCCTTCCGTCCGCGACATCATTTTCATTTTTCTTTTCTGGTCGCTGCTGGCGGGGCCTTTGTCGAATCGGCCGCTGGCGGATGCGGATATCGGATGGCACATCCGAAACGGCGAGCTGATTCTGGCGACGCACTCGCTTCCCCGCACCGATCCGTTTTCTTCCACCATGCAAGGTCAGCCCTGGTTTGCCTGGGAGTGGCTGTACGACATCCTGCTCGGGATTCTCCACCGGGCTTGCGGACTGAACGGAGTGGTTTGGTTGTGCGCCTTGTTGGTAGCCGCGATTTTCGCGCTGCTGCTTTCGCAACTGCTGCAGCGCGGGACCGGTCTGCTGCTGGCGATCCTGCTGATGTTGCTGGCGGAGGCCGCTGCGGCGATTCATCTCTACGCGCGCCCGCACATTGTGAGCTGGCTTTTTTCGCTGCTCTGGTTTGTCGTGCTGGAGCATTGGGAGCATTGGGATCAGTGGGCAACGAAGCGCGCAGCGAGAGCCTGCCGCGATGGATACCCTGGTTCTTTCCCGTCTCGATGTTGCTTTGGGTAAATCTGCATGGCGGATGGCTCTTCGGATTAGCGCTGCTCGGAATCTACACTTTCGCGGCATTCGTCGACCGGGTTCGCGCGCGGAAGGATGATGAATTTGCCGCGATTCGCGCCTGGCAGCGGGCTCGTGCCATGGCTTCGGCCTTCGCGGTCTCGGCGGTGGCAACGCTCGTGAATCCCTATGGCTGGCGGCTGCACGCGCACATCTATCGCTATCTGGGCGATCGTTACCTGATGAACCATATCGACGAGTTCCGCTCGCCTGATTTTCACGGCTGGTCGCAGCGCTCGTTTGCGATCATCCTGGCGCTGGTGCTGGTCGCGTTTGCGGGCAATCGTCGTTCGGGGACGAATCGGAGCTTCGGACAATCGGGGCAAGTTGCGGCTCAGCCACCTGCTGGTCGTGCTGCTGGCGGCGTATGCGGGATTTTATTCGTCGCGCAATCTTCCGGTTTCTTCGATGCTGCTGGTGCTGATCGCGGGGCCGATTTTGTGGGAGAACTTCGCTTCATTGGCGGATAAGCCGGGTGCCTGGCACTGGGTGCGCAATGGCGCGGCCCGGATTTCAAACTTCTCCGATCGCATGGGCGCGCAGGAAATGGAGCTTCGCGGGCATCTGTGGCCGGTGGTCTCGGTGGCCTTGGCATTCGCGATCTGTCTTGAGGGTGGATGGCTGGGCTCGCGACAGCTGATTCATGCGCAATTTGATCCGAAGAAGATGCCGGTCGCGGCGGTGAATTTCCTGCAGGAGAGAACGTTGGAAGAAGCCAGCCGAGTCACGGAGCCGGTTTTCTCGACCGATGCCTGGGGAGGCTATCTCATCTACCGGATGTATCCCGAGCGCAAGGTCGTGGTCGATGACCGTCACGATCTCTATGGCTCGGACCGGATTCGCCAGTATCTGATCCTGACGCAGGCAGAGCCGGGATGGCAGAGCGTGCTGAAGAGATTGGCAGATTCGCACGGCGCTCTTGCCCACCGATTCGACGCTGGCCAACCTGCTCCGCGAACTGCCGCAGGATTGGCGGGTGGCTTACGAAGATAAGGTTGCGGTGGTGTTTGAGAGGCGCTAGGTAGCCGAGTGGGCGTACACTGTCACTCTCTTGAACTTTCGTCCGACGAGATAAACTCTGCACCTGAGCGCTTCCGCATCATCAGATGTAGTTGAGTTTGGCGCTGGCTTCCGGGGAAGTGGTACTTTTGGACGCGCACGAGAATCACTCGAATTTGCTTCCGAGAGACTGAAGAATAAAAGACTGAGATTTATGCGGATCGCAAGAATATCGCCGATGTAGCGAGAGATGTCCGGAGAGCTGCCGATGAAGTCGCAGTGTTTGCCGTTCACGCAGATTCCGCATACCACTCGCCTCTTCCTTGATTATCTTTCCTACGCTCCTTCCGTTCGCGGGATGTATCCGCGGTCGCCGATTTTTTCTGAGTGGGTGAAGGACGAAGCCCAGCGCGTCGATTACGACGCCGCGCGTCGCGCCAAAGTTAGCGAAATTCTCGAGCGGCAGAATCGCGCTTGGGGCGCTTCTGCCGAAGACTCTGGCCAATATTGAGCGGCTGCGGCGAGGCGCGCTGGCGGCGGTTACGGGGCAGCAAGTTGGTCTGTTCGGCGGGCCGCTGTTTTCGATCTTCAAAGCGCTGACGGCGGTCAAACTGGCGGAACAGGCGACGGCGGCCGGAGTGGACTGCGTCCCGGTCTTCTGGCTGGCGACCGAGGATCACGATTTGGCCGAGGTCAACCATGTCGCGCTGGTTTCCGAGCACGGCCTTCCGGAACCATTCGCGGTGGAAAGCCGGGCGTTTGAAAGTAACGTCGTCGCCGATGCGCCCGTGGGCACCGTCAAGTTTGGGCCGGAGATTGAGCCGGTGGTCGAGCGCGCCGCCACGCTGTTGGGAGATTCCGAGGTTACGGCGTGGCTGCGTCAGGCGTATCGTCCGGGTGAAACTCTGGGCAGCGCGTTTGCTCTGCTGTTTGCGCGGCTGTTTGCGGATTGGGGAGTCATCCTGCTCGATCCGGCCGGCCTTATTGACGGCAAGGATTTTCATGACCTCGCAAAACCCCTGTTCCGCGCGGCGATCGAACGGGCCTCCGAACTCGATGAGGCGCTGCTCGGCGCGGGGCAAGGCGCTCGAAGCGGCGGGATATCACCAGCAAGTGAAAGTGACTTCGGCGACCACGCTGCTTTTTGAGGTGAAGAATGGCGCCGTACGGTAGTGCGTCGCAGAAATAATGGCGCCAACGGCGGTGAGTTCGCGGTCGGTGAGGAGCGGATCTCGCCTGAAGAACTGCTTGACCGGATTGAAAAGGCTCCCGAGAAGTTCAACCCGAATGTGCTGTTTCGTCCGGTGGTGCAGGATTACCTGCTGCCTACGCTCGTTTATACCGGAGGAGCGGCCGAAGTCGCATACTTCGCGCAGGCCGCCGTCGTCTACGAGAAACTACTGGGACGCGTGACGCCGATCCTGCCGCGGTTTTCGGCGACGTTGCTCGAAGCCAAGGCAGAGCGCATTCTGACGCGCTACCAACTCGGCCTGCCCGATGTGTT
This sequence comes from uncultured Acidobacteriaceae bacterium, assembly GCA_963725245.1. Classification (GTDB taxonomy): domain Bacteria; phylum Acidobacteriota; class Terriglobia; order Terriglobales; family Acidobacteriaceae; genus Acidiflorens. Next base: position 88,433 of record CAVRYC010000015.1, on the reverse strand, counting down.
CCACGGCCCGGAAAAAGTTCGCGAAGCGATTGCCGCTCGTTCGCTGCCATCGGATTTGCAGACACGCTTTTCGGAAGCCTATGCGAGTGCTGAGCAGTCGATGGCGGCGGTTCGCGAATCGATCGGCAGATTGGATTCAACGCTCATCGAGGCGGCGGACCGTGCCCGGATGAGCATGTGGAATCAAATCAACCGGCTGCACCGGCGGGCGTCACGCGCGGAACTGCTGCGGAATGAGGTCATCACGCGGCATGCGGATGCCTTGAGCCACGCCCTATTTCCGCATAAGGCGCTGCAGGAGCGCGAGGTCGCAGGCGTGAGCTTTGTGGCGCGATATGGGGCGGAGCTGCTGGCGAATCTGTATGAGACGATCCGTCCCGATTGCCACGATCACCAGGTGATTGAGGTGCAGTAGAGACGGGGCTTGCTCCGTCTCCCGCCGCGAAAGAGACGCGGCAAGCCGCGTCTCTACGGAAATTAGACTGCGGTTCCGCGCAGTGACGATCTGCAACTCTTCCAGCGATTCCACTCGCGGCACTCCCTTGTCGCGGTAGGCGCCCGGGACGTCCATCAACATCGCCTGCATGCCTGCGCCGGTGGCGCCGAGGTAGTCCACGGAATAGACGTCGCCGACATAGAGGCTCTCTTCGGGCGCGGCATTCATGCTCTGCATGGCTTGGCGAAAAATTTCCGGGTGCGGCTTCTCGTAGCCGACGAGTCCGGAGTCGGTGATGGTGCGGAAGCAATGGGCGATGCCGCACTTTTGCAACACGTCTTCGATTTTGCCATCCGCATTGGAGATGACTGCGATCCGGTAGCGCTCGCCGATCTCGTGCAGTTGTTCGGCGGTGCCGGGGCGAATCGTGTCCCAGTTGCCGGAATTCCGGATGCCGGCGACGAGTTGGTCGCGGATGGCGTCGTCCTTAAGTCCGATCTCGGAGAGCAACTGAGAGTAGAACATCCACCAGAAACTGTGGTCGGTGCTGCCGTTGTCGGTAATCGTCCCGGTCATCATTCCATCGAACCGATTCTTGGTTCGGCATTCCAGATCGCGCAGGTGCTCGGCATCGGGCACGATGCCGCGTTCGGCGAGAGGCGCGTGAATGCGCTCGCGATTGGGGAACAGCAGCGTGTTGCCCACGTCGAAGAAGATGACTTTGAGTTTCGAGTTCATGACAACCAAGCTTAACCACTATAGCGAATCCAAAGTTGCTAGCGGTCCGGGCTCAGTTGCCAAACCGCTTTACCACCAAGGTGCACAAGGCTTACACGTGGGCTCCGGTTCGCTGGCTTGGCCAGGCGGCCGCGCCGTCACCACACTTGCAACGAATGAATTAAACTGAAAAATTGCCGATGTATTAAGTGGAATCGGAAATCATGGCCCAACTGCGAGTTGTCGTCCTGTGGCACCAGCACCAGCCGTTCTACAAAGACCTGGTGACGGGGCAGTATCGCCTGCCCTGGACGCGCCTCCATGCTTTGAAAGACTACTACGGGATGGTGAAGCTGCTGGACGAGTTCCCGCAGGTGCACCAGACGTTCAATCTGGTGCCCTCGCTGATCACGCAGATTCAGGATTATGTTTCGGGCGAGGCGCAGGACCCTTTTCTGCAGGTTGCGACGAAGCCCGCGAAAGACCTGACGGAAGAGGAGCGGCGGTTTGCGCTGCAATATTTGTTTCAGGCGAATCCGGTGAATGTCATCGGGCGCTATCCGCGGTACCGCGAGTTGTGGGAGAAATTTCACGGGGCGGGGGAGTCGCCCGAGCGAGCGGAGAAATATTTTCAGGCTCAGGATTTCACCGACTTGCAGGTGCTCTCGCAGATTGGATGGTTCGACGAGTATTTTCTGGCGGAGAAAGACGTTGCGGAACTGATCCGCAAAGGCCGGAACTATACGCTCGAAGACCAGCGCTTCGTGATCGCGCGGGAGCGCGAACTGCTCGGCCGGGTTCTGCCGGTGCACGCGGAGGCGGCGAAGAAAGGCCTGATCGAGATTTCGACTTCGCCTTTTTATCATCCCATTCTGCCGCTGGTGTGCGACACGCAGATGGGGGCGGTTTCGTCGCCGGGGCTGCCCTTGCCGCAGAACCGCTATCGCCATCCAGAGGATGCTCGCGAGCAATTGCAGCGCGGACTGGATCTGCACAAGAAAGTGTTTGGGGTGCGGCCGCAAGGGGTGTGGCCGTCGGAGGGCAGCGTTTCCGAAGAGGTGTTGACGATTGCGCAGCAGCTAGGAGTGCAATGGATGGCGACCGACGAAGGCGTGCTGGGACGGAGCCTGGGGACGAATTTCTCGCGCGACGGTTATGGTCATCTGGATTCGGACGGGGCGCACCGGCTGTACACGATTTATCGCTACGAAAACGCCAATGCCGATACGCGGATGAATCTGCTTTTCCGCGACCACACGCTTTCCGACCTGATCGGATTCGTATATTCGGGAATGCCGCCGCAAGACGCCGCCAATAATCTCATCCATAAGATTAAGGAATCGGCGCAGCCGATTCTTGCCAATGGGCAAGATGCCGTGGTCCCAATCATTCTGGACGGCGAGAATGCGTGGGAATACTACCCGCAATCGGGCCGGGAATTCTTGCGGAGATTCTATGACGCTTTGCAGAAGGATCCGGGGATGGAAGCGGTGACGGTGACGGAGGCGATCGCGCGCCACAAGAACGTCAGTCCTCTGAAGTCATTGGTGCCGGGATCGTGGATCAACGCAAACTTCAACGTTTGGATTGGAGCGCCGGAGGACAACAAGGCCTGGGACTACCTGTATCACGCGCGCAATTTCTATGCGCAGGCGGCCCCGGACGCAACCGAGAAACAACGCAAGCTGGCGTTTGAAGAGATCTTGATCGCCGAGGGCAGCGACTGGAACTGGTGGTACGGACCGGAGCACCACTCGGCGAACGATCGCGACTTCGACGAACTCTACCGCAAACACCTGTCGAATGTTTACCAGGCGTTGGGCGGGACCCCGCCGGATTATCTGGCGCAGCCGATCGCTGGGGGAGTGGCGCGGCCTTCGTTCACGCCGCAGAGCGCCTATATCCATCCCAGAGTCACAGGCGACATGGTGCGCTACTTCGAGTGGCTGGGGGCGGCGTGTTACACGGCTGACCGGCGCTCTGGCGCCATGCACGGCAAGCAGTTTCTGATGGATGAAGTGCTTGCCGGGATCGACGAGCAGTATGTGTATGGCCGGTTGGATTTCGTCAAAGTGCCGGAAGACGCCTTCGAAGTGGTGGTGAATCTGGAGTCGTGGGCCAACCATGCCGCCAAGCCCCGGCGCGAACTGCGGTTGGGCGCGGCGGTGGATGGAGGCCGCATGCAGTCGTGGAAAGTGACGCAGAGCGAAAAGGTGGTGGCAGATTCGACGGATGCGACGGAGAAAGATGCGCGGGTGGTGCTTGTCCGGAATTTTGAGTTTCGCCTGCCTCTCACCTGGCTGCTCGCGGCTCCGCTGGAGATTGAAAAAGTGCGAGGGCCGAAAAGCTCGGATGTGCTGACCACCCGGCTGCGCCTGCGCTTCAGTTTGTGGCAGAACCATCTGCCGGTCGACGCATTGCCGGTGGAAGGCTGGATCGAACTGGAGTTGCTGGCGGAAGAGGATCTGGTGGCAGTGAGCGGGTGAAACAGAATGTGTGGAAGCGGGGCTTTGCCCCGCTTGGACGGGGCCCTTCGGCTCCGCTCAGGGCAGGCTCCGCCCCGTCCCCACACGGTCTAATTTCTTGCTACTGGCCGCTGCTGGCGACGACCACAGTCATTGTCATCGGACGGCTCAATTCCATCACCAACTCTGTGCCTGCGGGAAGCATCGCGGAACGGTGCTTGCCGAGCCAGTGCGTGACGGTCACGGTGGCGCCGACGGCTCCGCCAATGAGGAAGCCTTTGCCGCCGCCCGCCAGTCCACCGATGAGCATTCCGCCGCCAGTGCCCATGCCGATTTCGGTGAGATCCTTGGCGTCGTGGCCATCGCCTTTGAACTGCCCTTCGGAGTTGACGTCGGTGCCGCGGCGGGCGTTGGTGTCAACCAGCGAGGCGTTCAGCATGAACCTGTCTCCATTGGGAAGGACAAGGTTTTCGGGGAAGATGGCGATGGTGGGCTTGCCGGCAATGCGCCGCGGTTCGTTCGTTTTCGTGACGCGGCCCTCGACAGTGGTGCCGATCGGAATCACGGTTTTTCCGTTCATCACGACGGGCTCAGTGACTCTGGCCGAGAACGGATCTCCGGCCTTCGAACTGAAGGTTGCGAGCGTGGTTTCGAGTTTCATCTTGACGGCGGTGCCGGTGGGCAGGGCGGTTTGCGCCCACGCGAAACTTGCGATCAGGATGAGCGATGTCAGTGAAAGTGTCTTCTTCATGTTGCCTCCAAAGTTGCCTAAAAGTTCAATTCCGCATCTCTTTCCAATTCAGTCCAATCTCAAAGTCCATGCAAAGCTCCGATAACCTCATCCAGCGGCGCGCGATCAAGCTGGTTATCGCCGCGATAGATGTAGCGCACCATCGCCACCGCGATCGATCGTCGCGACAAATCACGAGCGTGGCGGGGTGCGCGATGTTGATGGCATCCGTGGCGAGCGCGTGATGGAGGCCGTAGGCTTTGGTCACGGTGCGATCCTCATCGAGCAGAAAGACGCTGGCGATGGGATGCTTCTCCAGGAATCTTCCCGGCTTCCACACGCCGTCGCGCTTTTCGGCGGCAATGAACGCCAACTGTGCTCCCGCTGCCTCAATTTCCCGCCTCCGCGACTCGAACTGAGCCATGCGCTTCACGCAGTTCGGTCACCAGGTGCCGCGCAGAAACTCGAGAATCAGCGTGCCCTGCGCGAGCAGAGCGCCGAGAGTGAACGTGCCCTCACGGTTGGCCGCTCCCAGGGAAAAATCCGGCGCGCGCGACGCCGATCTCCAGAGTGTCCGTGCGGTTCTTCATGTTGAGTTCGACTTTAAGCGAGGTGGAAATCAGGAACAATAACGGATGGGGTACCGGGGGATAGACCTTCGGATGATTCGCTGGGGCATGTCCCAGCAGGCTCACCGGATCTTTCCACGTCCGATATAATTTCGCTTTGCAGGTGAGAGACGCGGCAAGCCGCGTCTCTACAATTAACAATTATGTTTCTAAATCAATCCGATGAATAAAGGACGCACTTATGCCTCTTACCAGTATTGCTGATATCCGCGGACGCCAGGTGCTTGACTCGCGTGGCAATCCGACCGTTGAAGCTGAAGTTTTTCTTGATGGCGGCGCCAGCGCGCGGGCCATTGTGCCGAGTGGCGCGTCCACCGGCGAGCATGAGGCCGTGGAATTGCGTGACGGCGACAAGAGCCAGTACCTGGGCAAGGGCGTTCTGCAGGCGGTTGCGAACGTCAATGGCGAGATTGCGGAAGCGCTCGGTGGGGTGGACGCCGCCGACCAGCGCACGCTCGACGCCAGGCTGATCGATCTTGATGGCACCGCCAACAAGGGGCGGCTGGGCGCGAACGCGATTCTGGCGGTTTCGATGGCCGCTGCTCGCGCTTCGGCGAGAGCGTTCGAACTGCCGCTGTATCGTTATCTCGGCGGGGCAGCGGCGAACACTTTGCCGGTGCCGATGATGAACATCCTGAACGGCGGCGCGCACGCCGATAACAACGTCGATTTCCAGGAGTTCATGGTGATGCCGGTGGGAGCGCCGTCGTTTTCAGAGGCGCTGCGCTGGGGCGTGGAAGTTTTTCATACGCTCAAGGGCGTGCTGAAAAAGCGCGGCTACAACACGGCGGTCGGCGACGAGGGAGGGTTTGCTCCGTCGGTGAAGTCGAATGTCGAGGCCATTGAAGTGGTGCTGGAGGCGATTCAGCAGGCGGGCTACAAGCCGGGTGAGGAGATCGCGATTGCGCTCGATCCGGCGGCCAGCGAGTTCTATCAGGATGGAAAATATGTCTTCAAAAAATCCGACAAGTCGGCCAAGAGTTCTGAAGACATGATTCGCTACTACGCGAAATGGGTGAACGATTACCCGATCGTGTCGCTCGAAGACGGGCTCTCCGAAAACGACTGGGACGGCTGGGCGCTCTTGACCAAAGAACTGGGCGGCAAGATTCAGCTGGTGGGCGACGACATCTTCGTCACCAACATTGAGATCTTCGCCAAAGGCATCGAGAAGGGAATTGCCAACTCGATCTTGATCAAACTCAACCAGATTGGCACGGTCAGCGAGACGCTCGACGCCATCGACCTCGCGCGCCGCAACGGATACACGTCAGTGATCTCGCATCGTTCCGGCGAAACCGAAGACACTTTTATTGCGGACTTTGCGGTGGCGACTGGAGTGGGGCAGATCAAGACGGGCTCAGCTTCGCGCACCGACAGAATTTCCAAGTACAACCAGTTGCTGCGGATTGAAGAGGAGTTGGGCGGCGCGGCGCGGTTTTTGGGGGTGAAGACGCTGAATTACAAGGGCTAGTAAATATGATTCTGAGGATAGACCATGTGTGATCGCCAAGACTTGACCTTTCACGCCGTGCTGTCGGACGGGGTCGCGGTCAGACAGGACTCTCGGTGGGGGTTTTGAGCGTAAATCGCATGGTTTCGTCAACTACCATTGCCCTATGACTTTGGAAGAAGCACGGCGAGTGATTGTCGATGGCATCAACTACGCAGCCTACAAAGAGACGGACTCCGCACTCCACGATTCTGACAAGAACCGCCTCTTTGGTTCCGAGCATTACAGGTCTGGCCGTGATGTCGTGAAACCGAGCCCGTGGGCCGAGGGCGATTTCGAGGAAAAAATGGCGATGCTACTGCGCTGGGCGAACGCGCTAAACCGTTCCGACCCCGCTTTCGCTCAGGCCCAGAACCTATTGGAAAGTGAGGAGTCGCTCATCGGGCGCGTCTGCACCAAGGCTCGTTTGGGTCAATGCGTGTAAACGCCCCCGATAGCGCTCATGGAGACATTATTCCCAACATAACCGGGCAACAAGGAGTAGCATTAAGGTGTCTCCTCTAGCATCCTTCCGCCGCGCCCCTAGGGTGACGGTTCCTTGCGAAATCAGACGCGCTTCGTTGCGCAAGGAGCCATTATGGCGAGCAAACAGCGGTCGTCTGCAAAGTCATCTCAAAAGCCACCTCACGCTGACGGTGACGGAAACCACATCCACAACGAGATCCTGCTCGGTCTGCCAATCCAAGAACGCGAAATGCTGTTCTCAAAATTGGAATTTGTACGTTTGAAAACTCACCACGTATTGCATGAGCCCGGCGACACTTTGAAATCCGCATATTTCTGCAACACCGGCTTGGTTTCTATTCTGAGCGTTTTCCCAGATGGAAAGAGTGTGGAAGTCGGCCTGGTGGGCAAGGAAGGTTTCGTGGGTCTGCCATTGGTTGCTGGCTTTCGCACCGCCTCCTACTCGGGCGATAGCACAAATTGAAGCTACGGCCTTCCGCGTGGATAGCGAAACTCTGATGGTAATCCTCCGTCAATGCCCCAAACTGGAGCGGCGGTTGCAGCAGTTTTCGCAAGTCTCGGCAATGCAGGTAACACAGATTGCAGCTTGCAACCGGCTCCATGAAGTGAACGAGAGATTGGCGAGATGGTTGTTGATGAGCGCCGACCGCATAGGATCGAATTCGGTGCCCTTGACCCAAGAATTTCTGGCCCAGATGCTGGGAACTCGTCGCTCCAGCGTGACCGTGGCGGCTGGAATGTTGGAGAAAGCGGGCTTGATCACGCATAGCCGTGGTGACGTGCAGATTATCGATAGACCAAAGCTCGAAGAAGCGGCCTGCGAGTGCTACGGAATCATGCAGCGGCAGTTGGAGAAGTGGCAGAGCGATGCGAACTAGTTCTGCGGCCGCGCACGTAAGGCAAAAGAAATGGTGCCCGGAACAGGACTTGAACCTGCACTCCTTGCGGAACACGGTCCTAAGCCGTGCGCGTCTGCCAATTCCGCCATCCGGGCTTCGTGCTTCATTGTAACTCTGCAGGCTGAGGATTCGGATCGCTGCTTCCGCACTGATTCTACCCTTCGTTAAGCCCGCGTTCTTCCAGGCTCTGAGCGGCGCCGCAGCCCCGCCCTCCCAAAAATACATCAGAACCTGCGGCGGCGGCGGACAAACTCCGCTTCTTCGCTACACTAACTCTCTGCTTGGTACAAGAAAGCGGTCAAATCACCTGCTGGTGGCTTTGGCCGTCTGCGGTTACGGCCCGCTCCCTGCAGGGGCCGGGACCGACCAGTCCGAGATTTTGTACCTTGCGCAGTCGCTCATGAGCAGTACCATGCTGGGGATTCGCAGTCTGAAAAAGGAGATTCCTTTTGACCGCTGACACGAATGAGCATCCCATCATCGATCCTAACCATCAACTCCCGGCTCACGGTTCGGAATCTCACCGACGCAAAGTAATGTGGATCATCATAGGGATTCTGTTGTTGCTCGTTGTAGTGGTGGCAGTCGTGCTGATATGGCGCCACCACGAGGCCGCGAACAAACCCAAGCCCGCGCCGCCGAAGATCACGATTACTACCGCGACGGCTAAGACAGGTGACATCGGCGTTTACCTTGACTCTATCGGTACGGTTACTCCGGTCTATACCGATTCGATTACCAGCCAGGTGACGGGCCTGGTTGTGGCCGTGCATTTTAAGGAGGGTCAACTGGTAAGTAAGGGCGATCCGCTGGTTGACATCGATTCGCGTCCGTACCGCGCGAATCTTTTGCAGGCGCAAGGTGCGCTCGAGCGCGACGAGAACGTGCTCGCGCAGGCGGAGATGGATGTTGAGCGCTACCGTGCGGCGTGGGCGCAAAACTCGATTGCAAAGCAACAGTTGGATGACCAGGAAAAGCTTGTGCTGCAGGACAAGGGCACAGTTAAAAACGATCAGGGAACGGTGCAATTTGACGAGGTTCAGGTCGGCTTCTGTCATATCACCGCGCCCATTTCCGGCCGGGTGGGCTTACGGCTGGTGGATCCGGGCAATCTGGTGCAGTCGGCTGGAACCGTAACCCTCGCAGTTATTACGCAGCTAGAGCCCATCACCGTAATTTTCACCATACCGGAAGACAGTCTGGGCCCGGTTGAAGCTCGCTTGCGCGCGAAGGCTAAGCTCCCGTCGACGCCTTCGATCGCACTGCGCTGACGAAAATCGCAAGCGGGATGCTGCTGACACTCGACAACCAGATTGACACTACGACGGGGACGGTAAAAGCACGAGCCATCTTCGACAACAAGAATGATGCACTCTTCCCCAACCAGTTTGTTAACACGCGGCTGCTGGTGAATACGTTGCAGGGGGTGACGCTGATTCCAGCATCGGCCATTCAACAAAATGGCCAAGCATCGTTCGTGTATGTCATCCAAAACAATGTCGCGCATTTACGCAGCATAAAGCCGGGAGTTACAGACGGCGGCGAAACGCAGGTTGACGGCATCAATGCTGGAGACGTTGTCGCCACCAGCAGCTTCGATAAGTTGCAGGAGAACACGGCGGTCACGATTGCGAATAAGGATTCGAACAAGACTTCGAACCAGACTTCGAGCCCGGGTTCGACCAAGCCGGCCCCGGCCGCCACGAAGGGGAGCAGCGCCCCGTGAGCCCATCGCGTCCGTTTATCTTGCGGCCGGTTGCGACCTCTTTGCTGATGGCCGCAATCCTCCTGGTCGGTATTGTTGGCTATACCCAACTGCCGGTCTCCGCCTTGCCGCAAGTCGATTATCCGACGATTCAGGTACTCACGTTTTATCCCGGAGCAAGCCCGACGGTGATGTCGACGACGGTGACGGCGCCACTGGAGCGCCAATTCGGCCAACTCCAGGGTTTGAGCCAGATGACCTCCACCAGTTCCGGCGGATGTTCCGTCATTGTGCTGCAGTTCAACCTGGCTCTGAATATTGATGTAGCTGAGGAAGAGGTGCAGTCTGCCATCAACGCGTCGCAGAGTCTTTTGCCATCCATTCTGCCCGCGCCGCCGACTTACAGCAAAACTAATCCCGCCGATGCCCCGGTGCTCACCCTGGCCATCACCTCGAGTTCCATTCCGCTTTCTCAGGTCGAGGACCTTGTGGATACGCGCCTTGCGCCTAAGATCTCACAGCTCAACGGGGTCGGGCTTGTAACCATCAGCGGCGGCCAAAAGCCCGCAGTCCGCATCCAGGCCAACCCCACGGCGCTGTCATCTTACGGCATCAACCTGGAAGACCTGCGCAGTGCGCTGACCCAGGCCAGTGTGAACGCCGCCAAAGGGAACTTCGATGGGCCGCGCCAGGATTACCAGATCGACGCCAACGATCAGCTGGTCACCACCGACGACTATCGGAAAGTTGTAGTTGCGTTCCGTAACGGTGCGCCGGTGATGCTGCCCGACGTAGCCGGCATCGTGAATGGCGTAGAGAACAACAATCAGGCGGCGTGGATGAACCAGACCCCCGCGGTCATCCTGAACGTGCAACGCCAGCCTGGGGCCAACACCATCCGCGTGGTCCAGAGCATCAAGCAACTCATGCCGCAACTTGAGGCGAATCTGCCGACCGGCATACAGGTAGCAACGCTTACCGATCTTACAACGGCCATTGAAGCATCCGTTTCCGACGTTAAGTTCGAGTTATATCTGACGATCGGACTTGTCGTCATGGTCATCTTCCTTTTCTTGCGCAGCGTATACGCCACTATTATTCCGGCTGTGGCTGTGCCGCTGTCACTGATCGGAACTTTCGCGGCGATGTACCTGCTGGGTTACAGCCTGGATAACTTATCGCTGATGGCGCTGACCATCTCCACCGGCTTCGTGGTGGACGATGCCATCGTGATGATCGAAAACATCTCGCGCTACATCGAGGCGGGCGAGCCACCGATGGAAGCGGCGCTCAAGGGCGCGGAGCAAATTGGCTTCACCATTCTCTCGCTGACCGTGTCACTCATTGCCGTGCTGATTCCGCTCTTATTCATGGGCGACGTGGTGGGGCGCCTGTTCCGCGAGTTTGCCGTGACCCTGGCCGTTACCATCGTCATTTCGGCGGTCGTCTCGCTCACGCTCACGCCCATGATGAGTGCACGTATTTTGCGGCACAGGCCACAGGAGCAGCAGGGACGCATCTATAAATTCACCGAGCGTGCTTTCGCGGGGATGATCGCGTTCTATGGACGGACGCTGAAGACTGTTCTTCGCTACCAGACGATTACGCTATTGGTCGCCATGGCCACACTGCTGCTTACGGTTTTCCTTTACATCGTCATTCCCAAAGGATTTTTCCCGGTGCAGGACACGGGCGTCATCCAGGGCATAACGCAGGCGCCGCAGACGATTGGCTCCAAGGCCATGGCAAGGAAGCAACTGGAGCTGGCAAAGGCAGTTCTGGATGACCCGGCAGTGGAGAGCCTCTCGTCGTTTATCGGCGCCGATGGTACGAATACAACGACGAACAGCGGCAGGATGTCGATCAATTTAAAGCCGCTCGACCAGCGCAAGATCAGTGCGTCAGACCTGATCCGCAGGCTCAACTCCAGAGTGAGCCAGATTCAGGGAATCCAGCTGTTTATGGAACCGGTGCAGAACATCACCGTGGATGACCGGGTGAGCCGCACGCAATATCAGTACACGCTCGAAGATCCCGATGCCAATGAACTCAACGACTGGACCAATCGTTTCGTCGACCAACTGAAGCAGTTGCCGGAACTGGAGGACGTGGCCACCGACCAGCAAACGGGAGGGCTGGCTGTATCTCTGGTGATCGACCGGGTCACCGCCTCGCGACTGGGCATCGCGCCCACGACCATCGATAACACGCTGTATGACGCATTCGGTCAGCGGCAGATCAGCACCATGTATACGCAGGTGAATCAGTACCACGTCGTGCTGGAGAGTGAACCTCAATTTCAGAAGGATCCGAATAACCTGAACCGCATCTACATCCAGTCCAATGCGTCTTCCGGCGCAACCGGTGCCGGAGCCTCTTCCTCTTTCGCGTCCTCCGGATCTTCCTCGGCAGGGTCGAATGCGCTCACCGCCTCCGCCCGATACACTCCATCGGCAAATACGCTGGCTCCTCCTGCGAACGCTCTTTCCCCGAGCGCCTCCTCGCCGTCGAGCACGGGAGCAAACTCTGCCGGCGCCACCAGTTCGGCCGCCAGCAATGCTGTGCCGTTGAGCGCTTTCGCGCACTTCGAGAAGACGACAGAGGCGCTCTCCATCAACCACCAGGGTCAGTTTCCGGCCATCACCGTATCGTTCAATCTCGCGCCGAATGCCGCGCTGGGCGAGGCGATCACGGCGGTCGACAAGGTGCAGAAAGACATGCACATGCCTGCCACCCTGCAGGCCGGTTTTCAAGGCACCGCGGCATCGTTTACGAATTCGCTGGCCAATGAACCGTTGCTCATTCTGGCCGCGCTGGTCACGGTCTACATCGTGCTGGGAGTTTTGTACGAGAGCTTCATCCACCCGATTACGATTTTGTCCACGCTGCCGTCGGCGGGCGTGGGCGCTTTCCTCGCGCTGATTCTCTTTCGCCAGGATTTGAGCGTGGTCGCGATTATCGGCATCGTGCTGCTGATCGGCATCGTGAAAAAGAACGGCATTATGATGGTCGACTTTGCGCTGGAGGGCGAGCGCAAGCACGGGAAGAACGCGACGGATGCAATTTACGACGCCTGTCTGCTCCGCTTCCGCCCCATTATGATGACCACCATGGCCGCGCTGCTGGCGGGGCTACCGCTGGCGCTCGGAACTGGTTTCGGTTCCGAGTTGCGCCGGCCGCTGGGCATCGCCATGGTCGGCGGACTGCTGCTCAGCCAGGTACTCACGCTTTACACCACGCCCGTCATCTACATCTTCTTTGACAATCTGGCGCAGCGCTTTGCGCACAAATCGAACCAGCCATCGAACGAACAGCCAAAGACCGGAGGCGAAGAGAAGACGGAGGCGAAGAGAAGACCGGAGGCGGAGAACAGGCAGGGCCGGCATGAACGTCTCCGCGCCCTTCATTCAACGGCCGGTGGCGACGACGCTGCTCACCGTGGCGGTTGCCCTGGCCGGGGCGATTGCGTTTGAGGTGCTGCCGGTGGCGCCCCTGCCGGAGGTCGACTTTCCGACCATTTCAGTCGGTGCAGGCTTGCCCGGAGCCAGCGCCGACATTATGGCGTCGTCGGTTGCCACTCCCCTGGAGCGGCAACTCGGTCATATTGCCGGGGTGACGGAGATGACCTCCGCCAGTTCGCTCGGCAGCACATCGATCACGATTCAGTTCGACCTCAGCCGCGACATAGACGGCGCGGCGCGCGATGTGGAGGCGGCCATCAATGCGGCGCGAACCTATCTGCCCGCCAACCTGCCGGGCAATCCGACTTATCGCAAGGTCAATCCCGCCGATTCGCCGATCATGATCCTCGGCCTTACCTCCGACAAATACGGTCCCGATAAAATGTATGACGAAGCCTCCACCGTCCTCGCGCAAAAGTTGTCGCAGATACAGGGCGTGGGGCAGGTATCAGTCGGAGGCGGCGCGTTGCCGTCCGTGCGGGTGGACGCTAATCCCACGCAATTGGCGAGCTATGGACTTACCATGGCGAATTTGCAGTCCGTGCTGAGCCTGCAGAACTCCGACCTGGCCAAGGGCCAAATCTCCGATGGTGAGGTGACGGCGGACATACTGGCCAACGATCAGATCTCGCACGCGGTGGACTACAAGCCGCTCGTCGTCGGTTATAAGAACGGCGCGGCGATCCGCCTGTCCGATGTCGCGGAGGTGACGGACTCGGTGGCAGAACATCCGTGCCGCCGGCTATTTGAACGGCAAGCGCTCGGTTACGGTCATCATCTTCCGCCAGCCCGGCGCTAACATCATTGACACGGTCGACCGCATCCGCGCGCAACTTCCGGTTATCAAGGCATCGATTCCTCTCGGCATCGAGACCACCATTGTTCTGGATCGCACCACCACCATCCGCGCCTCGGTCAGTGACGTCGAGAGGACGCTGCTCATTTCCATAGGCCTCGTCATCCTCGTGGTGTTTGTCTTCCTGCGCAACGGCCGCGCCACGCTCATTCCCGCGGTCGCGGTGCCGGTCTCGCTGGTCGGTACGTTCGCCGTGATGTATCTGTTCGGATATACCCTGGATAACCTCTCGCTGATGGCCATGACCATTGCCACCGGATTTGTGGTCGATGATGCCATCGTGGTGATGGAAAATATCGCGCGCCATCTGGAAAGCGGCATGGAGCCCTTTGCCGCGGCGTTGAAGGGCGCGGAGGAAATCGGTTTCACCGTCTTCACCATCAGCATTTCGCTGATTGCCGTCTTTATCCCCCTGCTCATGATGGGCGGAATCGTGGGCCGTCTTTTCCGCGAATTTGCGGTCACGCTCTCGACCGCCGTTTTCGTGTCCATGGTCATCTCGCTGACCACGACGCCGATGATGTGCGCCTACCTGTTGAAGAACGAGCGCGCGGTAAAACATGGCCGCATCTACATGGCCACCGAAAAGTTCTTTGACGGGGTGCTGTCCGTCTATCGCGGCAGCCTGCATTGGGTGCTCGACCATCCGACCCTCACCCTCATCGTACTCTTCATCACCATAGCGCTCAATGTGGTGCTGATCGTCAAGATACCCAAGGGATTTTTCCCGGTGGAGGATACGGGAGCGATCTCCGGCAGCGTGCGCGGGCCGCAGGATTCATCCTTTCCGGCGATGGATAACTCCATTCGGCAGATCGGCGCGGTAATCAAGAATGATCCTGCCGTCGCCAATGTGATTGCGTTCACCGGCGGCGGCGGGGCCACCAATGGCGGCTCCCTCTACATTGCGCTCAAACCGCTGGCGGAGCGCAACGGCTAGCGCCACTCAGATCATCGACCGCTTGCGCCCCCAATTGAACCGTCTGCCGGTGGCTTCCGCATTCCTTCAGGCCGCGCAAGATCTGCGCATCGGTGGCCGGTCCAGCAATGCGATGTACCAATACACGATCCAAGCCGATAGTGTGCAGGAGCTTCTGCAGTGGGGACCGGCGATTCTGGGTCAGATGCAGCACCTGGACGGGCTGCAGGACGTGAGCTCAGACCAGCAGAACGGCGGTCTTGATGAGCTGATGAACTATGATCGCGTCACCGCGGCCAAGCTCGGCCTTACCACACAGCAACTGGACTCGGCGTTATACGGCGCCTTCGGCCAATCGGAAGTGTCCATCATCTACACCCAGTTAAATCAGTATTACGTGGTGCTGGAAGTCGCTCCCCAATATTGGCAAACCCCGGAGGGATTGAAAGACATCTACCTGCAGTCTTCCGGCGGCAACATTCCGCTGCTCGCGGTGGCCAAGGGCCAAGCCAACACCACCCCACTGGCCATCAACCATACCGGCTTGTTCCCCTCGGTCACCGTGTCCTTTAACCTGGCATCGAACGTGTCTTTGAGCGATGCCACATTACGCATCACGCAGATGGAAAAGCGGATGGGCGCGCCGGCCACGCTGCAAGGCTTTTTTGCCGGCACGCTGCAGGCTTACCAGCAATCGCTGGGCACCGAGCCGCTGCTGATTCTGACGGCGCTGCTGGCGGTCTACATCGTTCTCGGAATTTTGTATGAAAGCCTGGTCCATCCCCTGACCATCATCTCCACCCTGCCGTCGGCGAGCGTAGGCGCGATGCTGGCGTTGCTGCTCTTTAAAGTGGATCTGAATATCATCTCCATCATTGGCATTGTGCTGCTGATCGGAATCGTAAAAAAGAACGCCATCATGATGATCGATTTCGCGCTTCAGGTAGAACGCCAGGAGGGAAAGAAGCCAATCGACGCGATTTTTGAAGCGTGCATGTTGCGCTTCCGTCCCATCCTGATGACGACGATGGCTGCGCTATTGGGCGCTCTGCCGCTGGCGCTGGGGACGGGCACGGGCTATGAGCTCCGCCGGCCCCTGGGCATCACGATTGTGGGAGGGCTGATCTTGAGTCAGTTGCTCACGCTCTATACCACCCCGGTCGTCTATTTGGCGTTCGACCGTCTACGGCTACGGATGCAGGGAAAACAGCATGACATCGTTATTCAGCATGGACCTGGGCCGGCCCCCAGCGCTGCGGATTAATTTGAGCGGGAAGGGCAGGTTAGCGGAGCCTAAAATCGGATTGCAGCTTATACCGTGTCATGCGCATCCTATTATTTGTAGGGGGCTCGGGCGATTAATGTGCAGAGGAGGTTCAAGAATATGAACATTTTCGGACGTGCCGCAGGATTCTCAAGGTTTCGATCGGGCCAACAGATTTTGGCTTCCCTGTTGTCGTTGGCTCTGTTATTCGCGACTTTGCCTCAGAGCCTGCCGGCTCAAGACGCGCCCGCCGCGGAGCAGGCCCCGGCGGAGCAGGCCCCGGCTGCGCCGACCTATGCGCAACAGACTCCCGAGCAGTTGCAGCGGTTGGTAGCGCCGATTGCGCTGTATCCGGACTCGCTGGTGGCGCAGATCCTGGCGGCGTCCACATTTCCCGAGGAAGTCGTCGAAGCCGACCGATGGGTGCAGGACCATCCTGATTTGAAGGGCGAGGCTTTGGGTAAAGCGGTGGACGAGCAACCCTGGGACCCGAGCGTCAAGGCGCTCACGGCATTTCCATCCGTGCTGGGAAATATGGATAAGAACCTCTCCTGGACGTCAACTCTCGGCGACGCGTACTACAACCAGCAGCAGGATGTGATGGATGCGATACAGGTGATGCGCCACAAAGCGCAAGCAGCTGGCGCTCTCAAGAACCCGCAGCACGAAGTCATCAAGGAGGACGGCCCGGATATCGACATTGAGCCTGCCGAGCCCGATGTGGTTTATGTCCCGGCGTACAACCCGTGGCTGATTTACGGTTATCCCATCGTAGCGTGGCCGGGGTGGTATCCGTATCCCGGAATCTGGTTTGGCGGCCCGTATTTCTCATTCGGAGTCGGCTTCGGAATCGGTTGGTTCGGCGGCTTTGGATGGGGCTGGGGTCATTGGGGATTCGACTGGCATAACCGATACGCAAGGTTTGGCGGCGGCAGGTACTACTCCCGGAGCAGAACGTTTTATAACCGAGGCGGCTTCTCCCGCGGCGGAGGCGTACGCGGCGGAGCTTATGGTGCGCGCGGCGGAGCTTATGGTGCGCGCGGCGGAGCTTATGGCGCACGCGGCGGAGGTGCCGGCGCAGCCGCCCGGCCTTTCAACGGAAACCGGCAGGCGGCTCGAGGCTACGCTGAACCCCGCGGTCAGAGCGGCACACGCTCCGGCGCCTTCAGTGGCTATGAGCATGGCGGACAGACCAAGAGCTATTCGTCACGCGGAAGCGCCAGCATGGGTGGCGGAGCAGCGCGAGGCGGCGGCGGAGCGCGAGGTGGCGGTGGTGGCGGAGCGCGAGGCGGCGGCGGGCGTCGTTGATCGAAGATCGTTGATCGAACATCGTAGTTTCGTTATGTTCTTCGTTATGTTCCGGATAGTTTGAAAATTTGGAAATGGAGAGAAGCCATATGCGGCGAACGAAGGTGCACGTCGACAAATCTCATTGGGCCAATCTTCCGAAATTAGCCGTGGTCGCTATTCTTTTAACGGTGTGTTTTTCCACCCGTTCCACGGCGCAGCAACCGGGCCAGAAAACGTTTTCATCGGCGGAAAAGGCGAGCCACGCGTTGCTCACGGCAGCGCAGAGTAACGACGAAAAGGCTTTGCTCGAAATCCTTGGACCAGGACCAGACGGAAAGCAAGTCGTCTCGTCGGGAGACGAAACTGAAGACGCCAACAGCCGCGCTAATTTCGTAAAGAGATATGAGGAAATGCACCGTCTGGTGAAAGAACCGGATGGAACCACTATCCTGTATATCGGCGCGCATAATTGGCCCACGCCCATACCGCTCGTGAACAAAGGTGGTTCGTGGTATTTCGACACCGAGGCAGGCAAGAAAGAAATTTTGTACCGGCGAATCGGCCGGAATGAACTATCGGCTATCCGCATTTGCCAGGAACTGGTGGCGGCGCAAAAGGAATACTCCGCGGAGCACAAGGAGTACGCCCAGAAAATCTTCAGTGATGAAGGGCAGCACAATGGCCTTTATTGGGAAGCGGCTGCGGGCGAACCGCAGAGCCCCATCGGGCCGCTGGTGGCATCGGCCGTTGCTAAGGGTTATAGCAAGAGCTTAGAGGGCCCTCCGACTCCTTACCGCGGTTACTATTTTCACATCCTCGTGCGTCAGTTAAAGAATGGCCGCGCGAAAAGTTACATCGTGGATGGCAAAATGACCGAGGGCTTCGCTTTCGTGGCCTATCCGGCGGAATATAGGTCTTCGGGCGTGATGACATTCATCGTTGACCAGGATGGGGTCGTCCATGAGAAGGATCTTGGCAAGAAGACCGACGTTCTCGCCAAGGCCATGACGGAATACAACCCCAATTCCACTTGGCGAAAGGCTGAAGAGCAGCAGGAAGAGACTGCCAGCGAGCGGAAAACCAAGTAAAAGGCATTCTGTCGCTGCGTTTGAGGGCGGGAAATTTGCCTGCGCAAAAGAGCGCCGCTTGGCCTCACGGGCTTTATCGTTTACCGGCCTTCGTGTCCAAGGCATCGGCTGCGGAAAGTTTCCGATCCCGGTGTGGCTCGGTGCGCAATGCGCCCGTATGCAGTTCACAAGCTTCCTTGATCGCTGCACCACAAGTTGGACAAGGCACGGATTGTATTTGCTTCAGTGTGAGTTCCTTGGTCTTCACGACCCCATCATGCAACGCTTCCACAGTGGGGAAATGCTCAATAATGCTCACTTTCGATAAATTGGCCGTGCGGCAAGTCCGTTGAGTCCGCCAGTGACTACTTTTAACAATTTTTGCCAGAATGTGCAAAATTGAACATCTTTGGTAATTACGATTCTGCCATAATACTTAGGGGTAAAGTGTAGTTCCACCCGGAGGAGAAATCATTGAGTGCAGCAACGGCGCCAGCCAGGAAAACTCGCGACTTCGATCCCAAGGAATTCCTGGCCACTATCGGCGAGGGTAGGAAGGTCGTGGTCTTTCCCAAGAAGCAAACAATCTTCACGCAAGGGGACGCGGCTGACGCAGTGTTCTACATCCAGGAAGGCGAGGTTCGGCTCACGGTCGTATCCAAGACTGGCAAGGAAGCAACTCTGGGCATATTGCGCGAGGGAGACTTTTTCGGAGAAGGTGGCCTGGCTGGACAGCCTTTACGCATGGGGTCCGCAACCGCCATGACGGACTGCGAACTTCTGCGCATTGACAAGAAGGCAATGGTGCTTGCGCTTCACCGGGAACATAAGTTCTCCGATCTGTTTGTAGCCTATCTGCTGGCACGGAACGTTCGTTATGAAGAAGACCTGGTTGACCAACTCTTCAATTCCAGCGAAAAAAGACTAGCTCGGATTCTGCTGTTGCTGGCTCGCTTCGGCAAGGAAGGCGTGCCCGAGACTGTGATCGCCAAGATCAGCCAGGAGACCCTCGCCGAGATGATAGGAACAACCCGGTCGCGGGTCAGTTTTTTCATGAATAGGTTCAGAAAGTTAGGCTTCGTTGACTATGGCGGCAACGGGCTGCAAGTTCATAGTTCACTTCTAAATATCGTTCTTCACGACTAAGTTCCGCGCCGCAATCCAAAGCTCCAAGACAGCGATGAGCAAATCAGGCCTCGGCTGGGTCTAATCCGGAGGCGGGCGCCATTTTCGTTGCCACCAGCAGCTCCAACAGAGTTGCCGTGTTGCGAACGCTTCCCGAGATGGTGACGAGTGCCTCTGAGACGAGGGGATGTAGTTCCGCCAGCGACGCTAGACGGTCACTCACGTTGTAGAGTTGCTGAACTTCCTGCAGGATCGACTTTGGACTCATGGGGCACGCGGCTTTCCTGAGAACCTATGAGGAAGCTGGACTGGCCTTCGTAACGGTCGTCTCACCTCTTCATAACCCGCATGATAGAACCGGAGAAGACGGATGTCTGTTCACATTAGACCACTCTTGGCGCTTGATTCGTCGCTGCGATCGAGCCGCACGCTCGTCGATTAAGCCAAATTAATTGTCAAAACTGTGCAGTGTAGACCAGACGAACCATTCTTTCCGAGCCTATGCTCTATCCATCGAGGAGATAATGCTGTCGCAGCGAAAGGCGCTGTTTTGCCCGCTTAGAAGGAAGCATTAGAAGGAAGCAGTGGAATATAGATGACTCAGATCACTAATAATCCGATACCCAAACTGCGTAAAGCTCCCCAACCGCCGCTATCACACCCCGGGGCGACCCCTGACTCAGACCGTGCCAGGAAGCCATCGCTGGCCGAGCCCCCGGCTACCGGCCAGGAGCTGAATCCCGGAGATCGCGTCGAGGGGTTGGGCGATTTCGGAAAGCCGACCGGAGTATTTGGCACGGTTGAGCAAGCGAACGAAGATGACGCGGTCGTCAAATGGGATGATGACGGTCGTGTGAGACTCCACCAACCGTGGCTCAAGAAAGTTTAGCCCGCCCGCCTCTTACTGCCATCGCACTTACCCCTGAAGTGGAGGTTCCATGCTTGCGACCGTGCCGGATCTCCCGTCGATCACGGATGTGGCGCCCCGTGCGCATCGTTGAGGTGCATGCGAGAAAGCCATGAGTGTGGTCCGCTATAGAGAAATTCAAGGGAGACGTTGGCGCCTGCACTCAACAGCACGTTGTAGTTGCCCATCCGGAATGCATCCTTGTAATTGTAGCGGCCGGGATACCATCCATAGACGGCCGTCATGGTGCCGGCATACGGAGCAACCAGGTCGGGAAAAGAAAAGACGCGATGGCCATCGTCGCCGCGGCGTGCTGTAAAGGTCGAAATCACGGCATGGCTCAACCGCCGAAACACGCCTTTACACTCACAGCGGTAATACAACGTGTCTTCGTGGAAGGCTTCCGAGAGCGCATAGCGCGTGGTCGTAGTTACCGCCGCGATGCCGAAGTCGGACCGGAATCGCTTGCTATAACCCTCCGCGCTCTGCTTCCATTCCGGCGGAGAGTTCTCCACCTGGTTAATCGCCGGCAACGATGGCGGCGCCCACGATGGGATACGGGCCAAACGCGTCGAACAAGTAGTTGTGGAGCTTCGTTGCCTGTGGCGGACGCATGTACGTCAGATCCGGTTGCGGGCTCGCCGTACTTACTGACAAGTCGACAGGCCTGCTGGAGTAGTCTCCCGAAGCGACCAAGGCTTGCGCCTTTGCTAGGACTGTTAGGGTCGCGAGGTTCGCGAATAGCAAGAGCAAGATCATAATTCGGCGCTTCTTCATAAGATTCTCCCCGGTCCATTCCTGGACATTCCTGGTCATTCTTGGTCAATCCCTGCTCAATGCAAGACCAGCCGAACGCCACCCCTGTGTTCCTTTCGGAACTGCGGTGCGCGATCGTCTCCAGCATCATGATCGCCCAGGCTCTGAATCAATTGCTGGTCTGAATTGCTCACCCTCCTAATCTTTCTATCTTTGCGTCGTGGTAGGGTGGATCGATTATTGGAATGACTGCTACTTTCAGGGGGCGATTCCAGGTTGAGCAGCGTGGTTTCGGCGGCTTAACGGCCGTCTCCCTTCAGGCCGGGTTGTCCTGATTTGAAGCATCCAGCCCTGGCGGGGCTGTGGTTTTCGGGAGATTTACGCTGTCCAGGAAAATGGTAAAATAGGCAGCAGCTCCCTAGGCAGAAGGAGGTGCATATGCCCCCAGCTCGCCGAGCCAACGGTTCTCCAAACGCAAGGAAAATCGCCCGCCAAACCCCAATCGGCCCAACACTCCAAATAGAGCGTAATGCCATAGGGCCAAGTGTAGCGGCCAAAAAGAGGCGGGATTTCGATCCCCATGCATTCCTCGCAACCATCGGCGAGGGCAGGAAGTCTGTGCTTTTCAAGAAGAGACAAAAAATCTTCGCGCAAGGGGATATCGCCGATGCGGTGTTTTATGTCCAGACGGGCAAGGTGAAACTCACCGTGGTCTCGAAGACTGGCAAGGAAGCAACGGTCGGTATATTAGGCGACGGAGACTTTTTCGGCGAAGGTTCGCTTGCAGGCCAGGCTCTCCGCATGGGTTCTGCAACCGCATTAACGGATTGCGCGGTTCTGCGAATCGACAAGAAAGCCATGATGGAGGCGCTGCATCGGGAACATGAATTTTCCGACATGTTTGTGGGCTATTTGTTGGCGCGGAATATCCGTTACGAAGAAGATCTGGTTGATCAGCTTTTCAATTCGAGCGAAAAAAGGCTGGCCCGGATCCTTCTGCTGCTCGCCCGTTTTGGCAAGGAAGGCGTACCCGAGCCGGTAGTTCCCAAGATCAGTCAGGAGACCCTGGCCGAGATGATCGGCACGACTCGTGCGCGAGTCAGTTTTTTTATGAACCGGTTTAGGAAATTGGGTTTCATTCATTACAACGGCGGTCTGCAAGTCCACAGCTCGTTGCTCAATATCGTTCTGAACGACTAGCCTCCGCGTCCTTCCAAAGCCGTGGGCATTTCCACAAGCTGATGGAGGACCCTGGCGTAAAATCGCAAAGGTCACTACGGCAGTTGACGAGAGAGTCATGAAAGTAAGTCCTTCTGCAGGAAAACCGGCCGAAGCATCGATGCTGGTGAACGTACCCAGACTCGTCACGGCCTACTATACGGAGGTGCCTGACCCTGCCGTGGCGGAACAAAGGGTTGCCTTCGGCACCTCCGGACATCGTGGTTCCTCATTCAAAAAGGCTTTCAATGAATGGCATATCCTTGCCATCAGTCAGGCCATTTGCCTGTACCGGGAGCAGAAGAAGATCGACGGCCCGCTGTTTCTCGGCATGGACACGCATGCCCTTTCCGAGCCGGCTCAGGCCAGCGCGCTTGAGGTGCTGGCGGCCAACGGAGTGGAAGTCATGTTGGCGGAGGGCGATGAATACACTCCGACCCCGGCTATTTCCCACGCGATTCTGACTTACAACCGCGGGCGCAAAACAGGACTCGCCGACGGCATCGTCATCACGCCGTCACACAATCCGCCACCTGACGGCGGGTTCAAATACAATCCCCCAAACGGCGGCCCGGCGGAAGCCGCCGTCACCGCCTGGATCGAGGCCAAGGCAAACGAGTTTCTCGAGAACGGCCTTCTGGGTTTGAAAAGGATTCCTTTCGAGAAAGCTCTTCGCGCCCCCACGACGCACCGGCACGACTATCTCAATACTTACATTGCCGATCTCGCCAATGTGATCGACATGGATGCCATTCGCGGCGCGAAGATCAGCATGGGAGTCGATCCGCTGGGCGGCGCCGGAGTCCACTACTGGGGGCCGATTGCCGAGCGCTACGGGTTGAACCTCACGGTCGTGAACCAGGCCGTCGACCCGACCTTCCGTTTTATGACTGTGGATTGGGACGGCCAGATCCGCATGGACCCATCCTCGCCCTATGCGATGCAGCGGTTAATCGGCCTCAAGGATCGCTTCACGATCGCCTTCGCCTGCGATACCGACCATGACCGGCACGGAATCGTCACCCGAAGCGCGGGACTGTTGCCGCCCAACCATTACCTTTCCGTCGCCATTTTCTACCTCTTCCAACACCGGCCGAAGTGGCGCAAGGAAGCGGCGATCGGCAAGACGGTGGTGAGCAGCCAGATGATTGATCGCGTCACCGCGAAGCTTGGCCGGAAGCTCTACGAAGTGCCGGTGGGCTTCAAGTGGTTCGTGGATGGCTTGCTCGACGGCTCGCTTGGCTTCGGTGGCGAAGAGAGCGCAGGGGCGTCCTTTGCTCGTCTGGATGGCACGGTGTGGACGACGGACAAAGATGGAATTGTCCCGGCTCTGCTGGCGGCGGAGATCACGGCGCGGATGGGCCGCGATCCCGGCGAGATCTACGGAGAACTTACGCGCGAGTTCGGCGAGCCTGTTTACGACCGCGTTGAAGCGCCTGCTACGCCGGAACAGAAAGAGATTCTGGGAAAACTTTCGCCGGAGCAGGTTCGGTCCACCGATCTGGCGGGCGAAAAAGTCCAGGCCATCCTCACCCGCGCGCCGGGCAATGGCGCCTCCATCGGCGGGTTGAAGGTGGCGGCGGAGAGCGGATGGTTCGCGGCGCGTCCGTCAGGGACCGAAAATATCTACAAAATTTATGCGGAGAGCTTCCGGGGAGCGGACCATCTGCGCCGCATCCTGGAGGAAGCCCAGACGATTGTCAGCGATGCTTTGTCGGCGTCGGTTCCGAGAGAGAAATCATGAGCGACCAACCCCGCGTGAGCCACCCGATCTACAACCTTCTACCCACGGAAATCGAGGGATTCGATTCCCTGGCAGAGCTTGCCCTGGACATGCGCTGGTCGTGGAACCATGCCACCGACGGGGTGTGGCGCACGCTTGATCCCCTGCTGTGGGAAGTCACTCAAAATCCCTGGGTTGTCCTGCAGACGGCCTCGCGCGACCAGATCGAGCGCGTGCTGGCCGATCCTGTCTTCCGCAAGAACGTTGATGACCTGCTGCGAGACAAGCGTCAGGCGGCGGAGAGGCCGGCATGGTTTCAGCAAAAGCATCCGCAAGCTCCCTTGACCTGCGTCGCGTATTTCAGCATGGAATTCATGTTGAGCGAAGCGCTCCCCATCTATTCGGGAGGACTGGGCAATGTGGCCGGCGATCAGCTCAAAGCGGCCAGCGATTTGGGCGTGCCGGTGGTCGGAGTGGGGCTGCTCTACCAACAAGGATATTTTCGCCAGGTGATCGATAAAGACGGAGCAGCAACAGGCTCTTTACCCGTACAACGATCCCGGACAGTTGCCGATCACGCCGGTGCGCCAGGCGAACGGCGAGTGGCTGCGGTTGGAGATCGCGTTGCCCGGTTACTCGGTCTGGCTGCGCGCCTGGCAGGTGCAGGTCGGTCGAGTGAAGCTTTACCTGCTGGACAGCAATGACGCGGCGAACTTTCCCGCGCATCGAGGGATTACGAGCGAACTCTATGGCGGCGGGCCGGAGTTGCGCCTCAAGCAAGAACTGCTGCTCGGGATCGGCGGATGGCGGTTGCTCCGCGCGCTGGGCCTCAAGCCGGAAGTCTGTCACTTGAATGAAGGTCATGCGGCATTTGCCGTCCTGGAGCGTGCCCGAAGCTTCATGGAAGAGACCGGCCAGCCCTTCGAAGTCGCTCTGGCCGTGACGCGAGCGGGGAACCTCTTCACCACCCACACGGCAGTGGCCGCGGGCTTTGACCGTTTCGCTCCGGCCCTTATCGAACCCTACCTCACTCGTTATGCCGAGCAGAAGCTCGGCATAAGCCCCCACGATTTGCTGGCTTTAGGCCGCCAGAATCCGAACGACTCGTCGGAGAGTTTCAACATGGCCTATCTGGCCATCCGGGGGAGCGGGGCGGTGAATGGCGTGAGTCGATTGCATGGGAAAGTCAGCCGCCACCTCTTTGAGCCGCTCTTTCCAGACTGGCCCGAGGAAGAGGTCCCAGTCGGATACGTGACCAACGGAGTCCATATGCCAACCTGGGACTCGGCTCCGGCCAACGATTTGTGGGCGGGAGCCTGTGGCAAGGGGTGTTGGCTGGGGACAACGGAAACTATGGAGCAGAAGATTCGGCGAATCTCCGACTCCGAGCTCTGGAAGTTTCGTACTAACGCCTGCAGGTCTCTCGTGGAATACGCGCGCGAGCGACTATCCCGGCAACTGGCTGCCTCCGGCGCGTCGCCCGAGGCGATTGACAGGGCGAAACATCTATTTGATCCCAACGCATTGACCCTGGGCTTTGCGCGCCGCTTCGCGACCTACAAGAGACCGAACCTGCTGCTGCACGACCGGCAGCGACTCCTTCGTCTATTGTCTAATTCTCAGCGCCCGGTGCAACTCATCATCGCTGGCAAGGCCCATCCGGAGGACCAGGCGGGGCAGGCCTTGATCCATGAATGGATAGATTTCATCCGCCAGCCAGAGACCCGACCCCACATCGTCTTCCTGAGCGACTACGACATGCTCCTGACCGAGCGCCTGGTGCAAGGCGTGGATGTCTGGATCAACACGCCACGCCGGCCTTGGGAAGCTTGCGGGACGAGCGGGATGAAAGTGCTCGTCAATGGAGGCATCAATGTCTCGGAATTGGACGGCTGGTGGGCGGAAGCCTACACGCCTGAAGTGGGCTGGGCATTGGGAGACGGCCAGGAACATGGCGATGACCCGGCGTGGGACGCTGCCGAGGCCAACGCGCTCTACGACCTGCTCGAGCGGGAGGTGATCCCGGAGTTTTATACCCGCGACCAGAGCGGCGTTCCCACCGCATGGATCAAGCGGATGCGGGAGAGCATGGCGCGGTTGACACCGCGCTTCTCCGCCGACCGCGCGGTGCGCGAATATTCGGAGCAGCACTATCTCCCGGCGGCAGCCGCCTACCTTGAGCGCGCGGCGAATAAGGGCGCAGTGGGCAGGCAAATGGTCGAATGGCAGCATGCGGTGGATCGGGAGTGGGGCTCGTTGCGCTTCGGAGACTTGCGGGTCGAAACCAACGCGGGCCAGCACACGTTTGAAGGCGAAATCTTTATGAACGATCTCGACCCGAATGCGGCGCGAGTTGAGCTCTACGCGGACGGAATCAACGGCGGCGATCCCGTTCGGGTGGAAATGAAGTGCGTGCAGCCGGTCCCCGACGCATCCCGTCGCTGCGTCTATCGCGCTACCGTACCTAGTGCACGTCCAGCGAGCGACTATACGGCGCGAGTGATGCCGCACTGCGACGGCGTTGCAGTCCCACTGGAATCCGCCCGAATCCTGTGGCAAAGACGATGAAAACGCCCCGATGCGAGTTGCACGATTACATCGCGGAGATTTCCGGCTTGAAGTGGAATCACTGCACAGGGATCACTGTGCAGGCCGGTTCGCGACACGTCGGCACCGGCGTCGCTGACTTCAACTGGTCTAGCGCAGTCAGCACGCCTTGCCAGCGAACCTGGTCCTTCTTCGTCTCGATTGGCACCGAGAGGTCGGAATAGAACTGCAGGATGTTATCGCGCAGCTCCGGCGACGTCCGATCGAACTTCCGCGCCGACAACTGAGCCAGCAACTTTGCGTAGGTGTCGTCGGTGAGCGAGTATTCCGCTGCCTTGGTCGGTTGGCCACTATCAAGATCGTAATTCGGCAGCACGAGTGAGTCGGTGCGCACTTCCTCGAGAAAGGCCCGGTATTGATCGACGGTCGTATTGATGCTCTTGAAATACAGGTCCTCCGTCTGCGGAGTCGGGTTCTTGAAGCCCAGCCCCTTGAAGGGACCAATTTTCGGCATGATAGCGCAAGAGGGTTGAGAGAACCCGGGTTCCGAATCCGGGCTTGGCGATAGTCCTTCCCCCACTCCTTTTCATAGTCGGAGCGCGAAAGCCGGTACAGGAACTTTTTCTTCGCGAAGTCGGGCCGCTCGCGCATCAGGTCTTTCTTATGGGTCTGTAGCGCGACCTGGGTCATCTCCGGGATCAGCCGGCTGACGGAGAAACGATAGGAGCCGATGGCGAGATCCTCGTGGGCAAGCACATCTTTCAACTCCAATCCGTAGACGACTGGAAAGGCGCGCTCCAGCAGCGGCTTTGAGACTTGAAACCCGATGAAATCGTGGTACTGCTGCGATGCGTAACGATTCTTCGACACCTGAATCATGTCGAAGCCGAACTCGATTTTCAAGTGTGCCGTCTTGTCCTCGGCAAACGTCACCGACTTGCCGAACTTCGCTCGCAACTTTGGATACTCGATGGCCACCGCCTGATTGACTGCCATCCGGTGCCCGGAAATGTCCGACGCATAGTGTGCCAGCGCCCCCAGAGCGAAGGCATACTCGTTGGCATCCTGGCTTTCGAGCAACAGCTCGCGAACAAAGTCTCCGCTGCGAGCGTAGTGCACCAGGTTACTGAAATCTTTACTGCCGAAAGGATAATAACCCAAGTCCTGGATGACGGCGCCTCCGTACGCATAGGCATGCGCCTCTTTGAGTTGGTCCTCTGACAGTCCCGGATATCGCTTGAGCAGCAAGGGCCGGATCTCGTCGGTCCAGAGCAGGTCTACGATTTCTTCGTGCGTCAGAACGGAGTACGCGGCCAAAATGCCGCTGCACATGAGCACGACGAGAAGAAATCCCGCCGTACGGACAGAAAGCAGGCGCCAACCCTTGGCTATGGCGCCTGGGAATGTTGCCGGGTGGCGCATGGTTCAGATTCGACCGAGAACCAGGAGGATGACAACGATGCAAAGGATCAGCCCCAATCCTCCGGTCGGAGCATAACCCCATTGTCGGCTATAGCCCCACCGTGGCAGGGCGCCGAAGAGCGCTAAGATCAAAATCACAATCAATATAGTTCCAAGCATATTTTACTCCTTTTAGCCGCCCTGTTACCGTCCCGTTCCAGCGCGGCGTCCCCGATCCTCACGTTCTCGCACCGCGAATCCAACAGTGAGGAGAGGGCCAGCTTTGTTATAGGCGTTCGGCTGGTTTCTTGCTGGTCAAAACTGCTCAGTATGTGAGGAATTGTGTCGAGGCGGCGGAGCTGCGTTCGCGGGGGGATACGGGCGATGACACAGCGGCACATCGCCTCTCGGCAACGCGGGGCATCACTTCGATCGCTGCGTACCGCCAGAAAGGAAATGGCGCGAGTCCACGAAGTGAACCCGCACCATTGTAAGAGTTAACCGACTTTCTTATTCCTCTTTTTTTTAAATCGAGCGGCCTGACGTAATGCGTCGCAGTCAATTCGCTGCTGACGAGGCTATTCTTTACCTCCAGGGGCTTTTTTCTCGGGAGCGCTCGCGGGGCGAGCCTCAGGGTGGGGTGCAGCCTGGGGATGAGCGGCAGGCTGCGCATGGGCGGCAGGCTGCACATGAGCGGCGGGCTGCGCATGAGCGGCGGGCTGCGCATGAGCTGCAGGCTGCGCATGAGCTGGCGGGCTGCGCATGAGGCGGCGGGCTGCGCATGAGCTGCGGGCTGCGCATGGGCTGCGGGCTGCGCATGAGCGGCAGGCTGCGCATGAGCAGCGGGCTGCGCATGAGCGGCCTTGTTCTCACTCGTGCGAGTTGCAGCTGCCTTGTTCTCGGCTGCCTTGTTCTCGGTGGCCTTGGTTGTAGCTGCTTTATTCTCGGCTGCCTTGTTCTCGGTGGCCTGGTTGTAGCTGCTTTATTCTCAGCTGCCTTGTTCTCGGTGGCCTTGGTTGTGGCTGCCTTATTCTCGGCTGCCTTGTTCTCGGTGGCCTTGGTTGTGGCTGCCTTATTCTCGGCTGCCTTGTTCTCGGTGGCCTTGGTTGTGGCTGCCTTATTCTCGGCTGCCTTGTTCTCGGTGGCCTTGGTTGTGGCTGCCTTATTCTCGGCTGCCTTGTTCTCGGTGGCCTTGGTTGTGGCTGCTTTATTCTCGGCTGCCTTGTTCTCGGTGGCCTTGGTTGTGGCTGCCTTATTCTCGGCTGCCTTGTTCTCGGTGGCCTTGGTTGCAGCCGCTTTACTCTCGGGGGCCTTGTAAGGCGCTCCCGCCTCTTTGGCCGCTACCACCCCGGAACCGCTAAGCTCCCCAGGCTTCGCAGTTGCAGCGACGGCCGGGCGGCCCTGGTTCACGGACGCCAGGAGCGCGTGGTTGGTACTGGCCGCGTGCACATGCGCGGTTTGCATCGCGGTTGCCGGCGTGTGATGCCCGTGCATCACAGTCTCTTCTGCAGCGGTTGGTCGAGCGGTAATTCCACCCTCGCCGCCGTTATAGCTGACATGGTTCACCGTGGTTTCGTTGATTACTGTCTTACTGTAGACATTGGTGAATGTTTGTGACGTTCACGTTATTCACCGAGCGGTTGTAGTTGAAGGCTCCGTTATTCCAATATCCGCCTTCATAGCCGACACCACCGTAGCCGAAGCCATAGTTAACGCCACCGTAGAACCCGACTTGCTCACCCCAGTAGCCGTCATTCCAGGCGAAGGCGTTGCCGCCCCAGCCCCAATAACCGGGAGTCCAGAGCAAGCCAACGGTCGGGCGGCTCGACCCACGTACCTGGGACCCAGAAGTAGCCTTCATCGCCATAAGCCCAATAGCCGGGCATCCACAGATAACCGGCGGCGGGGACCATGGGTTGCGTGTAAATTGGGAGCGCGGGCGGAGCGATCGTGATCGACACGCCGAACTGCGCGAACGCGGCGGCCGGCATGGCCAGTATCAGAAGTGCGAGCGATAGCAAACGGATTTTGCGCATTTTGAACCACCTTGCCAGATCATCCTTCGGTTGCCCGGTCCTACCTTGCTGCTGCGGGCTGCGTGGATTGAACGGCGACTGCGTCGATGCCAGCATTCCACTGAGGCACTTCCAAGTCTGTGCATTACTGCTCACTTTTCCGTGAATGTTCCCATTGAATCTGCTAAACGATTTTTCCGAGATGACCGTGCTGGCGCCGAAAAAAGTGGCGCGGGCCCAAACAGTGGACCCGCGCCGATAGAAGTTAAGCTGGTTGCGCCCCTAAGGATGGGCCGCTATGGTGTGAAACTGAGTGCAAGGTTGACGCCAGGAAACGATGCGTTGCACAGGTAATACACGCCGTTAATTTCGATCACATAAACGTCTTGCGTGTAGAGCCAGTTGCTTGGCCACACGTCAACGAATCCGAACGAATAGCCACCGTATTGGAAGCGGCGATTGTTGTAGTCGCCTTGGCTGACATGAAACCTGTGTCCCTGTCCAAAATTGGCCTGGAATTTGTCTGCGGGAATGCGGCCGCCACCGTTGCCACCGGCGCGCTGCGCCTGCTGCTCCGGCTTAGCCTGGTGTGCGTTTTTCTCTTCCGGCTTGGTGTTCTTCTCCTGCTGCGCCGCGGGTTTTGCCTCTTGCTTTGCGGCAGGTTGCGCTTTCCTCTCTTCTTGCTGGGCGGGCTTTGCGGCAGGTTGCGCTTTCTTCTCTTCTTGCTGGGCGGGCTTGGCTTTCTGTTCTTCTTGCTCGTGCTGCTCCTGGGCGAACGCCGGAGCCGCGACTCCGAGGGCCAAAGATAAAACTGCTGTGCTGATAACTCCAATTAGTTTCATAGGTGTTGTCTCCATTATCGATTTGTTGTGTCGCTTGTTATTAGCTCTTACTGCAAGCTTCCTGTTGTCGCGTTAACCGGGCTGCCGATGGCTTCGCCGGACACGAGAAGTTCAACTCTCCGGTTCTGTTGCCGGCCGGAAGAGTTATCGTTTGAAGCTACGGGCAAAGTGTTGCCGAAGCCTCTGGCCGAAACCGAATTCGTCAACACGCCTTGTTGCACAAGGTAGTCGCGCACCGATCCAGCACGGTTCTCAGACAATGTTTGATTCATTTCGTCGCTGCCCACATTGTCTGTGTAGCCGCCGACTTGAATGTCGAGTCCAGGATAGGCGAGCAGAATACCGGCGACTTTCGCCAGCTTCTCCCGTGCACCCGGCTTCAACGAGTATTTTCCGGTGTCAAACAAAACATCGGACATGCTGACGATGAGCCCGCGCGCGCTATCGCGAGTCTGAAGAATGGAGTTCAACTGCACCGACAAGCGCGTGCGCATGGCCGCTTTGTCGGTTTCCGCTTGTTGCGCGCTCGCCTGGGCTTGCTGCGCAGCTATACGAGATTGCTCTGCATCCGCTTGGGCTGCCGAAAGGGCAGTGGCTGATGAAGCCTGGCTGTCCGCCATATCGGACTTAGCCTGCGCGGCCTCAGATTGGGCATGAGCCGCGTCGGTTCGGGCGTTTGCCGCATCAAATTCAGCCTGAGCCTTTGCCGCCTGAGCGTTCGCCGTGTCGGACTGGGCTTGCTCTTTCTGCCGGATCGCGTCATTAGCCTGCGCCTGCGCTTCTGCCTGAGCGTCCGCTGAAGTTTGACGTTCGTTGGCCAGGCGTATCTCGTCCAGTTTCTTGACTGCGATTTCGCGTGCATCTTCGGCAGTTTGCACTTCCTCGCGGGCGACTGCGATCAGCGGCTTTCTGTCGATGTGCCTGTTCGTGGCATATTCGTCGGCATTGTTCATTAACTGGACAGCGTGCTGATAACTATCGCTGGCATACTGCTCGGCTCCCTCGGATTGAGCGATGCGCAACGCATTACGCGCCTCGAAGAATTCCAACGGCAACCTGGCATTCAAAACCACAGGGTCGAACTTGTAGCCGGTGGGAATGTAGCCGCCGCGCTCCATCAGTTCGTAGTTTGCATTTACCGCCTCGGTAGTTCCCTTGGTGCTCTCGCGAACCACATTCTCAAGCACGACCACGTTGCTGGGCTGCCGTACGGCATAATAAGGTTCCGCAGTAACGATCAGAGCGAAGGCCTGAAGGTCGGTGGTCACGCGCAGCTTGCTGCGATGGTTGTCGCCGACTAATACTTCGCCCAGGTTCACGGCCCGGCCTTCGGGAGAAATCGCCCACAAAATGTAGGTCAGATACTCATTGCCGAAAGACGTCGGTCTTTGCAGGCCGCCGAATTCTGCGTCGATCTCAATGGAGCCGCGCTTGCTATTTACCTTGGCTTCACCGTTCGCTGAAGGCATCAAGTCCGTACCCGCGAAATCCAGCTTCGAAGCTCCGCTGCGATGTTCGTAGTTGACGGCCCGCACGCTGCGGCTGACTACATTCACTCGGAATATAGGGGTTGGGCTTATGGGCTCGACGACCATGGTTGTTTGAGAGTTAGTTTGAGCAAATGCGCTCGCACTGAGGGTGATTCCGACTGCTAACAAAAGCGCTTGTATTCACAGGTCTCCTTTTTCAGGCACACGTTGCCGTGTGGCGTTATATCGATCTCGTGTTTGTGCGTTCAGCCTTATTGGCTGGTTTCCGGTCATCCTTCAGGTTCCAATGTGTATCCGGGAAAGGGAGTGAAAGAGTCCAAAAACATTCAGCAGCCACAGAACCACGGCAATGACCACGACGCCGTTCAAAATTGACTTGATCGTCCCCTGCATGGGAATGAAGCGATTCACTAGCCACAGGAGGACACCCACCACGATCAGAACTTCCAGCAGTTGAATTAGAGGCATAATGCTACCTTCCTTGTTTCGCGGGCTAACCCCTCTCATCCGCCTGGAGGTGTCGCCCTAACTTCGATGTTCGGGACTTTCTAGGGTCGAATCGTGTCTCGCGCAAGGTTCTGCGGCGTGCACACGGATGAAGAATGCCGATTGTCTGGATGTGGCCGCCGTGACTTGATCAGGGACCCGACCTGCAGCGGCCTGAGAATCAAAGCTGCGAATCAGCGTTCGCGGCTCCATCTACACACTCAGGAGAATCAACAATGACAGGTGCGGACTTTCGTGTCTGAGCAAGATAGCTCACATGTGAAGAAATTACGGTTGCGATGCGCGGTGTGCCGCTGTCGGCGCGGAGCTGTCTCGTCCCGGCGCAGAATCTCGTCAATGAACTCCACTTTTCGGGGGGGGCAGGTCACAGAGATAACTGCTAAGCGGCACGCCTCTCAATCAGGGCCATAATACTATCGATGCTTTCCACTTGGTTCAGATCGAAGCCTGTCTCCGCGAAGTCGATCCCATACTTCTCCTGCAGGAAAACCACCACTAACAGCACATCGGTGGACTGCAAGCGCTCGGCTAATTGGTCGCTGTCCGAGAGGGCTGCCCGATCGCCTCTCTCGCTCAGCAGGTTCTGCACAAACTCGCGTATCACCAGTCTTTCGTTCATAACGGACGCCTGTTCCAGACGCCGAAGCGCCTTCCGGTCACATTTTCCGCTTCGGCCTAGCGGCATCGGATCAATCCCCAGGATCTGCAACGCGGTTCAGACCCGGTTCTCATCCAGCAAGCGGACCAACGCTCTCCGATCAATTTTGCCGGTTGGTCCTAACGGTAGCGCGTCCAAGTGATGTACCTGTAGAGGGATCATATACGCAGGCACAAGTTTTTTCATTCCTTCGCGGACGTCGGCGAGGGTAACGCCCGCCGCGCAGTGGAAGGCGGAGATCCCGGTCGCGCGGCCGTCGGCGAGAGGCCAGGCCACCGCCGCCACCGAGTCTGTGCCGATAATCTCGCGCAAATGAGCCTCGACTTCCTCGAGTTCGACCCGGTTCCCGAGTATCTTGACCTGGTTGTCAATTCGCCCTAGGTGGTGAAATGCCCCGGAGGAATCCTGGTAAGCCAGGTCTCCCGTGCGATACCATCGGCGACCCTCCAGGGTGGGGAAACGAGCCGCGGTGAGTTCGGGATCCTGGTAGTATCCGCGCGCCACTTGCCGGCCCGACACGACCAGCTCCCCTTCCTCGCCGTGCGGCAAAAAATTGAGATTCGCGTCCACAATGCCGGCCTGAATGCCCCGGAACGGCTTGCCAATGGCCAGCGAACCGCGGTTCCTGGTGACATTCGGAGGATCTTCAAGGCGCTGTGCGGTGCAGACAACCGTTACCTCCGTCGGTCCGTAAAAATTTTCCACGACGCTGTTGGGGGCGGCGATCTGCCATGCCTGGGCGGAAGCAATGGGCAGCGCCTCACCGGCGAAAATGGAACACCGTAACGACGGAAATGCGCCGGGCTTCAGCATTTTCATGCGCTCCATAAAACATGCAGTCGAGGGCACCGAAAACCAGATGGTAAGCTCATGATCGCGGATGAACTTCGCCGGCGCCATGAGCTGAGAGGCCGGCACTACATAGAGTCCCGCTCCGCCCGCCCAAGTTACAAACAAGTCCAGCACGGAGTTATCGAATGTTAGTTCAGCCACCTGAGAGACTCGATCGGTGGGGCGAAACCGGCAGCGATCCTGCACCACGCCGCGAAACTGTGCGAGGCTCCCGGTTTCGATCATGATCCCCTTTGGCGTGCCCGTGGTGCCGGAAGTGAAAATAATGTACGCCAGCGCATCTTCCGCCACGGTAGCGGGCTGATCGAGCCCCTCGTCGGCTAATTCAGCCAAGCTTTCGAAGCTGATTCCCTGGAATCCCGAGGCACTTTGCGATGGCTTCGCGCCGGCCCCGAGAAGAATCCGGCTAGGCGCCCATTCGAGCACACGGTCCGAGAGTAGATCCAGGCCGGCTTGGTCGGCGATCAGCGCATCGAGTTCCATCATCTTCAGAATACGAATCAGGCGGTCCTCGGGAGTGCGGGGGTTTATCGGAACATACGCTGCACCGGACCACACCGTTCCCAGCACGCCTGCATACGCTTCTAAAGTTCGGGATGCAAGAATTCCAACCTTGCCCGAGACCTTTCCGGATTTTAGGCCGAGCCAACCCGAAATACGCCGGGCTAGATTTGCCAGCTCTCCGTAAGAAAACCGCATCTCGCCCACAAACAGCGCCAAGCCTTGTGAGTTTGTGACGGAGTGTTCATAAAAAGGCTGGGCAAGATTAAAGGTACTTGTCACACTTTTCTCCTGTAAGCAACCATCCGAATCGCGCAACCCGATCAGTGCCGGATCGCCTGTTTCCGGGTATCAGGCCACTCCCGGAAAAGACTTCGATATGACTCGATACCTGGGCGCACTAACGCTTGCCTGTTCAGAACTGCACATTTGTGAAGAGTCGGTGAAACGTCAGCATCATGGCTTACTCCTGGTTTTGGTGCTACAGGGCAGAATTGCTTGAATTGTACTGCTCGTGAGCGGTTTCCTTTCCTTTGATGAGGGCGACCCAGCCGTAGTTGCCGGTTTGAAGGGCGGTTCCCGACCCGATTCTTGGTAGAGTCGGGTTGGAAAACTTTCTCAGCGAAAGGAGAACCGCCCTTGGAACGAAGCTATCACACCCTCGCCACCAAACGACCAACGGATGCGCGGAGACTGGCCGAATTTTTCAGCCGCAACGGGCAAGGCTTGCTGCCCATGGTGGACTTGATCGAACAATCGCGGGCGGGTGCCCCGTCCAAGCTTCGCTTGGGAGGGGCCTTTGACTTTTTTTCATGACAAACGCCTAGTGAGCACGATCACAGACCTCTAAGCCCCCCGTCGGCGACAATGAAGATCGACCTGTAGCAGGGCCGAGGTTTGCCCGTCACCAAGACGCCCCTGGAAGCTTCCCCCCACTGGTCTGCGCTCCTTGACAACAACGAAGTTGAGGCAGTCGGATGTCAAGCCCCTGCTGAAATCATGCGAGCAAGCCGGACAAGCTAATTCCTTATTCCTGAATACTTTAATAACGACTCCTTTAAACTGACCGAGCTCGACTTTCGCACTTTTGTATGCGGCTTGTTTACTCTGAAGGTATGATCCGGCGTCAGAAAAAAATTTAATATCCCGGCCGTTAGAATCATAGGTTTGGCGGATTATTTCGCAACCTTTTACCCTCCCCTTTAATGAAAGTTGGTGCCCCCAAATTTTTGCGCAAAGTATTAAAGGGAAAAAATGTGGGTCCCCCGGCCGTTCACACGGTAGGCAAGAAGAAGTCAGAGGCAGCGGACAAGAGTGTCCGCTCTACACGCGCGCTGCGTAATGAAGATGAATCTTGCTCCCAAATGAACGGGGCCGGTAGGAGGAGGACCGGCCCCGACGAGTGGCTTATACTTCGCGATGCTTCTAGGCTGTGATCAGCGATTCCAAAGCGACGCGATCGGGAATCACTAGAGTAGAGCCGCTCTGCTGGATGAGATGCTGCTTCTTGAAGCCCGCGAAAAGCCGGCTGACCGTCTCGCGCGAAGAGCCGATCATCTGCCCGATCTCTTCGTGAGTCAAAGCCAACTTCATTTGGCTGGGGTTCTTGGATGCGGTGTTCTGGTCGAGCCATCCGACTAGCAGCCGAGCCAGCTTTTCGCTCGCCGAGTCGGAAAGGATGAGGTCACGGATTTCGCGGCAAGTGGAAGCGTAATCCTCGCTGATGTGCTGCGTC
This sequence comes from uncultured Acidobacteriaceae bacterium, assembly GCA_963725245.1. Taxonomy (GTDB): domain Bacteria; phylum Acidobacteriota; class Terriglobia; order Terriglobales; family Acidobacteriaceae; genus Acidiflorens. The sequence continues at coordinate 51,740 of CAVRYC010000015.1, read as the reverse complement.
ACCCACAGGGCAAATTCGCCGTGCTGGCGCATGAGGTGCAGCAAATCGCTGTGTCGTAGGAAGCTGACCTCGGACGGCTCCTGGGTCTCGGCCGTGGCTTCATACGAGCGTCCGGAAACAACGGCGGCAACTCCCAAGGGGCAACCGGGGTCGACAATACGCAGAATCAGTGTCCGGCCGTCGCTGCCGCAGATGGAGAGTTTAACCCGGCCTCGGCGCACGATAAACACTCCGCGCGGAGCCTGCCCTTCGGCAAACAATACCGCTCCCGTGGGATAGGTGGTGGTGAGGGCCTCTTGCTCCAAGGCATCGGCTACGGTTGTAGGAAGATCGCAAAAGGTCTTGTCCGCTATCGCCAGTTTCTGAGCTTGGTTTACGACGTGTGTGGCCATTTATGATGCCTCCGTGCGCAACTGCTATGGCAAGTCCGTCGCCACTTCTTCTCAGGTGGCGCAAGACTCCGATTAAGTTAGCATAAGTTAAACAAAATAAGATGCTTAACTTGATACTGGGAGATGCGGCGCTGTCCGCACCCCACCAGGGCTCATGGCTCGAAGTGCGTGCTTTCACACAGCAATGTGTGATCTCCATCACCGACCGGTTGGTTATCCGACCGGGGAAGGACGATTTCGCGCTCACCTGAATGTAGCTTCGGGTCAACAGTTTTCACCCCAACGTTGTATGAATGGTATTCAGCAGAGCGGTCCGGGTAAAAGGTTTTTCGAGGAGAGTGATGCCGCGCTTCAACATTTCGCGTTCCGCGATCAGTTCGCCTGTGTACCCTGACATGTATACGACCTTGAGGTTCGGACGAGAGGCGCTGAGGCGATCAACCAATTCTGGACCGCTCATGCGGCGCATCACAACGTCGGTCAACAACAGATCGATTGGATCTGGATGAGACTGCACCCATTCGAGCGCGGACTTCCCGTCGTCCGCGTCGACTACGGCATAGCCGTGCTCCTGAAGGACCTGTCGCGTCAAGCTGCGCATGGTTTCGTCGTCTTCCACGAGGAGGATCATAGTTCCTTGCCGTCTCGGCGCGACGGTCTCCGCTTCAGACTTGGATTCCAGCCCGATTTTGTCATCGGCGCAGGGGAGATAGATCTTGAACGTCGTTCCGTGTCCGGGTTCACTGTAGACCAGGATGTGTCCTGCGCTCTGCTTGACAATGCCGTATACAGTTGCCAGGCCCAAACCCGTTCCCTTGCCCACTTCTTTGGTGGTAAAGAAGGGCTCGAAGATGCGCGCCGCAGTAGCTTCGTCCATGCCGTTGCCGGTATCGCTGACCGCGAGAACGACGTATTTTCCTGGTGCCATGGCTTGATGCTGCTCGGCGAAGGCCTCATCGAATTTTGCGGCGCGAGTTTCTAGAATGAACTTACCGCCGTTCGGCATAGCGTCGCGCGCGTTCACCGCCAGGTTTACAAGGACTTGGTCGAGTTGGCTAGGGTCGGCCTCGACCACCGCCGCGGGTGATTTGGACACAATGAGAATCTCGATATCGTCTCCCATCAGCGGACGCAGAAGCTTGCCGATATCCTTTAACCGCTCGTTGAGATCGAGAACACGGGGCTGAACTTCGCGAGTCCGGCTGAAGGCGAGCAGTTGCCGGGTCAATGCTGCGCCCCGCTCGGTTGCCGTCTTGATGTTCTCGATATAATGGGAGGGTTCGGCGGCGGGATCAATGCGGTCGCGGAGGAATTCGGTGCAGGCGTTAATAATAGCCAGGATATTGTTAAAATCGTGCGCGACTCCTCCGGCCAACCGGCCGATCGCCTCCATCTTCTGGGATTGACGAAACTGGCCCTCGGCCCGTTTCTGGGCCGTGATGTCGCGCGCAATCGCCGATGCTCCCACGACGTCGCCGTTCGCATCGCGCAAGGGAGACACGGAAACGGACACGTTCAGGCGGCGTCCGTCCTTGGTCACCCGCTCCGATTCATAATGTTCGATGCTTTCCCCCTTGGCAATTTTTCGCAGAATCTCTGTGATTTCGTCCGCACGATTATTGGGAGATAGAAGGGAGATAGACTTTCCGATGACCTCCTCCGACGTGTAACCATAGATGCGCTCGGCTCCCTTGTTCCAACTGGCAATGGTGCCATCCAAGTTTTTGCTAATGATGGCGTCCTCGGAGGAATCGATAATCAAGGCCAGCCTCGATCGGTATTCTCCAAGTTGTTCGGCCGTTTTGCGATGCAGTTCTTCATTCGCTCGGCGCAGTTCTTCTGCGACTCGCTTGCGATCGCTGATATCGCGGATCGCGCTCAAGACGAAGGTTCCCTTCGCCGTGGAGGCGGGACTGAGAGCAATTTCTACCGGAAATTCCGAGCCATCGCGCCGTCTTCCGTAGAGATCCAAATCGGCTCCCATCCGTCGTGTTTGCGGGTTTGCCGCGAAGTCGGCGCGATGATGTTGGTGCTGGCGGCGATAGGCCTCCGGAACAAGCATTTCGACCTTCTGACCAAGCAGTTCGTCACGCTCATAACCAAATAGCTGTTGCGTTTGCGAATTGAGTTGAACGATGGTTCCGTCGCGATCGACAACGACGATGGCATCTGGAAGGGCCTCCAGAAGATCCGCAGACAGGAGGATTGCAGCCATAGTTCTGGCCGAGAGCGTGGGCGCGGGCTGCTCTGGAGCAAGGGAAGATTGTGGCATGATGGCTCTTTGTTAAAAAGTGTTGGTTTCCAAATCTATGCTGAAACCCGCTTGCCTGTAAAGTAGTGCGTGGCAAGCCGTTGAATTTAAATGGAATATCCATTTGCCTTCAGTGGTCTGTGACCGTCGTCACAAGACGCAGTGATATGGATCACGCAGCGGCAAAGTGCCCTGGCAAGCGGCGACCTGCGCCGTCAATTACACTCAGGCTGCGAGGAGAGCATGCGCGATGCAACCATGCCGGATGCAACCATGCGAAGTGCAACTGCGAAAGAGCCGTCGCGTTCGGTGCTGGCTCCTGTGCGCGCGGTATTTCGAGCAGTCGTAGTGACGGTTGTGCCCGAGGCGAAACAACTGGAAGAGTCAGGCTGGCTTGCATTGGAAGCACTGGTGGACGATGCACTCGAATTTCGACCGCCATCTCTGCGGGGGCAGCTGCAACTCTTCCTGCGTGCGATCGAGTGGCTGCCCGTCGTGCGCTATGGCCGCGCTTTTACCAGATTGGGGGACGAGCAACGCAGCCGCATCCTCCGTTACTTGCAGGATCACCCCGTGGAACGTATCCGCTGCGGATTCTGGGGGCTGCGTACCCTCGCATTTCTGGGTTATTACGGACGGCCCGACGGCGCACAGGCCATCGGCTATCGTCCCGAAGCGCGCGGTTGGGGGGCGGTGCAATAGAGATGAAACGCGGCAGCCATGCTCGCCGTAGCTATGACATTGTGATCATCGGCTCCGGCGCTGGCGGAGGGACGGTGGCTCAGGAGCTGTCGCCGCTTTGCCGCGATGGCGTGCGCATCGCCGTCCTCGAGAAGGGTCCGAAACTTCGCGATGAGGAATTTACCGGCCGCGAAGTGGAGATGGCGACAGTGCTCTACGAGGACGGTGGAGGGTTCCTGACCGCTGAGAAAACGATGACCCTGGCCTTCGGAAGCGCGTATGGAGGATCGACAGTCGTCTATACGGGCACATCGCTGCTTCCCCCGGAGCGAATCCTCCGGCGCTGGAACGTGCCGGGACTGACATTTGCCGACGTGGAACAACGCGCGCGAAAATATGTGGCGGAAAACAACGTCCACCTACTGGAGGAGTCGCTGCTCAACGAGAACAACCGGCTGTTCGCGGAGGGGTGCCGGAGGCTTGGCTATCGGGTTGAGCAGTTTCCCGTGAACCTGAAAGGATGCCGGGGATCGAGCCTGTGTAATCTGGGCTGTCCGAACCAGGCGAAACAAGGCACCGATCGCGTCCAGTTGCCGCGCGCGGAGCGCAACGGAGTGGAGGTTGTGACGCGCTGCGAGGTGCTGCGGATCGAAGAGCAGCGGATCGAAAGTAAGATGATATTTGCCCGGGTCAATGAAAAAGCTGAAGGAAATAAAGGCGAGCCCTCAACCTGGGAATCGGGCGACTACGAGATCGACGCCAAAGTCGTGGTGGTCTGTGCCGGCGCGGTGAATTCTTCTGCGCTGCTGCTGCGGTCCGGATTTGGCCGGAGACTGCCGCGATTGGGACGCGGGTTCACCTCTCACCCTGCATTCATCATGGTCGCCGAACATGACCGGCCGATCACCAACTCTGTCGGTCACCCCAAGAGTTTCTACCTGGACCAGTTCGCCGAGAGCGATCACTTCCTGCTCGAGACCTGCATGTACTTTCCGTTTATCACCGCTAAGGCGATGGTTGGCTTCGGTGAGGAACACAGCCGCTTTATGCGGGCCTTTCCGCGGCTGCAGATGATCTTGGTACTGGCGTGTGATGAAGTGGGTGACCACAATCGCGTGACGGTAGATGGTGACGGACGTCCGGTGGTTCATTACCGCTTCACGCCGGAGGTGATTCACGGCCTGGTGCAGGGCGCGATCACGTCGGCGAAAATCTCTTTCGCAGCCGGGGCGGTGCGAGCGCATGTGCCGATTTCACATTCTCCGACAATCGAACGAGCGGGCGCGGAACACCTTGACCAGATTGCGAAAACTCCGGATTTCAAACCGGGGAAGCTTTCAATCTCGGCCGCACACCTGCAGGGAGGTTGCGCGATGGGAGGTGGCCCCGAGGATTCGGTGACCGATTCCTATGGCCGGGTGCATGGAGTTCCTTGGCTGTACGTGGCCGATTCGAGCCTGTTTCCGAACTCGCTGGAGATCAATCCGTACTTGACCATCATGGCCCTGGCTGACCGTGTGGCGGAGACCATCCGCAAGAATATGAATGCACTTCTCTGAGCAAGATTCTATGAGCCGATTTAATGAGCAGACGTTATGAGCTGATGTTATGAGCTGATGCCATGAGTAAGATGACAGGCGGTGACATCGTTGTGCGTGCGTTGGAAGATGAAGGTGTAGGTTTCACTTTCGGCATTCCGGGCACTCACAATATCGAGCTCTACGATTCACTCGCCCGTTCCAAGAGCGTGCGCCCAGTCCTCGTCACCGATGAACAGAGTGCTTCTTTCATGGCCGATGGAGTCGCGCGTGCTTCCGGGCAACTTGCGGCCGTGAACGTAGTACCTGGCGCAGGGCTGACGCACGCGCTCTCTGGGATTGCCGAAGCTTATCTCGACGGAATCCCCATGCTTGTGCTCGCCTGTGGGATCCGACGCGACACGGGAAGGGCGTTCCAACTCCACGACATTGACCAACTCGCCATCGCGCGACCCATCACCAAGACGCAGTTACGCGCGGAACGTGGATCGGAAATTTACGCGACTGTCCGCCGCGCTTGCCAACTTGCGCGCCGGGCCCCGGCCGGGCCGGTGGTGGTCGAGATTCCAGCGGAGCACTACTTTTTCCGTCATGACATTGATCTGCATGACACCGATCTGCGTGACACTGATCTGCAAGGCAATGACCTGCAGGCGCCCGCCCCGCAGCCGGCGGCGCCAACGCTGACGATAACGCTACAAGGGGAACGGATCGCGCGGGCTCGCCAATGGATCGACGCCAGCCGACGTCCTCTGCTTTACCTCGGGCTCGGGGCCATCGAAGCCAGTGGCGACCTCGTGGCTTTGGCCGAGCGATTGAATGCTCCGGTTGCCACCACCATCTCCGGTAAAGGCGTTTTTAACGAAACGCACCCCCTTTGGTTGTGGTGTGGCTTTGGCGCGACTGCGCCTTCGTTCGTGCGCAAGATCGCAGCCTCCTGCGATCTTACTTTGGCGATCGGTTGCCGCTTCTCTGAAGTTGGCACGGGAAGCTATGGCATGACGCCACCCGGCAAACTGATTCATGTAGATATCGATCCTTCAGTATTGGGAAAGAACTACCCCGCGGATCTGCCCGTGGTTTCGGATGCCGCAAGTTTTGTCGCCGCCCTGCTTCCTCATCTGACGGCCCGCTCAGTTGATGAACCCTTGCGACGCGACATACGTTCCGGCCACGAAGAGGTCAGGCAAGGATGGAAAATGCCAACGCCTGATAATTCCCAAGGAGTGTACCCACCTCACCTTTTGAAAACAATTCAAGAGCTGGTTGGGAACGACGCGATCTACACCACCGACAGCGGCAACGGAACCTTCCTGGCCATGGAGTGCTTACGGCTGCCGCATCCGCGTTCGTTCCTGGCGCCGGTTGACTATTCGTGCATGGGTTACGCCGTGCCTGCCGCACTAGGAGCGGCACTCGCCTGCCCTGATCGGCAAGTAATTTCCCTGGCGGGCGATGGTGCATTCTTGATGACCGGTTTGGAACTGCTCACCGCGCGCCAGCTAAATCTGCCCGTAATGGTGTTGGTCTTGCGCGATCGCGAGTTAGCGCAGATTGCGCAGTTTCAACAAATCGCGCTGGGACAGAAAACTTGCAGTGAGGTTCCCGACTATGACTTGGCCGCCATTTGCCAGGGTGTTGGCGTAGAGTACCTGGCATTGCGCCGTAACACCGATGCGGAGACGATTCTCAAACAGGCACTCACGCTAACTGGGTCGGGACATCCTGTCGTCGTCGAAGTCGCAATCGACTACTCGCGAGAAGACCTACTTCACACGCGGCGTAGTGCGCACAAATCTGGGCCGTTTGCCTTGGCCGGATCGTATACGCTTCGTATTGCGTGCTCTGGGACGAAAGCTGGGGTAAGACAGAGGAAAGAATCGACAGAGGGCGGGAGTGAGCGTGCCCATATTCATTTCAGTAGGTGAAGGATGAAGCGCGAACATTTCGTCAAGGTAGTCGAGGAAGCGCTCGACTCGCTCCCCGAAGAATTTCGCAGTCGCATTCGTAACGTCGCGGTTCTGGTTGAGGATATGCCGCCGCACCAGCCATCTTCCGCACTGCGTTCGGGGCGGCAAAGGCGGCTGCTTCTGGGTCTCTTCCAGGGCGTGCCCACGACCAAGAAGAGCATATTCGACCTGCCGACGGGGCCCGATCACATCGTGCTTTATCAGAAGAATATTGAGGCGGTCTGCTCCAATGAGGCCGAAGTCCGCGAACAAATCCGCCTTACCGTCATCCATGAACTGGGCCACTATTTTGGCATGGATGAGAACCAGCTGAAGGATGTTTAGCGGAAGAATCGCTGGACTAGGCTCGGTGGTAACAACCGGCGTTGAACCTCGCTTTGGCATCAGGTTTGTGTCAAGCTGTGTGTATGGCAAAGAAACGCAGCAAGGCCGACAGATTACAGCGGCAGACTGAACAGCTGGAACAAAGGGCAGATCGCGATCCAGGCGAGATCGAGAAAAGGAAAGCTACCCGCGAGGATGGGCGCGACCTTGCTGAGATCCTGGCGAAAACCGAGTTGCCGGAGGAGACGGCCAGAGCATGGCGCCGTGATCTTCAAGCGGCGCGTCAAAGCCTCAAAACCCCGGTCGACAAATGGCGATAATCCTCGATGCCGATGTCATCATTCGCGGGGAAAAGGGTTTCTCTCCACCTGACCTGATCGTGGCGGCCACCGCGTTGGAACGCGGCAGCCATGTGGCCACGTTCAACAAACGGCATTTCGCGCTGGTCAAGCGACTTCACATCATCGAACCAAGATGAGTGCTTTGAAAACTCTATAGAAATTCTGTCCGTGACAGAAAATCAGCGGACATCCGCGAGTACAATTGGAGATAGAGGGCGATCTCTATGAGGGATTTGGCAGACGTCCTTGGCGGATTTGGCACCCGCATCAATGATCTCCTGCGGGATACCTGGAAGTTCACTCTTTCGCTTAATAACATCATCACGTATAGCCCGGTAGCCTGGAACCACAAAGGGCTTGACCCGATTCCGTTCTCGAGGGCGATGTTGCGGCTCGAGGACGAATTGAAGTCTCTGTCGAGAAGCGTTATGGACGCTCAGGACAATCGGAGCGTGGCCGCGCTGGAGCGATTGTACGAGAAGGTTGAGCCCGCGTTCAGAGTCGTGTTGGGTGACGGGAAGGGTGAATTCCAGCTAGCGGCGGATGCGATTAGCCTTTATCTCGAACAGCAACAGGTCCTGATCTTCACCTACACAGGGAAGACGCCGCTGGTCGTGCGGTCGTCTTATCAAGATATTTTTCTTCGTCAACTGGCCAGCTATGTGCTTGTGAAGCATCCATTTCTCTCGAAAGAGTCGCTGGATCGCGCAGGTGTGGAGTTAAAGGCGTATGCGGAAGATTTTTTGCGGTCAGTCCAGCGGATATACCAGACTGATATCGAAGGGATCTTCAGGAATTATCACGCCTTGCTTGTCGATATGCATTGTGCCCTCTCCCAGCATCCTATCCGGGTGCCTACCTATGGAGGGGTTCCGCCGCGGCGGATTGCCCGCACCGATGGCGGAGTGGTGTCGGATTTCATCGGTGAGATGCGAGAGATGCCCGATCTCGAAGACGAACAGCGAGAACAGATTCTGACCCTCCGCGACGCTGACGGAAGCGCCGAAACTGAGCTGTACCGGCGACTTGCTGTCTCGCCGGACTGGACCGCTGAACTCGGTCATGTGGTGGCGTTCATGCATCAGCGGAACCAGGACCCGCTTACCAAGTACGAGGTTTTTGAAGCCGGAGCGCAGGGCGAACTTGAGCCCGTCGAGATTGAGGAAGCGAAGAGCGATCAAGTCGTCGATCAGGAGAAGAATGTGGCTCGACTTCGGACACTGCTCACCGCGTTCGTTAACGGGGGGCATATGCCGTTCACGCTCCTCGAAGGTGAGGGTGGTGTGGGCAAAACCCTCTCACTGCAGGCGCTGGTTCGTGAAATCGAGGGTTTGAAGCTCGTCCTGATCTCTTCGGACCATCTCGGTCAGATCAGGGAGTATGCACAACGCATGGCCGAGGGACCATGGAGGACCGTGCTCTACATTGACGATATGACCTTTGACCCGCGTCACTATGAGAGTTTCAAGATTGGGACGCAAGGCATGAAACGATTCTATGACAATGTCACGGTTATGGCGGCGGTCAAACCCCTCATCATTGGCGCATATCCCACCCGAGGTGTTGCGACGATGGCCGATCCGGATTAAGTATGGGCGACCGAATTTGGCAAATGACGTGACTTTGCGCAAGGTATTCAAGGCAAATTGTGACCGTGTCAGAATGAAGTACGCTCCCAGTCTCGTGACCGCGTTCCGGAAACAACACAGAAGCGCACTCAAGACTCTGCCGCCCTCCGCGGTCTATGATTTCTTGCGGGAAGTAAAACTGACGCGAGGGTTATAGTCATGATCACACCATTCGGAAAGACAAAGATCAGAGCGGGGTTGCGCCGCAAACGGCGCGAGTCCATGGGCGGCGCCGCGTCATCAATAATCTGATGCTCAAGGTTCTTTCTGGCCGCTCACGCCTTCGAGCACCTGTGCACGTTCCTGTGCAAAAATGGGAAAAAATTAATCTCCCATTCATTAAGCAACAACGATTCAATGGGTTGCGTTTCTGGGTTTTGATCCATCGCAGGCAGCCGATTGCACCAAAAAGGGGCATTGACAATTTTGTCGGCAAATCTCTAAGGTTGCTCCCGTCGACGGCTGAAAGGGTTGGCTTAAATAAAATTTTGCCAGTCCGAAGTAAGCTGAGTGATCAGCCCGGCGGGGCAACCCGACAGGGCAGCCAGACCTGAAAAAACCGACGGCTCTGCGAGGGGCAGTTGGGGTTTGGGACCGCGAAAGCGGTGATCGCATCAAGGGCTGTGACGGTACGTGCCTCCACGCTGTTTAGCTCCCTCGCAGGAGCTGACGGCTAGAGCACAACCAATGTCACAGCCTTTACCTTTTTCCCGCCCTCTCAATCGAGCTTCCGGATGACGCCGCTGTTTCCTGGTACACCCAGCGCCGCCTTACGCCATAGCGATCCCCAAGTTACATCGCTACCGGCCTTGCCGTTCTTCTCGGCCATACTTGCTCCATGACGTCATTAGAAATGTCTCCCGGCGGTTCCGGCATGAAGCTGCCGAGCGCCGTCTCTTCAGGGGAGGCGTGAGAACGCCACGGGCGACCTTTCGCTGCTCTAGCTCGGAGTATGACTCATTTGGTAGAAGCACGCTTTTATTCTCTTCCGGCATAATCGTGTCTGAGTATTAACACGTCTGAGTCGGAACACGATAGAAGCCTTTTCTAAGGAGTGTGTGGACATGCTCTTCCCACCTTGTGGTTCGAAAGGTCGATTTCGCATTGCGCTTTTAACTCTGGCTGCGGCGCTTTGCGGGCTGTGGTTTGCAGCGCCGAGCTTTGGTCAAGAAGTGGCGGCGCAAGCCCCGGCCGTCTCCGGGGGTGAGACGGCGAAGCCTGACATTGACATTGGCACTGACAAAGCAAAGGCGATCGGAACCCGGCCGGCAGAACCGCCAGCTGTGCTGCAGCAGCTCAATTCCGCGATCGAGCAGCTTACCGCCAGGATTTCTCCGGCGGTGGTTCAAATTCTGGTCACCGGCTATGGGGCTCTGGAAGAGAACAATCGCGGCCAAACGGCGCTCATAACCCGCGAGCATGCGATTGGTTCCGGAGTGATCGTGGACTCGAACGGCTACATCATGACCAATGCCCACGTGGTGGATGGGGCACAGCGCATTCACGTGGCTCTCCCCCTGCCTGCAGTGCATTTTCCCGACCAGATTGCACCGGTGGGCAAACAGCGGATCGTTGAAGCACGGCTCATCGGCCTCCACAGGGAGACTGACCTTGCCCTGCTCAAGATTGATCAGACTGGCTTACCCACACTTTCGTTGGGGAGCCACCGGCCGGTGCATCAGGGACAGTTAGTGTTCGCCCTGGGCAGTCCCGAAGGGCTGGAGAACTCGGTGACCATGGGCGTAGTGAGTTCAGTTGCGAGGCAGGCGGATCCGAGCCGTCCCATGGTTTACATTCAGACCGATGCTCCCATCAACCCAGGCAATAGCGGCGGCCCGCTGGTTGATACCGAGGGCTATGTAGTCGGGATTAACACTTTTATTCTCTCCGCAGCGGGTGGGAGCGAGGGGCTCGGGTTTGCCATCCCGGCGCGGATCGTACGTTTCGTATATGAGAGCCTGCGCAAGTATGGGCACGTGCATCGCATCGAGGTCAAGGCAGGTGCTCAAACCATCACGGACAGCCTAGCCAAAGGATTGGGACTGGCGCAGAACTGGGGCGTCGTGATCGACGACGTGACGCCGGGAGGTCCTGCTGAGGCGGCGGGCCTGAAGATCGGGGATATTGTAGTCAGCGCGGATGGCCGCCTCATCGGTACGTTGCCCGCATTTACCGCGGCACTCTATCTCCATCCTTTGGATGAAGTGCTTAAGCTCGAAGTCCTCCGCGGGACCGAACGGAAAACACTTTTCATTGCGGCGCTGGAGATGAAAGATCCGATGGACGCTCTGCCTGATCTAGCTAATTCACGCGAGAACCTGGTTTCTAGGCTGGGGATACTGGCGCTTACCTTGGACGATCAGTTGCGTTCCATGTTGGGCACGCTGCGCAATCCCTCCGGTGTCGTCGTTGTGGGACGAGTAGCGGATTTCATGAGTTCTGCGACCGGCCTGGAAACTGGAGATGTTATCCATAGCGTGAATCAGACATCGATCGACTCTTTGAGCTCTCTCCGTGCGGCTCTGAGGGAGATCAAGCCGCACGATCCGGTCGTACTGCAGGTGGAGCGGGGAGGGGGATTGCAGTGGCTGGCGTTTGAAATGGAGTAGTTTGTTCAGTGGGTGCTGGCGGCAGAGACACCGATGTAGAAAATCCGGCCTAGTCGGTCACGAATTCTTTTGTCCGCCGCCTTGTACCTTCGTAACGGCTCACTTCGGGCGAATGCCACGCTTAGTGGAGCTAGTCTGGTATTGTGAGGGCTGGAATCGTCGTACGTGACTTGTGACGAGTGGTGTTCCCCAGGGCAGTTTCAATTGTGAGGTCAGCGGGATGTCCAAATCAACAGATGGTCTAAAAGTTCGCTCGCGCTTAGAAAAGGCCATATCGGAGCTTCAGGGGGTACACAAGTTGTTGCTCTCCAGCAATAGCGATGTAGACCCGGATGTTCTGGCGGACTTCCGGGACGCTTTGAATCGAGTCAGGAATACCGCATGGGCTGCCCAGCAGTATGTCGTCCGCAAGGAAACCGATCAGGACTCCGCCAGTGTGCTGTCGTTGGTAGCGGGCGAACGCATTCGTGCCGCGCACCAGCTTTGCCAAGCTCTCGTCGATGATTTGACAGGAACCGACATCAAATTTCAAAGAGGCAGTCTGGTTCAACTCCACGAGATCACGGAGATCTTGACGGAGAAACTAAAAGTCGTCATCAACAGACTTATAGTGACGTTCTACCTGCGCCCCGAAGAGCGTGCCCACAGCGCAGGACACGCTCCGGGACCGGCTCGCCCGCTACCCCCAGATCAAAATCAAGCGTGATTGGCAGGATGTCGGGCGAAACAATACTCCACTCGATCTGCCATAATCCCCCTGACCTGCTCCCTCTTCTCGTTACTGGGAATTCCGCAGCGATCCGGGAAAAACTCTGAGGAGAACTTGATTACGCGGTGCACGGCATGCCACGCTAGAGTGCATCAGCGCTGAGATCACGAACGCGTAGTGCCCGGCACAGCGCAGCGAAAGGGGCGGAGTCCACCGCAGCAATGCGTATCGCTTCAGCAGTATCGCTTATATTTCTTTTGGTCGGCTTGGCTGCGCCCCCCGCCATTGCCCAAGATACCGCTGGTCCCGGATCGCGCAATTCGCACTCCGTAATTAGTGCCATATCGGTTGCTGAACGCGCTGACAGCGTTGATGTGGAAGTCACGTTCAATGAACTGGTTCAACCTGAGGTGAGCAGGCTCGAGCATCCGGACCGACTGGTATTCGATTTTCCCGGCTGTGAGCTGGCTGGCCCAGGTCAGCGCTTTGTGGTAAATCGCGGACCAGTCCTTGCTGTGAGCTCTGCCGCACTGGGCGGTGCGTCTCCCAGCGCACGAGTGGTCATTGAACTCAAGTCCGCGCAGAGTCGCGAGCGCGCGGTTGCCGGAAACAAGCTGGTCGTCAATCTCAACTCAATCGGAAACAATCTCATCATCGAGCTCGGAACAAACGCAGGCACCCAGCGTTCTGCTCTGGCAAGCGGTGGAAACAAACCTGCGGCCCATAGCCAGCCACTCGCCCCCAAGTCCAACGAGGTGGCGCCGCCAATGCCAAGCGCGCCACCAATTGCCCTCAGAACCGATCGAGCAGCACCCAAGTCCGCGGAGGTGGTGCCGCCGATGCCGAGCGTGCCGCCAGTTGTCCTCGGAACCGATCGAGTGAAACCCAAGTCCACGGAGGCGGTGCCGCCCATGCCAAGCGTGCCGCAAATTGTCCTCAGAACCGATCAAGCGGCACCGAAATCCGCGGAGGTGGTGCCGCCAATGCCAAGCGCGCCGCCGGTTGCCCTTAGAACCGATCGAGCGGCACCGAAATCCGGGGAGGCAGTGCCGCCAACGCCAAGCGTGCTGCCGCTTGGCCTCGGATCGGATCGAACGGCACCAAAATCTGGGGAGGTCGTGCCGCCAATGCCAAGCGTGCGAGTGACACCCAAGGCGGCGGAGGTCGCGCCCCCACCGCCAAGCGCGCCGGCACCTCCGCTAATTGCGCGCACGGCAACGGTCCAGCCCAACGCTTATGTGCTTCTCGACAACGCCCGCGCTTTGACCGTTTTCGATCTGGAGCCATTGGAAGCTAAGGCGCAAGCGGGCGACCCCAAGTCTGAAACCACATTGGCGCTTGCCTACCATGCCGGCACATTGCTCAAGATGGATGATGCGGAAGCGCTTCGCCTGTTGCAGTCCGCCGCAAATCGCGGCTTTGTCGCGGCCGAAGAAGCCATGGGAATCTTCTGTCAGTCGGGCTTCGGGATGCCGCCGGACAAAGCACAAGCTGTTTCCTGGTACACCAAGGCGGCGCAACACGGATCGAGGGACGCGGCGACCAACCTCGCGCTGATGTACTCCACGGGCGATGGAGTCCCAAAGGATGCCACTCAAGGCGGCGACTTGGTTCCGCAGCGCCGCAGAGGCGGGCGACGCAACCGCCCAGTTGAATCTCGCCGCCTTATACCACCGCGGTGAAGGCTTGCAACAGGATGATACCCAGGCCATCCTCTGGCTCACCAAGGCCGCTGACCAGGGCTTGCTTCCGGCAATGCTCGAACTGGCAAAGTGGGACTTGCGCGCAGAGCATGGCAGCAATGTCGATGATGCCATCGTCTGGTTAAAAAAGGCTGCCGATCTGGGCGATGCAACCGCACAGGTGGAATTAGGCGACATCTTCATAGATAAAAAGCTCGGCCGACAGGACTATTCCCAAGCCGTCGACTGGTACAGAAAGGCGGCCGACCAGGGGCAGCGCGAGGGGCAATTTGGATTGGGAGCGCGATATTTGCTGGGGCAGGGGGTTCCGCAGGATTTGGAAGAAGCGCGGCGTTGGCTGACACCGGCGGCAAACCGGGGCCATCCCTATGCCCAATTCCTTCTGGCCAAGATGTTCGAGGCGGGAGAAGGTGGCCCAGTCGATGCTGCTTCCGCCGCGAAATACTATGAAGGCGCCGCGAACTATGGCATCGCCGAGGCGCAATACCGCCTGGGACGCTTGCTCGCCTCGGACCGCAGCAATGGAACGAGCCTCGTATCCGCGTACAAATGGTTGGTTGTAGCACAGGACGCGGTGAAGGCGAGCGCTGCGACTACGCTCGCACAAGAACTTCGAAAACGGCTCACCCCATCGCAACTTGCCCAGGCCGAACATGAGATTGACCAGTGGCGCACGGCACACACTCCGCGCCCGTCGGGTCCTAGCCTCGAACGTTGATCCGGGCGCAGCAACCCCATTCGTCTAGGTGGCATCACTCCCAATCGAAGTGGGGCGGTTCGAACAGCCCTCGCGGAAACGGATTCCACGCGCTTTATGGGCTCTCCCTGAGCGAAAATAGAAACAACAGCCATGTTCAGGCCTCATCGGTTGCGCACCTCGGCCATTTGTTTGGCGGGCTGTATTTGTTTTATCCATGTTTCTCTCGCCCAGACCTCCACAAAACCACCGGGGTCAAACCCATTACAGAAGATCCTGGTCACGGTCACCGATGAGAACGAGGTTGCCGTACCGTCCGCGTTCGTATATTTACAAGCATCTCCCCAGGCGGTTACGCTGCGCTGCGTCACCGACTTTGCCGGCCACTGCGAGTTCTCCAACCTGTCCGCCGCTGCTTACCAGCTCCGTGTCGAGAAGGAAGGTTTCTATTCACTGATATTGCCTGCTCTCCCGACCAGCCTTGCGGCGAATATTGATGTCACACTCTCCCACCAGCAAGAGGTGCGCGAGGTAGTCGATGTGGTCGAGTCCCCGCCCGCCATCGATCCCGCGCAGATCGCCGCGCAACAAACCCTCAGCGGACTCGATGTCCTCAACATTCCTTATGCTGCCACGCATGACTATCGCAACGTGCTCAACTTCATTCCGGGCGTGGTGCAGGATGTGCACGGACAACCTCACGTCGCCGGCGCAGAAACCTATCAGACAGTAACCCTGCTCGATGGCTTCAACATCACGCAACCCGCCAACGGCCAGTTGCTGGCCCGTATCAGCACCGATGCATTTCGCTCCATCCAGGTCGAACCGGCACGCGAGCCCGCTGAATTCGGCAAAGGTTCGGGCGGTCTGCTGATGCTGAATACGGGAATTGGCAACGATCACTTTCACTTCATTGCCACCAATTTCGTACCGTCTTTTCAAAACAAGGGAGGATGGAAGTTCGACCAGATCCTGCCGCGCCTGACTTTTTCCGGCCCGCTGCGGAAAGGAAAAGTGTGGTTCTACAATGCTCTCGACGGCGAATATGACAATGCTGTCTATACCGAACTGCCTGCCAATGCCGACAACGATCACATCTTGCGCATTGGCAATCTGGCCAAACTCCAGGCCAACGTCACCAGCCGTCACATCGTCACCGCCAGCTTTCTAGTGAACCACCTCCACGATCAATATTCGGGGCTCTCGCCGCAAAATCCGCAGTTGTCGTCCCCCAAGGACGTCGAGTCCACCTACCTGGCGAGCGTGAAAGATCAGTACTATTTCAAGGGTGGCGAGTTGCTCGAAGCCGGATTGGCATTCGATCAGTACAACCTGAAGTGGACGCCCTACGGAACGTCGCCGTATTTCATCACTCCCGAGACCTTCGGTAATACCGCCAGCGGAAGTTACTATCTTTCCGCCGCAACGCGTGCCCGTCGCTTGCAGGCTCTTGCGAATCTATTTCTCGCTCCGCATCACTGGCATGGCCGTCACGATTTGAAATTCGGGGCGGATTTCGACCGTCTTATCTACGACGCCCAGTTCGCCCGGCAGCCCATATCCTTTCTCCGCCCGCGGCCAACCCGCCAGCGGCCCTTGTCCCACCGACGCCGACGGAGTCCCCACACTGCCTTCGCCCTGTTCCCGCTATTCCACTTTTCCCGGAGGTTCGCCTTCCTCCACTTACAACTTCGAGTCCAGCGCCTACGCCCAAGACCGCTGGTTGATCGGCAATCGTCTGCTTGTCGAATCCGGCCTCCGCCTCGATTGGGATGAAATCATCCGTACTCCGCTTCTTTCTCCCCGCCTCGCAGGAACCTACGTCCTCGACAATTCGGGCAATACCAAGTTTTCCGCAGGAATCGGTTTGGTCTACGATCCTACGTTCCTGTTTCTCATCGCCCGTCCGTTTGCCGGTCAACGCACAGACTATTTCTTCGACACGTCCGGCGCCGAGACCGGGACCGTGCTTAGTACATTTTCCGTTGACCGAAACGCTCTCCAAGCGCCCCGTTTCATCAATTGGAGCCTCGGACTGGAGCGCAAGCTCCCCGCCGCCATCTATCTGAAAGCGGAATTCCTCGAAAAACGCGGATCTCGCGGCTTCGCCTACAACACGCCCAGTGGCTCGAGTGGCAACTTCATTCTCGAAAATACGCGCGACGACCGCTACGACGCCTTCGAAGTGAGCCTCCGCCACAACTTCCGGGAAAGCTACATGTTGATGGGCTCCTACACTCGTTCCCGCCTCCACTCCAATCAGGCTCTCGACTTCAGCGTTGACAACTCTCTACTCGGTCCTCAGGAGGCCGGCCCTTACACCTGGGATACACCTAATCGCTTCCTGTCCTGGGGATACGTGCCTTTCTTCAAGCTGCCCATCATTCACCAAACCGAGATCGCCTATTCGATGGAGACGCGCACTGGATTCCCGTTCAACGTAACCAACGATCAGCAGCAACTGGTTGGCCCGCCCGGATCGCGTCGTTTCCCCGATTATTTTTCGCTGAACCTTTTCCTGGAGAAGCGCTTCCATCTCTTCGGATATTTCTGGGAACTGCGCGGCGGCTTCGACAACATCACCGGCCACGGCAACCCTATTGTCGTCAACAGCGACATCAACTCGCCGCAGTTCCTCACCTTCAGCGCCTTTGAGGGCCGCGCCTTCACTTCGCGCATTCGACTGTTGGGCAGGAAGTGATTCTGGCGCTGGTTGCATGGCTGGGCATCGGGGCCGAGCAAGATCGCACAGGTTGTCGCGCCACGTGTCTTCTGAACTTATTTTGTGCCATCTTTCTGATGGTGGATCAAAGGGCGATCTAGTCTGGACGACTGGAGGCCGGTGTTTCTTCTCGAAGTTGGCAGCCGCTCGTGTGGATTTTCATCATCGAGGCTGCCAGATTTAGAATCCGCTGGGCGGCTCGCTCCGTGCTCACACCACGAGCGTGAATGTTCGAGATGAGGTTCCGATTGGCGTCGGTGTGCGGCGCTTTTGGTTGGTACGCCATGTAAGCTGAAAGACTTTCGGCCGTTGCCAACCCGGGCCGTTCGCCGATCAGGAGGACGGCGACTTTGGGATCCAGCAACTCGCCGATTTCGTTCAGAATGCCTACCCGGCAGTAACGAACCACAAATGTCTGACCGACACTCCAGCCTCGAGTCGTTGCTCCTTCACACAGAAGCGGCAATAGTCGAGGAGTTTGCAGGGCAACGGCGGTTACCGAGAGGCCGTCGCCGATCACGATTTGCAAATCGTGTCCCGTGGTGCAATGCCGATTCACCTCCGCGCGGGACGCGTCATTCAGGTGACGGCCCAGGTCAGGGCGCAAAAGATACTCATCTTTGCTCGCCGCCCGGGAGCAGACTTCAAACAGATTCCACTTCCGCACGAAGCTGTCGACGGGATTGTTCTCAGGATCGTCCCCAGGACCTATGAAGAGATTCAACTCCACGCGCACGGCATCGCGGGCGGCGGCATGCGCCTCGCGCAATTCGAGTTGAGTATGGGTGCGATACGCGGCCCCGCTACGGCCCGCCAGCAGGCGCGCCGGAGTTTGTGCGCGTACCAACTTCACGATCTCGGGCAAGTCATGCTCTGGCAAATCGCTGGTCAAGGCGAGTTTGTCCTCTCGTTTGTCCTCTCCATGAGCCATTCAGACCGTCTTCTCCAGGGACGATTCCAAACCCTGCATCAGTTGTCGCCGGGCGGACGAGTCGAGGGGCGCCGGTTCGGTACCCCGATAGATCCCCATACTTTGCAGCCAAGCGAGGAATTCCGGCGCCGGACGCAACTGGAAGAGGCGCCGCGCGGCCAGCGCGTCGTGATAGCTGGTGGATTGGTAATTCAGCATCACGTCGTCGGAACAGGGAACGCCCATGAAGTAGTTGCAGCCGGCAGCCGTCAAAAGCAGGAGCAGGTTGTCGGCCGAGTTTTGGTCGGCGGCAGCGTGATTCGTGTAGCACACATCGCAACCCATCGGTAAGCCCAGCAACTTACCCATGAAATGATCTTCGAGTCCAGCGCGGATGATCTGCCTCTCGTCGTACAAATACTCAGGACCGATGAAGCCAACGACACTGTTGACCAGAAAAGGATGGAAGGCCCGTGCTACGCCATAAGCCCGTGCTTCGAGCGTCAGTTGATCGACTCCGTGATGCGCCTCGGCGGAAAGAGCGCTGCCCTGGCCAGTTTCGAAGTACATCACGTCGTCCCCTGCCCAGCGGGCGTCTCTTTGCCGTTGGCGGTGATGTTCGAGAACCTGTTCGCGGCCCTCGCGCAGCATGTTCAGCGTGATTCCGAAGCTGCGGTTGGCCGCTTCCGTGCCCGCGACGGACTGGAAAAGAAGGTCTACTGGCGCCCCACGATTTAATGCCGCTAGCTGAGTAGTGATATGCGCCAGGCAACAGATCTGCGTTGGGATTGCGTACGCATCCACCAGGCGATTCAAAGCAACCAGAATCGAACGGACCGTCTCCACCGAGTCCGTGGCCGGATTCACGCCAATGACCGCGTCTCCGCAACCGTAAAGCAATCCTTCGAATGCTGCCAGAAGGATTCCGCCGATGTCGTCAGCCGGGTGATTGGGCTGCACGCGGATACCCAGCACCCCACGCTCTCCCATCGTATTGCGGCAGCGTGTGACGTTGCGGATCTTGGCGGCCGCGAGCACCAGATCCTTGTTGCTCATCAGCTTGGTGACGGCGGCGGCGACTTCAGGGATGATGGCCTTCTGCAGCGGCTGTAGCTCGGTGCCGGTAGTTCCGTCGTCGAGGATAAACTCGCGAAACTCGCCGACGGTCATACTTCCGAGGTTTCCTATGGAGCGGAAGGCTTCCCGGTCGAACGTGTCCAGAATGAGCCGGGAGACATCGTCCTCAGAAGGGTCAATCAATGGCCGACGGACAATTTCCTCCAACGTCAAGTCTGCAAGTTTGCGTTTCGCCGCAACTCGTTCTCGTTCCGATCGTGCGGCGATGCCAGCCAACTGGTCGCCAGACTTTTCCTCATTGGCTTTGGCAAAAAGTTCGCGGAGATCGGAAAAATCAAATCGCTCGATCATGGCGTAGTGCCCGTTCGGAGACACCATGTTACCGAAGAGCGTTTTTACGAGGTCGGACTGGGTTGAGGCCTCGTTGTTCTGCACTGGGTCCCGCAATGGTTCGCCCGGGCCATATTCGAAATTGATCCTCTCCTGCTCGACCACCAGCGGCCGCTTCTGCACATGCGTATGGATGGAGCCGATGTATTCCCCGATGATCCGATGAAGATCAGCTGGAGCGAGATGAAGAAGAAAACGCCGATACCAGGTGGGGCAATGCCCATGGAGAAGTGACGCCAAAAGATAGTTTTAAACCGAGTATGCCAGCGAACAGAAGAAAGCAGCGCGCCCACGAAACCGGAGAAGGTCACCAGGCGCAGGGGCACCTTGGACAGATTGGTGATCCCCAGCATCGCCATGTCGTACAGCGAATAGAAGTTGTTCTTGGTGATTCCGCGCTTGCGCCGGGCTGATGGTACGGGATCTCGAAATGCCGAAACCCAGCTCCGCGATCATGCCGCGGAAGTAGGGGTATGGATCGTCGAACTCTTCATGATTTCCATTACCTTGCGGTCGTAGAGGCCGAAGCCGGTGTAGTTCTCGTAGGTTTCCACCCCGGAAAGCCGGTCACCAGCCTGTAGTACTGCTTGCGGATCCAGAACATCAGACCGCTTTCGTCGCTCGCCGCTCTTGACGCCGATCACCACCGGGTAGCCCTCCTCCCACTTGTCGGATGATATCCACGATCATCTCCGGCGGGTCCTGAAGTCGGCCACGATGCCGATCACGGCGTCGCCACTGGCCTGGTAGAACGCGTGATGGGGCGACCGGATATGGCCGAAGTTACGGGTATTGCGGATCACCTTGACGTTCCTGTCTTGGGCGGCGATCGCCTTGAGCTCGCCCAGCGTGTTGTCGGTGGACGCGTTGTCGATAAAGATGTGCTCGTAACGGTAGTTGCCGGCGGCGCGACGGCGTCGCGCACACGGGGGTACAGCTCGCGCACGTTGGGCTCTTCGTTATAACAGGGCGTGAGGATGGTCATGGTCTTCATCAAGCTGCGCGAGCCTTCAACAGGACTCCAGCGTTCGCTGTCAGCACCGCCTTAGACCGCCCGGCTTCCATAGTGACCTCCGGAAATCTCTTCGGGAGCAGCGCCTGGTATTGCTCTGGATAGCGCACATGACGCCCTCGATCGCAGGCGGTGACAAATCTTTCCAGCCGGCTTTGTCCGTATGCGAAGCAAGGGTCGCCGGTCATGAATGTTCCTCCTGCTTCCAGCAGCGGCATTACTTCGTCGCAAAGCGTGAGCACCTCCGCGTCGCTGAGGTGGTGAAGAAGAGCCACTGCCATGACTGCACTGAAAGGCTTCAGCTTAAGCGCCGCCATCTGGCCTACCGGAGCCGCAAAAAACTCGGCGCGATCGCCATACCGTTGCTTCGCGTAGGCAATGTATGACTCATTTAAGTCGCAGCCGACATACTCGATGTTCCGCGGCATCCAGGCGCAATTCGTACCCGGCCCGCAACCCACCTCCAAAACGCGCGCCGGTCCGAGCGGCGCTATATGCTCTTCGATAAACCGACGGCGAGGCTTGTCTGCTCCCACCGCCCTCTGGAAGAAATTATAGATTGGTGGATATTCCAGCACTTTTCGGGCGTCCCAGAACGGAAGACCAGTTCGCGAATCATTCCCGGTTTTCTTTCGAGACTCGAACATGGCGGCCATTGTATTCCCCATTTCGCACGATCGCAGCTAAGCACGTTTCAGTCTGTGTTTCGGAATGGCATAGCAAAAACCCTCCCAACACTCCTCGGCGTAGCGCCGTGAGAAGACATGATACTCCGGTGCAATGGAGCGGATGAGATCGAATGACACCAATCTTTCGCCAAGTGGACCCGCGAGGTCGTCGAATGCGCCGCGCTCACGTGCCCGCACCGCGTCTGGTGGGTCCGCCTCGATCCGCCGCAAAATAGTTTCAAGTTGCGCCACGTCGTTGCTGGGCGCCGGGGTTGGGGTCACTTGCCACTCCGATTTTGCTGTTCTCGTCGAACCTTAGCGATTCGACATCGAGCTTTTCGTACCGCTCATACCAAGCATAAAGATCACTGATCGAGTCCTGTAAGTCCCAAAACCGATACCCGCCCATTTCCGCCAGCATACGCGAGTTGTCCGCTGAGTACTCGGGCCCCATGCCTTCGGCCAGGACGGACACATCGGGCTTGCGCCCCGAGACCTGGGCCGAGACCTGGGCAACCACTCGGGCTAATTCGGATATCGCCACGGGCCGTCCGCTGCAGACGTTGTACGCTTTGTGGCGGGCGTTATTCTCGATGAACCACATCGTGAGCTTGACCAGGTCTTTGACGTACAGGTAGTCAAACACGATATCCTGCCGCAGCACAATCGGCAATCCTTTCAGCGCCCGGCAGCAGGCGTTGGAAATGAAACGCACGGTGTAGTCCTCGTAGGCGCCGAAAACTCCGAACAAGCGCAGATTAACCATTCGGTCGGAGCGCTCGATATGCTGGGCGCAAATGTACTTGGAAAACCCGAGCGCGTCCCTGGGCACGCGGGTATCGAAATAGTCTTCCTTCACCCTCGCCGGCAGCCCGGTCTTGTCGTACTCGGCGCCGGAGCCGAAATGAATCATTTTTCCGAATCGCTCCTGGTTGCGGACGAGGTTGCGCGCGAGATTGAAAAACATGCGGCAATTGCGGTCGAGCAGGTCCGGGGGAGCAGCCAGTCGCCGATTCGACCGCGCGATGGCGGAGTGCACGATCACATCGAAACGGTGCGCGCTGAGATAGTCCCGCACTGCCTGCTCATTCAGCAGATCCAGTTCGGCCGAGGAGGGCGCCGATACCTCATACGTGCCGGCAAGCTGCTCCGCCAGATTTCGTCCGATGAACCCCGACCCGCCGGTGATGAGTATGCGCATTATGCAGGCGACCGAAAGGAAAATTTCTTGTGCCCGAAAAAGCTGAAAAACACTACCACGACCATCAGCAGAGCGCCAGCAATGTAGGGCGCCTCGGCAAAAAAGCGAGTGTTACGACGGATTATGAACACGAGCACAGGGAGCGCGATCAGGCCGAGAACAATGCCACTGCTGTAAACCGCGACGCAGCGCATCCATTCGCGCAGGTAGTTGCCCCTGGTCTTAAATACGAACCATTTGTAGCCCAGGTAGGCAACGGTGATGTTGAGCAGGCTGGAGAGCAAGGAAGCCAGTATGTAACTATGAGGCACAACGGGATTCAGAACCGCCGTGAACAGCGCGAACGTTCCGTAACCGAACAGGGTATTCCAGGCACCAACCAAGAGGTAGCGGCCGAACTGCCCCGGCGGGATGTGACGCGTCAGTTCCGTGCCCCATTTATTCGCCGAACCTGAGAGGCTCATTGCTTTACATCTTTACACAGGCAAAATGCCCCACGAATATTGCGGGCATGGGTGGGTCGTGCTCCTCGGCCCATTCACCGGAATTGCATAGCATATCACGCTGACGAATTCCCCAAAGAAACTGTGATCTTGGTCTCTGGCTCGTGTCCGTGAACGATCCTGTGTCTACCTTTTGAGCGCCGCAAGGGATCTGTCAACTGAGTTCAGGTAATACTTTCGACCGCTTTCGTCCCGAAGCGGATCGTTCAGGAACAAGGTTCGCGCGGTGTTACATTCCTCCAGCGCTGAATCGACTCGGGTATAGGCCATCAACATGCACAGATTACGGTGCGCCATTGCGCTCGCAGGCGCCAGTTCGACCGCTCTCTTGGCGTGCTCAAGGGCGGCGGATAGCTGTCCGGCGAGAGCCGCCTGCATCGCCAGATTCCTTTCACCCGTGGCGGCATCCAAGCTGGTATCGAAATCGCCCTCATAAACCAGCAAGGCGCTGCCGCCGATGTGGTCTTTGGGCGTAGCGTTCTTAAACGCCGCCGCAAGCTCTTCCTCCTGTATTCGCACGTCTGTAAGTAGAGTGCTGCTGACGATGACGGTACCGTGCACGCGAGGCGGTATCTCGTGAGGTAAGTAGAGACCGAAGGTTTGGCAGGGCACGTCGTAGAAACCTCGGGTCCCACAGCCAGCCCGTGATCAACCAACAGTTTGCGGTTGGATGCTGTTGAAGGTAAGCTCTTGCTTCCGGATACGCCTGCCCCCAGATCGAGCCAAGACTCGTACTTATACGCCTGCGACGGTCCGCCCCACAAGTCATTGGCATAGGAGAGATAGTTGGGATAGGCATGCAGAGACGATGCCGCGTGCAGCACCAGGAGGCAGGGCAGCGCATAGCTCACCCAGCGCACACGCCTGGCTAACTCCACGCATCCGTCCGCCACCGCGATCAGCAGAAACGGGAACATGGGCAAAAGATAGCGGACGCTGACGTTAATACTTGCGTAGATGCACACCGCCAGATAAAGAGCCGCAGGAACCAGCAGGAACAGGCGCTCACGGCGGCGCTGCCGAATCGTGAGGGCCACGCCGAATGCGGCCGCCAAAATCATCGCCAGCATGGCCGGCGTGCTGCGAATCAGAAAATTGAGGGGGGTGGAAAACCACGGAGCATGCAAATAGATTCTGCCGGCAACAAAAGCCACGGAACCCTGATGCGACAGCGTCAATGCCGAGGTGAAGCCATCCAAGTAGGGCTGCGGCAACAAAAGGCGCACGACACGCTTGAAGGCGGAGGTCGCAGGAGGTCTCGGTTGCTGGAGTTGCTGCAACGGAGAGTGCGCGGCGAAAAGAATCCCATAGCAAGCCCAAACAATACCGAGCGCGAGGGCGCCGATCAGCGCAAGGGCCAGCAGGTTGCGAAGCGCTAGTTTCCATCTTGGACGGTTGCCGTCTGGTTGAGTGAGCGCATCCGTAATTGCCAGAGCGCCGAGGATGGGTACGACGGCCATTCCTGAATTCTTAGATAACAGCGTCAGACCCGTAGCCAGAGCGGTCAAGAGCAAGAACGGGGCCGTAGGATGCCTGACCCACAGGTAAAATCCTAATACCGCGAACAGCAGCATGCACGTGACCGGTATGTCGGTCAGGACCAATGCGCCGTAGGCTAGGACGTTGGGCTCGAAGATCAGCAGCAAACTTGCCACGACAGCCGTGGTAAGGCCGAACATCCGCCGCGCAGTGATCCAGATCAGCAGACAAAGCCCCACGGCAAAAATAGAAACGGCCACGCGCGCACGGGCCAACGCCGCGGGCCAGTTCTGGCTATACAACCAGTTGAGGCACACAAACGCTTGCTGGAGCTCACCCCCCTTGAACGGTGCGCAGTCCACCGCAAAGTTCATGGGAAGCAGCGGAGCGGCTGCGATGGCCTTGGCCAGGGGCGGGTGCTCGGGACTGACCGTGAAATCGCCACACTTCAAGGAGCGATAGCCGGAGTAAAGGTGCGTGGCTTCATCGGCGGTCTGCGAAAGCTGGCGAACACTGAGAAGCAACTGCCCCAACATGACGGTGCACAGCGCTGCCGGAATCAGCCAGTCCAACCACGGGTATTTCTCGAGCACATGGGTTGCTTGATCGCCCAGATGTGTTGGGCACTCGTCATCAACAACGCCCTGCTTTTCGTCCAGTGGGGACAATAGTGCACTCCAATTTTATTTAGTCCAGTGATCTACTGAGCTCGCATCAGCGTGCCAAAATTTCCACAGGTTGAATTTTGAAGGATTGGATTCTGGCCAAATTTCCCGCCGGGACGGAATGCTTTACGCCTTCGTCCCTAAGACGAGCCGGGTCGATTACGCTACCTAAGTGTAATACAACCCGACAACGTTTTCGATGGCCATTCCAATCAACCGCACAAAGTCAGCATGTCTTGGAACCCGCTGCAGTTCTACATCTCCTGACCCCGTAACAACGATCACAGAATATTTTTCTGGATCGTGTTTTTTGTCCGCTGCGAAGCGATCCAGTACGTCCCGGATCGAAAGCGCGGCCAGTTCCTCTGGCAGTGACGGAACTTCCGCTAGAAGCAGTTGCGTGTGCTTACTAAGCGTGTGCGCTCTTGAGTCCTGATCGTAAGTTCTTCCCATAAGCTCGCCCAGCTGAAGAGCACAAAGCATACCCACTCCGACCGCCACCCCGTGAGTAATACGAAAACCAGAAGCTCCCCTCTACCGCGTGACCGAATGTGTGGCCGAAGTTAAGCAAGAGCCTCTCTGCCCGGTCGAACTCATCCACTTCGATAAACCACTTCTTTGACAGCAAGCTCAACAACAGAATTCGTTCCGTCTGCTCGGCGGTCATGGAGGATGACGGCTGGAGCCCAAGGTACTCGTGGAACGCTTCCTCTCCCCGGCAGTAGCAAATCTTACAGGCTTCAATGAGGCCACTGACCCGCTGCTCCACGGAGAGGCTTGACGCAAGCGCTGGGTCTATAACGACTGCTGCCGGAGGGTGGAACGTGCCAACAAGATTCTTATAAGGCCCAACATTGATGGAGGACTTCCCCCCAATGCAAGAGTCGGACATCGCGAGCAGCGTGGTTGGGACATACGTCCATCGGACTCCCCGCATGTAAACCGACGCAACGAACCCAGCCACGTCTTGAATAGTGCCACCGCCAATGGCCAAAATCCCAGTCTGACGAGTCGCCCCAAACCTGCGCAGTTCCATAATGATCTCAGGCATTCCATCCAGGCTCTTCGTGGACTCCGAAGCCGGTAGCGTAATTGCGTGTACGCCTGCGGATGCGAGCACTGGAGCAAACCACTGATCCGCCAACACGATGTCAGAACGGTGCTCTTGCAAGGTCTCGTCGAAAAGACCTCTCCGGATGGAAACTGGATAGCTCCCAATCGAGGACCGAATTTCAAAGCAAGTGGACATGGCTCATTCCAAATCAACTGCAATGGACTGACCGGTTATTCCGCAATTGTCAGGCGAGCAAAGAAACATGATTAAGGAAGTTACATCCTGAACTGCCGGCAAACTATTGAACTTGGTTGCTGACTTCAGCTTGCTGATCTGTTCCGAGGTGAGCTGATTCCGGGTCATCGGAGTATCCAGAGCTTTCCTGGCAAAACGCTGCTAAAAAGATGACCATCCGCCGCCAGAGTCCGTCGAGGCAGAAGATACCAGACCCCCTAGTGCGGCCTTGGTCATGCAGTAGGAGAGCTTGTCCTGACGGGCCAGCTTCTGCCAAATCGAACTTACTACGCAAAGCCGTGAGGGCCGCACCAGAAGATCGCGCGCCAGAGAGAATTTTGAGAGTCGCGAGAACGAACAGGCAATTTGCCTTGTACAAATCCCAATGCCGCTCCAGATCTATGTTAAATACGCTATCGCTTAGGTTGGCTCCCTGCGCCCAGCACACCGCGTCGTCCGGCCCATTGGTGGCAAGACTGTCCTCCGCGGCATGCGTTTGCAAAAGGATCCACCTTTATGCAAGTGACACCGTCATGCGTGCTGCCAGGGTTGCGGGCAGCGGCGACGACAGCCCAGCCGCGCTGGAGAGCGGAATCTACAGTCGCGCTGCCAATCGCACCGGTGCTCCCAAAGACTAGCAACTTGTATTTGGAGTCTGACGTAGTCATCCGTCAGTGCATTGCAGCAACGCTCATGAAAACCGCTCATCCGCGCCAATGGAATGCATCAAGAGGTCCCTGCTGAGTTGAGTACTTTCCATCGCTTTTCAAGCGTGTCGATTCTCTTGGCATCTTCCTGTTCAATTTGGCTGTAGTAGCTACGCTTGTTCATCAGCCAAAGCAATCTCGAAATGCACCGCGTTGAGCAGCCCAGCTTCCACGTTCGGCATTTCCAAGGAATTTGCGCCGAACATGACCTTGCGCGTTTCAAATCGAGTCAGGTGGATTTCTCTAATTCTCCGGAGCGCCGGCAGCGCGTCCATGGAGACACCCCCTCCCACAACCAACTCCAGCCCCTTGCCGCGGCAGACCTCGGCAGTTTTCAAGACGTACTGCGTCACCTCAGCATTGTTGATGGCGTCCCGCGACAACTTGTTGGACAAGGAAAAATCCACACGGCCGAAAACAAAGCCGGAAACACCACTCGACGCAGCGGCCAAATCAGCCAACTCAGCGAGCGAGTCGAACGCATCGATGGTCTCGAGATTGAACAGGAACGCAGTCTCGTCCTGTTCGTCTTTCGAATACACCTTATTTTTCGCGTCTATGAATTTGGACAGGGCATAGGGGCATCGATCATGGGCGCGATCGTAATCCACCCCGACCTGTTTGCTCTCGATGAGATCGCGCATGGCCTCGCACCCGCCAATTTTCAGTCCGAGCTTCAGATCTGCCTTTGAGCAATCTCAACCAGACGAAGCAACTCCTCCATCCGAGTCCCTTCCGCCTCAAACTCGGCCTTTACGCCAACATATCCGTATTCGCGCTTGCCAACCCTGAGCAGGTTGAGCATCTCGCGTTCGCATGCATTCATTAGAACCTCCCATTTGAACTAAATCTAACCCAATTAGTGGTCGGCATCCACCAATGGCACGAGCATGTTGTCGGCGAGCTCATCGCGATCCAGAAACGGCGCTAGGTCTTCCAGCGGGCTGGAAACCATCCGGCCATCCGCAAGCACCCGAGAGGCCAGCTTGGGCTCAAGCTCTTGTCCCGGATTCACGATAACCTCGCAAAGAACCGGCCCCGGCATGGCTAACGCCTTCGCGATGGCCTCCCGATAATTACCACCGTCGATGTTCATCGTTGGCAGTCCGTACGCCTTCCCGACCGCCGCATAATCTGGGAACGACACCCCACTTTCAGGCCGTTCTCCGACGAACCGGCCAAAATAGGCCTTCTGCGTCTGCCGAATCGAGAGATACCCATTGTTGTTGATCACGAAGATCTTAATGTTCAGGCGGTGGTACTTTACTGTCTGAAGTTCCTGGATGTTGAGATGAAGACTGCCGTCGCCACCCAGGCAGATCACCCGGCCACCCTGACGCGCAACTGCTACCCCGATTGCAGCGGGCAAGTCGTATCCCATCGATGCGGAACCTGAGTTTGTGAACATTCGCTGGCCGTCGCGTACGGCCGCAATCTGGAAAGTAGCCACACAGGCCGTGCCGTCACCGCACACGACTATATCATCACTCGCGAGCTGCTGGAAAATCGTGTGAACGAAGCGATAGGGGTTCAACTTGCCGTTGCCGATCTCAGCGTATCCTTTCGCAGGTCATACCGCCGGACGCGTTCCTGGCACCATTGGAGCCAATCTTCATGTCGCGAGCCGTCGTACGGGACGGGATCAAGTTGCTTGTCTAGTTCTTGCAGGAAATATTTTGCGTCCGCGACAATGGGCAAATCAGGCCTTACGGTAGGTTTGTGCAACTCCGCAGGGTCGACGTCAACTTGGATTTTGTACGCGTTTCGCGCAAAATATTCCAGTTGTAGCTGACCTGGCGAATATTCAGCCGGCGAACCGAGTACCAGTACGCAGGTCGGCATTCTGGACGGTGAAGTTTCCGGCGCGGTCCCCGATGGTTCCCGGGCGGCCGCAGTACAGCGGGTCGTCGCGAGGCGATCAGATCGTGCGTCCAGGCGGTCGTGACCGGGATTCCGAGCTTCGCGACGATGACGGAGGAATTCGTCCAACGCGCCGGCAGAGCGCACGCCGGTGCCGGCCATGAATGACTGGTCGTCTTGGCGGCGCGAATTCGCTCCATCACCTGGCTACATTGCTTCCTGACGTCAGGCTCGCTCCAGAGAGGAGCATCCTCGGCGGGATCGTACGCGCGCAAGTTGGCCTCGTCGACTCGGGCGGATTGAACGTCGACGGGAATGTCGAGCCAGCAAGGCCCGGGCCTGCCGGATTTCGCCAGATGCCAGGCACGTTCGAGGTGATAGCGGATGGAGTCGAGGATCATCGACCATCACCGCGTACTTGGTGATGTCCTTCGACCATGGCGACGATGTCGACTTCCTGGTCTCCGAGTTGGCGCAGGCCGGTGAGTGCCATGGGCGCGCATGCAGGTCTCGCGCTTGACCTGGCCGGAGACTACCAGCATGGGGATCGAATCGGTCCAGGCGCCGAAGACGCCGTTGAGGGCGTTGATGCCGCCGGGGCCGGTGGTGACGTTGACCACGCCGGGCTGTCCGCTGATGCGGGCGTAGGCTTCGGCGGCCATGGCGGAAGCTTGTTCGTGGTGATTGCAAATGTACTGAATGCGCGGCTCCTTGCCGATGGAGTCGTTGAGGTGCATGGCGCCGCCGCCGGTGACCAGGAAGATGTGGCGCACCCCCCAATCCGCGAGTTGGCCGACGATGTAGTCGGAAAGCTTCATGCGCGGCGGACCTTCATGAGCCACCCTTGGAGTTTTGCTGCGACATCAGAGAGTGCCCCTTTGAAGCAATTTCGTTTATCGTTTCCAGAACGTAATCCAACATCGCCGGCGTGAGTCCGGGATATACGCCAATCCAGAAGGCCTGATTCATCACGCGGTCACTGGTTCGGAGATCACCCACTATACGATAGTTGAGGCCGGCATAGGCGGGTTGACGGACCAGGTTGCCGCCGAACAGCTGGCGGGTGCCGATCTTTTTCTCATACAGGAAGTCAATCAGCGCGTTACGCGAGAATGGAGCTGTCTCCCTTACCAGCAGCGGGAACCCAAACCAACTCGGGTCGGAATTCGGAGTTGCTTCGGGCAGGACGAAGTGCTCCTGCGCGTCTTTGAGTCCTGACTTCAAATACGCAAAATTTCGCTTTCTCGCCTCAATGAATGCCGGCAGCTTCTTCAACTGCGCGACTCCCACGGCAGCTTGCATGTCAGTGGCTTTGAGATTATAGCCGACATGCGAATAGATGTATTTGTGATCGTAGCCGTGCGGCAATTCGCCCAACTGCCAGTCGAAGCGCTTGCCGCAGGTGTTCTCTTTACCGGGGGCACACCAGCAATCGCGGCCCCAATCGCGAAAGGATTCGACGAGCGTGCGCAGCAGGGGCTTTTCCGTCAAGACGCATCCGCCTTCGCCCATGGTGATGTGGTGCGCGGGATAAAAGCTGACGGTGGCGAGATCGCCGAAGGTTCCGACTTTCTGCGCCGCGATAGGTCGAGCCGAGCGCGTCACAGCAGTCTTCGATCAGCCACAGGCCGTGCTTCTTCGTGAACGCGGTCACGGCATCGAGATCGAAGGGATTCCCCAGCGTGTGCGCAAAAAAGACGGCGCGCGTGCGGTCGGATAGCGCGGCTTCTAGATAACTGACATCCACGTTGAAGGTGGGAATCTGAACATCGACGAAGACGGGAACCAGGCCGTTTTGCAAGAATCGGATTGACGGTAGTGGGGAATCCCGCGGCCAGGGTGA
This sequence comes from uncultured Acidobacteriaceae bacterium, assembly GCA_963725245.1. Classification (GTDB taxonomy): domain Bacteria; phylum Acidobacteriota; class Terriglobia; order Terriglobales; family Acidobacteriaceae; genus Acidiflorens. The sequence continues at coordinate 20,572 of CAVRYC010000015.1, read as the reverse complement.
TGACCTCGTCTCCGGGCCGCAGACGGCGATCGCCCAATTTCTGGCGAAGTCAGGGCTGCGACCGCCAGCAGGTTGGCCGACGAGCCCGAGTTCACCAGCACCGCCTCGCGCACACCTACGAATTTGGCGAACTCACGTTCGAACTGCTCGGCGAAGCGCCCGGTGGTCAGCCAGAAATCGAGCGAGGACTCGACCAGCAGTTCGAGTTCTTGTTCGTCGAAGACACGGCCGGAAATGGGCACAGGGGACGATCCCGGCACGAAGTCGCGGGCAGGGAAGGCCTCGCGGTAGTATTCGCCCACCATGCTCGCGGATCGCGCCGCATTCGTCGCAACTGGTCTGCTCGTGACACTACTGCAGCGCCTCCCGGTACCATGCGATGGTCTTTTCCAATCCTTCATCGAGAGTGAACATGGGCTTCCAGTCCAATTCAGTGCGTGCCCGCTCGGCGCTTAGGTACTGATGGCGGATCTCATTCGATGCCTGGTTCTGAATCTCGGGCTTCAACTTCGATGCCATTTTCTCGAGGATCGCATTCACCAGCTCAAGCACGCTGATCTGCGCTTCATTCGAAAAGTTATAGGCCGCGCCGCAAAATTTCGAATTCTGCAGGAGCCGCTCGGCCAGCAGCATGTAGGCCGCGGCGCCATCTTCCACGTAGAAATAGTCGCGCACGAACTTGCCGTCGGAGCGAATAATGGGCCGGTCGCCACGAACCACGGAGCGGATGGTGCCGGGCACCACGCGGTCCCAGTTCAGGTCTCCGCCGCCGTAAAAATTGCCGCAGCGCGTGATCGCCACGGGGACGCCAAATGTGTACGCGTAGGACTGCGCAATCAGGTCCGCGCAGGACTTGCTGACATCGTAGGGATGCTTCCCCAGCAACGGCATATCTTCTTTATAAGGAAGCACCGCCTGATCGCCGTAAGCCTTGTCCGAAGAAGCGAGGACGACCGACTTCACCTTTGGCGAACGCCGGCAAGCGTCCAGAAGATCCCAGGTTCCGCGGATGTTGCTCTCGAAGGTTGAAAGTGGATTGCGGTTGGCGATTTGCACCTGCGTCTGGGCGGCGAGATGAAAGACGACTTCGATCTCGTACTCGCCCAGCGCGCGTTCCAGCAGATAGGAACTGCTCAGATCGCCGCGCACTACGTTGACGCGGTCCGCGAGCCCCTGGCGCACAAATTCGCTGGCGGGAACCCAGTCGCGTACCAGCGCCGTCACGGACGCGCCCTGCTCCAGCAGGCGTTTCGTCAGCCATCCGCCCACCAGTCCTGTGGCGCCAGTGATGAAGACAGGGCGGTCACGCCAGAAGCCGTTCTTCATTATTGTTTCAGCCAAATTACTCCTGCCAAACTTTTCTTATTCCTGCCAAACCTTCCATGGCGCCTGCTTCGCGCTCCATAACTGGTTCAAGTATTCGTACTCGCGATACGTATCCATCGCGTAGAAGAAGCCGTCATGCTGATAAGCCATCAACTGCCCGTCGTCGGCAAGGCGCTCCAGCGGTTCCTTTTCGAAGATGCAATCGTCACCGCCGAGATAATCGAACACGCGGCGATCCAGCACGAAAAAGCCTGCGCTGGCGCGGCCGCTGATCTTTGCCTTTTCCTTGAACTTGGTTACGCGACCGGTCGCGTTTGTGTCGATGACTCCGAAGCGGGAGCTCGGCGTGATGGTCGTGACCGTGGCCAGCTTGCCATGGCTCTTGTGGAACTCCACGCAGCTCGCGGATGTTCACATCGCCCACGCCATCGCCATAGGTCAGCATGAAGAGATCGTCACTAATGTACTTCTCAATCCTCTTCACCCGTCCGCCGGTCATCGTGGTCTGTCCGGTATCGACGAGGGTGACCTGAAAGTCTTGTTCGCGATGGACGTTCTTGTACTCAACCTTGGAGTTCCGGCCGAGGCAGAGGGTGAAATCGTTGTTCATCGCCTCGTAGTTCAGGAAATATTCCTTGATCATGTTGCCGCGGTATCCGAGGCAGAACACAAAATCGGTAAAACCATTGTGCGCATACAACTTCATAATATGCCACAGGATCGGACGACCGCCGATTTCCACCATGGGCTTGGGCCGATACTCAGTTTCCTCGCGCAAACGGGTACCGAGCCCTCCGCACAGCATCACTACTTTCACGAGATTCTCCTGGCAGGCGCTAGTGCTAGTTTACCGGAATTTATTCATTATTCAGACGTTGGACAAGGGAAGGACCTTAGAGGTACACCACCTCACATATCGAAGCCGAACGGGAACCACCAGCACCTATATCTGCCTGGCGTCAAAACCGCTCAGCATAGCCGCTTCTTGCAGTTTCTGATCCGCCGTCAGAAACATTCGGCCTTGCGGGAGGTCTTCACACCATACGAGCGCTGCTGCCAACTGCAGCGCGTCGGCTGCCCGCAAATCATAACGATCCACAAGTTGCATCGCCTTCGCGCGCACCACATCCGACGGCTGAATGACAGACCAGGACCCGTCCCTGGACGCCCTACTGGAACTGGACGGGCAGGTGTTGGTCATCGACCTGGAGAGCAGTCACTGGGTCCGGTTCGCTGTCCGGCGCGTCCCGGCGAGCGAGGCGAAGCCGCATGGCCCTGACGGTGAGCGTTTGATGGGATTCGACAACGCGCATCCGGTGAGGGCGCTGAAGCTTCGCCCAGGACGGCCGCGTTCACATTCGCCGCCCTCGTTCTGTCCAGCAGATACAGTTCAATCGGACCTTGGCTTCCGGCAACAATTTTGTCGCTTACGTGGATGCCATTGGTGAACTGGACGGCACACCCTGCGTTCTCGAATGGAAGACCACCTCTGCCCGATATCCGGAAGAGCCGGCCGGCATTTCCGCACTGGATCCGCAACTCGTCTGCTATTCGTGCACTCGAGACACTTGGCGCTGTCGGTCTTCGGATCGAGCGGAACGGGGTGAACGGCGCTCAAGGCACGCGGCAAACAGACGGCGGCTAAGCTCATGGCCAGCAGCATTCGCAGAATCGGGCCGGTGAGCGAGGAGCTTTCACTCCCAAGGCGCTCGGCCTTCCGATTCGTTATCGCGGACTGGGAAAGGCTGTTCACCCAAGTCTCCGGTTGGTACTGGTGCACGAGAGTCGCCGCCCCTGGGGGCGGTGTGAAATTTTTCGTCGTCTCCACAAGTGACTCATCTGGAACAGGTTGTGCGGGTCGGTGGACTTGTTCTAAATGGGCTTTCTCCCCACACTCAAACTGGTGAAATGACCCAACTAATGCCAGAAAGGGCTGGGCGCTCTCACCGTCAGTTGCCGACACGGATTGAAGCTGCATGTCTCCGTCCCGCTTCCCATTCCGCATCCGGAGTTGCGACAGCATCTCATCACAAGGGTGGGTGAGCGGCGTCACGACGGTCGTGTGATGTGTGAAATCCCTGCCGAACTGAGCGAGGGTGCGCAATTTAGCCCAAAACCGGCAGTCGTCCTCAGCGCGTATTTCCGCTAAGTGTGCGTAAAATCTGTTTGTTACACGTCATGGCGTGTCTGGCGTGGAACTTGCATTTCAAGCTTGGGGAATGGGGTAGGTTATGTCCTTAAATTTGCGCGCACTCGCCCACAAGTCGTGGCGCACCATTGCTTCCATCCAGACCGGGGTGGTTCTTTTGATCCTGGTCGTGATTCTCGTCGGCGGTCGGAACCATTGTGCTTCAGCGGCCCGCTACCGAGGCCGACGAGATGCAGAACGCCTACTCCCCGCATGTGCTCCGGATTCTGGATGCGGTGGGATTGACCGACGTATTTCACGCCTGGTGGTTCCTCGGATTGCTGTTGCTGGTCAGCCTCTGCATCGTAGCGGCTTCCGTCGATCGTTTCCCCAATTCGTGGCGCTACTTCTCGCGTCCCTACAAATATCCCGACGAAAGCTTCCGCCGCGCTTCCCATCCACAGAAATCGCTGGCCATTGCGGACGAAGAATCGGGGTTGGTGGCGGCGGAGCGCGCACTGCATTCGCTGGGATTCAAACCCGAGCGGGTGGTGCGCGAAGACCACTTTGGAATTTTCGCGGAACGGCACCGGATCTCCGAGCTTGCGGTGTACATCGTCCATGCCAGCCTGCTGCTCATTTTCTTTGGCACGCTGGTGGACGGTCTTTGGGGTTGGCGTGGATATCTCAGTCTGAATGAAGGGCAGACCTCCAACATCGTCGCATTGCACAACGGCACCACGCGTACGCTCCCGTTTGCCATCCGCTGCGATGCCGCCGGTCAGGAAAACTACAAGGATGGCACTCCGAAGAAGTGGTGGTCCAAGCTGGCCGTGGTGGAAGACGGACGGGATGTAACAGAAGAAAGAAATTGTCGTGAACGATCCCCTTCTCTACAGTGGAGTCCGCTTCTACCAGTCGAGTTACGGTCAGAATGGCAAGGTCGACAAGTTGCTGCTGGTCGCGACTCCGAGCAGCGGTTCTGGCGAGAAGAAGGAAATCGGGCTGGCGCTGAACGACACCGCTTCACTCGATGCCGATACCACGGTGCGTTTCGCCGAATTTTTCCCCGACTTCGCCGTCCGTGACGGGCAGGTGTACCGGAAATCGAACGAATTGGAAAATCCGGCGGCCCACCTGGTAGTGACTTCGAAGAGAGCCGGGAAAGACTTCGACGTGTGGATCCCACAGATGGACGAAGTCGCCGACAACTCGAAGGCGCCCTACCAGTTCCAGGCCACCGACCTTAAGATGGGCCATTACACGGGATTACAGGTTTCGCACGAACCGGGACAGTGGGGAGTCTGGGCAGGTGTGGTGCTGATCGGCGTTGGCCTGTCATTCGTGTTCTACGTGGTGCATACGCGATTTTGGGTGGTACCGGTTACGGACCCGAAGACGGGCAAGTACTCGCTCTGGATCGGGGGAAGCGCGAATCGCAACCGGGACGCTTTTGAGCAGCGCTTCGACCATCTGGTGGAGTTGGTGGAAGAAGAACTGAAACCTACGCTGAGCACCTCTCGGCGCAATCAAGTCGCTACGGTTGCCGGGAACTGAACCGGCTCATTGGAGGATGTCGATGGCACGAGTAAAAGCAGAACCGCAGCAACCAAACACCGGCATGACCCTGATCGTACTGGTCGGATTGGCAATCGCGTTCCTGCTGTTCATGGCATTTCTGAACGTGGTCAAGAGTGGCAATCTCTTGAACGAAACGAACCTGCTCTTTGCCACGCTGATCTTCTACTCCGGCGCCGGCGCGTTGTATCTAGGATTTGGAGTCACCGGCACGGAGTCGTATGTCAAGTTCGCCTCGCTTGCTACCTGGCTCGGATTGCTCGCCAATACTGCAGCCATTGGCCATCGCTGGTACGAAAGTGGCCATGTGCCGTTTTCCAGCGTTTACGAAATGCTGCTCAGCTTCGTGTGGACGCTGGCCGTGCTCACGCTAGTGGCCGAAAAGAAGTATGGCGTCAAGGTCATTGGCACGGTCACGATGCCTGTCGCGATTGTAGGCGTGGTGCTGATGCAGTTGCTGCGGACCGACGTTCATCCGCTGGTGCCCGCGCTGCAATCGACCTGGCTGCACGTGCACGTCGCGCTGGCCATGCTGGCCTATGCCGCCTGTGCCCTAAGCTTTGCTCTGGCCATGATGTTCCTGATCCAGGACAACACCAAGACCGAGACCTTCCTCGCCGTGACCAGTGCCTGCACCCTGGCTATTTACGCGGGCATCGTATTTACGCGTTTCGAGAGGTGGGGCGGGTTGAGCCTGGTGGCGTGGAACCCGGAAGTGAAGTCAGAGGTCTTTCTTTCCCGAGGCGTGCGCTTGTTCGTTACCATCCCGGACCTGGGCTGGCTGATGATGCTGGCGCTTTTGGTGGTGGCGTCGCCGCTGGTCTTCTACGGGTTGGCGCGCTCGAAGAAGGAGATCAGCGATAGCTTCCTGACGCTTGCCAATCGCGCCGTGTTCCTCAGCATTCTCCTGCAAGTGATGACGCTGGTCATGTTTCTGGTGCGTGCGCGCGATGGCCGGTATCCATCGCTCGACGCCGACGGATTATTCCCGACAAGCCTCGCCGCTAGTCCTTTCATACTGTCGGGCTTGGTAGGCGGCGTATTTATCTCGCTCCTTTATCTGCTGCTGCTGTGGAGGCGTCCGGACCTAGGGCGCCTGTTGCCCAGTGCCGACAATCTCGACCGGGTCACCTACAAAACCATCTGTCTTGCCTTCCCCTTGCTGACTCTGATGATCGCCTCCGGAGCGTACTGGGCGAACCAGACCTGGGGCTCGTATTGGAGTTGGGATCCAAAGGAAACCTGGGCCGCAATTACCTGGCTGGTGTATGCCGGCTATTTGCACATGCGTGTCACTCGCGGATGGCGGGGGCGTCGCGCTGCTTACTTCGCCATCATTGGCTTTGCGGTGGTGATGTTCACTTTCTTCGGAGTGACTTACCTGCTGCCGGGACTGCACGCATATGCCTAGCCCCACTCCATCCGCGGCGAACCTAACTGGGCCTTTGGCGGAAACCATCAAACCGAGTGCCGCGGCCCGACAGCGTCCGACTGGGCTGGCCGGAAGAGAGCGCACAATGTCCGTAGGTTCTTCGTCCGCAGCTTCGCCGCAAGTGGAAGACTTCGAAGTGAGTTCTGTGCGCTTCAATTGGCAACTCAAGGCGCTGTTGCCGGTAGTGTTCGTGCTGTTGGCAGGGCTGCTGCTTTTCCTGGTGGCGACCGTATCTTTGCGGGACCCAGTACGCCACACGGTGCTGATCGGCGCCGGCGCGGTCGCGGTCGCCATATGTGCAGTGTTGATTGTCGCGCTCGCCTATGTGATTCAACGTCCCATGGTCGAATTGCAGGAGAAAATTGCGCTGGTGAGTGACGGCAACCTGGACGTCGCGGTCAGCTTCTCCCGGCGCCACGATGAAATCGGAAACCTCGGCCGCAACTTCAACCACATGATGCAGCAGTTGCGGGAGAGCCGGGAAGAGATTGAGCGGCTGCATCGGACGCAAGTGTCTCGCGCCGAACACCTGGCGACGCTCGGCGAGTTGGCTGCAGGCTTGGCCCACGAGATTCGCAACCCGCTTGCCGGAATCGCGGGCGTCATCGAAATCATCGGCCGCGATCTGCCTCCGACCAGTCCGGCGGTTGCGGTGGTGAAAGATGTTCGCCTGGAAATCGTGCAGATTAATCGCATATTGACCGATCTGCTGGAAACCGCGCGGCCTCACCGCCCGCAGGTTTGCCGGAGCAACCTCAACACCACCGTGGAACACGCGGTGATGCTGGCGCGCCAGCAGGTGCTCTCCAAACCAATCAAGATCGAGCTACAGAAAGCGCCCGATCTGCCGGAAGTCGAGCACGACAGCAGTCAGATTCACCAGGTGCTTCTGAATCTGCTACTGAACGCCGTCCAGGCAATGGAGGGCGCGGGCACAGTGCTGGTCGAGATCGGTTCGCGAGACAATTGCGCCCGTGTGGTTGTCAGCGACAACGGTCGTGGCATTTCTCCTCAGCACCTGCCCAACATTTTCCGGCCTTTCTATACCACCAAGGGCAATGGAACCGGTCTCGGGCTCTCTCTCGCCCGCCGGATCGTGGAAGAACACTATGGCCGCATCGAAGTGAGCAGCGTGGTTGGAAAGGGAAGCAAGTTTGAGGTGGTGCTTCCTTTTTCGATGCCCGCCGCTGAGGTTGCAGCCACCTAGCCGGGCATGTCTAGGGATTACGTGCTGCCTAGCCAAGATCAACAAGTTGACGCCGGAGCAGCGGCCCGAGATTGCCAAGAAGACTTAAACCCCACATTTCCTTTTTGGTGGTCCGCCTAAGTGGCCGTATGATCGGGTTAACGCCAGCATCCATGCGGTTCTGCTCCCGGTACCGACGGGATAGAGAGAGACGGGGTGGTCGAGTCTGCATCGGAAATCGGTCTTAGCAGAATGCTGGAAGAGGAAGAATGTTGCAGAAACAGGGCGCAAGGTGGTGCGACTGTGGCCGTGCCGGGGGCAGATGGCAGCAAAGATTTCAGACCGTTGTTCTGATGTGAGGCTCTAAGCTTCTTCCGGAGGCAGGTCGAAGTTGACCAGGTCTGCGCGGAAGCCGCGCGTCTTCCAGGCGCCGAAGGCGATGCCCGCTGCCATCCAGATGCTACCTGCGATCTTGGCGGGAGTGCTGAGGCTCAGCCAGAGCAACAAGCAGATCAGATAGCCAAGAACGGGTGGCAGGATAAACGACAATGTCCTTCTTTGGTCGCGCACCACATAGCGCATGAAAGCGGCAGCATTCACGCCCATGAAAGCGATGAGCGCGCCGAAATTGAGCATCTCAGCGCCGAGACCGTAACTCATCACGAATGCGCCAATCAGCGCAATTGCACCGACGAACAATACGTTATTTCGAGGCACTCGATGCTTCGCGTCGACCACTCCGAAGAACGATTTCGGAAGCGCGTTGCTGCGCCCCATCCCGAACAGCAGTCGGGCAGCGCCGATCTGCGCGCCCATGCCTGAACCGAAGTTGGCGACCAGCAGGGTGAATCCGATAATGCCGAACATCGGCTTCCAGGCGCGGCCCGCCACGTGAACGAAGGCGGTGTCGATGTCTGGAAAAGGCTGCGATGCGGGCCAGATCAGCTGCGCGGCATAGACCTCAACCGCTGACAGAAGGCCGATCACGAGGCAGGTCAGCACCGTGGCCAGCAGAATATTGCGGCGCGGGTTCTCCGCTTCTTCCGAGAGCGTGGAGATGCCGTCGAAGCCGATGTAGGTGAGCACGGCGATCGAGGTTCCTCCGAGCACGGCCTTCGTGTTCCACAGGCTCGGGTCGTAGAAAGGGCGCGTGTAGAAGCCTGCGCCGTCGTGCGGATGCCCGAAAACGTAGCGCGCCGCGACCACAAAGAAAATGGCGATCACCACTCCCATCGCCGCTGCCAGCGCCGAGTTCACGCGCGCCGAAGTTTTTACTCCCTGAATATTCAGCAGCGTAAACACCAGCGCAAAGAAGACAGCCCACGCCCAGTACGGCACGCCGGGAGCAAACACGTGCGCCTGCTGGCTGCACCAGATGGTGCAGATAATCGGATTGAGCATGTAGTCCATCACCATGCTCCAGCCGGTGACGTAACCAAGCGCGGGATTGATTTCCTGTCCGACGTAGGTGAAGGCCGAACCCGCGCTGGGATAGGCGCGCGCCATGCGGCCATAGCTGATGGCGGTGAACAGCATCGCCACCATCGCGATCAGGATCGTCGTGACCACGTGCCCATGTCCGCGGTCGCTGAGCACCCCGAACACCGACATGGGGGCGACTGGCTGAATCACGATGACGCCGTACAGAATCAGGTCCCAGAGCGTGAGCGAGCGCCTCAGGCGCAGCGCGCCAGCAGGCGGGTTGGCGGCAGGAGAACTCATTTCTCGATCTCAAAATAAACCCCAATTATCCTGCAGAGATAACGGGATTCGGGGGGGCCGGTCACTGGTGGCTCTTACGGACGCTGCGAACTGACCTCGAGCAGCAGATGATCCTTGAATTCCGCTGCCAGTTCTCGCCACGCCATTGGCCGCCGCGTCTACCGCGCCAAGGTCCTTTCCCTCGCTGTAGTCACTCACCCGATACTTCCCGGGCTTCAGTCCGCGCAGTTCGACTTCGCCTTTCCAGTGGGACGAGGTGAAGAATGCGTAATACATTTTGTTGTCTTTCGCGATGGCATATCCCTCGGGCGCGTCGTAACCAGTCACGTAAAGGTCCATGAACTCTCCCTTGGATAGCATCTTCTGGTTGTACAAGCCGATCCATTTCTTCCAGCGCTCTTCTTTCGCCGCGGTCAGATTGACGTCCTTGAATTTCGGGCCGGGATCGGGCCAGACGAATTTCGTTCCCACCACGCCTCCGGCTCCAATCGTAGAAGCAAAATCGTCGCCGTGTTCTCTCCAGTCGTTGCCCACTTTTGTCATCGCGGAAAGTTCGACGTGATCGCCGTAGACCGCCGATCCCGGTCCGAGCAATGCCTTATACATTTTGATTCGTCGCCGCACTTGCACAGCCCCCACCGGGTCGGCCGTTACTGCCTGGTCGATGAACGGTAACCAGGCGAGTGATGGCGGCGTGCCGCACGGACAGGCCTGCGTCACGCTCTGCGGCTTCAGTGCGCGCGTCGTCTGGAAAATTTCCTTGTACACATCCCCCATCGCATTCACCGAATCCTGCGGCGACTTGTGATGGTGCGCCGGGTTGTAGCAGGCCGGAACGCTGTAGATGTTGTCGAGCTTGCTGCCGTCGAAATCCCACTCTCGAATGAATTTTTCGGTCAGTTGCTTGTGATACGCCCGCACCTCCGGCACTGCCGGACATAGTGCCGCCAGCCCGCGAGTCATGTGCGCATGCTTGCCGTTCTTGTCCAGGATCAGCCACTCGGGATGCTCCTGCACGACTTTCGAAACGGCGTACTTGTGCGACTCGTACTTTCCCTCGCCATCCTCGACCCCAAGCGGCAGCCACCACAACTGCGCCAGCATGCCTTCCTTGTGGAAGGCGTCCGTCATCTTCTTGATGGAGTCTCCGGGAAAAGTATCCGGGCGTGGATTCCAGTCGCCATAGACGTCGAACCAGCGATCGTCGAGCGTAACCCACTTGATGCCCATCTCCTTCAGCTTCGGAATCGTGCCCAGCATCTGCGCCGGAGTTACGTCGGCCTGATATCCCCAGCCGCACCAGCTCACGTTGTAGGCTTCGCTCGACGGCTTCGGCAGTTCCCAGCCTTCTTTCTGCAGCACGCTTGACCAGATCCGCAGCGGCTCATAGAAGTCGCCCGCATAGACCGAAACGAAACTGCGCGGAGTGGAGTACGTCTCGCCCGGCTTCAGCGTGATGTTGGCGGCGAAGTCCACTTCGGCGTTCACGCGTCCATCGGCTGCGACTTTTGCCGGGATGGCCGCGGAAATCGGAATCGTCTCCACGTGCCCGACCGCCTCGCCGACCTGCCGCGTCCAGAAAGCTACCACCGGAATCCCGCCACCATAGCCACCTTTGACCATTTCTCCCATGACGTTGGGCTGGGAAAAAGCCGGCGTCAGCTTCACGACATCATCTTTTCCCCAGTCGTAGCTCGCACCATGAAATGACCACATCTCCCAGGGCTCGCGCCTTCGCGTCGGCCAGGCGTGCGTTCAACCGGCGCCGCTGATTCACGCTTTTTTCGATGACAACCTCGCTCGCGCCTGTGTTCTTGTATTCCACCGTGCTCAGCAAAATGTTTGGGAACTTATCATAGACTTCGAGTGCGAGAACGCGCTGCAAGTCGGTTCCCGATGGCCCCAGCGGACGCGCCGGAATTTCCACCCGCTTGCCGACTCCCATCTTCCCGATCGCTTCATGCACCTCGGCCTGCTGGAAGTCGAGCGTGAAGTGCACATCCTTGCCCGCGACCCGCACAAAATCGCTGTCCGAGGGAGCGCCGACGTTGGGTTCGTCCAACGAAAGCTTCTTGCCGTCCTTTTTCTGCCCGTCGGGCAGCAGAAACGCTTGCACATAACCATCCGGCGTCACCTGAAACTCGGCGGCGCTCGTCGTCAGCGTCACCGGTCCGCCTGACTTCACGTCCACGTTAATCGCGGAAGGCTGGGTGGGTTCTGGCTTGTCGGTCTCGGTCGTCAGAGGCGACTTCGGCAACTTCGAGCAAACCGTCAGCAGGAGTATGAGACCGAGCGTGATACAAAGCAGTGCAATCCCGTTTTTTCGGGCGATCATGAGTAACCTCCCTTACTGTGTTGTTCTGAGCCCGCCCAAAAATCGCAGTTGACAAAAGCTATAAAACGAAAGTAAAAGTAATGGTTCGTAATATTACACCGAAAGCTCGTTGTCCCGACACCCGAACTTTCGCCGGGCCCAACCGAGCCGCTTGCGAACATTCGGGTTAGCGTCCAGGAGCGTCGCCATGCCCACCCCTTTCCTTCGCCTGCGAACTCTCTCGGCCCTGTTTTTTTCTATATTCCTGACGCTGGCCACGCCGCTATGGGCGCAAAAAGATGCCGGAGCCATTGTAGGCCTGGTCCGCGACCCGAGCGGTGCGGTGGTCACGGGCGCCAAAGTCACCGTGACCGACGTCGATCGCGGCATTCATTCAATCCTCTCCACCAATGATGAGGGGCAATATGTCGCCAGCCCGCTCAGGATCGGCCGTTATAGCGTCACCGTCGAGAAGCAGGGATTTAGGAAGGCCGTTGCTGGCCCGGTGCAAGTGAACATTCAGGATCGCGTCAGCGTGGATCTGAAGCTTCAGCCTGGCATGGCAACGGAAGTCGTCACGGTCACCGGCCAACGTCCACAGCTCGAAACCGAAACCTCCGAACTGGGCCAGGTGGTGGACAGCCGGACCATCAACGCGCTTCCTTTGAACGGACGCAACTACGCCCAACTCGCTCTGCTCGGCGTCGGCGTCGCTGCCGCCGAGCCCGGATCGCGCGTCGAAACCACTTACGGCTTCAGCGCCAACGGCGCCCGCTCTCTGCAAAATAACTTCCTGCTCGACGGCATCGACAACAATGCGAATCTGGGCGACGTGCTCAACGGCGCCGCTTATGTGGTCCAACCCGCGGTGGACGCCATCGCCGAGTTCAAGGTCGAGACCAATTCCTACAGCGCGGAATTCGGCCGCGGCAACGGCGCCATCATGAACGCCGTCATCAAGTCTGGCACCAACCAGATCCACGGCGACGTATGGGAGTTTCTGCGCAACGAGAAATTGGATGCTAGCAATTACTTCGACATCTTCGGTAAGCAGCCCTACAAGCAGAACCAGTTCGGCTTTACGCTGGGCGGGCCCATCATCAAGAATAAATTGTTCTTTTTTGGAGACTATGAAGGCCTGCGCATTCGCCAAGCGCTGCCGCAACTGTCCACCGTTCCCACGCCCGCCGAGGTGGGCGGAGATTTCTCCGCCTTTCTCCCCACGGTCCTGGATTCGACTACCGCAACAGGGTTTCTGGATTGCAGGGGCAACCCCACGTATCCGGGAGAGATCTTTGATCCGACCCAGGCGGAAACTAGTTCGCCATACAATGGCGGACCTTGCGGTTTGCCAATCGGCACCACCGGCCCCAACTACACCGGGACCCCAACCAACAAATTCACCAACCCTGGTGGCACGGGCACCGCTATCGACCCGCTCGGCCAGGAACTGGCTAATTTGTTTCCCTCGCCTAATGTCAACATCAGCACTCTGCAGGCCGCTGGCAACTACCTGGCCGATCCCAAACGCAGCGAAACGGAGAATAAGTTCGACATTCGCGGGGATTACAGCATTAGCGAAAAGGATAATTTTTTTGCCCGTTATAGCTACGGCAACGACAGTAATTTTCTGCCCTCGCCCTTCAACAACGTGCTCGACGGTGGCAGCTTTCAGGACGGCTACAGCCAAAACGTAGCCCAGGGCCTAGCTGCCAGTGAGATACACTCTTTTCGCAACAATCTGATCAACGAATTTCGCTTCGGCTTCAATCACCTCAACTCCCATCGCTACAATCTGTATTCCAACGTCAATGTCTCGCAACAAATCCCCGGCGGGATTCCTTTTCCAGGAGTTCCGTTCGAAGCGGGCCAGAACATCGGTGGCCTGCCTTCGATCAGCTTCGGTGATGGCACCACGAACATCGGCGCCTCGGAATTCTTGCCCGCCGTCGAACATCAGAACAGCTACGTTTTTACCGATAATCTGAGCTGGACCCACGGACGCCACGCCGCGAAGCTCGGAGCCGAAGTTCGCTTCGAACAGTTCACCATACTCGAGCCGGCCGCTCCGCGTGGCTACATGGACTTCGGCCAAAACTTCCTCATCAACGACAATCCCGCCGCCCCCGGCACCGGCGGCGAGGCCTTCGCCTCTTTCATGCAGGGCATCAGCGACGGCGGATCGATCACCAGTGTGACCCCCAACGTCGACTATCGCCGGCAGATTTACGCGGTCTATGCTCTCGACGACTTCAAAGTAACTCCGCGGCTCACCCTGAACCTGGGCCTCCGCTACGAGCTCTTCACTACCATCAAAGAAGCCAATGACCACCAGGGCAACTTCGATTTCAACTCGCTCTCGCTGATCGTTCCCAAAGGACAAAACGCGCAATTGACGCCCACCCTCGGCACCGAGCTCGCCATTCAGAATAATGGTTCTCGCGGACTCATCCGTCCCGATCGCAATAATTTCGCGCCCCGCATTGGACTGGCTTACCAATTGTCCGACAAACTCGTCCTCCGCAGCGGCTACGGCATCTTCTATGGCGGGCAGGAGAACGGTCCGTTCTCAAACCCGAGCCCCGGCTTCAATCCTCCGTTCTTGTCTTCGGAGGCATACAACGCGCCCTGTCAAGCGCCATCCGCGAGTTCTGCGCAGGATTGCTCGATCTCGGCCGCGAACAACAACGGCTTGGCGCTCAACCAGCTACAGGCGGGGTTTTCCAACAATACGCTCACCGGCAAAAGCCCGCTCAGTGACCCTAACGCACCCGAACTCTACTCGCTCGATCCGCATCTGGTCACGCCCTACACCCAGCAGTGGCACCTGGGTATCGAGTACCAATTGCCCGCCGACACCGTTCTCGCAGTTTCCTACGCGGGCTCTCGCGGATTGAAGCTCTTCGCTTTCTACAACGGCAATCAAGCCGTTCCCGTCCTGGGGACTGACTCGCTTCCCACGGCGCCGCGGCGTCCCGCCAACGACGAAGCGCCCGGCGCCTCCGGCCCCTGTACGCTGGCGGACGGAGGAGTAAACTGCAATCCTGCGCTCGATGTCGCCATCCACACCTTCCGCTCGAATGCGCAATCGAATTACAACTCGCTGCAGGTTCGCCTGGAGAAGCGCTACTCTCACGGACTCCAGTACGAAGCGGCGTACACCTTGGCGCACGCCCTCGACAACGCTTCGAGCGCCGACCTGGGATCGGTGAACAACGGGGATTTCCGCGACCAGCGCTACCCCAACGCCGAATACGGCAATGCCGACTTCGACGTGCGTCACCGCTTCGTTTTCAGTTACGTCTATGACTTACCCTTCGGTCGTGGACGCCTGTTCGCCAAAGATGTTTCCGGCGTTCGTGAACCAGATTCTCGGCAACTGGCAAATGGCTGGCGTCTTCTCCGCCGCCACCGGCAATTACTACACCGCCACCGACATCACCAATGTCTCAGGCAGCGACAGCGGCGGTAACGTCGGCGTCTATTGCTCACGGCCCGCTCGAGTCGGGAATCCCAACGCCAAGCCTTGCATCCCGGGAACGCTGTTCAACACCTGCGCATTTGCGGACGACAGCACCATCCCTGGAATTATCCCCCTGGGAACATTCGGCAACGCCGGACGCAACATCATCGAGGGCCCGGGATACAAAACCTGGGACACTTCTCTGGTCAAACAGTTTCCGATCCGCGAGCAAAAGCATCTCGAATTCCGCGCGGAATTCTTCAACATACTCAACCATGTGAATTATTTGTTTGGACAGTTTGGCGCGATCAGCGCCGAGCCCACGCCCTTGGAGCTTGGCCAGAGTGGATTCGGATTCCCGCTGGCAGCGCGCGCGCCGCGACAGATCCAGTTCGCGCTGAAGTTTTATTTCTGAACCCGCTTTCGAGTCGAATGATCACTAACTCGGCCGCATGCACTGATGTTGAGAAGGGAAATTATGTACGGTATCCGCCAATCCCGGAGCCGTGACCGCTCGCTGGCGGCACGAAGAAAATTCCCTGAGGCAGGCCCGCCATGAAAGGGGAATCGTAACGACAGCCCTGCTCCTGGCGGCCGCGACGCAAGCCGCCAAATAGCGCTTGACAGTTCTGGCTACCGCCAACGAAAGTTACTATTCGAAAGAAATCGAAACACCATGCCTTCGAACGGTCTGCTCAACGAAGAACGCCGCCGTGAAATCCTTGGGGTCCTGCACCGCGATGGACGCGTGCTCGTCAAGGATCTGGCCCGGCATTTTCGTATTTCGCAGATCACGATCCGCAAAGATCTGGAGTTTCTCGACGGCCAGGGGGTCATCCAGCGTACTCACGGCGGCGCTCTGCCCGTACCAGCCGGCGCGCTGCTCGATCCGACACTGCGCGAGAAAGAGAAACTCCACCGCAAGCAGAAGACGCAGATTGCCCACGCCGCAGCTCGCTTGGTCGAAGAAGGTCAGTCCGTGCTGCTCGATTCCGGAACAACAACAACCGCCATTGCGCGCGCCCTGAAAGACATGAAGCCGCTCACCGTGATCACGAACGCGATCAACATCGCGGCCGAACTGGCGGGCACGCACATCGAAGTGATCCTGACCGGAGGCATGCTACGCAAGAACTCGTTTTCTCTGGTCGGCCCCCTGGCCGAGCGGACTCTGCGCCAACTCAGCGCTGACATCCTGTTCCTCGGCGTCGATGGCTTCGACACCAAGGCTGGCCTTTTCACTCCGAATTTATTGGAGTCGGAAGTGAACCGGGCGATGGTCGAAATTGCCCGCAGGACGATCGCGGTTTGCGACTCAAGCAAGTTCGGGCGTCGCAGCCTGTGCAACATTATGCCGGTCACGTCGGTGCATGAAGTAATTACCGACAAGCAGATCCGGAAATCGGATTTACGCGCGCTGAAAGAGGCGGGAGTAAAAGTCACGTTGGTGTGAGCGGAGTCAAACAGATCCAATGAAATCGGCTGCAATAACGGAGCCAGGCCAGCGCACGCTAAGCGGAGATTTTTTCTCAGCCCCAGTGCTGGAAAGCGTGTCTGGCAAAGCTGGCGATCAGCGCGGAACTTCGTGCGGCCGTCCAAATGGCGCGGCCCGGAGCGGAGTGGATCTTTGTAGGCTGTGGAACGAGTTACTATCTTGCGCAGGCCGCTGCATCGAGCTTCAGCTATCTCAACCTGCCCGCGCGGGCCGTCCCCGCTTCGGATCTGCTGATGTATCCAGGACTAACTCTGCACACCGGACGGGACTATGTTCCAGTTGTGATTTCACGCTCCGGCCGTACCTCGGAGGCAGTCCGCGCCGCGCAGATGCTGGAGAAAGATCGCAATCTTCGCACCATCGCCATCACCTGTGCCGGTGGCCAGCCGCTGGAGCCCGCATGCAGCGTCACGTTGAATCTTCTCGACGCCGACGAACAGAGCACGGTCATGACGCGATCGTTTACATCAATGCTGCTGGGGCTGCAATACCTCGCAGCAGTGGTCTCTGGTAATGAGACTCTTTCGTCGCGCATTGCTCGAGCTCCCGCAACAAGTCGAACCCCTTCTGAAAGACATTCCGCAGCGGCTGCGGCTTGTTTGTCGAGTCCCGCAGTTTCTCGGATTTTGTCTTCCTGGCGCAGGGCCCGCTGTTCGGCATTGCCTCGGAGTGCATGTTGAAGGTGACCGAATCCTCGTCCTCTCTATGCCCAGGTATTTCACTCGCTGGAGTTCCGTCACGGTCCGAAATCGATCGCAGGTCCGCAGATGCTGATCACGTTCGTTATGTCGGAAACTTCTTACGACGCGGAAGTCGAATTACTCGAAGAAATGAAAGCTCTCGGCGCGGCCACCATGGTGATTGCGAATCGCGTCGATAGCCGGGCTCAGCGTGCCTCTGACTTCGCCATCGAACTTGGTCTCCAGTCGCCCGAGTACGCGCGCCCCGCGGCTTTCGCGATTTGGGGTCAACTGTACGGGGTTTACTACGGGCTCAAGAAGGGCCTTAATCCCGACTCGCCGAAAAACCTGACGCGCGTGGTCGAACTCGCGGACTAGCCGCTAGCACTTAGCGGTTAGCACTTAACTGGCAGTCGACAACAGCCTGCTCCATGTCCAAGCTTGATATCGCGATCGTCGGGGAGATCAATCTTGACCTGATCCTCTACGGTTTGCCTGAACACATGCCCACGGAACGCGAACTGCTGGCCAGCGGCTTTGCCATCACGTTGGGCAGTTCCTCGGCCATCCTGGCGCATAATCTCGCCGCTCTTGGCAGCCGCGTGGGGTTCGTCACCAAGGTTGGCGATGACTCTTTCGGAGTCCTCGCGGTGGAACGCCTGCGTGAACGCGGTGTAGACCTGGCGCGCATCGCGCATGGCGCGAAGTCCGGCGTGACGGTCATTCTGCCCCACGGACCCGAGCGCCACATCCTGACGTATCCGGGCACAATCTCCGAGTTGCGCTTCGAGGATCTCGACCTTGATTATCTGGCGTCGGCGCGCCACTTTCATATGTCGTCGCTGTTTTTGCAGCGTGAACTGTTGCCACGTGTGCCAGAACTTTTTCGGCGGATGAGGTCCGCTGGCCTGACCACCTCGCTCGACACCAACGACGATCCAGACGACCGCTGGGACAGCGTTCTTGAAGAGATCCTGCCTCACGTGGACATCCTGCTGCCGAACGAACGGGAAGCGATGAAGATGTCCCGGGCTGACGACTTGGAAACCGCGCTTTCGCGGTTGGCACAAATGGTGGAAACCATCGTGGTCAAAATGGGCGCCAGCGGAGCCGTTGCTATTCGGGATGGGCGCCGATTCAGCGCACCGGCCGTGCCGGTAACGGTCATCGATCCGATTGGCGCAGGTGACAGCTTCGACGCCGGATTCCTCCACCAATTTCTCCGCGGCGCAGATCTCACGACGTGTCTGGCCTAGCGTGCAGCGGATCTCACGACTTGCCTGGCTAGGAAACCTTTGCGGAGCATTCTCCGCCACCGGCTGTGGCGGCACGGAAGCGTTCCGCGACGCAGCCCGAATGCAAGAATTTTGGCGCGCAGCTTCTGTTTAAGGCCATCTGTGAACCCGCGCGGCAAATTGTACGCAACGCGGGGCGCGACGAGGACACCGTTGAACGTATCGTGCGCCAGATGAAGCAGGCGAACATGCAGTTTTCGGCTGCCGAACTCACCCGCTCTTTGGGCATCCGGATCGAGGGCAAGCTGACCGTCCAGCGCTGGCAGGACGCACTTCGCCACGCGGATGGCAGGGCTCGCTTCACCGCCGAGTACGGGTGGGAGCTTTAGTGCCGTTCGTGCCGGGAGACGACCGTCTCGACGACTCCGCGCAAGAAGCAATGCCAAGCCCCGTGGCCCCGCAAGTCAGACGGCATGCCGGAACTGATGGCCCGCTGCCCGAAGTGCAAAGGCGCTCCGGCTTACGGCAACGTGCGGATCCTTCGCTACAAGCTTCCCGAGCAGCAAGCACAAACCGTCTCGACCGCGGTTGCTCCATCTCCGGTCGTGAGCGAAGACTCGATCCCGTTCTAGCTGTGGCCGAAACCAGACAAGCCCGGTGGATTCGCAGGCGCTTTCCCCGCTCATTGAGTCACTTGTGTGGAACGCCCCCTTCATCGAACTCCACGCACGTTCAGCGACAAAGGGTGGATACGATGACTTCGGAAAGTACCTCTGGCGAGTTACGATGAACAAAGGCGCTGGATTTCAGGCGAGAACTGGTCGGAGATACCTCCGCTTGGCCCTTCATCCGCGCGCAATCGACAGCTCGCGCTGGTGTGGGTTCCAAACTTATCATGCCGATTCTGCACTGCGATGAGGTCAAGATCCGGTGTAGAGCTGAAAGGATGCCCAGTAAAATGGTCTGCGGAAGGAAGCGTTGGAGCGAAGCAGGGTTAGCTTGGCATTGCGAAGAGCTGCGTCGGGAGCCTCTCCTTTTTTCAACTCGCCGTAAAGTTCGTCCATGAGCTGGGGAGTTGAGGCGTCACTGACGTCCCACAAGGCTCCGATCACATTGTGAGCGCCGGCGCGTACGAAAGCCCACGAGAGCCCTACCAGTCCTTCTCCCGAGTACGCACGCGCGCCCGCGCTGCGGCACGTGGAAACGGTGACGAGTTCAGCCCGTAAGGGGTGGCGAATGATGTCGCGGGCATAAAGTTTGAAGGAGTCTTCTTCTACATTAACTCTCGCATTAGCTTTGGACAACACAATGGCAGAGTCGAGCGGACTCAGCCGGCTGGCCGTTCCATGCGCGACAAAGTGAATGTAGGAGAAGCGCTCCGGCTTGCTAGCCAGATACGCGGGCGGACTCGCCTGATCGCGTGAGAACACCTGTTCCTGGCCGGGTGGGAAGTGTTTTTTGATACTCTCCATCTCGACGGAGGCTTTCGGTAACTGGGGAAAGTCCTCGTTGGGAGCAATGGCATCACCGAAGAGTAGCAGGTTGCCCGCGCCTTTCCGCGCGGCGTGAAAGGCTTGCAGCATTCGCAGCGAACTGGCGCTGGAGAGCGTGACATCCTCAATCCAGTAGTGTTGCTTCGGCTCAGGGACCAGCAGCGTCTCGAAATTCAAGCTGTTCAGGCTGCCATCGGGGACGATGAAGACTTTCCCGTTCTTCGCCAGGTCTTTTGGCAGAAGGTCTTTCGCCGGCTCCACCAAGATGCGATAGAGTGCGGCGCCATCGTCGCTGGCGGTTGGCGTGGACTCCCGTTGGTCGATGATGGCCTTGCGGTAGCGCTCTACCCTGGTCTTGATTTCTGCTGCCGGAGGGAGTGGAAACAGACCGACCTTCCGGCGCGATCGCCCAGAGGTAGGACTGTTGTTCGCCCAGCCAGTAGAAAAGAACTGTGCCACCGGCATGGCGGGAGATTTGCTTGGCATTGAGTCGCTCGGGGGCAAAGGAGGTTCCTTTGGA
>CAVRYC010000014.1:0-52663 GCA_963725245.1 uncultured Acidobacteriaceae bacterium | reverse complement strand
GGCCGCAGCCTGATCATGCTGGGATTGGGCGACAAGCCTTTTGGCGCAAACGATTTCTATGGCGACTATCCTGAATGGGAGAGGACGAAGTCATGGTTCGCCGGGTTGAAGCAGGACCTGGGCAAGAAGACGGAGTTCGACTTCGGCTACCGCCGACATACGGACGAATTCATCCTTGTGCGAGACGATCCTTCCGTCTATGAAAACAACCACATCGATCAAAGCTGGCAAGGAGCGGTTCGCCGCACGGAAAAGTTGGGACAAAACACGAGCTTGTTCTACGGCGGCGAGGGATTCTACGAATCGATCCACAGCAACAATTTGGGCGACCACTGGCGCACCCGCAGCGCCGGATATATCGACTACGATGTCAGGGCGTTGCGCCGCTTCTCGTTTTCGGTGGGCGCGCGGGAAGAGATCTTCGATACCAACGGATCGAAATTCAGTCCGACCCTGACCGGCGGCGTGTGGCTGAAGCCGGGTTGGAAGTTGAAAGCGAGCGCCAGCCGCGCCTTCCGGCTGCCCAGCTACACCGACCTCTATTACAAAGATCCCGTTAACCTGAGCAACCCGAACCTGCTCCCGGAAACCTCCTGGGGCTACGAAGGCGGTCTGCTGTGGGACCAGGGAGGACGCTATAAGGCGGAAGTCACGGTCTTCGAGCGGCGCGATCAGAACGACATCGACTGGGTGGCATTTTCGTCAAGCCCGGTTTCGACAAGCAATCCCTACCAAGCGGAAAACATTGCGCGCCTGAACTTCACTGGAGTGGAAGCATCGTTTGGAATGCGGGTGCAACGCCAGCAGATCAATGTGGCCTACACCGGCGTGTACAGCGCGCAAGGCCCGCTCCCCGGGCGCACATCCGAATACGCTTTCAACTATCCGTCGAACGATGCGGTGCTGAGATGGCAAGGAACGCTGCCGGGGAAAGTCGTCGCCCGCAGCCGGATCGGTGTGGTGAAGCGCTATGGCAGCGATCCCTATGCGCTCTGGGATGCGAGCGTCGGGCGCGAGTTCAAGAACGTGGACGCACACCTGGCATTCGCAAATCTGACAAATACGGGATACCAGGAGATTCCAGGCGTGGCCATGCCGGGGCGCAGCGTGATTTTTGGCATGGATGTGTTTGTGCGGGGGAAGAAGCGCTGATGCCGAAGGCAGTCGGGTTTAATCTTTCAGCAACTGCCGTGCAATCACCAGCCGCTGGATTTCGCTCGTCCCTTCGCCAATCGTGCACAGCTTCACGTCGCGATAAAACTTCTCCGCCGGATAGTCCTTGATGAACCCGTAGCCGCCGTGGATCTGCACGCCTTCGTTGGCGCATCTCACGGCTACCTCGCTGGCGTAAAGCTTGGCCATCGACGATTCGAGCGTGGTCTTCATCCCGGCATCTTTCATGGCGGCGGCGCGCAACGTCAGAAGCTTTGCCGCTTCGATTTCTGTCGCCATGTCGGCCAGCTTCCACTGGATCGCCTGAAATTCCGAAATCGGCTTTGCCAAATTGCTGCCGTTCTTTCGAATACTTCAGCGCCGCCCCGTATGCGCCTTCGGCCATGCCG
Organism: uncultured Acidobacteriaceae bacterium; assembly: GCA_963725245.1. Taxonomy (GTDB): domain Bacteria; phylum Acidobacteriota; class Terriglobia; order Terriglobales; family Acidobacteriaceae; genus Acidiflorens. Next base: position 51,101 of record CAVRYC010000014.1, on the reverse strand, counting down.
AGCGAGAGCGCGGCAATCGAGATGCGCCCGCCGTCGAGAACGCGCATGGCATCTCTAAATCCGTTCCCTTCCCCACCCAGCAGGTTTTCCGCCGGCACAAAGCAGTCTTCGAAGATTAGCTCCGCCGTATCGCTGGCGCGCAGGCCGAGCTTGTTTTCTTTTTTCCCGGCGCGGAATCCCTTGCTGCCTTTCTCGACAATGAACGCCGAAAGCCCGTGCGTGTGCGCCGCGCGATCGGTTACCGCCAGCACGACTGCCACGTCCGCATAGTGGCCATTGGTGATGAAAGTCTTGGTGCCGTTGAGCACCCATCCGCCCTTCGCCCGCGCCGCCGCCATGCGGGCGCTGCCCGCGTCCGACCCTGCCGAGGGTTCGGTCAGCCCCCATGCCCCGATGTACTCGCCGGTGGCTAGCTTCGGCACATACTTCTTCTTCTGCGCCTCGTTTCCCGCCACATAAATATGGTTCGAGCACAGCGACGTATGCGCCGCTACAATGATCCCCACCGAACCGTCCACGCGCGCGAGTTCCGCGATGGCCGTGACGTACTCCACATAGCCCATACCCGCGCCGCCGTATTCGGGTGGAAAGATCATGCCCATCAGGCCGAGCTTGCCTAGTTCCTTGATCGTCGCCAGCGGGAATTCGCAGGCTTCATCCCACTTCATGACGTTCGGTGCAATCTCACGTTCAGCAAACTCGCGCACGCTCTTTCTAAGCTGCAATTGCTCTTCGTTCAACTGGAAGTCCAAAAATCCTCCATCAGATCTTCCCGCCTCCGCTTAAGATTCGTCATGTAAAAGACTCGACATTTCTCTTTCAGATTTGTCATCCCGAGCGGAGCGAGGGATCTGTAGTTCGTCTTGAAATTGTGATTGGATGCCGCGCGCGGGGATGACGCAAAAATCGGCGCCCAACTTTTTATTTAAGCACGGCCGGCAGTAATCACGAAATTCTCATACCGACCGGTTGGCTTGGGGAATGCTGACAGCATGGCGCCTTCCGCCCGCAAAAAAAGCCGGAGCCCGAAGGCCCCGGCTGTCCAGTTGGTTGTGTGCCCGGATAAAACTTGAAGAAGCTCGCATGGGGACGGGCACCCTCGCCCGTCCGTCCACCGCATAACTCATCGAGCGCTCACAATACTGGTTACGCGCTCCGTCGCACCCGCACCGTCAAGTCCCGCACCTGCGCCAGAATGCTCGACATCTGCATTCCGTTCAGCTGCGACAGATACGGCATTACTTCGGCCACGAACTGATCTTCCATCAACTCGCGAACTTCCTCCTGCCGGTTCCGTTCTCCACCGGAGAGCAGATCCGGCACGCTGACTTCGAGCGCTCTGCGCCAGCCGCTCCAGTGAAGACAGCGTCGGCGTCGCCTTCTCGTTTTCGATTTTCGACACGTAAGTCCGCGGCACCGACATGCGCAGCGCCAGTTGCCGCTGGCTCAAACCGCTGCGCAGCCGCAGCGATCGGATCGAGTACGCCAGCTTCAGATGCCCGCGTCCGTTAGAATCGACGTTCACCGGCAACACTTCTGGCGCCGCCGTCATGGCGGCGATCTCCGCCTCGTCCTCATCCAATGACAGATGGCAACGGCGGCAGAGGCTATTTGATGTGCGGAATTGCACCAAAAGACAATGATCGCATCGTACAACTTCCCGTGAGTCCACGGGGGTAAGTGTGGTAGCCATTCAGGTTTTGCGAGTGCCAGAGCGGGGGGCTACTCTCAAAGCCAACTAGAGCGTAATCTGCTGGATTGGGCCTGTGGAAGTCAAGACAAATGTGCGAGAAGACAAATATTTATGGAAACAAACCATAGTTAAGCGACAGTTTAGCGACGGAAATCGCCAGGAAACGGGGAAAAAACATGAATCAACGCGATACCGCATGGTGTTTACTAACTGAGTTCACCCAATCGGAAAGTCTTCGAAAACATGCACTCGCAGTCGAAGCTTGCATGCGCGCCTACGCCCGCAAAGCCGGAGCCGACGAAGAACTGTGGGGCTTGGTCGGCCTTCTCCATGACTTCGATTACGAGAAATATCCGACCGCCGACGACCACCCCTACAAAGGCTCGCGAGATTCTGAAAGAACGAGGGTATTCCGAAGAAGTGCGCCGCGCCATCATGTCGCACGCCGAGTACACCGGCGTCGCGCGCCTCTCGCCGATGGAAAAGACCCTGTTCGCCTGCGATGAACTCGCCGGATTCATCACCGCCTGCGCTCTCGTCAAGCCGGGAAAATCGCTGGCCGAAGTCGAAGCCAAGTCCGTCCGGAAAAAAATGAAGGACAAAGCCTTCGCCCGCAGCGTCCACCGCGAAGACATCATCGAAGGCGCCGCCGACCTCGGTGTGGATCTCGAAGAGCACATCGCTTTCTGCATCGAAGCCATGAAAGCGATTGCGCGCGAACTGGGGTTGGATGGGTCGGCAGCCAAGTCCGCCTAGGCAAGACCTTTGTCGGATGAGAGAACATTCTTTATCGCAGCACTTCGGCCACCTTCCCGCTGGCGATCAACTCCGCGATGCGCGCGAAATCCTGGTACATCACGCGGTCCTTGTCCATGGTCGCGCACACCGCCCGGATCGCCGCGTGCGCCTGCCGCAAAGGCTTGGAAGTCTTTAGCGGCGCGAGGAAATCAATTGCCTGTGCCGCCGCCATGGCCTCGATGGCCAGCGTGTTGCGCGTATTCTCGACCACCTTCTTCAGCTTATTCGCCGCGACCATGCCCATGGAGACGTAGTCTTCTTTATTCCCCGACGTCGTAATCGAATCGACCGACGCGGGATGCGCCAGCACTTTGTTCTCACTCACCAGCGCGGCGGCGGTCACCTGCGCCATCATGAAGCCCGAGTTCATTCCCGCACCCGGCGCGAGAAATGGCGGCAAACCTTCACTCAGCGCGGGGTTCACCATGCGTTCCAGGCGCCGCTCGCTGATGCCGGCCAGAGCGCTCAACGCAATCGCCAGAAAGTCGAGCGCGAACGCAAGAGGCTCGCCGTGAAAGTTTCCGCCGGAGAGAACGTCGCCTTCGCCGTCCATTGCCTTCGGATTTTTCACGAACACCAGCGGGTTATCGACGGCCGAATTCGCTTCGGTCTCAAACACCGCGCGGCAATGGGCGAGCGTGTCGCGCACCGCGCCATGCACCTGCGGGATACAGCGCAACGAATAGGAATCCTGCACGCGTCCGCAGTCGCGATGCGAATCGCGGATCTCACTCTGTTCGAGCAGACGGCGCAGGTTGGCAGCGGTCCTGATTTGTCCGGGATGGGGTCGAGCCTTTTGAATGCGCTCGTCGAAAGCGACGTTGGTTCCCTTCAGGGCATCGCAAGCCATCGCACCGATGACGTCGGCGGTGTCCACCAGCGTCTCCGCCTCAAGCAGCATGAGGGTGCCGATGGCGAGCATGGCTTGTGTGCCATTGATGAGGGATACCGCTTCTTTCGCTTCGAGCACCAACGGTTTGATTTGTGCGCGCTTCAACGCTTCGGCGCTGGCGATACGCGCACCTTTTTCGTCAAAGCATTCGCCTTCACCAATCAATGCCAGGGCCAGGTGTGCCAGCGGCGCAAGATCGCCGCTCGCTCCTACGCTGCCCTGCGATGGGACCCTCGGCGTCACACCGCGATTGAGCATCTCGCAAATGGTGTCGATGGTGATGGCGCGCACGCCCGAGTTGCCTTTCGCGAGCGAGTTGGCGCGCAGGAGCATCATGGCGCGCGTGTCGGAAATCGAAAGAGGTTCGCCCACGCCGACGGCGTGCGAGCGCACCAGGTTGACTTGCAGTTCGCGAACCTGATCGCCGGCGATGTGCACATCGCTCAGCTTGCCGACGCCAGTCGTGATCGCATAAGAAATTTGTTTATTGGCGACGAGCGCGTCGACGACGGCGCGGGCGCGGTTGACGGCCTCGCGTGCGCCGGGATCGAGGAGGACGGGTCGGCGGACGCCGCTGTGCGCCACTTCGCGCACGGCTTCAAGCGCGAGATCGTTTCCGTTAATGTGCAGAGCTTGCAAGAGCAGTTCCTGGTTTCTGGTTTTTCGGATTCTGGTTTCGAGTTTTTACTTTCCTTGCAAGACCACTCTAAACGGATACAACGTTGCCGTCATCACGCCCTTCTTTACTGCCGGATCGCCGTTCATGATCTGGCGGGCGGCGTCTTCGGACTCGGCGCGGAAGATCGTAAGTCCCATCGTATTTTCGTCGGTATTCAGCGTGCGGCCTACGAGGATTATGACTCCTTGCGCGTTGAGGTCCTGGAGATATGCGAAGTGTTCGGCTACCACGGCCTGTTCCGAGTCGGTCGGGCCAGTGCGGAGCATGTCTCCGCGCACGAGTTGCAGTTTGTAGAGGAACTCTGGCATCGGACCCCTCTTTCCTATCTCCCCACTTTTCTATCTCCCACAGCAGCGCGGAACACCTTCATATATTTCTCCGGCAGCGCGCGAGGTCTCATGCTTGAATCGGCGACGATGTGCGTGGTCTCGCCTTCGGCCAGCAACTCGCCTGTTTCCGCCCTGCGCAGTTCGTATCCGAAGCGGATCGCTTTCTCCCGGACATGTTTCAAGTACGTGCGCACAATGACCTCGTCATCATAGTGCACCGGCGCCTTGTAGCGGCACTGGGCATCGACCACGGCGATGAAGCAATCGTCTTCGCGCTCCATATCCTTATAGCTGAAGCCGAACTGGCGGAGGAGTTCCACACGTCCCACTTCAAACCAGATGAAATGATTGGCGTGATAGACGACGCCCATCTGGTCGGTTTCGGCATAGCGGACGCGAATGCGAGTTTCATTCACTGTCGCCGCCCGATTTACATTGACGGGCATCGATGTATGGGGCCGGCTCATCGGCCCGTCCACTTTGGCTTGCGCTTTTCGAAGAACGACGTGATTCCTTCGCGGAAATCGGCGGTCTCGCGAATGCCGGCATTTTCGCGGATGGCGGCTTCAATTTGCGAATCGAGTTCGGCGCGCGCGTGATCGGTAAGCAGGCGCTTGGTACAGAAAAGCGATAGTGGACTGCTCTCCTCCAACTGCGCGGCGAGTTCGCGGGCGCGGTCAAGCAACTTTTCCGGAGGAACGATTTCATTGATCAGGCCCATCTTCAGGGCTTCCGCCGCGTCAAAGATTCGGCCGGTAAGCAGCAGGTCGCGAGCGATTTTTTCGCCGACCTGGCGCAGCAGGAAAGTCGAGACGATGGCGGGCACGAATCCGATCCGGACCTCGGTGTAGCCAAACTTGGCTTCCGGCACGGCGAGCGTGAAATCGCAGAGCAGGGCCAGTCCGGTGCCGCCGGCGATGGCCGCTCCGTTGACCGCGGCAATCGTCGGCTTGGGAAATTCATAGAGCGAGCGGAACAGGCCGACCATGGTTCGCGAGTCTTCGAGATTTTGCTCGAGCGAACGGCCGATCAGGGACTTCAGGGTCTCGAGGTCCAGGCCGGAGCAGAAGGCCTTCCCTGCCCCGGTCAAGATCAGGATGCCGGCGGAGGAATTTCTCACTTCCTCCAGAGCGCGGATCAGATCGTCAATCAGTTCGTAGCTGACGGCGTTGCGCTTTTCGGGGCGGTTGAGAGTGATGGTGGCGATGGCGGAGTCGAAGGCGAGTTGGAGCGTTTTGTAATTCATTGTAGTTCTCAGCACTCTCTCAATCCGCGGCCGTCGAGTTCTTGTACCTTGCGCCGATCTCGGCCGTCGCTCTCAACAAAGCGTCCAGCGACTTCAGCGGCGGCAACTGCGCACCACGGTCGCGCAGGGCTTCGATTAATGTTTCTGTCGGAATGTTCCCGACCAAGTCATCCTGCGCGAAGGGGCATCCGCCGAGGCCGCCGATGGCGGAATCGAAGCGGCGGCAACCGGCTTCATAGGCCGCGATGATTTTGGCGGCGGCCTGGTCGGGACGGCTGTGCAGGTGGACTCCGATTTCGAGGTAGCCATAATTGGACATCACCGCGGAGACTACTTCATTAATTTTTTCTGGCGGCGCTACGCCTACCGTGTCGGCGAGGGAGATCGTGCGAATCTCCTGCAACTCGAGCAAGCCAACGGCTTCGACGACCTCATCTACGCTCCAGTCATCGCCGTAGGGATTGCCGAAGGCCATCGAGATGTAGACGACGGTTTCGAGTCCGGCCTCGTCGGCCTTCTTCTCGATCTTTTCCAGTTCCTCGATCGCGTCTTCCAGAGTCTGCCGTTGATTGTTCTGCAGAAATGTGGCGAGATCGAATACGGAAAACCCAGAGTGCGCACGGCTTCGGTCGCGATCGCACGCTGCGCGCCTTTTTCGTTGACGACGATGCCGATGATTTCCACGTCGTCGGGCGGATCGAGTTCTTTCAGAACCTCTTCGGAGTCGGCCATCTGTGGGACGGCGTTGGGAGAGACGAAGCTGACCGCGTCGATGTGCTTGAAGCCGGCAGAGATCAGGGCTTGGAGATAGTTGGTCTTCAGTTCAGCAGGGATCTGGCCTTTGAGGCCTTGCCAGGCATCGCGGGGACACTCGATCAGTTTTACGGATTCGCTCATGCATCATCTCGGAAGCAGGCGATCGGGTGGTAGGATCATCGGGCCATTGGAGTTCCAGATCACCCGATGACCCGATGGCCCGATCACCCGATTCTATGTCTGCAGCACTCCCACCTTAAACTCCGGCACGTCCGGATTCAGCGACGCCGCTTCTAACGCCTGCGTGATCGCCTGCCGCGTTTCCATGGGATCGATGATTTTGTCGATCCAGAGACGAGCAGCGCCGTAGCGGGGGTCGGTTTGCTCTTCGTATGTTTTTTTCGTTGAATCGAAAAGTTCTTTTCTTTCTTCTTCGCTCAACTTTTTGCCGCTGCGCTCCAGTTGCTTCACTTTGATTTCCACCAGCGTGCCGGCGGCGGCGTCTCCGCTCATGACTGCGTATTTCGCGGTGGGCCAGGCGAAGACGAAGCGCGGATCGTAGGCTTTGCCGCACATGGCATAGTGTCCGGCGCCAAAAGAACCGCCGACGATCACCGTAATCTTGGGCACGACGGAGTTCGATACCGCGTTCACCATTTTGGCTCCCGCCTTGATGATGCCGCTCCACTCGGCGTCGCGGCCCACCATGAAGCCGTTGACGTCGTGGAAGAAGACGAGCGGGATCAGATCCTGGTTGCAGTCCATGATGAAGCGGGCGGCTTTCTCGGCGGACTCGGTGTAGATGACGCCGCCGAACTCGATGCGCTTGTGGCCTTCATGGTCGGTCTGGTGCGCGTGGAGTTTCTGGTTGGCGACGATGCCTACGGCGAAGCCTCCGATGCGCGCGTAGCCGCAGATCAGCGTTTTGCCGTACTCGGGCTTGTACTCGTCGAAGCGGCTTTCATCCACGATGCGCGCGAGAATTTCTTTCATATCGTAGGGGCGCGCGGGCGAGGCATCGTAGGCGCCATAGATTTCTTCGGCTGACATCGCCGGGTCGACGGGCTGTTTGCGATCCCAGAGGGACTGGCGGCGGTATCCCCACTTTTCTATGAGCGAGCGGATGCGGGCGAGGCAGGCCTCGTCGTTGGGCTCGCGGAAGTCGACGGTGCCGCTGATGGCGGAGTGCATGGCGGCTCCGCCTAATTCTTCGGCGGAAACTTTCTGGCCGATGGCGGCTTGCACCAGCGCGGGGCCGGCGAGGAACAGGCCGCTGCCGTCGGTCATGAGGACGTGGTCGCACATCACGGGAAGATATCCGCCTCCGGCGACGCACATGCCCATGATGGCGGCAATCTGCGGGATGCCCATGGCCGACATGACGGCGTTGTTGCGAAAGACGCGGCCGAAATCGTCGGTGTCGGGGAAAACGTCTTCTTGCAGCGGGAGGAAGACTCCGGCGGAGTCGACGAGGTAGATGGTCGGGATGCGATTTTCGATGGCGATGTTTTGCGCGCGGATGACTTTCTTCGTGGTCATGGGGAAAAAGGCGCCGGCTTTGACGGTGGCGTCGTTCACGATGAGCATGACCATGCGGCTGTGGATGCGGGCGAGTCCGGTGATGACGCCGGCGGCGGGGGCGCCTCCCCATTCCTCGTACATTTTGTGCGCGGCATAGAGGCCGAGTTCGAAGAAAGAGCCGGGATCGGCGAGGAGGGCGATGCGCTCGCGGGCGGTAAGGCGCGCCTTGGCGTGCTGGCTTTCGATGGCTTTCGGGCCTCCACCTTCGCGGATTTTTTCCTCTTCGTTGCGGACCTGGGCGACCAGGTCGGCGAGCGCGCGCATGTTGGATTCGAAGCGCAGAGAGCTGGGGTCAAGTCTGGTGGGCAGGACGTTGTTAATCGTGAGCGCGGTGGAATCGATACGTTCGGGCATGAGGGCAGACTTCGAAGACTACTTGCGAAACAACTTACTATACCAGCGGTGCGGAGGGGAGCGCGGCGATTAAGAACGGCCATGTTGAATGCCGGGCGCGGCCAGAGACGGGCGCTACAATCTAAAAATGTTGCGGAAGCTCGCATTCCGGCCAGACTGGCAGATCGCGATGGTCGTAACCGCGGCGTTGCGCGTATTTTATACGGCGATGGCAGCGGCATTCATGCCGTTTCTGCATCCGGATCCAGCGCTGATTCACAGCAATGCGCTCACCGAAAACCTGCCGCCCCCGCACGGTCTTCATTATGCGTTGCTTGGAATTTGGGAGCGCTTCGATACGCTCTGGTTCTTGCACATCGCGGAGCACGGTTACGACCGGCCCATGGCGGTGATTTTTTATCCGTTGTATCCGGCCGCGATTCGGCTCGTGAGTGGGATGATGCCAGCAGATAGCAGCGGCGCTTCTGGTCTCCACCGTGGCGGCATTCTTTTTTTTCTGGGGGCTTGCTGCGCCTGGCGGGAGGCGAATTATCGAAGGTGGGAAGCCTCCGCACGCTGCTGCTGGTCTGCGCGTGGCCGACTAGTTTCGTGCTGTTCGCGGGCTACGCGGAATCCTTGACTCTGGCGCTGGTGGTGTGGGCGATCGTCTTTGGGCGCGGAAGCGCGGTGGGAAGCGGCGACCGCCTGCGGGCTTCTTGCGGGATTGGCGCGGCCTTCGGGTGTCCTGGTTTTTATTCCACTCGCGATAATGGCGCTGCGCAGCCGGCAGGCCCGGTCGCTGGTGGTGGCGCTGACGCCCCTCGGACTGCTGAGCTATTGGGGTTGGTTGCGGTGGTCGGGGCGAATTTCTGTGGTGGAGGCTTACCGGCTCTATCAAGGCATGGCGATGGTTCCGCCGTGGAGGGGTTTGTGGGAGGCTCTGCGGTTGATCGTGACCGAGCACGATGCTCTGCTGGCAATCAAGCTGGTCCTGGTGATCGTGGTAGCCGCGATCAGTCTGCGGCGTCAAGTGCACACCAACTTGCGGATTGAGGACAGAGCCTTCGCGCTGGCGGTCATTCTCCAGATGCTGATGTACACGGGGCGTCCACTGCTGGGCGCAGTGCGATATGTGCTCATGGTGTATCCCGTGTTTCTGGTTTGGGGAGCTTACGCCGAGCGTTGGAATGGGAAGCGGCTCGGGTTCTATGTCGCGGCACTCGGCTTCTTGAACCTGGCGTGGATGTGGGCCTTTCTGAGTTGGTCGCTGGTTTTGTGAGTGCGACCTCGTGTGGCGCGGACACTCCTGTCCGCGAATGCCGACTGCAATTTGTGAGGCGGTGCAACGGCAGGCACGAAACACTGACTCATTAAGAAGTATGCATTAGACGCATAGCCGCGCCGACCGGATCGTCGGCGATGGCATCCACCATCCCGATTTCGAGAGCTCGCGCGGCGGAGATTTTTTCTGCGGCGACGAAAAGCTCCAGCGCTCTGCTCTTCCCGATCAGGCGCGGCAGGCGTTGCGTGCCTCCCCATCCGGTCATGAGGCCGAGAGCGGCTCCGCGATGTCCGAAGACGGCGTGGGGCGCGGCGATCCTGCGGTGACAGGCGAGCGCGAGATCGAGACCTCCGCCCATGCAGTGGCCTTCGATGGCGGCGATGACGGGGGCAGGATAGCTGGCAAGTGCGTTCATGAGTGCTTGTCCCATGGCGGAGAACCGATAGGCTTCGGGACCGGTCAGCGCAGCGATTTCGTTAAGGTCGGCGCCGACCGAGAAAAATTGGCGATTGCCCGCGACGATAAGTGGGCGGAGTTGCTTCTTCACTTCGTCTTTCAGATCGTTTTTCAGTTCGGCGATGGCGACGGTCAGTGCGAGCACGCAAGCGCGGGTGAGGCGGTTGGTGCCGTCGGGCGAAGCGAGGCGGAGGATGCGTGCCGGACCGTCGAACTCGATCCGGAAGAAGAGAGAAGGCACGAGAACATAATGCACCATTGGGCGAGTGGAAGGCTCGCGGAATTTCGCGGGCGAAAAGCAGATCCTTCGCTTCGCTCAGGATGACAAATCTTGAATGGGGATGAGGGATGACAAAGTTAGTTGGGCTGGGTGGCCTCGATTGCAAGACTAAACGGCCGGCACACCGTGCGGCTTCACGTGCTCGCGGATGAACTTCACGATGTCGTCCATGGGAGTACCGGGCTGGAAGATGCCGGCCACACCGATTTTCTTCAGGCCTTCGATATCCTGATCGGGAATGATGCCGCCGACCAGCACCAGCACGTCGTCCATTTTATTTTGCTTCAGCAGGTCCATCACGCGCGGAACGATCGCGTTGTGCGCGCCCGAGAGAATCGAGAGTCCGATCACCTGCACGTCTTCCTGGAGCGAAGCGTTGACGACCATCTCCGGCGTCTGGCGCAGGCCGGTGTAGATGACCTCCATGCCGGCATCGCGGAGGGCGCGGGCGATAACCTTGGCGCCGCGGTCGTGGCCATCGAGGCCAGGCTTCGCGACGAGGACGCGGATTCTCAGGTCGGAGGGCATGGGCATAAGTTCATTTAACCACAGAGAGCACGGGGCAGCACCCGGCTTTCACCACGGGCTCCTAAGACAGGCGAACGAATCCGACTCGATCCCGCGCTCTCGCAGCCCGTGCTCGTACTCTGCAAGCTGCCGTTCGATATCCGCTTCCTTTTCCTTTCGGCGTAACCGGTCCTCCCGGTAACGCTTTAAAAAGTAATCAATGGTTTCGATGCGCAGCTTAATGGTATTGGCCGGCCGGTTCTCGTCCAGATCTTTAAAGGAGAAAAAAGGCGTGCCCGAGCGCTCCACGATCTGCTCGATCACGCTGTAAATGGGCGCGTCGTGGCCACACTTGAAACTGGAAATCTCCACCGCCACCAGGTTGGGGTGGCGGGCCGTGAACTTGGCGGCCCAGATCTTGTGGCTGGAACTGGCCGAGTTGGCGGTTTTCCACACATCGGAGATGTCAAGCGGGTGGCTGATTACACCGGCGCGTACTTCCTCGCCGAACAGGCGCTCCAGCAGATCCTCATCCAGCGGCAAAGTACTCTGCGAGAAGATCGAGTAACCCAGCTTCTGGAACTGCTCCATGATCTCGTGGTTGATGCCGGGATCGTGGTGGTACGGGCGTCCCAGCATGACGATGCCTAACTTCTGTTCCGCCTCCAGTTGGTCGAGGACTTTGCGAGCGCGCCGGCGAATGCTGGATTCAAACCTTCCCAACTCGCGGTAGCCGATCTCGATGGCAGCAACATTCTCCTCCTCCGAGAGGCCAAGAATGGGCGCCCACGCTTGGAACATCTGCCGCGCAAACAGCTTGCGGTCTGAAAGATTCAACAGCGGGTGCACGTATCGAATGCCGTGTTCGGCAAAGAGGTCGGTTTCCTTTGTGTAAGCTGCTTCCACGGTCTCCGGTGTCACCGAAACTGTAGGACAGGCATTCTGCCCCTTGGTGTTCACGAGCGGGGAGGCCAGCACGTCGAACATGGGGAAGAAAATCGCGTGCAGCGGCTTGCGCGCGTGCTTGTTGAAGATAAGGTTGTGGACGTGCGCGATGGTGATCTTTGAGGGGTAGCAGGGGTCGATCGAACCACGACTCGATCCCGCGCGGTACATCTCCCCGCTGGTGAAATCCGAGTATACGATGTTTTCGGCGGGCACGCCCAAGCTTTCCAGATACGAACTGAATAGCGGCGCGTAGGCATACATGTTCAGGACGCGAGGAATGCCGATGCGCAACTGCCCGCGCTGTTTCATCAGCGCGATGCGCCGGCGGGGGGCGCTCGTCCAGGCACGGGCGGGCATTGGATCAGCGACGCTTTCCGGATGGCGGGAACGCCATACTTCGCGCGCCGCGATCTCCACCAAGTTTGGATTGGCGGCCTTGGTGGCATCGAGGTGGGCTTTAATACCGCGCATGGTTTCGACATCTTCCACCGCGCCTTTTTCACAGCTGGCGACGATCATGCGCTGCTCTCCCGGCTGGAGCGGAACCTTGGTCTGAAAATTGGTCTGGAAAGAGGTGCGCAAGGACGGCGGCGCCCAGCTTTCGGCGAGTCCGGCTCTCGCACATTTCCCGTCTGCACATCGAGGAAAGTTCGCAGGCAGGCATTTTTGCAGAAGTTGCAGCGCGTGTCCTCACTGTGCGTAGTGCGGTAGGTGATCGTGCGGACGGCGTCCAGGCCGATGAAGGTGGTGAGGTGCCCATTGCGCCACAAGCGGATGGCTTCGATGCCGGCGCCGATTGCTCCCGATTCGCCGCAGTGCTGGTGGACAACAATCTCCGGTTCTTTCCCCGTGGAGCGGAAGCTGGCGCGCAGGAAATCCACCTGCGCCTTGACCGCGGCGAGATTGTTCTGCGTGCCGCCCTGCAGAATGAACCGCGTGCCCAGCGCAGCGAGGCTTGGTACCTTGGCGACATACAAGAAAACATTCCGGGGCAGCACCGTCGCCAAGCCGGCCAGGATTTCTTCCGGCCGCCAGCCCTGGCGCTGAAAGTTTACGATGTCGGATTGCAGGAACACCGCGCAGCCGTAGCCGAAGACCGGCATGGTGTCGGCGCTGAAAGCCACGTCCGCATAGTTCTCTACCGGGATGCCAAATCCTTCCGCCGTGGATTGCAGAAAATAGCCGTTGCCCGCGGAGCACTGCGTGTTGAGCTTGAAGTCTTTAACCCGGCCATTCTTGAGGACAATCATCTTGATGTCCTGCCCGCCGACGTCGACGATGACGTGGGGATCGTGGTAGAAGCGCACAGCCGACTCGGTGTGCGCCACCGTTTCGACCAACGCCACGTCGGCGTGCAACACGCGTTGCAGGATGTCCTTGGCGTAGCCGGTGGTGCCCACGCCGAGAACTTCCAGCATCGCTCCTTGGGTTTCCACCTGCTGGCGCAAATTCTCGAAGAGCTCAATGGTGTCCTGTATAGGGTTGCCCTTTGAGAGTTGATAGGCTTTCGAGAGAACGTCGCCGTGCTCCGACAAAAGCACGGCTTTGGTGGAGGTCGAACCGCCATCGAGGCCGATGAAAGCCCGGACTCGCTCACCGGGCTGGAAGGCCGCCGGAACGAATTTCGGCCGCCAGTACTTGGCTTTGAACTCTTCCAATTCTTTCTTCGAAGCGCTCAACCCACGGCTGCCGGAAGCCGCTTTTTCCTGGCGCCGTCCTTCGTAGATGTAGCGCTCAAGATTCTGTGTCCCTAGATACTGCCCAATCTCCGCGTCTTCCCCTTTGCCGAATTCCACCGCGCCCATGGCCGCAAAATACAGCGCGTTCTCCGGAGTCTTGATGGCGTCTTCAGGAGTAACATCCGGCGGCAGCTTGATGCCCCGCTCTTCCCAAAGGAGTGGGATGTTGTGCTGCCATGCCTCGCGCATGCCGCGAATAAAAGTGTTCGGCCCTCCCAGCAGCAGCACGTGTGGGCGCAGCGTGTGCCCGCGAGTGAGGACGGTGAGGTTCTGCAGCACAATGGCGTCGAAAAGCGAGGCCATCAGTTCGTCGGCCGGGATGCCCTGCTTCTGCAGGCCATTGATGTCGGTCTCAGCGAAAACGCCGCACTTGCCTGCGACCGGATGGACCCTGATCCCCTTGTAGCCCTGGTCGCACAGCTCGTCGGGCGGAATCTTCAGCTTGGCGTTGATCTTGTCGATGACCGCACCGGTGCCTCCCGCGCACTTGTCGTTCATCGAAGGGATCTTCTTCCTCCGGCCGTTACCGCCATCCTCTTTGAAAATGATGATTTTGGCATCCTGACCGCCCAGTTCGATGACCGAGTTCACTTCCGGATGGAGCTTCTCCACCGCGAGTGCGACGGCGTTCACCTCCTGTACGAACTTCGCGCCGATGAGAGTGCTGAGTGCATTGCCGCCCGAGCCGGTGATGAACATGCGGCAGTTGCCGGGAGCGATGCCGACTTCGACTTCCATGCCCTGAAGAAATTCCAGGAGCTTCTCGGATTGGTGCGCGTCATGGCGCTGGTAGTCCTGCCAGAGAATGCGGTCTGTCGCCGCTTCGCTGGTTCGGGTCTCGCTGGTCCCAACTTCGATGACCACGGCCTTAACCGTGGTGGACCCGACGTCCACGCCCACGAGATAGCAGACGCCACATCGTTCCACCAGGGCCGGCAGTGAGCACTCCCGATCGGCGGCGCACGCGCGTTGTGCGGTCTTACTCACAGAATCTCCTGGGCTCTTCATCTCTCCCCCGGCAGCTTGGCGAGGCGTGCATTGCCATCCATCAAGTCGCTAACGTGCAAAACAAAGTTGGCCGCAACCCCAGCTATGCCTCGGCGGCGCTTAACCGGATAAAGCGGACTCCGCAACTGCCGATGCTCGGCGATGTATGCCTTGATGTCGTCGAGCTTCTTGCCCGTGGAAGCCAGTGCCTGCTCGAACTCCGCCTTAGCCTTGATCTTGGCGTCGCCCAGGGCCATCTGCACGCGGCTGTGCGCGTTGATCTCTCCCTCCCCCGAAGTTTCGATGGGCAGGAAAATCATTTCCCGGAAACGGTTCACCACGGCGGACTGCACGCCATCGGATTGTGAAGACGGCATACAACCGAATGGCTTCACAGCCAGCACCATGTGACACAGGCGGTGCGTGGTGTAGTAGACGTTCTTCCCCACTTCGAGATGCCCTTCACCGCCGCGGGCGAGCGAGTGGTAAAAGGGATGCGCCACTCGGGCCAGTTCGCTCTGTGAAACAAGACGGTGCGTGAGTCCGCCCAGGTGGCGGGCGGTGCGCGCATGCTGGCGGTTCCAGATGCCTTCGCTCAGCCGCAACAGCAGCCACTTTTTGCGGAATTTCCACTCGTTGGCGAGTTGCTCCTTCAATTCCCACCAGCGCGCGCCGGGATAGGGGGCATCGAGCCCTTTTTTCGCGTCCGCGTTGGCCCGAGCCTGAGACAGGAGATAGGTGACCCAGCAGCCGATTGGTTCCACGTCCACCTGGGCGCCTTCCTGCTCCAGAAAAGTAAACATGTTGAAGTTGCCGTCGCCTTCGGTGAGTTGTGCCCAAAACTCACCCGTGACCTTGACGATGGGCTTTACCCGTGTGCGGTCCACTTCGACCTGGTTCAGGCGCTCACGGGCGAAGTGCATAACGTTGAGGAAGTCCTCGGCGTAGAGGTGGTGCAAGACCTTGCCCAGCGTGTTGCAGATATCTTTTACCTTCTTGTTCTGGGCCAGGCGGCGCGAAATCCATCCCGGCGTGCTCTCGAGGATTTCGTAACGCTTCCGGTTCTCCAGAAAATCGCTAAGCTGATCCACGACTTCTTTGATTGCCTGGCCGGTTGCACCCGGAGCAACCTCGTAGGGCCGGATCTGGTAAACCATGTCGTTGATCACATCGCCCAGGTTCAGCGCGTTGAGCTGACCCATGCCGAGGTCTGCGGAGAACTTCAGGCCGGGGTTGCCCGATGCCGCCTTGACGCCATGGTCCTGCTGGAAAAGCAGGACCCGGAAACCCCCGAAGCCCGCATTCTCCAGCGCCATTCGGTACTCGGACTCGTACATGCCGAAGCGGCAAGGTCCGCACGAGCCTGCGGTGAAAAAGACGTAGTTGTCGAGGATTTCCTGGCGCGACAGACCGCGAGCTTCCAGCGACCGCAGGAATTCGATGAGGTTGCCGACGGTAAAGTAAGTGGGATTACATTGCCCATTGTTGCCAAACTCCTTACCCGTCTGGAAGGCGGCCACGTCGGGGTTAGGCAACATCTGGCAGCGATAGCCGCAGCCGCGAAACACGGCCTCGATGAAGCGCTCGTGTTTCCAGGTAAAGCCTCCGAAAAGAATGGTTACCCGGTCGCGTTCTTCCGCGGTGAAGAGCCGCTCCGCGGGGCGGTGAAAGTGCTCGATGGGTTTCTCGGGGAGCCCAGCATCCTGTACCAGTCGCAACCTTTCCGCGGCCACGCGGCGAGCGATCTCTTCTTCAACTGAGCGGAGCAGGCGTAGCGTCGGCAGATTTTATGGCGCTGCTCATTCTTCTTCACAGAGTCTCTCTCTTGGCTAGGTCCGCACAGATGCTTGACACTGACAGCTATTTGACACTATGGCGAGGACTTTTACTACATGGGGCAGACAACGGGCAACATAATCGGCAGTCACAAAAAGTGGGATCAATCGCTGAAGCCAGCCAAGCTCACGCGTTTTGCAACATGATCCTTGATCCAGTGGCCATCCCACCACTCCTTGGGATCGATCTGAACGCCTTCCAGTTGCATGCTGAAGTGAATGTGGTCGCCCCCCGCCATGCCGGTTTGGCCGCTCTTGCCCATGATCTGGCCGCGTTTCACCATGTCACCCTCGTGTACCGCAATTTCACTCAAGTGGCCGTAGATGGTCTGCAGGCCATAGCCGTGGTCTACCACAATGCAATTGCCGTAGATGCCGAGCGGGGCAGCATACACTACACGGCCATCGTTCGACGCCTCCACGCCCACGTGCTGCGTGATGGAAAGATCGTAGCCCAAGTGAACCTGTTGATCGATCTTCTTTCCTTGATAAATGTAGTTCCGCACGTCGGCGAAACTGGATTCCACCTTGGAGTTGTGTTGTTGCAAAAAGGGCTGTGACCAGAGGAACCGGCCCTCGGTCTTCAAACGCAGGTCGGACAGAGTCTGGTTGTTGGCGCGCCGCATCTCGCCGTTGATCTTCAGGAAACGCGCAACCGGATCGCCCGAACCATTCGGGTCCAATTCGCCAATCACCTTTTGCATGAAGCGATCGTCGATCTGCAAATCGCGTACCCGATACTTCGGCTGCTCTTTCTTGGGAAACTGGAACGCCATCGCTGCGGTGACTTCGTTGCCCGCCGGGTTAGTTGCGTAGACCAGCGGCACTGTGCCCGCCGGCATGTTCCACGCAAAGGCGAACAATGAAAAGAGCCCGGGCTTGCCGTCGGGCATGGGCCAGCTGCGGAACGTTTCGTCGCCCACCCGCACACCCGCTTCGGTCCAATAACCCGCAGCGTTGAACGTCACCAGATCGGCCATGCCCAGGTAGAGATAGTGCTGATCGGAATCGACCGTGAGTACGGGAGGTTGCGTCACCACCATTACGTCCCGCTCTAACCGCACCGTTTTGCCGCGAAAGTCGTTGGACGTGACTTCGACGATCAGTTGTGCCTTACCGTCTTTGAGTTGCGGCACGCTCTTGGTTCCGGCCACCAGGTTCCAGACGCTGTCTGGAACGCCTTGCTGCCAGAAGATTCGTCGTGCCGGCTGCTTGGTTTCCCAGGCGCTGTAGCGTATGCCGTTCTGCTCGACAGACACCACAGCCTCCCGGACGCCGTGCCGATCGCTAACCTGGAGGGTGAGAGGGGTCGCCACGCCTAGCGCGGTCACTTGAGGCTGCAGATGGACAACCGGCGTGGCCGAGAGCGCTAGCAGAAGCACCACCGCCGTTGCCATGACAAGAACCAGAATGATAAGAAAAGTTTTCACGCTAGAACCTCAGGATAGCACGCGAAGAATCGGCAGGTGCGCTACCAGGTTGCCCTACAGGTTGCGCTACGCCCCGGCTGTGATTCGATTATATGATGATGGGATGCGGGCGACCTTCGTGACGCTCCCCAAAGGTGGCATGCCCTTGCGGGCCGCCCTCGGGCTATAATCTTGCTTCGGAAGACATGTCCAGTTCACGCTACGCGTTGGTGACCTACGTCCGTAATCCGGTTGGCGAGTTTGTAGAACAACTGCGCCGGGAACTCCACCCGACGATCGCTCACATGCCGTCCCATCTCACGATTCTTCCTCCGCGGGAGTTGCAGGGAACCGAAGCGGCTGCACTGGAATTTCTGGGAGTGGCTTGTGGCCGCGTCGTTCCGTTCAGCGTCGAACTGGGAGACGTGGAAACCTTTCTGCCGACGACTCCGACGGTTTTCATCCAGGTAAAGCGGGCTGCTTATCGGATGCGTGAACTGCACGATCAACTCTGTGGCGGCGGGTTGACCTGCGAGGAGAGTTGGCCCTATATTCCGCATCTCACGATTTTGAAGACGGAGCAGGATGAGCAGGCGCGTGCGGCGTACGTGATCGCGCGGGAGCGCTGGGCGGCGTTTCCGGGCAAGCGCCAGATCCATGTCGAGGAGTTGATGTTCGTCCGCGAAAATGGCGATGGTTGGCAGGATGTGGCGCCGCTGCCGCTGGGACGCGGCCAATTGTCCTCAAAGTCGTAGCTCGGGTGCGATCGGCAAACGCTGTCCGCACCAAGGTCCATAGTCCAGTCCGCAATAACCCCTGAAAACCCGCAACTAGCGGCCAGTTTCGCCGATTCGACAGGACATGTACTTTCTGGCCGTTGCCAAGTCCATTGGCGGCATTACCATAGATTCAACGGGCTACAAGCAAGCGCCGGATCCCAGGCTGCGGGTTTGATCGGAAGAGAAAACATATGCAAATTGGGGTTTACGGATCCGGCTACCTCGCAACTGTCATCTCCGCCTGCCTCGCCGACTTCGGCACGCCGGTTTGGTGCTGTCATGCCGACAGCTCGCGCATCATGGAAGTTGCCCGGGGCAATATTCCTTTTTTCGAAAAAAATCTTCAGGAAGTGATTCGGCGCAACGTGCGTTCGGGACGGCTGGTGTACTCGGCGGACCCGGAAGAACTAGCGCGCAAAACGCAGGTAATTTTTCTTGCCGAAGATTCCGCCCTTGGACTGAAAGAACTCGTAATCCGCTTGGCGACCGCGGCTGGCCGCTTCCAGGTGCTGTCGATCGTAACGCCGGATGGGGTGGGTGCGACCAGGAAGATTGAAAAAGCTCTGCAAGACAAAGGGCTGAAAAGCCTGCTGGTGTGCCAACCGATGTTCTTCACCAACGGATGCGCGGTCGAAGACTTCAACTGGCCCGACCGCATCATTCTCGGAACGTCTTCGAGCGAGGCGGTCTCCACCCTGAAGCAGATTTTTCATCCGCTGGTGATGCGCGGGGTTCCCGTGCTGGTCACGAACTACGAAACGGCGGAGTTGGCGCGCGAAGCAACCACGGCGTTTGTGGCGACCAAGATTTCGTTCATCAACGAAATTGCGAGCCTGTGCGAACACGTGAACGCCGATGCCGTCAGCCTCTCACTCGCCCTGGGGCTGGACAAGAAAATTGCCCCGCGCTGCCTGCAACCAGGCGCCGGCATGGGTGGAATTTTTGCCGAGACGGATATGGAGTCGCTGACCGGTTTGGCGAGAGAGAACAAAGTCGACCTGAAAGTGCTGAATGCTGCCCGCGAAGTGAATCTGAATCTGGCGGAGCGGCTCTTCCAGAAAGTGGCCGTTGCGCTCGATACCGTGCAGAACAAGGATCTCGGCATTCTAGGGCTGGCGTTCAAGCCCAACACCAATTCCGTTGCCGGATCGGCTTCCGTTCAACTGGCGCAGAACTTGCTGGCTGGGGGAGCGCGCGTTCGGGCATACGATCCGGTGGCGATTCCCGAGGCGCGGCTGCAACTGAACGGCATGGTGAAGTACTGCGAATCCGCCTACGGAGCCTGCGAAGGAGTGGATGCCCTGATCGTCGCCACCGGCTGGCCCGAGTTCCGGACGCTCGATTTCGCCAAGATCCGCCACCTGGTGAAACGGCCGATCATCATCGACACCAAGAATCTGCTCGACTCGTCCCGCCTCCGCGCCATGGGATTCCAGTACATGGGCGTGGGACGACCGTAGGCGAGCCAGGGTTTCGTACCAGGGCATCGCTTCAGCGATGCCGAAAACTTTCAAGATTAAACCGCCCCTTCAGGGGCTGTGTGCCGGACTCGCGCCGCAATTGCTATAATCGTTCTCTGCGGTGGGAGTAGCTCAACTTGGTAGAGCATCGGACTGTGGCTCCGACGGTTGCGGGTTCAATTCCCGTCTCCCACCCCAATTCCACAGGCCTTAGCTCACACTTGCAAACACTCCACCTCCTAGTATCTATGTTTTCACCCCTGGGACTGGAACGAGTCTGGGGCGCTTTCGTTTGTGTGTTTCTTCCTGGCGCAGTCTACAACTCGCGGGGCGCAGGGGTGCCGCCTACGGTCCAGGCAGCAGGTCGGCTTCGAAAAGGAAAATCAGGACTTGGTTTCCGCGTTGGCAGCCTCGAAGAATGCGTCTTGCTCTCGGTGTGCGAAGCGCAGAGCCGATATTCGTGACCGCTATCGTCCACTTCCAAGTAGTCGGCCACTTGCTCGCAGCCTTTGCGGTCACACAACACGGTCGCGTTTACGGATGGTGAAGCTGGAAAAATTCCATGCGTAGGATTTTACGATGACCGAATATGTGGCACAAGCCGTTCGGGTCAGTCCGAGTGTCTCTAACCACCAATTCGACTATCATCAGGCGGGAGGAGAGTACCTGCGTTTGCCAAGGGGTACGCGGCGTACCATTGGACATGAGCAGAACACGTCCAGAATACCCCGACTCATACCCTCCTCATCGGTCGGCAGCCAGCGACGTTCTCCTCGCCAAGAGCCAGCCGAGGACGAGGACGAAGAGGAAGACGAAGACGACCGCAAGAAAGAAGAGGATGATGAGGACGACGAAACCGATGACGGCTACTCGGAGTGAGCGGGGAACATGCCTCGATTTCGCATAGGCAAACGGCGGTCGAAGAGAATCAAATCGGTCTTACCAGTGCGACTCTGGATCGCCGGAAGTAAAGATAGCCATCTCGCGCATACTCTCGATGTGAGCCACCATGGTGTGCAGTTGGGTGGTTATCGAGGCGAGATGAAGGTTGGAGACAAGATCGTAATTCAATACCGCCGCGCGCAAGCCCAATTCCGAGTCACATGGATCGTTGCTCGCGAGGGCTCCTCGGAGAAGCAAATCGGGGCTGAGTGCTTGGAGCCGGGAAAGCATCTCTGGGGTGCGGAGTTCCCTCAGCAAAAGGATGAGTACGAAGAAAAAGGATGACCGCGCGTTGCCTGAATGCCGCTGTGGATGGTGTCCAGCTTGTTGGCCCCAGACTGCGCAAAACTTTCGTTGTCGCAGCCGTTGGCTCTCGCCGTCTGTGGACAAGCGCAACCGCGCAGCAGCTATGCTGCCCAGCGAGTAGTCGAGCAGTGCGGCCACGAGGCACGCCGGAGCACATCTCTAACGCCCGGTTTCCAAGACCGAGATCTCGTCCCAGTTATCGGGCGGCACGGACACGCCCCAGATGTTTCGTGGCTCATCAAGTTCGATCCCGCAGTGCAGCGGGTTCTTAGGATCGACATAGACAACCCGAGCCGCAGCACGCTTGTCCGTCAAGTAGACGTGAATCGAGATTCTTATTCCATTGCTCAACCCAATCGCGGTTGCGATCAATGCTCCGTGACGGTTGACCACGATGGTCTCGCCGTCGCACGTCCGGCGCTCACCGCCCTCCTCAACCGTGATAACCACCTTCAGAGGGACACGAGTACTTCGTCGGGACTCATGAAATGTCTCTGTCGAGGGCATTAGTGAAGGATACATCTCGCGGACAGCCGATGAACAGCTAACCAAGGTGCGCCAATGAGGTGCCCGCAGTGCCGCCACATGGCACGCAGGAGCTATTCCCACAGGGCAGATCAGAACGTAGGCTGGAACTTCCTAGCGGATATTTCGAGTCTCAGAATCCTGTGACGAATGGAACATCCGGTGTTCGGAGAAGAAGCCATGTGGATGAGGTCATGCGCTGTATGTAAGGCACTCATGATGAAGCTCCGATTGCGCGATTCCGTCCGCTGTCGGTGTGGGTGGGAGTGGAAGTGGTAGGGTCGATCCAGATTGACGAATCGCAGTTGACCAAGACGCCGAGATTTTACATAAGATGAAGGGGAAGCTGTTATGGCCCGAGTAATTGAATTCTACATACCGACGAACTTCCGAAGAAAAGTGTCGTCGGTTCCGCAGTCGCAACCCGGAAAAGTGATCGAGTTTTGCCTACTGGCGAAGAAGTCAGCGTAGCGCGACCTTCCGCAACCGCAAACCTCTCGCAGGCGTGCCCGAAGAAGAGCCTATTTGATCTATCAAGTGGTGCCTAGACTGCCGGCCACAGTGGAGAAAGCGTTGTTGGCGTTCCCCCCGATCAGACGCACAGTGCCGATCACCAATACAATAGGATGACAGCGAGCATGACGGCATATTCAGCGACATCCTGTCCTTGATCGTCGGTGCAAATCTTGCGAAGAAACTGCATTAGAACCTCCGTGCCGATTCGCTGAACGGCTGGCAGCAAATCGCAGCTTTCTTGGGTCAGGCGCAAACTCGGTGCTCGACGTGAAGACTTTTCAAGCAAGCGAGTAAATGCTCTGCGAGCCCATCGGATTTTGAAAGTACATCCTTAATTCCGGCAGCTGGAGCATACTTTAAGAGTTGCTCGCGGTTGCGCATCGTAAACATCAGCATTGCGGTGTGCGGGGCAAGCAGGTTGATCTGCCCTGCGGCCTCTAGACCGTCCATGACCGATACCTGCAAATCCAAAATCACCACATCGGGATGCAGTTGTTTGACTTTTTCAACCGCGACCTTGCCGTTCTCTGCCTCGCCACACACTTGCCAATCTCTGGTTTGCTCGATGGAAGACCGGAGGGCATGACGAATGAGGGCACTATCGTCAACGATGAGAACAGTGTAGGACACCCAGCACCCCTTTATGCCCTTGGCAGGCCGCTGACCGTGGCGCGTCGTGCAGCTCGACGGAAAGCGACGAGGAAGAGCTCCACCCACAAAACGCACGGTGGCGTAGTGGATGTGGGACGAGATGAAAGCCACTACGCCACCAAGAAAACGAACAGCAATGGGCCCGCATGCTGCTTCACGTCATATTCTGACAGCGCCCCACCGCTATCCGCTTGGTCAAAGAAGTGCATAATCTACAACGCTGTCAATTCTGTGTCTGTTCAATTTTGACCAGTTTTGGAAATAAATTTTGGAAATAAATTAAGACGGCCGACGCAACGGCTCGCACCCGTATCACTGCCCTCTGTGACATCCGTCATTGCAAGCCAACCCAATCGGTTTACGCTGTGGATGTCAGCTTGTAACCAGCCAGAGGAGATGTGGCCATGGACTCCCCCCACCCACAGGTTGCGAAGTCTGGCGATACGATTCGAGACAACCAACCAATCAAGCACAGGTCCAAGGACAGGCCCCATCCGACGACGACCATTCTCTGTGTTGATGACGAGCCCACTCTTCTAGAACTTTACGGGACCCTACTGGAAAGCAAAGGGTACAAGGTTCTGAGCGCACCGGATGGCCCAACTGGAATTGCCCTCACTCGAAAACACGCCGTTGACGCAGTAGTACTAGACTTCAACTTGCCCGGTATGGACGGCAATCAGGTCGCTCAAGTGCTGAGGAAGGAACAGCCAACCCTGCCCGTTGTGATCTGGACGGGGTCTCCTGACGAGACATCCGAGTCCCTGAAGTGGTTCGCCGATGTGTTGCTGCATAAGGGGGACGGTCCCCTTGCTCTCCTTCTGGCAATCGAGAAAATTCTAAAAGACTCTGCCACGCGGATAAGCCATCCCGTCGAATGAACCGCAAAGCGCCTGTTCCAACCGGAAGGTGATCTTAAGATGCGGCGGCAGCCTTCGCCGTTTGTTGAGTCACCTCCGACTCGGCTTGCAGCCAATTCTCTAGATCATGCCCATCGTATCTCCCGCGTTCTTCGTACAGTTCCTTAGGCTCGACGACGGATTTGCTCTTGAAGCTCAGGTGCGGATTTCGTGACTGCTAGGGCGGGTATTTGGCCCCGTGTAGCCGCTGTGCGGTCTGGTTTTATTGTGCTGCGCTCCTTAGTTAGAGAAGGATGGTCGCGCTCGGTTGGTGGCAGCGTTTTTAGAGCGTCCCGACGCTCTGCAAGTTGTTGTGTTCAAGTTTTGGGGCGTTTTCAATTCCCGTCTCCCACCCCAAACAGCTTCCAGTTTTACCCCCCGATTTTTCAACGTCGAAAAAGCAATGCCCACCACGGAGACAGGAAGGCCCGGAGGAATGCGCTTTTAGCTCTTAGCTAAAGGCTAAAGGCCAAGAGCTAAGGGCTAAGAGCGGTTTAGCTCGCGTCTCTGTGCCTCCGTGGTGGATTTTCTTTTGAACGAGTCATTACCATTTTTCTCCTTTTCTTGGTGAGCTAAAGCGACAGAACAGAATCGCCGATAGAAAGAGTGCCAGAGGAACACTCTATGCTTCGACGATTGCCGCTGTTTCTTCTCGTCTGCCTCTGCACGGGCAGGTTGCAGGCGCAGACCTTAGAGGGTATTGAGATCCACGGATTTGTTACGCAGGGCTTCCTCTTCAGCTCCCATAACAATTATTTGACCATGCAATCGAGCGCTGGCAGCCTGCAGTGGACCGATGGCGCCGTGAGCGTTTCAGATTCACTCACCGATAAACTGCGGGTCGGAATCCAGTTGCACATGTACCAACTGGGACAACTCGGCGGCCCGAATCTTCAGGTCGATTGGGCGTCGGGAGACTACCGGGTCAACGATCATCTTGGATTTCGCGCCGGCAAGGTCAAGACCGTCATGGGTTTGTTCAACGATTCCCAGGATGTGGACGCCGTCTTCCTTTGGACACTGCTGCCGCAAGGCGCATACCCGGTCGACAACGAAGGCTTTTTTCTGGCGCACGTGGGTGGTGACGTGTACGGCTATCTGCCGCTTGGCGGCCGCGGCGGGAAGCTGCGCTATGACGGGTACGTAGGACAGTCCAACCTGCCTTTGAATGGCGGATTTCTCAAACAGTTCGCCGATGCTGGGCTCGCGTTCACGTCTTCTCCGGGAGGCAAGACTTATGGCGGCGACCTGCGCTGGGAAGCTCCTTTGAAAGGATTGATCCTGGGCTCTAGCGCAGATGTTCAAGCCATGGACGGATCAGCGCCTGGGGGCGGCCTGCACCTGATTCCCTTTATCCTAACCGTACAGTACGCCCAGTTCACCAAAGGGAAATTCTACTTCGGGGGAGAATATGACAGGGCGCCGGCCACTGCGATACTGACGATGGGACCGGCGACGATTCCAATGCCTCTGGATGTGCGCTCCTGGTTTGCGATGGGGAGTTATCGGCTCTGGAAAAAAGTTAAGGTGGGAAGCTATTACAGCCACTACGTTAATAAAGGGCTGGACACGACCCAGCCTGCGAGTTATTCGAAAGACTGCGTCGTCTCCGGACGCTATGACTTTAACGCTTATTTTTACGGCAAGATCGAGGGGCACTTCCTGCATGGAAATGGACTCGGCTTCTACGAGAGCACCAACCCAAATGGCCTGAAGCCCAACTCGAATATGTTGGCGGCCAAGATCAGGTTTCAGCTTCTTCTAACGCCCTACGCGTGTGCTAGAGATGAGGTCAGTCATGAGCAAAACTCGCTGGTTCATCCTGCTGCTGGGTTTCCTCGGTTGCTGGTCCGCGGCCAGTGCACAGGATGTCGTGTTGGTGGCGAACAAGGGTGTGCAGATTTCGGGCATCAGAGATGCCGATTTGCGCGCCATATTTACGGGAGAGAAAACCAGATTCGCGGACGGCTCCCATGCCGTGCCAGTCACTTTGAAGGGTGGACCGGCGCACGAAGTCTTCTTGAAAAAGCACGTTCGCGAAGACCCTGAGGAATTCCGCGCGCAATGGCGCAAGGCGGTATTTACCGGACAAGGCGCCATGCCTAGAGCCTTCGATTCTGAAGCGGCATTGCTCCAATACGTAGCCGTCACTCCCGGCGCTCTCGGCTACGTGAGCCAGATTTCGCCACAAGGCCAAGACAACGTGAAGTGCCTCCCCGTCGTGAAGTAGTACACTGCATGGGGTAGGCGTCGCCAAATGACCCAGCTAGGGCATCTATCTGACGAAAAACCGCCCAAGCACAAGCTTGGACTGATTGGATAAGAACGAAGGCTTGAGCGGACCCGGTAGTCTTTGGTTGAGGACCAAAGACGCTGGGGAAGGAAGGAGCCTTCGATGATGATTATAGGGTGTGATTTCCATCCCAGTTGGCAACAAGTATGCGGTGTTGGATACTGAGACGGGAGAAATTGGGGAACAGAAGCTGGTGAATGGCGACGGGAGAGCCGAGCGGTTTTATCGGTATCTGCCGGCGCCGGCGCTGATTGGCTTGGAAGCCTGCGGCAACAGTCAGTGGTTTGTGGAGCTGCTGCAGGAGCTGGGGCATGAGGTGTGGATCGGCGATGCGGCGCAGATCCGGGCCAGCTACGTGCGCAAGCAGAAGACGGACAAGCGCGATGCGGGGCACATTCTGAAGCTGCTGCTGGAGGGACGGTTTCCGCGGTTGTGGACGCCGGACGGGAGCAGCGCGATCTGCGGCAGTTGCTGATTCATCGGCACAAACTGGTGGAGATTCGTACGCGGGTGAAGAACGGATTGCAGCACCTGGCGATGAATCGGGGGATGCAGAAGAAGGCGCAAGCTGTGGAGCGAGGCCGGGCAGAAGCCGTTGCGCGAGCTTCCGCTGAAGGCATGGGCGGCGTGGCGGCGAGAGGATCTGCTGGGTTGCGGAAGATGCTGCGA
This sequence comes from uncultured Acidobacteriaceae bacterium, assembly GCA_963725245.1. GTDB lineage: Bacteria > Acidobacteriota > Terriglobia > Terriglobales > Acidobacteriaceae > Acidiflorens. The sequence goes on along the minus strand of CAVRYC010000014.1, from coordinate 24,311 downwards.
CCAGCAGATCGGGCAACTGGATGAGGCGGTGCAGCAGGCGGCAGAGGAGAATCGCAGGCGCGGTTGCTGATGACGCAGCCGGGCGTGGGTCCGATCACCGCGCTGGCCTTTGTGCTGACCATCGGCGACGTCAGCGCTTTCAAGCGGGGCAAGCAGGTGGCCAGCTATCTGGGGCTGATTCCGCGCGAGCACAGCTCGGGCGGGAGGCAGCAGCTGGGCGCGATCAGCAAACAAGGCAACCGTTTTGCTGCGCATGTTGCTGGTGGAGGCGGCGCAGACCGCGGTGCGCTGGATAGGGATTTCGTAAGCAGTATCAACACCGCTGCCACCACAAGCCGAAAGGGTGGCGAAAGTGGCGGCGGCGCGCAAGTTGGCAGTACGACTCTACTGGATGCTGCGCACCAAACGCCGTATCCGGAGATCGTTCACATCGAGAGCAGCTCGCGGGTGGCCCTGGTCGGCGCAAGCTAGACCGCAGTTTGATTGGGCGCTCTCGCATCCAGACTGGCCGGTGCAAAAGACGGCCTGCGGCCTTGGAAAACGATAAAACCGTTTTCCACTTTCGCACCGGCCCGGAGCCGGCTGGATGTTCGCATAGAAGAATCATGGCTGAAGTTAAGGCCGTATCGATGGTTGGTGGAACGATAGGTTCCACCGGAAGTGATTCAGCGTGAGATTTCCAGAGTCTTGGTCCTCAACCTCTCTGGCGAAACAAGCGGTGCTCGCGCACCGCCCAGGAAAACCTCGCCCTTGACAACGCCTTCGCTCTTATCGAGGGGCACCTTGATAACTCAAGCGATTCGTTTCCCTAGCAGTCGTGCAAAACTCGGGTTTTGCTCTTGCTTTTAAGGGGCGCGGCTTCAGCCGCGCCGTAAGTTTCAGCAAATCAATGGCGGCTTCTGCCGCTGCGGGCAGACTGCGGCCCGAAAAATACCCTTTCCGCACCCGGCTACTGTGGCGTCCCACAAGTTCGTGGCATAAATCCACGCTGTCATCCTGAGCGAAGCGAAGGACCTATGTAATTGACCGCGCAAATGCGTAGGTCTTTCGCTTCGCTCAAGATGACAGATCATACTTATGTCGCGAATTTACGGAACACAACGCTAGTTCAGCCGCGCGCGCCGACTTCTTCTTTTTCCCTGGCCGCGTAGTGGGACTCGACGTAGTCGTCGAGAATCTTGATGAACTCGGCGACGATCTTGTCGCCTTTGAGGGTGGTGAACAGGCGGCCGTCCACGTAGACGGGGGCTTTCGGTTCTTCGGCGGTTCCTGGCAGAGAAATTCCGAGGCTGGCATGCTTCGATTCGCCCGGACCATTGACCACGCAGCCCATCACCGCGACTTTCATTTCTTCTACGCCGGTGTGCGTCTGTTTCCAGACCGGCATCTGCTCGCGCAGGTAGGTTTGGATCTGCTCGGCCATTTCCTGGAAGAACGTGCTGGTCGTGCGGCCGCAGCCGGGGCAGGCGGTGACTTGCGGGGTGAAGCTGCGAATGCCGAGCGACTGCAGAATCTGCTGCGCCACGCGGACTTCTTCGGTGCGATCTCCGCCGGGAGCGGGCGTGAGCGAAACGCGGATGGTGTCGCCGATGCCTTCCTGCAGCAGTACCGCCATGGCCGCGCTCGAGGCCACGATGCCTTTGGCTCCCATGCCGGCTTCGGTTAGTCCCAGATGCAGCGGGTACTCGCAACGCGCGGCCAGGATGCGATAGACGTCAATCAGATCCTGCACCCCGCTGACTTTCGCGCTGAGGATGATCTGGTCCGGGCGCAGTCCGTGCTGCTCCGCCAGCTTCGCCGAACTGAGCGCGCTTACCACGATCGCTTCCATGGTGACCTCGCGGGCGTCTTTCGGCTCCGGCAGGCGCGAGTTCTCGTCCATCATCTTCGTCAGCAATGCTTGGTCCAGCGATCCCCAGTTCACGCCGATGCGCACCGGCTTCTGATGTTTCGCGGCGACTTCGATCATGGTGCGGAAGTTGTCGTCGTTCTTGCGCCCGATGCTGGCATTGCCGGGATTAATGCGGTATTTGGCCAGCCCCTCGGCGCAGCCGGGATATTTGGTCAAGAGGAGATGTCCGTTGTAATGGAAGTCGCCGACGATGGGCACGCGCAAGCCCTGCTTCTCGAGCCCTTCGACGATGTGGGGGATGGCCTTGGCGGCATCGTCATTGTTGACGGTGACGCGGACGACTTCGCTGCCGGCACGAGCGAGGGCGGCAACTTGCTTTACGGTGCCGGGAATGTCCGCGGTGTCGGTGTTGGTCATGGATTGCACCATAACCGGTGCATCACTGCCCACGCGGACGCCGCCGATAGCGGCGGTAAAGGTTTTTCTACGCTGAATTTCGGCCATGCTTAGGTCTATTTTAACCAGGCGGCGGTAAGTCGGCGCATGCTGAAGTCGGCCAGACCGCTTCCGCAGGGGCGCGGAGTAGACGCAAGCGCACAGAAAGGTCGTGCCAAGACCGAATTTCCTCTGCGATCTCGGCGCACTCTCGGCGTGACCTGCGTTAAGAGTTTGGCTGATAGCTGAAAGCTGACCCTACGGCATCCGCGTGAGCCCCGGCAGTGTCTTGACCAGGTCGTTGTAGATCACCATCACGGCAAAGAGCACCAGAAAGACGAATGCCGCCTGGTAGATGCGTTCTTTGATGGGCAGGCTGATTTCTTTCTGCATGAGGCTCTCGATGAAAAGCAGCAGGATCACGCCGCCGTCGAGGATGGGAATGGGCAGCAGGTTCATGATTCCCAGGTTCAAGCTGATGGCGGCGGTGATCAAGAGCAGTGGCGTCCAGCCTTCCTCGCGGGCGGCCGCGCCCACCGCGCTGCCGATTCCGATTGGACCATCGACCTGGCGCATGGAAACTTTCCGCTGCACCATCTTTTGCAACAACTCGAGAATCAGGAAAGAGCTCTTCTTGTTATCCGACAGCGAGCGGCCCAGCGCCTCCGAGAAGTTGAGCTTTACCACTTTAGTGGGAACGCTGGCGATGCCGATCCGGTAGGCAGGTTCTTGTGCCGCTCCTGCCGGAGCGAGGGCTGGTGTCACCGTGAAGTTCAGCTTCTGGCCATTACGAAGCACCACTAGGTTTAGCGGCTGATTCTTGGTGCGGCTCAACATCTGAATCAGCACACCCAGCTGCGGAATATCCTGTCCGTTCGCGGTGAGGATCTGGTCTCCGACTTTGATCCCGGCCTTGGCGGCGGGCATCCCGGGTTCGACCAGCGTCAAAGTAGTGCTGGGCTCTTGCGGCACCCAACCCATGTCTCCGTACTGATTGGGGCCGTACGGCTCCGGAACGAGGACCTTCTCCGTGACCTTGCCCCCGCGTTCGATGGCGTATTTCAGAGGCTGATTCGGGCTGAGCGCGTCCTTGACGCGCACCTGTTCCCACGTCGGATTGTTGATGTCGTCGACCCTGACAATCTTGTCACCCGGTTGAATCCCTGCCTTCTCGGCTGGAGTATTGGGATTGATCCATCCCACAACGGCCGGCTCATCGAGATCGGCCGGGTATTCGTAGTGCACCATGTACACGCCGGTGAGCAGGGCTACGGCGAGCATGATGTTCATTGCCGGCCCGGCCAGGGCGACGATGAATCGCTGCCAGCGCGGATGCGACAGAAACTCCCCCGGATCGCCGGTGCGGTCGTCCATGGGGTTTTCGCCCGACATCTTCACGTAACCGCCCAGCGGAACGGCGCTGATGCGATAGTCGGTGCCGCCGCGCGTGAAGCCCAGCAGGCGCTTGCCAAAGCCGATGGAAAACACCTCTACCCGGACGCCGAAATACTTGGCTGCGGCGTAGTGGCCGAACTCGTGAATCAGGATCATGAATCCGAGCACGATCCCCATGTCGAAGATGGTATGAAGGACGGACAAAAGCTGCGGCATAGCTTCCCAGATTACTCCAAAATTTCTGTTACGAAATGGCCCGGATGGGCGATCTCTTTCGACGGTACCGTTTCACCATTTCTTTTGCCAAAAGGCGGGCCTCGGTATCCAGCACAAGCACCTTCTGTATAGATTCCAAATGTCCGGTTGGCGTTGCAGACATTGTTTCTTCGATGATCCGCGGAATTTCGTCGAATCCGATCTGCTCCTCGAGAAACGCCGCCACTGCGACCTCGTCGGCGGCGTTCAGGGCGATGGTTTTTGCGCCTCCGGTCCCAGCCGCTTCGTATGCCAAGCTTTCGTAAGCTAAACGCAGACAAGGAAATTTGACCATATCCGGAGGGCAGAAATCCAGATGCCGCAGGTCCATGACCGAGAATCGCAAATCCGAAGGGATTCGATCCGGATACGTCAGCGCATACAAAATCGGCAGACGCATGTCGGTCACGGAGAATTGAGCAAGTATGCTGCCATCCACGAATTCGACCATGGAATGGATGGTAGACTGCGGATGCACAATGACTTGCACGCGATCGGGCGGCATATGGAACAACCTGCAGGCCTCGATCACCTCGAACCCCTTGTTCATCAATGTTGCAGAGTCGATGGTGATCCTCTTTCCCATCTTCCAGGTGGGATGATTGAGCGCCTGTTGCACCGTAATTGAGGCAAATTCCGACTTGGCCGTCTTCAGAAACGGACCGCCCGAAGCCGTCAGCCAGATGCGCTCGACTTCATTCGCCTCCCCGTCCATCCGTCCGCCGCGCAGGCACTGGTGGACGGCGTTATGTTCGCTGTCGATCGGCAGCAGCGGCTTACCCTGCTTCCGCGCCTCGGCGGTGATCAGTTCGCCCGCCACCACCAGGCATTCTTTGTTGGCCAGCCCGACGGACTTGCCCGCGCGCACCGCTTCGTAGGTCGCCTCCAGGCCGGAGACGCCCACAATCGCGCTGACCACGAAATCCACCTCGGGATGGATCGCCACTCGCACCGTGCCCGCGGCGCCGTGCACGACCTCAATCTCGTCCAGGCCCGCTTGCCGCAGCCTGGCTTGGAGGGCCTGCGCCGCGGCTTCGCCCGCCAGCGACACCACGTCGCGGCTTCCAGCGCACCGCTTGCTCAAACGCAAGGTCGGCATTGTTGCCGGCCGCGAGGGTCGAGACCTGAAAGCGGTCGGGATAGCTCTCGACCACACTCAAAGTGCTGCGGCCGATCGATCCGGTCGAACCCAGGATGGCGATGTGTTTCATGCGGGAAGGTCAGTTCTTATTGTAAGGGATACAGCCAAGGAAGTTCTCATTAAGTCCCCGGTGGGTAGTGGGTCAGTATGATTTCCACAGGGCTACAAATCTTCCGGGGTGAGGCCGGTATACTTCGCTATTTTCCGCAAGGCAACAGGCCCTATTTCATCGGAATCGTGCCAAGCCCATGTGTAATCCCGATAGCCGTCATGTTGTAGTTGGACATGGGAGGTGCCCGATGCTTGCGCTTTCGGCGTCCATCCGATTCGAAGCAATGCTTGATATACGCGTTTTGCTTTGCTGCTAGGCCACTGGCTCACAAAAAAGTTATAGACCTCGGCGGCTTTTTGCGTTGCTCAGTTCGATCAGCCAGCACGCGCAAGGCGAGAGCAACAGCGGCAACTTCGGCCTCACGTTTTGTTATGCCATACGCCATCACTCCGGGAAGTTCAGCGATCTCTGCCAACCAGCGACCGTCCTCTTCTTGTTCAAAGTCAACTTTGAATGATTCCGACGATTCCGAATCTGGTGGTTGCGGTGGTTTTGGTTGGGTAGCCATGAGCGCAGGGGTCCTCAATGGTTACGATGCGGAAAAGTAACCGTCGCAGAGAATTTATGCGCCTAGAGGATTCTAGTCAATCGCAACTTCAGACGTTTCGCAAGTCCTTATTTATGTTCCACCTGGGCCGTTCAATGCATGCCACGGGAGCGGCGACGGCGCTACCCCTGTGGAAATCATACTGACCCACTACCCCCGGTGTCCTCCGTGCACCCCTGTGTACCCTGTGGTTAATGCCTTTCGCCGACACTTAATCAGAGCCTCCCCAAGTTGTGCGGCGAACCCGCATCCGCAACCCACGCTGGACGAATCGGAAAATGCAAAATGAAAGCATGCAAGATCAAAGAAGGAGATCAAAGAAGAAAGATGAAAGAAGAAAGGCGCGAGATTCCGCGTCGTGAATTCGCACCATACACGCTGCGCCAACGGACACCCCCCTTCGGTTACCTTTCGCAACCCCTCCTTATCGTGCCATTCTTTACTTGCCCTTAGAAGCCCTATCGACAGAAGCCCTATCGACCGCGACCGCAGGGCCAACCCCCGCTGCAGTCGCGGATCTCAAGCGAGGTTTATTCATGTTGCAGTCTCCGGAATCCAAGTACTCCCCAAACGCAGTCCCGCCCCCAAACAGTTACACTCCGGTCAAGCCGGCCACCGCACCCATGGATCAAGCCAGCATCGGACGCTCGCTCGTCATCAAGGGTGACGTGACGGGTACGGAATCGCTTTTCATTGACGGACGCGTCGAAGGCACCATTAGCTTCCCCGACAATCGCGTCACCATCGGCCGTAACGGAAGCGTCGCGGCGAACATCATCGCCCAGGAAGTCGTCATCATGGGCAAGGTGCAGGGCAACGTCGAGTGTGCGGACCGCCTAGACGTCCGCAGCGAAGGCGTGCTCGCGGGCGACGTCATCACCCATCGCATCAGCATCGAAGAAGGCGCGATCATCAAGGGCGGCATCGAAGTACGCAACCCCGAAAAAAAAGAAAAAGATAAGAAGACGCAGGAGCCGGCCCAGAGCAAACAGGAATCGCCCAAAGCAATGGCCGCGACCGCGAGCAACGCGTAATCTAACGAAGTCGGAATTCGAATCGCAATTCCAAGACGATGGAGGGACGGGCGTCTCGGGAGCCTGCCTTGTTTTGCCGAAGCCCCGAGCGAAGCCGAGGGGGAAGTCGAAGGGTCCCGCCTGCCGAGAGTCTGCCCTGAGCTTGCCGAAGGGACGCCCGGCGCTCCATCGTTTTTCTGAATGTACTACTTCGATCCAATTGTCATCCCGAACGAAGTGAGGGATCTGCAGTTCGCCGCAAATGCAGATCCCTCACTTCGGCTTGAAGTCGAGGGACGCCGAGTTCATGCAGTAGCGCAGCCCGGTCGGCCCCGGACCATCCGGAAACACGTGCCCCAAATGCGCATCGCAGCGGGCACAGCGCGCCTCGGTTCGAGTCATGCCATAACTGGTGTCGGTAACTTCGCGGATGTTCTTGCGGTCGGCGGCGGCATAGAAACTCGGCCATCCGGTTCCCGAATCAAATTTTGTTTCCGAGCCAAAAAGCAGCGCGCCGCAGCAGACGCAGTGGTACGTCCCGTCGTCGTGTTTATTCCAGTACTGGCCGGTGAAAGCGGGCTCGGTGCCGCAGCCGCGGGCCACCTGATACTGCTCCGGAGTGAGCTGCTGCCGCCACTCGCTTTCGGTCTTGGTGATCTTGTCGCTCAGCTTGTCAGTCATGTCGGCTCTCCACAAAATAAGATGTAGAAAAGATGCGGAAGTTGCAAACCGCCACGCAGCGTCAGCCGCCGAGCAGGCTTGCGGAAAAACTCAGGTTTCGTATCAGGGTATCGCTTCAGCGATGCCGCAAGCTAGCGCCCAGCATTCAGATTCCTACCAACGGGCCGGAGTGCGGACAACTCAACGCTCAAGATTGCCAACATTTGTCTCAATGTCGCTAACGTCCGTCTGAAGCGTGCTTACGTCACTCTGAATCGTACCCACGTCAGTGTTGATGCTGTCGAGGTAATCTTCCATATGCTGAACGCTGGCTTTCGTTCGCCGTAGCTCTCGTCCCTGAGCGAACAGTAGCAATGTTTGGACTAGCAACAAGCCGACAGCCGACAGAAGCAGCTGCTTTGTCCGTGCCAGAGGTGGAGACACGCGTTTGTCTCGAAATTGATAAATGAGTGTGACTCCAATCAACAGAGCCGGTCCTCCTAACCAAACAAGAGCATCGTCCGTTTGTGCGCCCTCCACAATTGCAGCGATGGAAAGCAGCAAAATTAGCACCCAAAGAACAACCATTTGTTTCTTGTTCATGGTCTTCGGCGACTCCTCAGTTCGCTCACCAAAGTTTGGCATCAATTCAAAATCTTGATCGTTTCCCACCGCAGAGTTCCACGGCATGTTTCAATGCCTTCGCCAATCTCTGCGCATAGGGCACATCATCGACCACCAACCAGCCCTTGTTGGTCTTAGAAACACTCCTACCCTCGTGCTCGCTTCCCGTGAGTTTCGTGAAAGTCGTCACACTGTCTTCATTGATCGCGGTAGCGCCATTGCGAGTCAGAAATTGTATTTCCGCAGTGTCGCAATTCAGTTCGTAGAGTTTAACTTGCTCCGGGTCAGCGCAGTCAAATACATCCTTATGCGAGTCGAGGGTCTTAATCTCAATTGAGTCCGGGTTTATATCACGCAGGTTAAGTTTGGAGGTCGTTACGCTGGGCATTTCTTCAAAAACGCCGACGGGTAAGGTTTCACTCCGAGTGACCACGTTGCAACCACCGTCATAGGTGAAAGTCGTATTGAAACTTTCAGTGGTCTCCTCAAGGTTATTCTTTCGCAGATGGTGGATTTCCCGTCCATGACCCTGACCGAAATTGTCACCACCCTCATGCGGATTGTAGGTTTGGTCCATCCATAACAGAGTTTCCTTAAGGTCACGATGGTTGGCGATAGCGCGGTAAGCGAGGAAAAGAACGAGGCCAAGGGAAACCACACCGAGAGGAAGCACAAGCAGTTTCCACCGTTTCATACAAACTCGCTCCGTATCCGCTGCAGTCTACCATTTTGCGAAATCTTCCAAGTAGTTGCAGGAAGATGACGATGCCACAAGATCGGTGCATCAGACGGTAGTGTCTTAGACACTGTGTTTTCTGTCGCGTTCATTCAACCCTTCGGTTACACCCGCGACGGAAGCGGGCTTAACCGATCACGTGTGGAGCATTACCGAACTGCTGGCGTAAACTGTTGGCGACCGGAACTCCGGCATGGAGGTGCGCCATGAACAAACTCATGGCATATCTAGTGCAAGAGTCCCGACGCCAGCAGTGCGGGACAGCGACGGGACTCTTCCAACCCTGACAACGCGAGGGCAACTGCTGCCCTGCCTCGGGTGAACTTTACTCTAGGGACCGAGCATCTTAGCGCGAGCGACACAATCGTGAACGCGTGACGCCGGGTCACCGTAAGGTGACTCAGACCTTCTGGCAATCGTTGTCGTTCGGGAGTCCCAACCTCGTGGCCCACCCCGGAAGGGGAACGGATACCACAAAAGCGGAGTCCCACAGCGTTAATGGGCTGGTGAATACTTCGCCAGCCCTCAAATTTTCATCACACCCAAGCTGTGAGCACCGTCACAGACTCCCAACCGCCCGTCGGCGACAATGGAGATCGACCTGTAGCAGGGCCGAGGTGTGCCCGTCACCAAAACGCTCCTCGAAGCTGCCCCAGCCCCACTAGTCGGCGCTCTTTGACAACACGAAGTTGAGGCAGTCAGCAAACCCCCTGCCGAAATCCCGCGAGTGAGCCAAACAAGCTAACTCCTTATTCCGGAATATTATACGAATAACTCCTTTAAACTCAAATATTTGAAAGGAATTTCCCGCCAAATCTATGATTCTAAAGGAAGGGATAGTAAAAAAATTTGTGATGCCGGATAAACAAGCCGCACCCAAAGTGGGGACATCCGAGCTAAGTCCTTATTCCGGAATACTTTACATATAAGTCATTATTCTTGAATACTTTGCAAAGCTAGCCCGCCAACCCGATGATTCTAATAACGTTAAAATGGGGGTGGGGGGGTAGGGGGGGTGGGGTACCGGCTAGCGCCTTGAGAGTTAATAGATAGAATCGAGACCCTGCGCCTAATGCGCCAAGGGCTGATTCGCGCCCAGCAGCAGGCCGATGCCGGCGCGTTTGCGCAACTCCGAGAGCAGTGCGCTGGCGGCGTTCAAGTAAGTGCCATTGGGATCGGACGTATCCGCCCATACCGCTTCATAGACGATTTTTGCTGCTTCTTTCGTGTCCATGTGGAGAGCCGCTTCCATGCGGTCAGCCTGCTGGCGCGCCTCGCCGTAGCAGCTATGGCAGACCGCGGCCGGTTCGCTGGCTCCGCTGTGCTGGTGTTCGAGAACGCAACGGAACGTGGCCGTGGCGTTGATCTGAGTGTGGGATGCGAAAGCCTGTGACTTCAACTCTTTCAGAAAGCGCTCGCGGTCGTCTTCGATCTGCACACCGGTGATCTGCGCACCGCGATCTCCGCCGGTGATCTGCGCGCCAGTCGTGAGCTGCGACGCGGGCTGCGCTGCGGCGGAAGCCGAGAGATGCGAATGCGCCGTCGGTTCGGTGGGCGAGATACGGTTCGGCGACTTGCAGATCGGACATACGTGCATGTCAGCGGGATAGTAGGCGCGGCAACGCGAACAAGGCATCCCGTAGCCGATGGATTTGTGCTCCGGCGCCGAAGGGACCTCGGGCGCGGGCCGCATCCTCCTTCGGCGGCAGATGCCGCTCTGGCGTGGTGAGTGTAGTAGTAGATATTGCAACAGGGTTGACGGATTTCTCCCGGGCTTGTTTGGTAACGGTGGTTTCCATGAGTCGCCTTGGCGGCGCTATAAGCACCGCGTTTTTCTAATAATATTTTAGGTTTGTTGGCGACTGAAGGGCAAAGTCATTGGTACATAACTAAGGTAACGTCCGACGGCACATCTTGGGCGAGAGTTACTTCGAGGTTGTGATCAGCCGGACGACCTCCTGCATACGGGCCCGGTAAAGGTTCTGGCTGGGATCCATGCGGGAAGCGATTTCGAGTTCTCCGAGAGCTTCTTCGTACTGGTTAAGAGCCATCAGGCAGGCGGCGAGGGAATAGTGATTCTGGGCGCTGGGCTCGAGGCGGAGGGCCTCGCGAAACTCCTTTTCAGCCTCAGCTAGTTGCTGGGTATTCACCAGGGCGGTGCCGAGGTAGTGGTGTGCCAGCCCGGATTCCGGATTGAGCAAAACTGCTTGGCGCAGCACGTCCACCGCTTCCCGGTCTTTTCCCGTTAGAAGCAGGGCCTGCCCCAGGACGCGGTGTTCGGCCGCTCCGGCAGGATTGGCGGCGATGGCAGCCTGTAACTCGCGAATGGCCGATGGGTAGTCGCGCTTCGACATGTAGGCGCGGGCCAGGCAGTTGTGACCGCCCTCCCATTCCGGGCTCTGACGATAGAGATCCTTGAATTCCGTGATGGCGCTATCGAAGTCTTCCTTGTCGCAAAGAGTATTTCCCAGGTTATTGCGAACGCTGGCTTCTTGTGGGTTGAGGCGCTTGGCTAAGCGATATTCCGCGATTGCCTCATCCAGCTTGCCCTGGTCGTGCAGGACGACGCCCAGATTGCTGTGCGCCTCCCAGAAGTCGGGGCGCAGGCTGAGGGCGTGGCGATAGGCGATGGCGGCGCGGCGCAGGTCTCCTTGGTCGCGGCGCGTGATTCCCATATCGAAGTAGACGTCCGCGTTCGCCAGCGAGCCCGCGGGTTCGCGCGCCAGAGACTCTTCGAAGGCGTGCAGGGCGGCATCATAGTGGCCCTCGGCGTAGAGCGCGAGTCCGAGGTAGCGGTAGGCCTCGGCATTGGCGGGATCCATGCTAAGGGCGGTGCGCGCTTCGGCCAGGGCGTCCTCGGCATCCTCTGTCCGGTAAAACAGGTAAGCAAACTGGCTGTGCGTTTCGGGAAAACCGGGCATCAGGCGCGAAGATTCCGTAATCTCGTCGAGCGCGTCGTCGAACCGGTCTTCGCGGCGCAGGACGGTTCCGAGGACAAAATGCAGCGCAGCCTCATTCGGCGGAGAAGTGCCCGCATCGTCACGAAGCAGGACGCGGAGTTTGTCTTCGGCGGCATCGAAGTTCTTTTCGTGAACCAGAGCGGCAACCTGTGCCGCGGGACTAGAGCAGGCGCAGGCAGCGTCGTGGTGGCCGGCTTTCGGCCCGGCCTCCAATTCGGACCTCGATCTCAATCCGGACTTCAATCCGGACTTCAATCCGGACTTCGGATCCGAACTCTGACGCACGAGGCTCTGAATCAAGCCCGCGTCAGCCCCTGCCTTTTGCAGGGCGCGGGTACATTGCCGAGTGCATTCTGGCGCGGCGTGGCATGAAAACGTTCGGGCTTCGTGCGCCGTTTGGGCGTTCTGCACTTGGACGTTCTGTGTTCGAACCAGGCGCTGGATCCGTGCGCTCGAAATGCCCCCCGCCAGCCACAGGAAAATGGCGTCGGAAGCGGGCGTGGGCGGAGCTTGCTCAGCCTGCAAGGAGCCTGCCGCCAGCACAAGCAAAAGCCATCTTAGGACACAGCGTTTCACGAAGCCCTCCGGCGCCCTTGGCGGTTTTGACGCGCGAAAATCGCCCTGTGCCCAAAATAGTCCGGCGGCGGTGTTGCCGATAGGTCACCGAAGTAATTTTTAGGGACATGGCCCAACGACGCAGAAGGGTAGCCATTACGGCGGGAACCAGAAAGACTGCCGGGGATCGGTTAGGATACACTACATAGTAGTTATGCTGTCCGGCGCTTTCGGTCGGCATCTCCCGTTCGGAGGCTTTATGTTTGAAGGTTTATTTCAACCCATGCACCTGCTGGTGATTTTCTTCATCGCGTTGCTGGTGTTTGGTCCCAAGAAATTGCCGGAGTTGGGCAAGGGCTTGGGCGAAGGCATTCGCGCACTGAAAGAGGGCATGAAGGATCACGACGCGAAGCCGGAAAATAAGCCCGAGAACAAGCCTGAAAATAAAGCCTGAGTCCGCGGTAAGATCCTAGTTGTCGGCGCACCCCGATTATCGTTAGTTCGACATAATTCCCGCATCCCCAAACTAAATAGTTTATGCAGTCGGGAAGTTCTGTCGATCAGCTCCTGTGGGATTCTGTTGTGTCCGTAGCGACGTTAATGTAAAAATTCAGTTCTGTTTTTGAATCACTAGATGGTCTGCCTTCTTTACGGCTGAGTGTCGGGAGCTTGCGGGGCAGGTTTGTCATTCTTAGGAGAGGTGGCGGCGCGCCGCTTCGCGACTATGCTGAGGCGACTTCTCGGCCTTGCTCCGCTACGGCGGGTTTCGAACTGGACATCGGCTTCCGAATAGGCAGAACCTCTGCCTCAACCGGCACGCGCCGCTCGATTCTTCCAATGACCGGTCTGTCGTGTGCACCCGCTGCGGGCATGGACACGAAATTATTTTCGCTCCACAGACGATCAATCAATCGGCGTTGCCAGGGGCGCAGCACTTGCTGCGGCAGCGAGAAAAAATTTCGGAACGTCCAAATCAGATACGCGCGTTGCACGAGATTCGGCTGTAAGTATCGAGGCCCGATCGGCGTGTCCAGTTCAAGAACGCCATCGCTGAGTTTTTCAATCCACATTGACCTAGCCCACCTGGAAGACGGCCTATTCCGTCTTTGCTTTTGAAACTGGTCATTATTGCACCAGAGATAGGGCAATGTGAAGTAAACTTTCGTGGGGGGAGAATTTGTTTTCACTGCCTGGGTCAAATTGCCTGGGTCAAATTGAGAAAAAGCTGCCTGATGGCGGCTTGGCGTTAAGCACGATCCCCCTGCCTCTCAGCTGATCTCTGGCAACAACTCGATGCGGTCGAGGGTTGCGGCAATACCCATGCCCTTGCCTTCCGATTCCTGCACCCGCACCACCGAGGCCTCGCACAGCGTCCATCCTCCGGGCCCTAATCCCAGGCCGGGAGGCAGCATGATGACCAGTTCGAGCTTCGAGCCTGCTTTCACCTTCGACTCGGAATAGAGAAAGATCCCCGACGAACTCAGATCGCGGGTCAAGCCCGCGTGCTCACTGCCCTCGTGTCGCACCTTGACCGGGACACGAACTGGCACCCGCTGGGGCGAACGCCTCTCCATGTTTGTCGTTGTTTCGTTTGTCGTTTTTTCAATCATACGCTGTGAAAGTGTACCCCAGTTTGGGAGGACCGCGCGAAACGGAACGAGTCGGCAGAAACGCTCCTCCCGAACGTTCGCGGGAGGAGCATGGGAAGAAACTTGTACAGACGAGAGCGACTCTACAGTTTCTAGAAGCTGAAGGCCACGCCGCCGCGCATCGAGCGCGCCGATTGCACTAGATAAAGAGTGCGACCGTCGCGTCCCATCACGGGCACGTAACCCTGCGCGAGAAGATTTCGCAGGTCGATTAGAATCTCCACGTGTCGCGCCAGGAGGCCGGCCGGAATCGGTTGCCGGATGCAGAGGTTCAAATAAGGATCGGACTGGCCGGGCGAAGTATCGAACAGGTCGACCGGAGTCAAGGTGCGGCCGCCCGTGTAACGATAGGAGGCAATCCAGCGCGTGTTCACCTTAGGCACAGTTCCGCTGAACTTCGCTGCCACGGTCTGGCGTTGCTCCCCGCGAATCCACTCCCGCGCGTCTCGTAGTTGGACGTCCGGGCGTGACAGGTCGAGCACGCCGCCATAGGCATAGTCTAAAGTCGCGGTCAGGTCGGATAACAGTTTCCGCTGCAGCACCATTCGCATCCCGCGCGTCGCGTAATTGTTCCCCTGATAGCTGAACGTGCCGGAGTACACATCGGGCAAAACTTCACCGGATTCGGCCGTCATTTCGCCAACTCCGGTAAGCACCGGGTCGGCGAGGCTGTCCGCATAGAATGCGACCTGCAGATTGTTCTTGCCGATGCGCTGGGAGATCGACACTTCCTGGTGATGGTCCCGCTCCACCGCCGGAGAAAACCCAGTAATGCTCATGCGCGGCGCAGTTTCACTCAGGTCCGACGAAGCCGAATCGAAACCATCCTCGCCGAAACGATCCTCCAGTCCCATATTCGGGACCGAAGTCGCGTATTGATATTCCAGCACCGTGTTCGGCGAGATGTGCAGATCGACCGATCCGAAGGGCTTTAAGGCGTTTACCCGCCCCATAAATTGGATGGTTTGCAACTCGCTGCCGAGCTTCATCTCCAGCATGTCGCCGAGGACGATCCGATCCGAACTGGTTACCGACAGTGCTTGCAGCGTGGCGCCGGGCATCGTATTCAGGTCAGGCGAATTCAGCCTGAGGGCCGTAATCGCCAACGAAGGTTCAAAAACACCGTTGAAACTGTTGGTGTAGGTGGTTCGGAGCACCGCCGCCGGGATGCCCTGGCCGTCGGGCTCATAACCGAGGTTGCCGTTGAGCCGCAGAGTGCCGCTCGATAGCAACGACCGCTCCACGGCAAAACCAGCCGTCATATCCGAGGGACTGCCGAAACCCTGCCCAGGCGATCCTGCCAGAAAGGTCACCGAACCTTTCAAGTCGTGGTCGGCAGCTGACTCCCCGCTCTGCGCGACCACCGTAGTGCCATCTTCAAGCACGCGCAGGATAGGGCGGTTACTGACCGAGCGCAGGGTCCACTTCCAGTCGTCATCGTCCACCGGACTGCGCAGTGGAACCAACTGGATGGCCTCGAACAGCGTGGTCAGGGTGACATTCACCATCCGATTCGCGCCGGCGCGCACGCCGATCTTCTCGCGCAGCGCCGGGAGGAACGAAGGCGCACTCACCTTGATGCTGTACGTTCCGGGCAGCAGACTTGCCAACGAATAGAAGCCGCGATCGTCGGTGAAGACCTTCAGCGCCTGCGCGGCCGAGCCCAGGACTTCCACCGCCGCGCCCATTTGCGGCGCGCCGCTAGCATCGCGAACGTATCCAGATATCGTACCCGGGATCGCATGGGCAGTTTCCGACCATGCCGGAAGAGCCACGGTCGTGACAGTGACAGCAACGACGAGGAGGAACCCGAGCTTTCGAAACATCTCTCCCACCACCTTTGGGAAACCAGGCAGCCGTTTACTCGACGGCGAAAGTCGCCGTTGGGTCCACCATCTGCTTGGAAAGGTTGTCGTTAACTTTGATCTCGATCTTGTACAAGCCCGGCGGCAGGTTCGCGGCGGAAAGCGTCTTCTGCAGCGTGACCTGGTCGCCCACATTGCCCATCGTGTCCGTCGACTCGACGGTATGGATGACGGCTTTGTTGTTGGCGTCCGTTACATTGTACTCGAACGTGGCCGAAGGCTTGTGCGTCTTCTCGTCCACGCTGAGATTGTAAACCTGCATCCAGAAATTCAGCTTCTGATTGCGCTTGAATAAGATGGGCTTGCCGTCGGACGGCGCCACGCGCGGCCGCACTTTCATCGCCCCGATCACGAAACTGCCCGTGCCCACGTTCTTCGTCGCCACTGGTTCCATCACATCGGCGATGATAAGCGTTGAGCTGCTCAACTTGTCCTCGCTGAAGTCCGGGATCTGGATCGCACGGCTCCAACTCCCGGTGCGATCTCCGTTCACGTCCTTGACGACGATGTCCAAGCGGTAGCGATTCTGGCTGATGCGCAGCGGGATCGCTTTCCAGTACACGTTAGCATTCTCGGCCATCTTCGGCAGCAGTTCCACCGGCACATCGATCTGCACCGGCTCTTCAAAGGTTTGCACGATCTTGCCTGTGAGCGTCGTCACCCGCATGAAGATATTGACGGTACCGCGCTCCACGCCGTCCTTGTTCTGGAAGGTCACATCGCGGTTCCTGATCTGAATCGTGATGGGAACCAGCACCGTGTCGCTGGTCACCTTCACGAAGTCCGCCCGCACATCAAAGGGCATCAGGTTAACGCTGATCTTGTGGCTGACGATTTCTTCCAGATCCTTGAACTTCACCTGAGGCGCCGCCTGCAGTTTGGCAAACTGCTCCAGGCGGTCGAATTCCTTGGCCTGCAAATTAGTATTCATCGGCCCGGCACCCAGTTGCTCCAGACCGTTGCCGCCGGAGAACCGGCTCGTCTTGCTCGCCATGCCCATTTGCTCATACTGTGTCAGGCCGGCGTTCGGGGTCATCTTCAAGGCGTCTTTTTCCGAGCGATCGATGGTCATGTGATAGTCGCCGCACATGCAGCTATCGACGAACTCGATGATCACTTCCTGCCCGATCCCTTCAATGTAGCGATAGCGCCAGGTTGCTCGAACGGGAAGGTGGACGTCTCGCCGCCGCCTTCTTCCATGGGGCGCTCGTACACTGCCGCCGGAGGGATGGGAGTCGATCTCATCCGCCGGCCCAAACACGATGTAAATCCGGCCGCGATCGGTCTTCCAACCGGGGATGCCGGCCGCGAAATGCTCGTTGGCATACGCGATGCGCCGGTAGTGCTCTTCTTTAAATTCGTTCTCTTCGGTGTCCGGCGTGGGATCGCGGCGTTGCCAGAAGGCCTCAATGAACTGATCGCGCTCTTCGTCGTTCGAGAGCTGCATGAAGGCGGATCTTTCTTGGTCGGTGATGATCCAGCGCACGTCCTCGTCCAGCCACTTTCTGTAAGTCTTGCTCAACTCAATCTTAAGCGCCTTGGCGTTGGCCTTCTTCTGTTTTTCCGGGATCGGGCGCTTTAGCGGGTCCGTCTGGCTTCCCTGCGCCGCCGTTTGTCATCGGAGCCCTTCGCGTCCTTGTCCTGGGCTTGGGAAAAGGCGGCAAAAACCAGTGCCATCACGCCCGCCAGCACACCAACCGAGCAACGATTTCGAAAGCCGGCGGAGAACATAGAAGGGCCTACCTCACGAGAAACCTAGGTGGTCTAATTCTATGTTCATTGGATGCAACAAGGCAAGAGGAAGTGGACTGCCAGTAAAGATTTCCGGCTGCCGAGTCTCCCTTTCTAACTCCCTAAAGATTCCGCGTCTTGCGGCCGAACGGGGATCGGCGGCGTGGGTCCGATGACCGGATAGTCGGCACGGTATAATGGGACCTGCCGCGGGTCTCTCCCCTCCGTTAGCCACCGGGCGATGCAGGGAGAGGCCTGTTTCGCGGGCACTCGGGAACTTTTCCCCTCGTCTGAACGTAACTGTTCATGCGCAACTAGCGTCCCAACTACGGTGTGTTTGACCGTTCTGACCCCGTATAGGGGAAGCCGGAAATAAGGGAAGCCGTGAATGCAGTGGCGTCTGCTGACGGGGCAGGCATTCGAGCGGCGCAGTCGTTAAGGCCTAGGCATGAAGACTTCGTTATGAAGACCTGGAAAAAAGTCTTGATCGGGGTGGGCGCGGTCCTGATGCTCGGCATCATCGTCGCCGTTACGGTTTACCAGAGCCGGAAGAACCTGGTGACGGTGCAAACCGGGAAAGTGCAGAAGCAGAACCTGGCCTCGGTGGTCAGCGCCTCGGGTGAAATCAAGCCCAAGACCTACGCGAACATCGGAGCCAATGCTATGGGCAGGATCGTCAAGCTGCACGTCAAGGAAGGCGACCGCGTGCAAAAAGGGCAGTTGCTGGCGCAGCTTGAGAACGTGCAGTCCTTGGCCGATGTCAATGCCACTCGCGCATCCGTGCAAGCGGCTCAAACCGATGCCGTCGCCGCCGATGCCGCCCTGAACACCTCGCTCGCGGACCTGAACCGCGCCAAGTCCGACGCCGTCCACGCCAAGCTCGATTGGGACCGCGCTCAGAGCCTGTACAACGCGGCCCTGATCCCCAAGCAGGATTACGACGTGAAGAAAGCTGCATGGGAGTCGGCCGATGCCGGACTGGCCCAAGCCCAAGCCAAAGTGGCCCAAGCCAAGGCGCAGAAAGAGTCGGCGGATATGCACATCGCGCAGAATCGGGCCAACCTGACTCGGTTTGCCGACGTGCTGCAAAAAACCACGTACGAAGCTCCCTTTGACGGCGTAATCACCAATCTTCCCGTACGCGAAGGCGAGACCGTGGTCATGGGAATCCAGAATTCACCGGGCAGCACGCTGATGACGATTGCCGATATGTCCGTGATCACCTCCGAGGTCAAGGTAGACGAGACCGACATCGTCAACGTGCGTCTCGGCCAACCCGCGGACGTGACCATCGACGCCATCCCCCACAAGGTCTTCCACGGCATCGTCAGCGAAATCGGGGACAACGCCATCGTGCGCTCGACCGGCGTCGCTACCTCTCAGGCCACCTCGACCAGCGAGGAAGCCAAGGATTTCAAAGTCGTCGTGACGCTCACGGATCCGCCCGCAGACCTGCGCCCAGGCCTCTCCTCGACCGCCAAGATCACGACCGCGACCCGTAGCAGCGTCCTCAGCATTCCGATTCAGGCGATCACCGTCCGCACCCAGGCGGATCTCGTGCCCAAGGATAAAGACGCGGGGAAAGGCAATAATGTGCAGGCGGCCAGCGCTCCGGCGGAAGCAGCGAAGCTGAAGGAAGAGGTCCAGGGCGTGTTCGTGATTCGCGACAAGAAAGCCGTCTTCGTTCCTGTCGATACCGGCATCAGCGGCACCACGGATATCGAGGTCACCAAGGGCTTGCAAGAGGGTGACGAAGTGATCACCGGCAGCTACAAGGTTTTACGTACCCTGAAGCCGGGAACGAGTGTCAAAATAGATAACTCGACCCCGAAAAAAGAAGAGAGAGAGTTAGTAGAGACGGGGCTTGCCCCGTCTCACTCTGCGGCAGGAGACGCGGCAAGCCGCGTCTCTACAACGAACTTTCTAACCTCTGCTAAGTTGGAACGTCGAAGATAGAACGGCTATAGGAGCATGCGTGCCCGAGCCCGATCCGGAGAAGGAGAGCAAGATGGCGACTGCCGAGGTATTGCCAATCGATAAGCCCGCGAATTGGGCTGCGCCCAACTCCTACATGATCACCACCGAGGATCTGTGGAAGACCTACGATATGGGCTCGGAACAGGTGCATGCGCTTCGCGGCATCAACCTGCGCATCCAGCGCAACGAATACGTCGCCATCATGGGCCCGTCCGGCTCCGGCAAATCCACCCTGATGAACCTGATCGGCTGTCTCGACTCGCCTTCCAAAGGCCAATACTGGCTCAACGGACAACTGGTCAGCGAACTCGACGACGACGAACTGGCCCGCATCCGCAACAAGGAAATCGGATTCGTCTTCCAGACCTTCAATCTGCTGGCCCGCGCCACCTCGCTGCACAACGTGGAACTGCCGCTGATCTATGCCGGAGTTCCTTCCGAAGAGCGCGCCCAGCGCGCCAAAGCCGCACTTACGTCGGTCGGCATGGAAGACCGCATGAACCACAAGCCCAACGAACTCTCCGGCGGACAGCGCCAGCGCGTGGCCATCGCCCGCGCTCTGGTCAATAAGCCGGCCATCATCCTCGCCGACGAACCGACCGGCAACCTCGACTCACAAACCGGCAACGAGATCATGGCGTTGTTCGACCGTCTGCACGCCGAAGGCAACACCATCGTTCTGGTGACCCATGAGCACGACATCGCCGAGTACGCCCACCGCATCGTCTCCATCAGGGACGGCGTGGTCGCCAAGGACGAGGTGAAGCAGTAGAGAACTCGCGTAGGGACAGCCGCCCTCGGCTGTCCAAGCCGAGCGCAGCTCGGCAACCGCGTGGAGTCACAGCAACTCTGGATTTGCTCTAGCGCCTCAGGTGAGCGTCCGTCAGGTGAGCGTCCGTGCGGGAATTACTGCCGCGTACTTACGCTACTCGCCTTCTGCACCGGTTCAGCTGGGCTGACTCCGGCTGCCCCCGCCATGAAAGAAGTTGTGATCGTAAAGATTGCGGTACATGCGGCCTGCGATCTCCGCCGCTTTAGGGCCGAATGTAGGACGTCCGCCCTGCAGGAAGACGACCGTCACGATGCGTCCGACGTCGGTGTTGGCGTAGGAGGCAAACCATCCGAAGCGCGTGCCGGCGTGCGAACACGTCCCAGTCTTCCCTAAGATCGATTCCTCGTTAAAGTTCAAACGCACGCTGCGCGCGGTGCCGTAGGCGACGGCTCCGGCCATGCCGTCGGAGAGTTCGGGAATCACCGGCTCGATGTCGAGATGGCGCTTGACGCGAGGCTGGAAATTGGCGACGGCCTCCGGGCTGGTCGGATGTTGCAGGTAGTAGAGTGTGCCGCCATTTGAGATCGCCGTCACCAGCGCGCCCAGTTGCAGCGGAGTCATCGAGATGCCCTCGCCAAATGAGCACATCTTGCTGACGCCACCAAGTTTGGCGGGGATTTCTACTTCCGGATAAGTGCCCAACTGCTCGCCCGGAATGTGATAGCCGGCGAGTTCGCCGAGTCCGAACTGGTGCGCGTAGTATTGCACTTTTTCGAAGCCCAGCTTGCGCCCGACCGCTTCGAAGTAGGCGTTGTTCGAGTGCGCCAGCGCCTCCGTAAGATTCATGCGGCTGCGGCTCCCGAGCGAAACTTCAGTTTCCTCGTCGATCACGCCTTCGCTCAGTGCCGCCAGAGCCACGGAAAGTTTGATGGTCGAGCACGGCTGCGCGCCGCTTGAAAGCGCGAGCCTCTGATTCACCATCGCGAGGATGCGTCCGCTGGTCGGCTCGATCGCGACCACGGTGCCGTTCATGTTGCCCAGGGCATCGATCGCGGCCTGACGAACCACGGGATCTTCGCCGGCAGTCACGTCACCTTCGGTGATATCGGATGCGAACGAACTGGTGTGGAAACGCTCGTAATAACGATGGCGGCTAGAGGTACGGGAATAAGAGGTACGGGAATAAAGTGTGCCGGAAGAACGTGTGCCGGCAGAACGCGTGCCCGAAAAATGCGTGGCGGAAGAACGCGTCCTGGCATATGGCGAGCGCGGAACGCGGCTCCGAGCCAGGGTTCGCATGCGCTTCTTCGCGTGCTGATTTTCCGTAACCCCGCGAGCTTTTCTGTGCGGTGTGAGCGCGGGCGGATTGACGCTGGCTGCGATGCCACTCGCTTCCAGCAACATTGCCAATCCTAATAAAAATGCGAGACGAAGAAACCAGGCCCTAACTTTCACTTCACCATCCCCGGTCGTACTCGGCCAATCTACTGCTTAGTCCATCTGTCGGCCTAGTTAGATTGGATGCAAGAGTCTCGCCAAATCAATAAACCGAAGGCGCCTCTCCTGCAACTGTCCGATAGTAGGCGATTTATGAGGTTCCGCGCAATGGCAAAGTGTAAAGGTGTCAATAGCGGAATCTACGCGATAACTATCTGAATAAATTGCATTTAATCCGATTTCGTGAAAGGGACAGGCACCTTGGTAATGGGATCGCCTTGTTACCTTGAAAGGTACTACGTTACTGCATCAGTTTGCACATCCGCGCGGACGCAGCGGAACAAGAAACTTTTTATGAATTGTCATCCCGAGCGGACCGGGGCCCCCAGCCAGCCGCTTTTGCTGGCTGGGGTGGGGAAGCGTGTTGTTGAGCAAGATGCGGGCGCCCAACATAAAATGTCATCCTGAGCGGAGTAGCCGCTTCGCGAAGCGAAGCAGCTACGTAGTCGAAGGACCCCTCCACCCCCGAAACTCCCAGCGAAGTGTCAAGGCGTCCTCCCCAAGACCCGCGTAGAGCGGACACTCCTGTCCGCTGCTTTTGATTTCCGCTCCAAGCTTTCCTCAAACCTCGTCCAGGGAACTAAAAATCCCCGCCCACCCGACGCTGGCGAGGGTCCCGGCTAACAACGCCCCTGCCGTTGCCCGCTGGAAGAAGAAGGGACTGCTGTGACGATTCGGCGGCGGGTGCCGTCGGGAAATCCCACGCGGGAAACGACCGTGGAACCCCGCCCTTCGAGAAGCGAGGGGTCGGGCACCCGGCTCCTTTCCTCCGAGCCTTGGTTGGTTTGAGCGCACCAAGTCTCCTCGGCCGAATGGAGCCGACACGGTTATCTAATCAGCATCCGCAGCGTCACCCCAAGGCATTTCTGAGCCGCATCACCTGTCGGGCAAACGGAACGAAGAGTTGAAGGTACACATAAACCTGCTCCCGTTGAAGCTGGGCGGATGTGGGGTGACCTGCATCATTCCTCGCAATCCGTAGTACCGATTGGATCATATTGAAATTTGTTTCTAAGTCCTCAACGGCTTCTCGCGGTAAACGCCTCGCGTCAAGGAGCGGCTTCAGGCACTCCTGAAACTTGGTGATCTTCTGTCGAATAAAAATGGGTTGAACGACAGGAACGAATGTGGAGCCAAAGGTGGGACTGTTAGCGGCGACGTCCCACTAGACGCAAGAATTCCGCTTCTGCCGCGCCGCCGACCATCACGCAACACGCCAGCAGGCAGCCAGCAAAGTAAGCAGCTACGGCTTCGTCAAGGTACACCGTAGCTTCTGCCGAAATGTCGGGCACTTCTCGGCTTACGATGTTTAGAAAAGAACTTGTGTCGTGAAAGCGGAATGGACTCTGAGTCGCCAGCGTTTGCCCACCCAGATGGCTCAAGCGAAAGAATGGCCATGCATCGCTGGAATCGCTCGAGCCGAGCGTTATAAACCCTTGCCTGAACAGGTCCCAAAAGATATCGCGCACCAACTCGGCATCGTTTGAACTAAGATGCGGTTCGCCGTATCCGCGGGCTTGTTGCAGAGTGCCAGCTCTCCTCGCCAGCACCTCAGCGACACCAGCAGTCAGATGCCGGAATTGATTAACTTCATGCCGGGCTGTTTCGCGCCGGAGGAGGAATCAACGACAACGGTCCGCAGTTCTTCATAGGAGTGATTATGTTGCTGAATCACTGGGGCGGCTCTCCTTTCTCAACTTTGCGTTGCGCGTCTCTCACCTTCTTCATTTCAACCGAGATTGCATGAGCAAATTCGTCAATTTCCGAGAGGATGCTTGTTAACATTTCAGGGGTTAAGTCGATATATCCGTGTGTTCCTACGAACCGTTGCAGTTCCAGTCTGCGATAATCCGCGCTGAGACGGCCATCATCGTGAATGCAGCAGTGTCGGGCTAACTCAACTTCTCGAATAGTGCTGAAGTGTATGACCTTCTCAAGATCAACGCCGAAACGTGCTTTGTACTCAGTGATCTGTTTCAGCAGCTGACTCTTACCGGAGTATTGTGAGTCTGCTGGGTGTGTGGACGCGAACAGCCTCTTCATTTGGTCGAGGAAGGATTTATTTGCAGAAGCCGTTAGGGTGAGCGCCATCGTCGCCAACGCCTGAGTCTGTTCCTGCCATCTGTATTCTTCGTCGTCGAGATCGCAGCGAGCATCGGCATACTCCTCCTGACTTGTTACCTTAGCGATGCCCTGCTTACACTCTTCGATCCGTTCAAGGTGTGTCCTGTGAAGAACTTCGTACGCGGCCAAATAGGCGGGAAGAACGCGCTCGTTAAGGCCGAAATGGTTGTCTGACACCACCACATCGATCCAATCAAAACCCAACCGAACCAACTGGCACCTCGTTGCTAGACCGACGAAGAGTCAGCCTAACATGAAGCAAAGCCCGGTGCCCCAGGTTCGCGTCCGTTCTTTGGACGCTAACCTGGGTGGAGGGTGATCGACACCGATGGGCTTTCCTCTTTCGTCACCATGGGGCAGTGCGCCGCGTCACCGCTCCGACGCCCCAACCACTGCATTCCTCCCAACCTT
>CAVRYC010000013.1:0-60448 GCA_963725245.1 uncultured Acidobacteriaceae bacterium | reverse complement strand
CAATGCAAATCCGTTTCATTCGTACCCTGTTGTTCGCTTCATTGTTTGCCCTCGTCGTCCTGTGTCTATCGGCGACATCGTTCGCAGCAATAGGTATAGTAGTTGGGTTTGCCCCCCCTCCCCTCCCAATCTATGAGCAACCCATATGCCCCGGAGACGGTTACATTTGGACGCCTGGGTATTGGGCTTATGGGGATGACTTTGACGATTATTACTGGGTGCCTGGAACCTGGGTGCTCGCTCCCGAAGTGGGCTTCCTGTGGACGCCTGGCTACTGGGGATGGGGAGGGAGCGGATTTGTCTTCTATGACGGGTATTGGGGCCCCCAGGTCGGATTCTACGGCGGGATCAATTACGGCTTTGGCTATTTCGGCGTGGGCTTTGCCGGCGGGCGATGGGACAACGGACACTTTTTTTATAACCGTGCCGTGAGCAATGTGAACGTCACCATCATTCATAATGTTTACAACACCACGGTTAACGAGACCACGGCAAACCACGTCAGCTACAACGGAGGCGAGGGTGGAGTTACAGCGCGTCCGACGGCTGAACAAGAAGCCGCGGCGCATGAGAGACATGTCGCTCCAGTCGGTGTTCAAACGCAACATCAGCAGCAGGCGCATGGCGATCCCCAGCAGCGCGCGTCGGCAAACCGGGGCAGGCCAGCGATTGCAGCCACATCCAAGCCGGGTGATTTCAAGGATCGCGGCGTCGTAGCAGCTCGAGAAGCAGGTGGTACGTACACGCCGCCAGCCAATCGCGGCGGAAATGCGGCACGTGCAGAGAACGCGCCTCGTGCAGAATCCAACGCGCCTCGATCGAGCACGGCGGGCCATGTTCGCGACCTTCCGCCCGCGGAACGACCGGCCGCGCCCAATACGGGTGACGCGAAGCTCGACAAGAAATATCAGCAGCAACAAAATAAGCTATCCGCGCAGCAGGAAAAGGAACGGCAAAAAGTCGCCAAGCAGCAGGAGAAAGAAGATCAAAAGGTGGCGAAACAGAAAAACGACGCGGCAAAACAACAAGTAGAGCAGCGTCACCAGCAACAGACGCAGCAATTACAGCAAAAACACCAACAGCAGCAGCGGCAGATGCAGCAGCGGATGCAACCCGCGCCTCGGGAGGCAAGACCTCGCTAGGCTAGGGCTAGGAGCGGCGGTTTGAATCGCCGGCACCTTTCATAGTCCAGTCCTCGGAAGACGTGGAAGGTGCCGGTTATCCCACAATTACCCGCTCGTTACAAAGGAACATCGCCGAACTGGCCGTCATCCGCAGTTCACTTCGTTCTAACACATGTCTTTTAGGAATGTTTTCTTGGCAAATTAGATTCGGCGGATAGGATGCGTGACCCGTCCTGACGTCGTTCCGCTTCGGACAGATCTGAGACAGGGAAACGACGAAAACCTGTGCCGCATCATCTCCAGCCGCCTTTGACTTCGCCCAAGACTAGCGCAGCACGATTCGTTCTGGCATCAGGTGTATTGCTTAGATTGTCTGGACTTGAAGTCGTAAAGAAGCGTGCAGCTATCTCACAACATGTCAAGCTTCGAGCGGTAGATACTCGCTACCTTCGGATTTACTGGGCCTCGGCAAGAGGCGTTCAATGGTTGTCCGCAGTTCTTCTCGCGGGGCAGCCTTCAGGCAGAATGCATCCACGCAATTATTGGCGCTCTGGGGGATGCTTACGGCTCCTGAGTAGATGATTACCGGCAACATTGGATGCCGCTCCTTGATCAGGTAAGCCAGTTGCCCACCATCCACTTCAGGCATCTCGTAGTCCAGAATTGCCACATCGGTTGTTGCTAACAATGCAGGATTAAGCGCCTCTTCAGGAGATGACGTCGCAAAAACTTCGAATCCCAGGCTTTCGAACACTGACTTATAAAGCGATAGCAATGTCCATGAATCATCTACGAACAGCAGACGCGGACCTGTAGACTTTGGGGAGACTCGATGCGGGGAATCAGACGGAACTTCCCCGGGGACGGTAGGAGCGGTTTCAACGGTTGCAATCGACCGGTTCTCGGACATGAACATTCTCCCAGTCATTGCCATTCCTGCTATACGTTAGGGCAAAGAAGGGCAGTGAACAATGCAGGGAATCCTGTATTCCTGAGAGGAGATATGGCGCTCCGTAGAAGTATGAAGATGTGCCGACGGCCCTTGCAGGGGCAAAATTGTGTTTTGTTTTTTCTCCGATTTCTATTTTTCAACCGCTGATGGGAGTGCGCAGCTCTAACTGCAGTCCACATCTCCTAAGGACTCTTGTACAAGCCTCTCGTCAACGCTCTACACGAATCCACCGATAGCCTCGCCCCGCCCCCGGTAAGTACAGTCAAGCTCTCCGATTTGATCGGAAGGGGGAATCATCATGCGGAACATTGGAACCACGAGAACAAAGAACACAGCCAAGGATTGGGTGCGACTGGCTGCCAAATTGAGCCTTCTGTTTACCGAGCCAAAGGTTCGGGCTGCGATTGGCGACCGGATCAAAGACAGTGTGGATGATGTAACCGATACAGTGAACAGCAAATATGCGGATATGAGTGACAGCGTCGCCAGTAAGTACGAGGACGCCGTTGATCGCCTCACAGCTGCCGCAGATGCTTTTCAGGGCAAAGGCCACTGGCCCTCTCGCCTCACCAGTTTCTTGATCGGTGTTGGAGTCGGAGCGGGATTGGGAATTTTATTGGCGCCCGCTTCTGGCAGCGAGATCCGCGGATCGGTTCGCGACACGGCCGTCGGTGTGACGAACAAGATTCGTCGGTCGGTGACGAGCATGCCGTCCACCGGCACCGAAGGATGACTCCCAATACCGAGGTGCCCCTAAAACCGAGGT
The DNA here is from genome assembly GCA_963725245.1 of uncultured Acidobacteriaceae bacterium. Classification (GTDB taxonomy): domain Bacteria; phylum Acidobacteriota; class Terriglobia; order Terriglobales; family Acidobacteriaceae; genus Acidiflorens. Next base: position 57,606 of record CAVRYC010000013.1, on the reverse strand, counting down.
GCCCCTAAACATGCATAAGGTCCGCCTCAAGCGGGGTGTCCCAGGTGGAGGCGATTGTAGAGGCGCCACCTGGAGGCGACGACTGCACAAGTAGTGGCAGTTGCGCTGAATCTCATTTCCTTTCCGGAGTCCCTGTCCTTCCTGGCGCAGCCTGACGAGCCGAGCTTCGGTGACCAGCCTTTGTTGGCCGGTCACTGTTGACCGGTCAACAGATCGAAGTGCGGAAATCCTTTGTGGAGCCTGAGTGCGAGCCTCGCCCGGAGGCTTCCTGGGATCCGTCCGAAGCGCCTTTCTGACTACAGCAAAAACCCTAGAGTCAGCCTGAAGTTTTTCATGTAAAAGCAGCTATGTTTGGCGGCAAGTCCTCGACTAGGTATCACAGCACCAGATCTTCCCTCCATCCAGGAGAGCACGATGAAGAGAAACCACCAAGCGGCGGCGACTGCGGTCGTCAATGGCGAATCCCATGCGGTCGAGAAGAGTAACGGGAATTCCATTCGTGTGGCTGAGTCTGCTTCGGCTGATCTCAGCGCGATCCTCGCCAGCCTGCAAACCATGCGGGACGGCGACTTTTCGGTCAGGCTCCCGGGATCCTGGACCGGCTTGGAAGGGAAGATTGCCGACACCTTCAATTCGATTGTCGCGGCCAATCAACAGATGGCGCAGGAACTGAAGCGCGTTGGGCAGGTGGTGGGCAAGGAAGGAAGAACACGCGAGCGCACGCGCTTTCATGAAGCCAGAGGAGCGTGGGGCGACATCGAAGTCTCGGTAAACACGCTGGTCGAGGACTTGCTTCGGCCAACCGCCGAAGTTACCCGCGCCATCGCGGCCGTCGCCCAGGGAAACCTGACCCAAACCGTTCGCCTGGACGTGGATGGACGGCCGCTCGAAGGCGAGTTCCTGCGCTCCGCCAACATCGTTAACACCATGATTCAGCAACTCGGCGTTTTCACCGCCGAGGTGACGCGCGTGGCGCGCGAGGTCGGCACCGACGGCAAGCTGGGCGGCCAGGCGCAGGTGCCGGGCGTGGCCGGCACTTGGAAGGATCTCACGGACTCCGTCAACTCGATGGCCAGCAACCTCACTGGCCAGGTGCGCAATATCGCCGAAGTCGCGACGGCGGTGGCCAGCGGCGATCTCTCCCGCAAAATTACCGTCGATGTGCGCGGCGAAATTCTCCAGCTTAAGGAAGCCATCAACACGATGGTCGACCAGTTGCGCTCGTTTGCCTCCGAAGTAACGCGCGTCGCTCGTGAAGTGGGTACCGACGGCAAACTGGGCGGCCAGGCCGTTGTTGTGGGCGTGGCCGGCACCTGGAAAGATCTCACCGACTCGGTGAACGCCATGGCCGGAAACTTGACGGCCCAGGTCCGCAACATTGCCGAAGTAACCACGGCCGTAGCTCGCGGCGATTTGTCGCGCAAGATTACGGTCGACGTGAAAGGCGAAATTCTCGAACTCAAAGACACCATCAACACCATGGTCGACCAACTCAACGCGTTCGCCGGCGAAGTCACTCGCGTGGCGCGTGAAGTCGGTACGGAAGGCAAGCTGGGCGGCCAGGCGCAAGTGCCCGGCGTCGGCGGAACGTGGAAAGATCTGACGGACAACGTCAACTTCATGGCCAGCAACCTCACCGGCCAGGTACGCAACATCGCCGAGGTGGCGACGGCCATCGCGAATGGCGATCTCTCGCGCAAGATCACGGTCGACGTGCGCGGCGAAATTTTGCAGCTGAAAGAAACGCTGAACACGATGGTGGATCAGCTCAACCGTTTCGCTGGTGAAGTGACGCGTGTGGCGCGCGAAGTCGGCAGCGAAGGCCGTCTGGGTGGACAGGCCAACGTGCCTGGCGTTGCCGGTACGTGGAAAGATCTCACCGACTCCGTGAACTCGATGGCCGGTAACCTCACCGGACAGGTGCGCAACATTGCCGAAGTGACGACGGCCGTGGCCCGCGGCGATTTGTCGCGCAAGATCACGGTCGACGTGAAGGGCGAAATTCTCGAACTGAAAAACACCATCAACACGATGCTCGACCAGCTCAACGCGTTCGCCGGCGAAGTGACGCGCGTGGCCCGCGAAGTGGGCACGGAAGGCAAGCTGGGCGGCCAGGCGCAAGTCCCCGGTGTCGCCGGTACGTGGAAGGATCTCACCGACAACGTGAACTTCATGGCCAGCAACCTGACCGGCCAAGTACGAAACATCGCCGAAGTCTCCATGGCTGTGGCCCGAGGCGATTTGTCGCGCAAGATCACGGTCGACGTGAGCGGCGAAATTCTTGAACTCAAAGACACCATCAACACGATGGTGGATCAGTTGCGCTCGTTTGCGTCGGAAGTGACCCGCGTGGCGCGCGAAGTGGGCACCGACGGCAAACTGGGCGGCCAGGCGCAGGTACCAGGCGTCGGCGGCACGTGGAAGGATCTCACGGATTCCGTCAACTCGATGGCCAGCAACCTGACCGGCCAGGTTCGCAATATCGCCGAAGTTTCGACGGCCATCGCCAGCGGCGACCTCTCGAAGAAAATCACGGTGAACGTCAGCGGCGAAATTCTGCTGCTGAAAGAAACCATCAACACGATGGTGGATCAGCTCAACGCGTTCGCCGGCGAAGTTACGCGCGTGGCCCGCGAAGTCGGCACCGAAGGCCGTCTGGGCGGACAGGCGAACGTGCCTGGCGTGGCCGGCACCTGGAAGGATCTTACCGACTCCGTCAACTCGATGGCCGGTAACCTCACCGGACAGGTACGCAACATCGCCGAGGTGACGACGGCCGTGGCCCGCGGCGATTTGTCGCGCAAGATCACGGTCGATGTGAAGGGCGAAATTCTCGAACTCAAGAACACCATCAACACGATGGTGGACCAGCTTAACGCGTTCGCCGGCGAAGTGACGCGCGTGGCCCGCGAAGTCGGCACCGACGGAAAGCTGGGCGGCCAGGCGCAGGTACCGGGCGTCGCCGGCACGTGGAAAGATCTCACCGACAACGTCAACTTCATGGCCAGCAACCTGACTGGCCAGGTGCGTAACATCGCCGAAGTCGCGACCGCCATTGCGAACGGCGATCTCTCGAAGAAAATCACGGTGGACGTGCGCGGCGAAATCTTGCAGCTGAAAGAAACGCTGAACACGATGGTCGAGCAACTGCGCTCGTTCGCCGCCGAAGTAACGCGCGTGGCCCGCGAGGTGGGCAGCGAAGGCCGTCTGGGCGGACAAGCCAACGTCTCCGGCGTGGCCGGTACGTGGAAGGATCTTACCGATTCGGTGAACGCCATGGCCGGAAACTTGACCGGCCAGGTGCGAAACATTGCCGAAGTGACTACCGCTGTCGCCCGCGGCGATTTGTCCCGCAAAATCACGGTAGACGTGAAAGGCGAAATTCTCGAACTCAAGAACACCATCAACACGATGGTCGATCAGCTCAACGCCTTCGCCGCCGAAGTAACGCGCGTAGCCCGCGAAGTCGGTACGGAAGGCAAATTGGGCGGTCAGGCGCAGGTGCCGGGTGTGGCGGGCACGTGGAAGGACCTTACCGACAACGTGAACGTGATGGCCGCCAACCTGACGGAACAAGTGCGCGGCATTGTGAAAGTCGTGACTGCCGTCGCCAATGGCGAACTTACTCAGAAGCTGACCGTGAACGCCAAGGGCGAAGTCGCGGCTCTGGCCGAAACCATCAACAACATGACGGATACGCTGGCCACCTTTGCCGACCAGGTCACGACCGTGGCCCGCGAAGTCGGCGTGGAAGGCCGGCTCGGCGGACAGGCCAACGTGCCCGGCGCCGCCGGTACGTGGAAAGATCTCACCGGCAACGTCAACCTCCTGGCCGATAACTTGACCAACCAAGTGCGAGCCATTGCCGAGGTCGCTACCGCAGTTACCAAGGGCGACCTAACTCGCTCGATTCAGGTAGAAGCCAGCGGCGAAGTGGCGGAGTTGAAAGACAACATCAACACCATGATCGACAACCTCCGCCTGACCACCGATCGCAACACGGAACAGGACTGGCTCAAGACGAACCTGGCCCGCTTCACCGGCATGTTACAGGGACAACGCGATCTGACGACGGTGGGACGCATGCTCCTGTCGGAACTGTCGCCCCTGGTGAACGCGCAACAAGGCGTGATCTACCAGATGGGAACGGAAGAATCCGCGGAGATGGTGCTCCTCTCGGCATTTGCCGGCGACGGCGAGGATGGGCATCTGCGGCGCTTGAAGATAGGCGAGGGTCTGGTCGGGCAATGCGCGGCGGAAAAGCGGCGGATGCTGATTTCAGGATCTGCCGCCAAACACGATTTCGATTCGGTCGGGCTTGTTCGAGGCGGTTCCGCGAAACGTTATCGTGCTGCCAGTGCTCTTTGAAGATCGTGTCAAGGCAGTTATCGAACTCGCTTCACTTAGTAACTTCACAACTTCCCATCTGGCATTTCTCGAACAGCTGACGGCCAGCATCGGCATCGTGCTCAACAGTATTGAGGCCACGATGCAGACGGAAGGCCTGTTGAAGCAGTCGCAGCAATTGGCCACCGAACTCCAGATGCAGCAAAAGGAGTTACAGCAAACCAACGAGCAGTTGGCGCAAAAAGCGCAGCAACTCGCCGAACAGAACGTCGAGGTCGAACGCAAGAACCAGGAAATCGAGCAAGCTCGCCGCGCTTTGGAAGAGAAGGCCAAAGAACTGGCTTTGACTTCGAAGTACAAGTCCGAATTCCTGGCTAACATGTCGCATGAGTTGCGCACTCCGCTCAACAGCATCCTCGTCCTGGGGCAGCAACTCAGTGACAACCCGGATGGGAACCTGACGCCGAAACAGGTTGAGTTCTCGCGCACGATTCATGGCGCCGGAACGGACTTGCTCAACCTGATCACCGACATTCTCGATTTGTCGAAGATCGAATCCGGAACGGTGTCGGTCGAGGCGGAGGAAGTCTTTTTCGCCAGTCTGCTGGATATGGTGGAACGTCCGTTCCGGCATGAAGCCGAGAACCGGCACCTCACTTTCGAGGTCCACACCGATCCGCACCTTGCTCCGAGCGTGGTCACCGACTCGAAGCGTCTGCAGCAGGTGTTGAAAAATCTGCTGTCCAATGCGTTCAAGTTCACCGAACTGGGAGGCGTTCGCCTGTCCGTGTCTGTGGCCAAGAGCGGGTGGAGCGAGGATCACCCGATCCTGGAAAATGCCGCGACGGTTGTGGCCTTTGAAGTTGCCGATACTGGCATCGGCATTCCGTTTGACAAGCAGCGGATCATCTTCGAGGCCTTCCAGCAGGCAGATGCCGGCACCAGCCGCAAGTACGGAGGAACCGGACTCGGGCTGGCGATCAGCCGCGAACTAGCCAGCCTGCTGGGCGGCGAAATCCAGTTGCGCAGCGCTCCGGGCCGGGGGAGCACCTTCACCCTCTACTTGCCGCAAACCTATGTCGGCCCTTCCACTGCCAGCGCCGCCATGGTCGAGCGCAAGGTCCGCATCGTCTGTTTCCCCAGTGCAGTTGTCCGTCGCGGGTGTCGCGGAACATCCGATCGAGAAGATTCCGGACGACCGCGATAATCTGCAACCGGACGATGCCATCCTGCTGATTGTTGAAGATGACCCGCACTACGCGCGCGTGTTGTGCGATCTTTCTCGCGACAAGGGATTCAAGGTGCTGGTGGCGATGCGGGGTGCGGAGGCCCTCGCGCTCGCCCGCGAGTACCATCCGACCGCAGTGTCGCTGGACGTTTTTCTGCCCGATATGCTGGGCTGGACGGTGCTCAACCACTTGAAGCAAGACCCGGCAACGCGGCACATTCCGGTGCAGATGTTGACCCTCGACGAAGACCGCCACCATGGCCTCGCCCGCGGCGCGTTTGCCTTTGTTACGAAGCCCACTACGCCCGAGGGACTGGAAACGGCGTTGAACCGCATCAAGGAGTATGCCGCTCCTCGACGGAAGCGCTTGCTGGTGGTGGAAGACAATCCGGCAGAGCAACTCAGTATCAGGGAACTGCTTGGCTATGACGATATCGACGTCACGGTCGTTTCCAGCGGCGAAGAGGCGATTCGCGCCGTTAACGACCAGTCCTTCGACTGCGTCGTTCTTGATCTGCGTTTGCCCGACATTTCAGGCTTCGAGGTGTTGGAACGCTTCCGCGACACGCCTGCACTGGGCGATTTGCCGGTGGTTGTGTTCACCGGCAAGGAACTTTCTCCGGAAGAAGATGCCCGCTCTGCATGCGCTGGCCCGCAGCGTGGTGGTGAAAGGAGTCGAGTCGCCCGAACGCTTGCTGGATGAGACCGCGCTGTTCCTGCATCGGGTCGTCGCCGATCTTCCCATGGAAAAACAGAAGATGCTCGACCGGTTGCACCATTCCGACGATGCCTTAGTCGGGAAAAAAGTGCTGGTGGTAGATGATGACGTCCGCAACATCTTCGCTCTCAGCAGTGTGCATTGAGCGGCGCGGCATGACCGTGATCACCGCCGGCACCGGCCGGGAAGCAATCGCAAAACTCGAATCGACGCCGGATGTAGCGATCGTGCTGATGGACATCATGATGCCGGAGATGGATGGTTACGAAACCATGCGCGTGATCCGGCAGAACAGTTTCGTTCCAGCGCTTGCCCATCATTGCCCTGACGGCAAAAGCAATGAAAGGAGATCGCGAAAAATGTCTGGAAGCGGGCGCGTCGGAGTACCTTGCCAAACCCGTTAATACCGAGCAACTACTCTCATCGCTGCGTATGTGGCTTCACAGATAGCAAATGTGGCAGCGGGGAGCTTAGTTCATCGAGACGTGAACGGAGGGAACAATGAGGGATGACGAAAAAGTCAATATTCTCATGGTGGATGATCAGCCGGCCAAGCTGCTCAGCTATGAGGTCATGCTGGCCGAACTTGGCGAGAACCTGATCAAAGCAGCTTCGGCGAAGGAGGCGCTGGAAATTCTGCTGAAGACCGACGTTGCCGTCGTGCTGATGGACGTAAGCATGCCGGAACTCGACGGCTTTGAGTTGGCGACGATGATTCGCCAGCATCCGCGCTTTCAAAGGACCGCTATCATCTTCATCTCCGCCGTGCACCTGACGGATCTGGACCGGCTCAAAGGATACAAGCACGGAGCAGTAGATTACATTTCCGTTCCCGTCATCGCCGAACTCTTGCGTGCGAAGGTTAGAGTGTTCGCCGAATTACATCGCAAAACGAGGCAACTCGAAGAGCTGAATCGCGACCTGGAGCGCCGTGTCTTGGAGCGTACCGAAGAGTTGGAGACAAAAGCGCAATCCTTGCTCGATCTCAACCTCGAACTGGCCAGGAAGAACCTGGAGCTCGACGCGATTGTGCACACCGCTCCCGATATCATCTTCAGCAGGCAGGCGGACGGCGCCCGAGATTACCTCAGCGATCGATTTTACGAATATACCGGCGCTCCGACAGGTTCGGCGGCTGGCTTCGGCTGGTTGGATTACCTGCATCCCGACGACCGGCGAGCGAAGCGGGCAGCAATGGCTGGACTCTGTCCAATCGGGAGAGAATTACGAAGTGGAGTATCGCTTGCGCGGGAAAAACGGAGACTACCGCTGGTTCCGCGCCCGCGCGGTGCCCATCCGAGATCATGCTGGAAACGTCGTCAGATGGTATGGGACCTGTTCCGATATTCACGACAGCAAACTGCTGGAACAATCGATTCGGGATAATGCCATTGAACTGGAAAAATTGGTGGATCGACGAACCGATGAGTTACGACGTCTTTCCGTCCGCCTTATGTCGGCGCAGGACCAGGAACGCCGCCGCATCGCACGCGATCTGCATGACGGGCTGGGACAAGAACTTGCCGTGGCAAAGATGATGGTGGACAAGATGCTTTTGCAGGAATCCTCACAACCGCAAGAAGCATGTGCCCAGGCCAGCAGCATCATCGATCGCGCGATTCAGCAGGTTCGCACCATGTCTCACCTTCTGCACCCGCCGCTGCTCGATGAAGTTGGCTTGCTGTCGGCGCTTTCCTGGTACACGGAAGGGCTTACCAAGCGGAGCGGCATCGAGGCATTCCTCGACGTCCAACCGCCTAACTTCCCCAGACTGGCGCCCGAAGTCGAGACGGCTGTCTTTCGCATTGTGCAAGAGGCATTGACCAACGTATTCCGCCATTCGGAAGCTCGAAAAGTGTGGATTACCTTGCATCAAAGAAACGGGTTGATCCGCGTGTCAGTGCTCGACGATGGCAAAGGAATCGACGAGCGAATTGCAGAGCTGCGCTCCGAACAATTGGGGGTGGGCATTGGTGGTATGAAACAGCGCGCCCGGGAATTTGGTGGAGAATTGCGGTTGAGGAACGCCGATCCGGGAACCCTCCTCGAACTCATGATCCCCTCGAGTTCGATATTGCGAGAACCAAGCGCAGTTTTGGATGGATGCACCTGACCTTATTTCATTTATCTGCCACATTGGTGAAGCTATACAAAGTGGTGACCCACTGGGATAGAAACTCGAACAATCGGGTGAACGCAGTAGAGATTGTGCCAAGAAGCCCTACAACCGAAGGCCCGGCGTTCGTGATTGTGAGACATCCTGTACCCGTGTACAGCAAGTCCTACAATTGATTACAGGAGCGCCCTGATAGGTTAGGGTGCGTCGCTTCGCTAGTCTCCTAATGCATCTCCGCCGATTCATGGAGAGCAAATTGACACGCGTTTTGATCCAAGGAGACTACCGTGGCCACTTGCGTGATATCCGCGGCATCAACCAACCTGCCTCCCGTAACTACCATTTCCGTTCGGGATAAAAGCCAGCGGAATAGTTTAGAAGCCAGCCTCGTTCAGCGCGCCCAGCGTGGCGAAGAGGACGCTTTTGCCACGCTCTACCAGTTGCACAAGAAGCGCGTGTATTCGGTTTGTCTGCATATGACAAGAGATGTGGCTGATGCAGAAGACCTGACTCAGGAAGCTTTTATGCAGGTGTTTCGCAGCGTCAACTCGTTTCGAGGCGATTCCGCCTTCTCCACTTGGCTTCACCGGATTGCTGTAAATACGGTGTTGATGAAGTTGCGCCGCCGAAAGTCTCCGCCGCTAGTTTCTCTGGACGAACCCGTATCGACGGACTCGCCATCTCTGAAACGCGAGGTTGGGAAAGCGGATCCCAGCCTGAGCGGGGCGATTGACCGCATTGCACTGCGCCGGGCCGTCGAGGAACTTCCCGCGGGATGCCGGCAGATCTTCGACTTTCACGAGGTTGAAGGATATCAGCATCACGAGATTGCTCAACTTCTGCAATGCTCCATCGGAAATTCGAAATCCCAGCTGCACAAAGCGAAGATGAAGATGCGGGATGTGCTGTTTCCGAAAAGGAGAATTCGTCGGGTAAAGGCAAACGACACCCCCGACAATATGGACGCAATCCCAGGCTGGGAGCAATCAGTCTGAGCTTTTCGCCCGCGCGCAGGTAGGCTTTAGTAATATGAATGTTGGCCTGGGCACAAAGGTGGCCCGGGCTCAACTTACATACAGGATTCTCTGTATTCGAGCAAGCGGTAGATTTGTACGCCGGGGTTTGTGTGCGCTTCTCCAGAAACATGAGGGATGGGAGGTGTATGGAGAAGCATCCAATGGCCGCGAAGCGCTTTAAATGGCCAAGCAGTTGAAGCCCGATGTTGTGATTGTGGACATTGGCATGCCATTACTCAACGGACTGGACACCACACGGCAACTGCTGCAGCACGATCCCCAATTCAAAATCATTGTCCTGACGATCACCGACGCCGATCAGGTCATCCGTGAACCCTCGACGCCGGCGCGCGCGGATTCGTGCTCAAATCCGACGCAGCTCGCGATCTGGTCTCTGCGGTCCAAGCCTTGCAGGGCAAGCGAATGTTCTTTACGCCGCGAGTGAACGATCTAGTGTTGCGAGGCTTCCTGGATAAGGGACACGCCGTATCCCGGAATGAGCCTCCGGATTTGCCCACACTAACGGCACGGGAACGTGAAGTCACACAGCTTCTGGCGGAAGGAAAGAGCTCCAAGGAAGTAGCCTCGCTGCTGAACTTGAGCACCAAGACCGTGGAAACCCATCGCAGCAACATCATGCGGAAACTCAGTCTGCATTCCATCCGCGATCTGGTTGTCTACGCCATCAAGAACAACATTATTCAGATCCAGATGCCGCCTCAGCCCCCACTAGCACGACAGAAACCTCAGTGGCCTAACGGCTGCGGAAAAAGTCGGTGTTAAGCTCGGATTTTGACCTTGCTTTGATTTTTGACTTTGCTCTGATCTTGACTTTGTTTTGAAGGGGCGCTGCTTCAGCCGCGCCGCCAGTCCCGCGAAATCAAAGCCGATAATGCCGCCGCTGAACGTCACCCTGCCCGCAGGCTCGGCCAACGCCACCGTCTCTTATACTCCGAAAACCAAGGCGTGCACTGTGCGCCTGAATGCTCTGTAATTGGTTCAGGATTTGCAACAACCAGCTCCTAGAATGTACATCCACAGCACGACAGCGAAAGTGAGGGAGGCAGTCGCCCTATGAACGCAACAGGCCCCACCCCGATCGGGTAATTTGCGTCTGCGTCTTATTCGCCACCGGCCTTCAGGCGTATGAAGATGCGGCACGCTCCCCATCAAGCCGCCTCCCCTGCCAGAGATTCAGCATTCACTGTGGTGGGCTTACCGAGTGCTGGCCTGTGAATGGCCTGTCCCAGGGTAGGCCTCATGCCGGCAAGTCGGGAAGGGCAACCGCTCCGTCTGCGCAGATTCATAAATTGCGCGCACGATTCGAACATCCACCAGGCCTTACCATCCCGATGGTTCCGGCCCCTTGTCGCGTAGAACACAGTTCGAGAAGTAAATTACCTCGGCGGCGAATTGGTCGCGTGCATTGCGGAGTGATTGCTTCAATGAGTTCGGGAAGCAGACATCCGTCTATGGCGTCGCCCTTGTCAAGGTAAGCAGGGGAACGTTGCCCATAGAGTTTCGGGCGGAAACCGAGCAAATCTGCGCTACAGCAAATGCTGTAGCCCTTGGGAATGCAGAAAGGAGTTCACATGAGGAGAGAAAGGGAGAGACTCGATGCCGATTCCTTATCCCAACGCCCAGAATTGCGGAGGCTGGGCAAGGGTTTCACGCGGCAAGACCATGATTCAGTAGCCATTGCGGGCTGTCAGAGCAGGATGCGCTGTGCCATATTCTCGTACCCCGCAGTCGAATTCAAAAAGCGACGCGTATTTTGGCATGCGTCGTGCACGGCTAAGGAGCTAGAGCTTAGCTAGCCCCAAGGAGCCAAGATTATGACCTACGTAATGACGAAACCTTGCCCGGTCTGCAAACAGCAACTAACCAAGCGACAACCTACCGATACCGTTCACTGCCCTTGCGGAAAGCATATTTGGCAGGGCTAGCACCTCCTGCACCTCGAATCAGTTCAAGTTTCCGAATGACGAAGGGACGGCGATAGCGAAAGCCAAGGACGGAGGACTGACGACGATAGTTACTCGGAGTAGCGCTTTCATTCGAGAGTCGCAGAGCACAGGACTGAAGCGATTTTGCTTGATTCGATCTAAGAGCGTTGAAATGTGGTGGCCGGGACTAAGTTGTCTTTACCGTGTTTCCAAACGCACGGAAAGTTCTCGATCAATCCTTTTTCTGTAATCCCGAAAAATAGCCGGGAGTCTACATGATTTACCCGACGTTTATCGGTTGGGTAGGACGCATCCGATGAGTGGGTTTCTTGAAGGAAACGCAGTTACCGGTTTTCTTTTCCTATGCCGCAGTTTTTCTAGGAGCGTCAAATGCCGAACCACGAGAGTCCACGCCACGTCTCTTACATGTCATCCGCAGTTTCTTCGTCAGTCGTGTTTGACACCCTTCACGCAGGCCGGGAACGAATAGCAGGGCCGGCGAAACTGAGTTCCCCGTCGCGGGTGAAAAGAGCGCTTGGTCCGGATGCTATCTGGGGACAGTTCAACAACTACCGATCCAACGGCCTTATAGGATCCGCGGTAATACACTTCGCATTACTGGGATTGATCCTCTGCGGCGCCATATTCGGGCATCAGGCGGTGCAGGAAGTGCAGCAACACGAGACGGTAACTTTAATTGCACCCCCGCTCGATTCTTACACGCTGCCGGTTGCGAAAAAAATCGCGAGCGGCGGCGGCGGTGGTGGCGATCACGATCGCTTGCTTCCGCCAAAAGGAAGACTGCCGAAGGCTGCCATGGAGCAGATCACTCCGCCAGCGATTATCGTCCGTAACGAACACCCCAAGCTCACGGCTGAGCCAGCCGTGGTGATTCCTCCGCAAGTGGTCTTGGCCGAGAATCACTTGCCGAATCTGGGCAATCCGACGGCGCCACTACCTTCAGCTCCTCCCTCAAACGGAACCGGGTCGGGCGGCGGCATTGGTTCTGGATCCGGCGGGGGCATAGGAGTGGGGCACGGGCCGGGGGTGGGCACAGGTAGCGGAGGTGGTATTGGGGGAGGTGTGTTTAAGGTCGGTGGAGGGATATCAGCTCCTCAGGCTATTTCCACACCAGACCCCCAATATACCGAGGAAGCCCGTACCGCAAAGAGACAGGGAACCTGCGTGCTTTGGCTGATCGTCGATCAGCAGGGGCATCCACGCGATATTCGTGTCGTCCGCGGCTTGGGATTTGGACTCGATGCCAGGGCGATTGAAGCTGTGAAGCAATGGCGCTTCCAACCCGCTATGAAAGACGGGCATCCCGTGAATGTGCAGATCAGTATCGAAGTTGGATTTCGTCTTTATTGATTCAGAGCCGCTCAGATCGGCGCAGCTAGCTCTCGGTGCGCTGGGTCAAGTTGCCAATACATCGAATCTGCTGTGCTCCGCCAGACGACCCAGCTGTGTAATTGCACTGTGCCCAACTCGTCCGGCTATCCGATGCCAAGCGAACTCACCCGAGGACTTGGAGGATATGCCCATCGTTGTTGTTAGTGGGATTCTTCGTTTCCATTGCTTCCTGAATAATACCCGGTGCGGGTTGCGACGCGCAGTCGAGTGGATCCGTCGAGCGCCTGAACCTGAATCGAGTGGTAGGCGCCAGGCGTGTGCGGATTCGAAGAGCGGTAGCCGATTACGTACTGACTCCGGATGTCTTGCGCAATCGCACTCGCGATCGATTGCACCTCGTCGAGACTGGAGGGAAAGAACGCCGTGCCTCCAGTTTGCTCGGAGAGGGTGCGCAGGGATTGCCGATTACCGTCGTCTCGCCGCTCGTTCTGCTCGAGCGCGATGATGTAGAGGACGGGTCCGTTCTTCGATTGCAACTTGTGGAGAACCTCCTGGAACGTAGCCTGGCTTGCATTGTCCCGCCCGTCGGTCACAACCAACAGAACTTTCTTTTGCGACGGGGAAGTCTGGTTCAAGTGATCGACGGCCGCAATGATCGCATCGTAGAGGGCAGTGCTGCCGCGCGTCTCCACCCGCTGCAGAGCGGCCCTCAGTTTGCCGACGTCCTGGGTGTAGTCCTGGTCAAGAAACGCATCTTCGCCGAAGTTGACGACGAATACCCGATCCTCCTGCTGGCTCGCGTCCACTAGTTGCAGGGCCGCCTCGTTAACCTTCGCCCGCTTCGGCAACATTGAGCCCGAGTTGTCGATCAGAATTCCCAGCGCGACCGGGACACGCTCCTTGCGGAAGGAAGTCAGTTCCTGCAGTTTGCCATCTTCGTACACTTTAAAGTTGTCGCGGGCCAGACCGGTGATTAGGTGATTCTGATCGTCCACCACGGTCGCATGCAGAATAACCTCTTCTACTTCTTTCTTAAAGACGAAGCCGGGGGTTTCATCATCCTGCGGTCGGTGCGGCATCGGGCGCCTGCGTGCTGGCCGGCGCCGGTGAGCGTCGAGGGAGGGTTTGAGCTCTGGGCCGAACTCACGCTGGCAAGAGTCAGCAAGCACACTAAGAGCCGCGCGATCCTTGCCAGAATCCCTGCCGCATCGACCCGCACCCATCTCCGCTCCTCCTGCAGTGGTGAACAGCAAGCCGTAGGCCCCTTTTGGATTTCCAGAGGACTAGATGAATTCCAGAGACAGAGAGTTGGCTGGAATTGATAAATAGCCGTGGTGAGTAGCCCGAAAGGCGACCAAAACGCAGTTGCGAGGGCACGGTCTCATCGCTTCATGATCCCTTAGAAGAAAAAGGCGGCCTCTTCGACCGAGGGGCCGCGCAAACGGACAAGGGGCTCTGGCGCTCTTACCAATAGGTGAAGTTCAGTTTATCGAGCCAGATCGAGTAGGGCGTCTGCTCGTAGTTCCCGTCCTGCTGGTAGTTGATGGTCACGCCATACCACGTCGTCGCCGTGGGATTCTCGTAGTAGTTGAGAACCGAAGTCACTCCGTTGAGTGTGATCGATTGGAACAGAAGTTGATTGTCCGAGGTGCGTTGGACCTGGAGAACGAGATGGTTCCAGGCATTCGGCACCGGATTGCAGGGAACGCCAGTGGGATGCCAGGTCTGACCGGGATTGTCCCAGATGTCCCACTCGTTGCCGCCGGCGATGCGGCATTCATGCCCCCAAATGTAAGAGTAGCCACCGACAAACTGGTTGATATCGAACTCCAGCGCCTGCGAGACGCCGAGATCTTCCACGTAAAAATAGACATCGTAGGTGAAGTTGTGGAGGTTGGGGACGATCGTCTGGTTGTAGTCGGGCAGACCCTGCGAGGAGAAGTCCCCGATCAGGTGGTTGTTCCAGAGGATATCTGAGTAGACGGTCTGTCCGCCGATGTCCATGCGCGTTGACGTTTCCGCTGAGCGAGGGCGACGAAATATTCTGGGTCATCGCCCAGGTGGCCTGCGGGCCTGAGGGTGTGCAGGAAGTACAGATATTGTATAGCGGGGGCAGCAGGCGCATATCCGGTCCATCCCGGCTGTTGATGAAGATTGGTAAAGACGCCGACGTCGAGCCTGCCTCCTACAGTGATCGTGACCGGAGCCACGGCAGCTCCGCCGCAGTTATCCCATTCCTCGACCACCGTGTGGTACATGCCAGGGTTAAGGCTCAAGCAGCGTATTGAGCTGGGCGCCTTGCGTTGTGTAGGCGAGCACACCGGGCGCCGTGTAGATTCCCATGGCGGAGACGCCTTTTGAGCAAGAGGAACTCGCCGATGCCACATACTGCACCGTCGAACTGACCGTGCTGTTGGTCTGCGGGGCGCTTACGATTACCTGCCCACCGCTGCTCGGACCCGCAACCGTGAACGTGATCGGGGTGTAGGCGCTGCCTCCGCAGCCATCCCACTCCTGCACGACCGTGTGGTAAGTGCCAGGGTTTAGCGTGAGGAGGGTATTCAGCTTCGCGCCCTGAGACTGGTACGCCAGCACGCCCGGCGATGTGTAGATACCCATTGCGGACACCCCTTGGGACAAGTCGTTGTCGCGCTGGCAACATATTGAACTTTTGAGGACACGGTCGAGTTGTTCTTCGGAGCTGTGACTTGCACCTGAGCGGCCTCCGCAGAAACGTAAATGGTGACCGCCGTCTTGCTGACCCCGCCGCAGTTGTCCCAAGCCTGCACCACGGTCTGGTATTCACCCGGGCTCAGAAACAACTCGGTGTTGAGGCTGCTTCCATTGGTGCTATACGCCAGAACGCCGGGCGCGGAATAGATTCCTATCGCGGCGACTCCGGCCGCGCAGTTGGTGGTGGCACTGGCAATGTACTGAACCGTCGTGCCAACTTGGCTTCCATTGGCGGGCGCGGAAACGGTGACGCTGGCTAAGGCCAGGGTTCCCGAACTGAGCACCAGCAGGAGGGCAAACTTTCTCATAAGACGTGCTCCGGTTGTAGGTACGGCGCAGCGGTGCCTACAGGGATTTTGGGGATATAATTCTACGTGGACAGTTCCGCACAGGACATTGCAATCAGAAGTACATCTAAGGTCGGGCCGGTGAGCGTGACCCTAGGTCCTGGCCGTTTGGCCTAGGAGTTTTCCTTTAGATATAGCTACCGCGATGCTGCATTTTCACTCCTTTCGACATCTTCGGACCGTGTCCTCCACATCTCAAAGACACCGCGATCGCAGTGTGGGCAATAGGAGTCGTGGGAGCCTTCCCGGGGGCGTTCTCGGAAAGGAAGTAAGCACGTGGAGTTGGGTGCAGTGGTACTGGTTCCGGCCAGGGAGGACCTCACGGCGATCCATGAGGCTCAACCCTATGCGCTGGCAGCTTCCGACAATTCTCGACCGCTTTATTCCTCGCGGATGCCGATACTAGGCAATGACGTTTTGCAGTCGTGGATGGAGCGCGTGCGCAAGCTCGGAGTGCAAAGCCTGTGGCTCACTTCCAGTCCTCGATGACCGCGGTGATGACCGCGGCGATGACCGCGCCGTGGTCTGCGCTGGCTGAGTTTGCCCGACAGGGAGTCGAGCGACTTCTCATGATTAAGCTCAAGTCGTATGCGGAGATGGATCTTGCCGATTTACTTCGCTTTCATTGCGAGAGCCGAAATCCGGTGACCGAAGCCCAGATGCCCGAGGTCAATTGGGAGTTTGCCTGCTAGATCATCTCGCGTTGCAGGCAACCGGAGAGAAATGACGAATCTCCCTGCTCTCCAACCAACAGCGGAGCAAACTCCTTATCAATTTCAGCGGATATGCCAAGCGCATTTTGTCAGCCAGGGAAAGGCAGGAGCTGGTTGGAGATGGACTGACCGGGGCCTGCGCCATGCGACCGCTCGGGACACAGATTCGCGAGCAGGTGTGGGTCGGGGAAGGCGCGAATCTCGCGGATTCCGTGCGGGTCATCGGTCCAACCTATATCGGAGCGCGCACCATCGTCCGCGCCGGCGCAACCATCGGTCCCTTTGCGTCGGTGGAGCGCGATTGTGTGGTGGATTGCGGAACTACGGTGGAGCGATCCACAGTTCTGCCGTACACCTACCTGGCGCCCGGCCTGCTGATTCGGCATCGACTGGTGGACGGCGGATATTTGGAAGATCTGGGCTGGGGTGCAGTCGCCGATCTAGAGCCAGCAGGCTTGGGAAGCCGGATCCAGCGGCGTGAATCGCGCAGGCAAGCATTCAGCGAGAAGACCGATGTTCTCTCGCGAGCCGGCAGCGCCTTCGCGTGGGACTCCGCTCCATCCTCCACCGCGTCGCAGCCGTGGCTCGAGGTGCAGCTATGAGGTACACGATAGCCTTGGACGTCATCGTGCCCTTTCCCTGCGCGTCGAGTTCTGCGGGCCGCCGTGCGCTGCGGAAAGATCTGCTCAACGCTCTGCGCGTTTCCGGATCTCCCGTGATTGTGGATTTATCGGGCTTCTCCACTCTGAATCATGAAGACATCGACTTGCTGCTGGATTGCGTGGCGCAAGTGGTGGGCCGAGATACGCAGGTGCTGTTCGTCGCGGGCTCTCGCGTCAACCGAGTGCTTCTCGAAGTGACCCGCATTTCCTCGCTCGTGCCCGTCTTCAATTCGGTAGAAGAAGCGCTTGCTTATCCGCAGATTGCGGCAGAGAGACGCCGAAGATCAACGTGCGAGCCAATCTCAAAGAGCCTTGGAGTGCGTAAATGAATCGGACAGGTCGCAGATATTCAAAATGCTTCTCGATTGCGGTGTTGGCGGGCGCGTTTCTGATGTCGAGCGAGATGCCTCTCTTGGCGAGCCCTCCGCAGTCTGGCCAGTCCAACGCTCGCCGGCCAGAAGCAGGACGATTCGTTGCCGGATGCGCCGCAATCCCAGTCAGCAGCAAACGCCACCGAGCCAGCAGCCAGCACCGCACCCGCTCCCTCCGGGGCTGCTGGAGCAAAGGCCGCCAATGTGAAAGGAGCTCCCGTGGCCCAGCCAGCGGGCGCAGCAGTGGCGCCCGCCCGGCAGCGCGGTCATCGCTCGCTTCTGATCAAAGCTGGGTTTGCTGGCGGGAGCCGGAATCGCCGTGGGTTCAGTTGTCGCTTTGTCTGAGAGAAGTCCAGCGCGGCCGCCCGGCGCTTCAGCATCTAGTCATGACTCGTCCATGAATCACGGAGTTCTCCGAACAGATGTCTTCCGACAAAGCCGACGGGCAGCCCACTGCTAGCTCGCCCGTTCCTGATTACCTTCTCGGGAATCGACGGGGCGGGGAAGACCACGCAAATCGAGCACCTCTCATCGTGCCTGCAGAAACAGGGCCTTCGCGTGTTACGACTCAGCTTCTGGGACGACGTTGCGGTCTGGTCGAAAATGCGCGCCGGAGTCGGCCACCGGGCAGCGGACTTCTGCCATCGCGGGTCGAGTGGACGACAGCGTTCATTCGTCCCCAAGAACAATAAACACGTTCGGAAGTGGTATTTGACCGCAGCACGATTGGGATTATACCTGCTGGATGTTGCCCGATTGCGCCGCCTGCTGGCCAGTCAACGGATCAAGAAATTCTGACGTCAGTAATTTTTGACCGCTACATGTACGACCAAATCGCGAATATCTATTCGCCATCACCTGCAGCTCGCGTACTTACAGCCAAGATTCTCTTGAAGCAGACGCCCGCGCCCTGACCTGGCTTTCATTCTCGATGCCTCTCCCGCCGCAGCTTTTGCCAGGAAGCCGGAATACCCTCTGGAATTCATGTATCAGAATCGGCGGACATTTCTTGCATCTCCGGGAACTTGTTTCCGCAGCTGATCATCATTCTCTGACGCCGGAGTGGAAGACGTGAAAAGTGAAATCTCGATGCACATCCGTCCGATCCCGGCTCGCCAGCGGGCATTCGACTGAGGAAAAGACTGGGCCAGCGCAAGCGACAATGCGCAGTAGTCCGGCCACAGAGTTCCTGTAGGGTGCAAAACGACCCAACGGCAAGTCTCTAGCGTTCCATCCAAGGCTTCGCGTTACCGAAAGCGAGGCCGTGGATGATACCTGGGATTTCTGAGAATCGTCTTGCCCTGGTCGTACCGACGCTCAATGAAGCGGGAAACATCGACAAAGTTCTCAGTGAGCTCACCGGCGCATTGAGCGAGACGCGATATGAATACGAGATCGTGGTCGTCGATGACGGAAGCACCGACGGAACGGTGGAAAAGGCTCGGGACTGGACCACACGAGATCCGCGCATTCGCCTCCTCTCACGTGCGGGAGAACGGGGCTTGGCAGGGGCGGTGCTGTACGGCTGGAGTCAATCTCGAGCGAACCTGCTCGGCGTGATCGATGCTGACCTGCAACATCCCCCTGAGTTGCTGCCGTATCTGTTGAAGGCAGCCGAACAAGCCGACATTGCCATCGCCAGCCGATACGCGCAGAGCTGACGGAACCAAAGGTTGGAATCCGCTGCGCGCCGCAGTTTCCCGGCTGAGCACGCTCGCGGCAGCGCCTCTGATTTCCAAGAAGAACCTCCGGGTCACCGACCCGATGTCGGGCTTCTTCGTCATCCATCGCCGCTGCATCGCAGGGCTGACCTTCCAGACCACCGGTTTCAAGCTGCTTGCTTGAAATCCTGGTCCGCGGGCGCATCCGGACAGCACGGGAAGTCCCTTACCACTTCGGTCTTCGCCAGGCTGGCAGAAGCAAGGCCAATGCGACCGTCGCTTTTCATTACTTGCATCTTCTGGGCCGGCTCTCGCGGGATCTGGTGTTGCGTTCGAGCGAGCCGTGAAGATTGCGCTTATCACATCGTTTCCGCCCAGTCGCCATGCGCTCAATGAGTATGGGTTTCCACGTGGCGGAGCAACTTCGGCAAGAGCGGCGTGTTGATCTGACGGTGTTGGGAGATTATCTTCCGACACCGGCCGATGAACTGCCCGGCTTCAAGGTGATTCGCTGCTGGGGTTTCGGAAAGCATGGCAACGCAGCCACGTCTGCTGCGCGCCATCCGGAAGGTGAAGCCCGACGTGGCCTGGTTCAACCTGGGTTTCGCCAGCTTCGGCGACCGTCCCTTTGCCGCTGTGCTGGGTCTTGTGACGCCGGCTGCGGCACGGCTGAACGGAGTGTACTCGCATGTTACGCTGCACCAGTTGTTCGAGACGGTCGACTTGGAGGACGCCGCTGTCAGCTCTCCCCGGCTGTACCGAGTGGGAGGCTGGCTGGCAACGCATCTACTGCTTGAGCGCGAACTCGCTCTCCGTGCTGCTCCCCGCCTATCGTCGAACTTTGGACGAGAAATACCGGCGCGGCCGGGTCAGTCGTGCGAGTCGCATGGGATCTTTGCCGGGAAGCCGGACCCTCCAGACTTTACACGGCGAGGAAACCCGATCCACCGCATTCTTGCGTTTGGAAAGTGGGGGACCTACAAGCGTCTCGAACTCCTGATCGAAGCATTTGAGCGGCGTGGCAACGAAGTTCCCCAATGTAAAACTGGTCATCGGTGGCGGCGATCATCCAAAAACTCCGGCTATGTGGACTCGATGGCGCAGCGCCACGCGAGCGACCGGATTCGCTTTCTGGGCTATGTGCCCGAGGAGTCGATTGCCGACCTGTTTCGCGAGGCCAGCCTGGCGGTCATGCCATACACCTCGTCCGCTGGCTCCAGCGGCGTGGCGCACCTGGCGGCGCAGTACGGGGTCCCGGTCATCGCCTCCGACATCCGGGACTTTCGAGAGCTCGCGGAGCATGAGGGGATTGCCATCCGGTTCTTCAGCCAGGCGATGCGGACAGCCTGGTCGAGCAACTGCTCTCTGCTTTGAATTCTCCGGATGAGCTGAAAGAGATGGCTTGGCGGAATTACGCAGCCGGGGTAGCCATGAGCATGCCGAGGTGGTGCGGGAATACATCCGGTCCTTCCGCCAACACGAGCGCATCAAGATCCTGCAATCGGCGGCCGGCTTGCGCCGCGGCGGCCAATTCCAGTCAAAGGCCGGACGAACTTGCGCGCAAGGTGGGCGAAAAAATTCAAAGATGGCAGGACGAAGACGAGATTGCCAGCTCCTCTGCGTTAGCCTGCATGCCGCAGGATCGTTCGAACGCTGCTACGTTGAACTGGGAGCTAGACCACTGATCTAGATTCGGATCTACTCAGTCTGACTGCTGGATCTGGGGCTGCGGGTTTGGCCGAGGAATTCGACCGGCTGCGGGCTTGGCGTCGCATTCCGGTTCTGATTCGGAATCCGGAGGCGGCAGGGCCGGGAGGGCCGGGGCCTGCACCCCAATCGGAGGCACGGGCGTTGCATCCTGCTCACTGCTCGGCAGAGATCGCTGTCGCGACGCTTCAGTTCGATCGGTCTGTGTGCGCGGCGCTTCGTCTCTTGCATCGCTTTCAGTGTGGCTTCCACATCCGATCTGGTTATCGTCGGCCAGGTTGTCGATCTTCTGTCCCTCGGCATCACGACGCGTGGCATAGCTCACTCGGGCATTCGCATCTCGCCCAGAGCGCGCTGCCTCGTAATACATTTCGGCGCTCTCCCGATCACCCGCCAGCTCGGCGACGTAACCCAGATTGTTCAGGGTGAACGCATTTTGCGCGTCCCGTTGATATGCCTGCAAGAAAAACTCCCGTGCTGCCGACGGGTCATTGTCGTTCAGCGCCGCCACTCCACGCAGATTGAGGCGAGCGGTGGCTGCCTCAGCCCCTTCGCCCCGGGCGATCTGCTCGCTGACGGCCGCCGCGTTTTCCGCCGCTACCTCGCTGATCGGCCGCCCGCGCCACTTCGCGCGCGGAGTCACCACAACCCGCTGCGTCGAATGCACGCTGGCCGCTGCGGAGTAATATCGCAGAGCCCCCTCGAGATCTCCGACGGACTCCATCGCATAGCCGAGATTGTTGAGCAGAAACGGATCGTTGGGATGGCGCGGCAGGGCGGAACGCAGCAGGTTCCTGGCTTCAAACACGCTGCCCTTCTTGAAGCAGCACAATCGCCCGCTCGTTGATCTTGCTGGTCTCCTGATCAGAATCTTGCACGTGCCGAAATGCCTCATCCAGCGGCTTGCCCTTCAGGGTCGCTTCGCTGGACTGGTCGATTACTGCATCCGTGTGGTCTCGCGCGGCCAATGCGTAGTACCGCAGAGCTCGATCGGCATCGCCCTCCAATTCGGCGACGTATCCGAGATTATTCAGGGTGAACGGGTCCTCCGGATCCAGCAGGTAGGCCCGATAGAAGAGTCGCTTGGCTTTTTCTTGATGCCCGCGCTTGAGTTCGGCAACACCATCGCGGTTGAGCTTCTGGCTGGGTGTGGATATGCTGCGCCGCGGAAGGGGAACCTTCAAATCGCCCGCGAACGCCCATGGCTTGTCCCGGCGAGAAACTGCACCGCCAGCAAACCCGGAATTGCAATGAGTTTCCCACCTTGCTCAAGCACTCATCACTCTCACTGTACGCCGAACTATGATGTCGGAAAGCCGGCTGCTGGTTGGACTACAGCAAATACCCGATGCCGGCGACCTATCCGTGACAGCCCATTTGGCATCCAACGTCGCGATGCTAAAGTTCCTCTATGCGATGATGATCTTGATAGTCGGCTGCGCGCAGGCGCAGGTTGCCGCGCCCGCCACGCCCGACGCCGGCCGCGCAGCAAGCCGCTGCGATCGCCGACGATCTGTCCTCAGCACCCAGGCTGGTCGGCAAGGTAGGTCTGGTGCGTGGCGTACTGAAGCGTCTGGATCCGATCCACGATCAGCTGTTGATTCACGCATTCGGGGGCGGCGATATGCGGATTGCCTTCGATCCGCGGACTCAACTTCTTCCCGAGAATACGCAGCGCGCGTTTGACCAGCATTCCCGCTGGATCTGTGGTGTCTGTCGATACGGTCATCGAGGCGGGAAAGCTATTTGCGCGTCTCGGTGCGAACCGGCTCTCCGATGCGGCTGAGCTGAATGGGCAAGTCGTGCGGTACGACGCAGCCAAGTCTCAGCTCACCCTGCGCGACCCCATAAGCCCAGACGAAACTGTTTCGCTGCGAGTTACCCCCAACACGACGGTGGTCAACCGGGGCCAGCCCGCCTCGCCGCAGGCTTTGTCCCCAGGCACGCTTGTGCGGGTGTGGTTCTCTGCCACACAAAATGCGGCGAATCAGAGTTGAGATTCTCGCCGAGCGCGGGAATTCTTTTACATTTGAGGGTCGAATCGTCGCCGTGGATCTGCGCTCGCGTGTTCTGTCCCTGTCCAACGATTCCGACCAAAGCGTTCGCGAGCTCGCCATCGGCTCGCTGGATACCAGCAATCTCAGTCTTCTGCGAGAAGGCGCCGATGTCAGTATTCAGGCCGAGTTCGATGGAGACCGCTACAACGTTCGCACTGTCACCCTCGCGTCGCCCAATCCGTCGAGTCGTTCGCCGCTCGCCAGCGCATGGGCTTCCGTAAGCCTTCAGGACGTCTCGATCTCGGCGAGCTTTTCCCGCAGTGTCCGCGCAACGAGGAAATCCGAGTCGCGGAACATGTAACGGACCGTGTGCCGGGCATAGCGGGCCAGGCTACGCAGGTCGGTCTTGTGCCAACAACACAAGTTCATGTTGGGAGACAAACCGCAATAGAAACGGAAGCGGCGGTGCGCCGCTTCGGGCATCGTCAGCATGGCCGCTGCCATGCGATGATTCCCCTCGATGATCGTCAGCGGGTGATGCTCGTCGATGCCGATCAGCAACACGGCATCTGGCACATCGCTCCCGCGGAGATCGCTTGCGATCGCCCCGAGCTTTTTCAAGAACCGACTCTGCCGCCCACGAGCCAGTTCCGCCTCGATGCGGCCAATCATTTCCGTCAGGTAGAACCCGCCTCCCGCGAAGCGCCTCCACTCGTTGCGCGGAAATGACCGCAGGCGCGCTAAGTCGCGCGGAGTCAGTTCAATCTCCCACCACTCGGTATCGGGAGGCAGTTCACGCCACAGGCGTCCTCGCCGGCGGAACAGCAACGCGCGTCGGATGATATTTTCATGAGGATGCTCGAGATCGGCTGCTCCACAAGATGCTTGAAGTCTCGGCGATAGGGATCAAACTCGGGATGATAGAATTCACCCCGCAAGAATTCCGCGACGATCTCCTCCTCCGGCACGGGCCGCAGGCGCCGCAAAGGTGCCGAAGCTGCCGGAACAGGCTCTGATTCGTCTTGCTCGCGGAAGAGCGGGATCGTGACGACCGACAAGCAGTCCGCACATCACGAACATTTGCACCAGAATCACCTGGGACAAGGAATCGTGATAACGCCAGATCGCTCCGGCCAGCAAGACGCTCGCGCCCAACTGCACCCACGCCGCGGTGCCGGTGCGCCGCGAGATCTCGTACATCATGACGACGACTGCGATGCAATAGATGCCGGTCATGACCGCATACTCTGTCAAGAGTGCGGAGAACGAGCTGCTGTCGTGCCCAGCAGGAACGGCTTCCCCAGCAGCATGGTCCACACGGCCTCCGGCGCCAGCGCCACCGCCGCGATGAATGCGGAAGTAACCGTTCCCGACAAGGAGCAATGCGGTGTACAGCACCGAGCGCCCGCCCTGGCGTTGCGTATGACTGGCCGACACCGGAAACATGCTGCTCACCACCGACCACGACAACATGAAGACCACGCGCCCCACCAGGGCCACGGCCGCGTAGATTCCCGCTTCCGCGCGGCGGGAAGAAATGCTTCACCAGCAAGATGTCGAGGTTACTGAGAATCACCTGCCCGATGAAGTACAGCACGGCCTGCATGCCCTCGCCAAAAGGCGCGATCTTGATCAGTCCCGGTGCCGCCCGCGTCGGCGGCCCCAGGCTCTCCGGCGATGTATGCGGCGACGATGGAGAGCAGCACTGCCGTCATCACACCGGTCACGCCCATCCCGAAATGCAGAAAGAACAGGGCGCCGCCAAACTTAACCGCTACCTCCACCACCACATTGACGGCCAGGTCGCGAAAGTTGCAACAGCCCTGCATCCTTCCGCGGCATACTCCCAGCGGGATATACACTCCAGCCGCAATTGCCAGCAACAACAAGGTCATGCTGCGCCGGCAGGTTGAAATACGACTTGAGGTAGGCGCTGCCGGCGGCGAGTAGTATGGCAATCCCCAAGCCCACCTGCCAAGCCCGGCGCAGCAGGCTTGCGTAGATTTGCGCTTGGACAAGGTCTCTGAATTCCGCGCGATAAACTTTGAAGTTATGATCTGGAATGACAAGGTGATGGCCGCTATCAGCATCAGCAGCGTATACAGAGCCGAGGCGTGGCCGAAGCCCGAGGCACCCAACATCCGCGCGATCAGGATGTTGTAGAGCAGATTGGTTGCGGCCACCAGCCCGGTGCTCAGCAACAAGATGGCACTGCCCCGCACTACGCGCCCACGCAGAACTCTCGACTGTGACCCGGCCTGGTCGTCACTTGCGTTGCTGGAAGTGTCGTCATAACGAAATTGCGGCGTCAGGTAGTCGGCGCTGGCCGAACCGAACGGATCAAAAAGTGAACTGCGCCGCCGGAACGATTTGGGTGCGCCCGTGTCCGGGAAAATCGTAAAAGCTTTGCTGTGCCAAGCCGAAAGAAAATCTCATGGGATAAGCAGCTGACGCCGTCTCCGAGCCCAGTGCTCTTGCCCCAACCCCGTTCGCGCGTGTAGGAGAGCATGAAACTCGAAGTCACATTGTCGTACGCGTGAAAGCTGCGTCCTGAAGACCACGCGCCCGAGGCGGACAGCGTCCAGTGCTCGTTGAGCTTGGCGTCGACCCCAAAGCGCGGACGAAGAGTTTGCGCGATCGCATACTGATTGCCTTCGACCCGCCACGAGCGCAGAAACTCCGCCACCGCCGACGCGCGGATGTGGGAACCGAACCCATGCTCCAGACCCGCATAGGAAATCGTCTGGTAGTACTCATATACCGCTGGTCCGAAAAGCAGGTCGCGCCCGCTGTACCCGGTCAGCAGTGCGGTCTTGCCCCAGGGCCGGCCCACGCGAAAATCGATAGCGCCGGAAAAGTCCCGCGAGTGCAGATTCTGATCCGTGAACGGACCCGCTTCCCGAATCACATTGCCGGAAAACGAAAGCCAATTGCCGATCGGACTGCTGGCCACATAGAGGAACTGGCGAAACAGATTCTGATTCATGAACTCCGGCGCAAGCGTGTCGCGCCGGATCGTGTACTGCAGTCCGGGCATTATGTTCAGCTTCACGTTGCCAAGTTGCACAATCGGCGCCACGGAAATATTGAAGATCGTGTCGAACGTATTGCGATTCTGAATCAGGAGCTGGCTCGGAAACGAGATGCTGCCCTGAGCATTGCGCTCAGCGACAAAACCTTGAATCGGAGGAAACGAATTCGGCCGGAATTGGAAACGCGAATCGGCGAAGGTCTCGATCGAGCGCCGCGGAGGAGGTAACAAGGCTCCGCGGTTTTGCACGCCGAGCAGACGAGCGTCCTCTTGATAGATGTTTTCATCTTCAAATACCGCATTTACGCGCACGTCAGAACCCATGCCGAGGTGATCGGTGATAGGACGGCCTTCTTCTTCGGCCAGTTCCATTTCCGCCGTGCGGGTCGCTGGGTCCTGCGGATCCAGTTGGTTGGCGAGGGCGAAGTTCGGCGAGCGCGCGATCATTCTCGCCGCGCTGCCGGTAGACGTTGCCCTGGGCGACCAGAAAGTCATAGTTGTTCTTGCGCTCCGGATCGTCGGGCAGGCTGGCCAATTGCAGTTCCGCGCTGCGCGTGTCGCCCAGGGCCAGCGACGCATTTGCCATGCCCACCGCCACGGCGGTGTCATCGGCGCCCAGCGCCTGGGCGCGCCCATACATGCGCTGCGCCAGCGGATACTCGTGGATGCTCATCAGGATGTCGGCAGCGTTCAGGTAATCGTCAGCCGAGGTCACATCGGTAGGCGCGACTCTCGCCTCGGCAAAGCCGAGCGCCACTTGTTGCTGCGCGTCTGCTGCTTTGGCCTTCTTCCGCAAACAGCCGGCCCAACGCGAGCCGGACCTGCAGACGATCTTCGTCGGAACTTTCCAGCGCCCGCGCATACGTGGTCATGGCCTGGTCGCGACGGCCCAGGATGCGCAGAGCGTCCGCAGTCACGAGCAGGACTTTGTAATCCTTCCCGCCAGTGCGCTCCGCGGAATCAATCGCCTGCATGGCCTCGGACGACCGGCCGAGTTGCGCATAGGACCTACCCAGCTGCGCCGAAATCATCGGGTTGTTCGGCGCGACCGCGAGCGCACTGTGCAAAGTGTCAGCCGAGGCCTGCATATTTATGCGCCCGGTACTGCACGTCGGCGAGCGCGAGGTAGGAATTCGGAGCATTCGGATTCAGCTTCAGAGCTTGCCTGTACTCGCCTTCTGCGCGAGCCAGCATGGCTCGCTGGCGGTAAGCCTCAGCTTTGACGAGATGCAGACTCTCCGAGTCGGGAAGCAAACGGCCTGCGATCTTCAGCCTCTTTCAGCGCTGCCGTGGAACGCCGCAACTGGAGCAGGGCGTAGGCCAGTCCGAGGTGCGCTTCGCCGTACTGTGGATTCAGCGCCAAGGCCTTGCGGAAGTCCTGCTCCGCCTTTGTGGCCAGGCGCATGTCGTTGTACACATAGCCCCGGTTCATATAGCCGACCGCCATCTTGGGATCGATCTCCAGGGCGCGCGTGAAGTCGTCGAACGGCGGCCTCGTATTCGTTGTGGTCGGCGTGCACGTGCCCCGCAATCAGAGGCAGGTCGCGATCATCTTCAAGAACGGGCTGAAAGCGGTCTACGATCTTCATCGCGTCATCGAGGCGATTGAGAAACAGAAGGTCATAAGCGAGATAGTCGACCGCCTCGCGATCCTTCGGCAGCTTCTGGATGACCTGATACCCGAGATCCGCCGACTCCGCGTAGTTCCCGGTCATGGTCAGAGTACCGCTCATGCTCGCGCATGACTTGCGGATTTTGTCGCACTGTCTCGCGACGCGCGCGCGAGCCACTCCTTGGCTTGGGCGGGTGGTGGGCTTCGAGCGCCGCATTCATCGCGCCGGAAACAATCAGCGGATTGCTCGGCGACCTCTGGAAGGCCTGCTCGTAACTCTCTTGCGCTTCGGGAAATTGACGGTTCGCGCTATACAAATCACCCAGCGCCAGATAAGGCACGTAGTCGTCGGGATGCTTCTTGGCAAACTCCAGGAAGTAGCCGCGGGCGGCCTCGGAATCGCCCATCTCGCGCGACAGGAAGCCGAGCGAGCCTAATGCGCCCGCATTCGATGAATCGATTGCCAGCGCCTCGCGGTAGGTCTTCCGGGCTTCTTCTTTCCGATCCGTCTTCCAGAGAAGATTCGCGTAGTTGAGAAGCAACACGACGTTGCGAGGCTCAAGCTGGAGGGCTTCTTTCAAATCTTTTTCGGCGGAATCGACATTGCCTCCGGCCACTTCGATTGCCGCTCGCAGTCGCAAAAACTCGGGCCGCGCAGGGCCCGCCAAGATCGAGGGCACCGATCGCGTTCGCCGCGTCTTTGGTGACGCGCTCTGCGTTCGCAGTATCTCCGGCATCGCGGTAAACCTCGGCAAGATCCACGCGCAACGAGATCGGATAAAGAACACCCTCGGGCACACCTTCAGGCAGGTGCTGCAGCGCCGCCTCGTATTCGCGGATCGCATCCTCGTTCCGATGCTCGGCCGCATCGAGCCGTCCCCGCAAGGCATACACGCGGTAGTGTTCAGGATTCAGCGTTGCGGCGTGGTTCAGAAGGGCCGTGGCTTTGTCGAACTCCCCAGCATTGAGCATGGCTTGCGCGGCATTGAGTTGGATCTCGATATCCCGCGGCGCTCGGCTTGCCGCTGCGCCATAATTGCTGCGCAGCCGCTTGCGCGTTGCCGGCCAGCGCGTAGGAGTATCCCAGTTCCGCGTAGCGTGCTCGCATCTTTCGCATGTAAGCTCTTCCAGGATGCGGACCGCCGCCTCGTACTGGCCCGTGTCGCGGTAGTAAGACGCAACCGCTCGCAGCACCTCGGGATTGTTCGGAGCCGAACGGCGCGCTTTCTCCAGCATCTTGTGTGCTGACTCGCCATCTCCCGGTTCGCTCGTATGCGCGGGCCAGCAGAAGTTCAGTTCGCGGCGACGCCTTTACCGCTTCCGAGCGTTGCAGATACTCAAGGGCTCGTTTCGGATCGGTGGTCAGCAGCAGTTCGCCCGCCAGCTGAAGATCCACATCGCTCTTGGGATTCGCGGCCAAGACCTGCTTCCAGCGTTTGCTGCGCCTCCGCGTTGCGCCCCATCCGGGCATAGGTTTGCGCCAGACCGGAAAGTCCCTGCACCGAGGATGGCTTCAGAGCGAGACCCCGACGATAGGCATCGACGGACAGCGAATACTGTCCGCTCAGTCGGGCTGCGTAGGCCAGCGTAAACCAGAGATCGGGATTCTGCGGAGCGGCGTTCACCGCGCGCTGGGCATGCGCAGTTGCGCCTGCGCGCGTCTCCATGTTGCAGTGCGGTCTGCGCGGCTCGCGCCTCGCGCGCCACCTCGATGCTCGCGCCCCAGCCCATTCCGGTCTCGTTACTTGCGGTGGCTGCCGCAGCCCGCTTTTTCGAAGGCGGATGGACGAAGCGGAAGAGGTTTGGCCGTTCACATCAAAGGTCTGGGCAGCGCTGGCAGCGGCCACAATCAGGACTGCAAGCCGCACCGCATCTCTCGAACGCCGATTGCACTATTCCATTCCTCCTCCCGACATCCTGGCTGATCAATCCGGCTGGCGGCGACAGAGGTACACACCTGCCCTTTCGCCGTCGCTCAGATGCCAGAAACTCCCGATGTGGTTGCGCACCTTGCACGACTGGTAGCACTTCCAAAATACCTGCCAACCTTTGTCCGGCTTCCGGGAATCAAACGTTGCGATCCAGATGAGAGACCGCCAGGAAACATTTGCGCTCCCGGCTGAGACCAGCATTTGGCAACGCCCAATTCCCGTTGCCGCCATCATTTTGCTGGCGCTCGCGATTCACGGGCCGTTGCTCGTAATGCAGTTGCCGGCGACCACGTCCTATGACGCAAACTTGCACATCTTTTTTGCGTCGCACTATGCTCATCACTGGTTCGATCCCTGGAACGAAAAGTGGTTTGCCGGCTTCTCCCAAACCACCTACCCTCCGCTGACTCACCAATGGATTGCGCTGCTCTCGTATATCGTCGGGCTCACCGAGGCCTTCATGCTGGTGCAGTTGGCCGCCGTTGTTCTGCTTGGCAGTGGGCACGTACCGGTTCGCGCAGCTTTGGGTGGATGACCGCGCAGCCAGCTATGCGGGAGTGCTGGCCGTGTTCGCCGGCAGCATCGCATTTCTTGTCTATTCGGCAGGGCAGTTACCCACCACGATGTCGGCGGCTTTGTACTTTCTGGCTCTGCCTTATTTCTATTCGTGGTGCATATCGGCCAGCTGGCGATCCCTGCTGAAGGGTATTGCTCTCACGCTGGCCGCCGCATCGGCCCATCACGTCACGCTCATCTTCGGCTCCGTCCTGTTTGCCGTGCCGGTCTTGTGGCTGGCGTGGTACGACGGTCGCGAGAAGGAGCAATCCGGTGCCGCCAATCATCGGGCGCGGTTTGGTCTTCGCCGCGATTGCCGCAGTGGGGGTTGGGGTCGTCCTGTTGCCTTACTGGATTGCGATCATCCGGCATCCCATCGAGCAGATGCCGATTCCGCACGCCAGCCGTTCGAACTTCCTGATGAATTGGACTCTACGGAATGAATTACTTCATCGTGCCGTATGGCGCTTTGATCCTGGCGTTGCCCTTCATCGTGATCAAGGGCGCATCGAATCCTCGTTTGCGAGTGCTGCTGCTCGCGTTCTGGGTTACGTTCCTGATTGCGCTGGGCGGCACAACGCCGGTTCCGCGCTGGATCTTCGGCCGGGCTTTCGAAATTCTCACCTACGAGCGCTTCACGCTGTGGGCGACGGTGCTGGCACTGCCGATTGTGGGATTGCTAGTGGAGCAAGTCATCGACCGCTTCCCGCGCTGGGGTGCGATCGGCGTCAGTACAGCCGCCATTGCCAGCCTGGCGCTCGCGCTGGGTTGGCTGTCATGGAGCCCCTTTCGAACGTTCAGTTCGCTCAATGTGGATTCTGTCGTCGCCTTCCTGAATCGCGATGGCCACGATCAGTACCGCTATCTCACGCTCGGATTCGGCAATGCTCTCTCCAAGGTTTCGACCTATGCCAACGCGAACAGCGTGGATGGCGAGTACAACTCGGCCCGCTTGCTGCCCGAGATGACCCGTTACGGCGCAGCGCAATTGACCAACGCGAAGTTCTTCGGCGCCGCCGGCATGGATTCGCTCCGCGCCATGCTCCAGCATGCCAACCACTATGGTCTGAAATTCATTTTTGTGCACGATCCGTTCTATGAGCCTCTCCTGGTGTTCGGCGGATGGCGCCAGGTCGAGAGCTATGACTCCGGTGCCATCACCGTGTGGTCCAAGGACGACGCGCCTCCCGCACGGGCGATCCCATCCGATGCCGTTCCCGCCCCGTGGGAAGGTTGGATGTGGGGCATCCTGCCCATCGGCAGCAGCATCCTGGCGATTCTGTTTGTGTGGTTCCTGGTCGAACCGCGCCGCGTGCGGGAACGCGATCACGCTTCCCCAGGGAAACGCCGGAAGGCGTCTACGCCAATGAGGTGCGCTCATGAAGTGGGGGCTGGTTGCTTTTCTCGCCATCGCTACCGCCGTCCTGGTTGCCTTTGCCTGGCTGCAGTCCGGAGGGCTGAAGCAGCACGCCATGTTCTCTGCGGCCACTCCCGAAGAGGCCGTGCAGGCCCTGATGAGCGAGATTCAGGCTCATAACTACCAGCAAGCCTATGCTTCGCTCGATCCCAGCAGCAATACGGATCTTGCATCCTTCATTCGCGAGATGGCGGGAAGCGACGGCAGCTTGCGTACCTACTCTTCGCTGCAGAGCGCGGATGTTTCGCCGTTGCACGCCGATCGCGACCAGGCCCTGGTCCGCGTGCGGATGAATTGGTCGAGCGCGCTGGGCTCGCTCGATGATGTGCGGGATTTGCACGTGCGCCGCGATGGTTCGGTCTGGCGTGTGGTGTGGCCGAAGCCGGCGTTTTCCACGGTGCCCCCGCAGGTGGTGTCGGTGAACTACTTGCGCTGGGAGGTCATCGGCCGCAACACATCGCAGAACTGGGGCGCGCAGGATGTAGACTCGCCGAAAGTGCGCATCACGTCCATGAACGCGATCGCGCGCGCCGGCCGCGTGGTGATTCTTGGGGAAGTCGAGAATGAAGACACCGTTCCCGCCTATCTGAACGTGAATGCGACGCTGCTGAAAGCGGACGGCTCTCCCATCGAGGAAGAAGGCAGCTTCGACCTCATCTCGCACGTGCTGCTCCCCAAGCAGGTTTCTCCTTATCGCATTGACTTTCCCGGTGTTCGCATGGATGCGGTGAAGAGCGTGCGCATGGATGCGCGTTCGCTCCTGGTCCCCGCCAGCGCTGATCCGGTGATTGCGGTCAGCGACCAGACGGTGAGCAAAGATGGATTTGGACCGAAATGTGTTGAAGGGTGAATTGGTCAATCAAAGCGGCCGCCCCGTCAACATCGCGCAGGTCCTGGCTGCCTTCTACGACAACTCCGGGAAAGTAATCTGGGTCTCCGATGGCTATGTAGATCAGGCGCTCATGCCGCAAGTGCCCGTACCGTTTGCGGTCGACATTCCGGACGACATCGCGGGACGGCTGAAGAATTATCGCGTCATCGTCAATCACTATTCGCGGTCGAGCAGCTAGCATGAAGCGCACTACCCGTAGCCATTTCGCGTTGTGCCCGGTCCTCGCTATTGTCCGCCTTGCTGTGCGTGTCGCCGGGCTGGGCAATAGCTGCGGACCTGCACGTCCCCGCCAGTGTGGAAGCAGGCCAAAGCTTCTCGATTCCCGTCGAGGGCTCCGGACAAGCCACCTTCTATCTCGTGGGGCCCGACCATGTTGTGAAACGCACCGTGAATCTCGGGAGCGATCTGCAGATTCAGTCCAGCGATGTGCGCACCGCGGGCCGCTACCAGGTAATCCTTTGCGGCTCACCATGCACTTCCGCAACGTTCGAGGTGAAGGCCGCGCAGCCGGCGCACCTGAGCTTCTTCCTGCATCCTTCGCGGGTGCCCGTCTCCACTCCCGATTCGATTGATGCCACTGCGTTCGTGTTTGACCAGTATTTCAACCTGGTTTTAACCCCAGCTACAGTGGATTTCCGAATCACCCCGGCCAGCGGGGCCGGTTTCTCCCGGCGCAATTTCCACGCGATACGGTGTGGCCTGGATGCGCATGGGCTCGACGCCACATGAGGGGCCGGTTCAGGTGACCGCGGTCTTAGGCAACGTGGAAGAAGCGCGAGTGATTCAACAGGTCGCGGCGGAGGCCTGCGGGTTGCGCATGAAAGCCGTGGCCAGCGGGAATACGGTAACCCTCGAAACCGATCCCGTGCGCGATTGCAGCGGCAATGCACTTCCCGATGGCACTGTCGTTTCATTCACCAAGGTGGATAAGGCGGGCAAGAGCACGGTGGACACCCCGATCAAGAAAGGTGTTGCGCGAACGCAGTTCAGCATCCGGGGGCCGGCGCAGATCAGCGTCGCGTGCGGGGTCGTACTGGGCAATGAAGTCGTCCTCAACGGGAAACTATGAAGAGCATGGCCGACGTGACGCTGGCGCTCAAGAAGATCTCGCCTCAGTTCGTCAAAGCTGCGAGCTTCGTTATTGCAGCTTGCGCTCTGGCGATCGCCCAATCGCCGCCCCAGAATCAACTCCCCGAAGTCCACCTCGATGCCGACGGACTTGCCCCACGTCCCATCGAAGAACTCACGGGGACGACGATAGCGCGCCATTACGCCATGGCATGGCGTGATCTGGCGGAGGCTTTGGAAGCCGACCAGGGCGAGGGACTCGGCGAAGAGTTTGTCGGATTCGCAAAAGATCACCTCGCACAGAGAATCGGCGAGCAGAACAAAGCGGGCGTGCACGTTCGGATCGTGGATCACGGCCACCATCTGAAGGCGGTCTTTTATTCCACGGATGGGACTGCCATGCAGCTTCTCGACCAAGCCCAGATAGAGATCCAGACCTTCGATGGAAGCAATTGCTCGATACACAGAATGCGCCCCACGAGTACATAGTTCTGATGACCCCCGGCGCAGATCGCTGGTACGTTCGCGATCTCGAGGAAGTCTCTGCCCAACCCTGAGGCATTGCTGCGAATCCTAATTCGAGCCAACTCTTGGCAGCGCCGTCTCATCGTAACCAGAGCAGGAAATCGTGGATGAAACTTTACCAGTATGCCCTTTGGGCGTATGTCGTGGTCCTGAGCTACATTCCGAGTGCGTGCACTCACGCGAATTCGCGGAATCTTGCGCTCAAGGATATTCCCGCCTCGTCGGGCAATCCCAAGATTCTCGCGGACTACCAGCCCTGGTTCGGCGACCCAGACCACATCAACGTCGGCTATAGCAGCCAGGACCCGAACGTTCTGCGCAAGCAGATCGAGAATGCCCGCAACATGGGCATTTACGCCTTCGTGGTGGATTGGTACGGTCCACGCCGTCCCTTTCTCGATCGAAGTACTGCGCTTCTCCAGCGAATTGCCAGCGAGCAGCACTTTCACATCGCGCTCATGTATGACGAAACCCAGGATGACAACGGACACGCGACTGACGACGCCATGGAGGCGATGGAACTGGCTTACCAGAAATACATCGGGCCCAGCGCCCCGGGACGCGATGCCTACCTGCTCTACCACGGGCGGCCCGTCATCTTTGTGTTTCCCAAGCGCGGCCACACGGATTGGAACCAGGTGCGCCAGCAGGTGAATCAGTGGGAATCGCCACCAATTCTGCTGTATAAGGACGACCCGCCATCGGCAGTTCGCCAAAGCTTTCGACGGTGAGTACGCGTGGGTGTATCCCGGGAGCAAAGGCTGGAGCTCGGACGGTCAAGCGTGGGGCGAAGATTACTTGCGCGATTTCTACACGAAGATGCGAACCAAACATCCGGACGAGGTTACGGTGGGCGGGGTGTGGCCGGCGTTCAACGACGCGAAGGCTTCCTGGAGCTTGAACCGGCACATCGATGCACGGTGCGGAAAGACGTTCGAAGACACCCTGCGCTTGTTCGATGAGAACAACGACCCCTCGCACCCAATTCCGTTTGTTCTGATTGCTAGCTGGAACGATTACGAAGAAGGAACGGCAATTGAGCGCGGCCTGCCACACTGTGACGAATCGAAAGGGGATGTCGCGCATGGAGCAGGACGTCCATGACGACGAAGGGGAGAGAACGCGCGGCTGTGATGTTTGAGAGGTTAGCGGCTTTACATCTCCATGCGGTCGCATATCCGGGACAGCGAGGCGAATCCAGTCCCCAAATCGAACGGGAGCTCTCGGGATTGCAGCGCATGTCCAAGGAGGAGTGGTTCGACTTTCTGCGCTTTGCGGAACTGCAACGCGTAAAACTTCGCACCCTGCAGCTTTTAGAGAAATGGGCGGTGGCTGATGCAACCGCGCCGCAGTTTGACGGTGTTGAGTACTCTGGCACAAGTTGAACAACGGAAGATCGGACGCGCGCTCGCCGCTTTGGACAAGATTGTGCGCGCGCTTGAACTGACCGGGCACTCGCCGCTCGTGATCAAAACCCTCGATCACTGGCCAGATATAGGCAGCGACCTTGATCTTTTTACCGCAGCCCCAGAAAGCGATATCGTGCGGGCGATGCAGCGCGAACTGCAAGCCGAGCCCCAGCCGCGGAGTTGGGGCGATCGACTGGCGCACAAATGGAACTTCCGGATTCCAGAACTGCCCCAATTGGTGGAGATCCACGTGGGCTGCCTCGGGCAAACTGGCGAGCAGGATGCGCTGCCCACCCACTTGGAAGAAACCAGCGTGATGCGCGATGCAGGTCCTTTTCGCTTTCGCGTCCCGGCTCCGGAGGAACAAGTCACGCTCGCGACGCTGCAAAGGATGTATCGCCATTTTTACATTCGTCTTACCGACCTGCTGAACCTTACGGGGCTGGTGCGCTCGGGCCTTCTGGATTTTACAAGGCTGCGCACTTCCGCCCAGCGCTGGGCGATCTGGCCAGGAGTGGCGACCCTGCTGAAGATCACTTCCGACTACAACGAACGTGCGGGCGTTGGCCCGCTCCCGCTGCCCGAGTTTGTGATGCGCTCGGCACGTTTCGGAGCTGAGGTCACCTACATAGGGAAACAGTTCTTACGCCTGCCCATCTTGCCGCAGGGTTCGCAATTGTTCCTGCAGCAGCTCATCGCAACCGGAGCCGCGCTTCGCTTTCGCGCTGCGGCTCGCTTGTCTCTATTGCCAGCGCTGGCTGCCGCCGCCTTTGTCAATTTGCGAATTACAGGAGACGACAAGGGGATTTGGTAGTTTTGCGCCAGCGGAGGCCGAGCCCTTCGTCAAATCAAGCAACCCGCTTGGGGCTACTGTCATCTTAACGTCGCAATCTTGCAGGAGTGTGCGCCATGAGATCTCGATATAGCTTAGGGCTAGCCCTGTTTACTGGCCTCTCTTCTCTGCTGACTCTGCTCGGGTGCCAAGGTTTGCGCTCTCAGCCGCAAGGGTCTTCCACCACCGGAAACCTGCAAAGCCTGAACCATATCATTATCTTTGCGCAAGAGAATCGTTCGTTGGATCACTATTTCGGAGCGATGCGCCAATACTGGGCGCAGAACGGCATCGCGGATCAATCCTTCGACGGCCTGCCGCAGTTCAACCCGGCAAGCGGGGCAACTCCCCTGCAAGGACCCGCCTCCAGCAATTCCGGGCTGCGATCCCGCCACCCTTTTCCAGCCATCGACTGCGTCGCTAGTCCCTGACACCAGCAATCTGATCACTTCCTTTCATTTCGCATCCATGTGCCAGGAAGAGCAGAGCCCCTTCTGGAACGAGAGCTCATGTGGATTGGGATTTGAACGACCCCATCGGAACCAACTCGGCCGCCCTCAACGGATTCGTATCAAGCGGCCGCGAATGACGCGCGTCAAGCAATTCCGCCCACTCTAATGGATATGAATGGCATACGAGCCATGGGTTACTTTGACGGTGGCGATCTGAATTACTACTACTTCATGGCCTCCAATTTCGCCACTTCCGACCGCTGGTTTGCTCCTGTCATGGATCGCACCCAGCTCAACCGCATGTACCTGTTGGCCGCCACTTCGGCGGACACGCCTATCCCCTAGCCCCGCCGGATAACTCCGCTCACGAATACCACTATCTTTGAGGAACTGCAAAACGCAGGCATCACCTGGAAAATCTATGTCAATCCTCAGGGCACAAACTTGCGCGGCCGACCTGACTCCAGCATGCCTCGCTAACTATTCCTATATCAATCATGTTCACCTACGGAGCAGACCATACTCGAACAACCCGACCTTGTTGCAAAATATAGTCCCGATATCGCAATTCACAACCGATGCTGCAGAATGGAACTCTGCCTCAGGTTGCGCTGATCGAGCCCGCCTCCAGCTGCAGGGCTGGATGAGCATCCCAACGACTACGATACTTCTTCCCCGGTCAATATCCAAGCCGGCGCCAACTACGCCGCAGGCCTGATCAACGCTCTGATGGCCAGCTCCAGTTGGAAGGATTCTGCACTGATCTTCACCTACGACGAGCCGGGAGGTTTTTATGACCACGTCTCGCCGCAGCCTGCCATGCCTCCGGATAACCCGAATTCACCAACCTATCTGCCAATCGATCTGCAGCCGGGCGATATCTGTGACGGACCCGGACAACTCGGAACTGGGACTTGTAATTTCACCTATACCGGATATCGAGTGCCGCATGATCGTGATTTCGCCGTTCGCCAAGAAAAACTACGTTTCGCACACCGTGTACGATTACACGGCCATTCTGAAGCTCATCGAGCAACGCTTCGGCGTGCCTGCACTTACCAATCGCGACGCTGCCCAGGCCGACATGAGCACAGATTTCTTTGATTTTGTAAACGTGCCCTGGGCTACGCCTCCATCGCCGCCTGCTCAGACCACGAACAGGCCAGTGCACCCTGGCCACTCCAACCTCTCTGATCGAGACCATCCTCGCAAATCGGGCCGAGGAAGCAACGTCATCGTTCCGAGGAGCCGGTATGATTCCAGAATGATCCCCGCAATGGGATAATGATTCCGTGAGAATCCAGCGATCGGTTCGTGTGCCTGTGGCTTGATCTTGTTCGCCGTCTCCTCCTGCTTGGCAGCAACCCGGCATTACTACATTGCCGCCGAAGACGTCACCTGGAACTACGCTCCGAGCGGCCACAATCTGCTGAATGGCAACCCCATTCCGCAGCCGTGGTCACAAAAAGTGCAATGGGCGAAGAGCCGTTTTATCGAATATACGGACGACACCTTTACGACTCCGAAGCCGCAACCCGAGTGGCTGGGAATTCTCGGCCCGGTGATTCGCGCTGAAGTTGGAGACGAGATCGTTGTCGACTTCCTGAATCGCGGACACAGCGGTCACGACCTGCATCCCCACGGCCTGCGCTACGACAAAAGCAACGAAGGCTCTCTCTATCTACCCGTTGCCAAAGGGGCGTTTGTCGCTCCCGGCGCCCGGTATACGTATCACTGGTTTGCCAATCAGGCGAGCGGACCCGGTCCGGGCCAGCCCAGTTCCATCGTGTGGTGGTATCACTCCCATGTTGACCCGGGGATTGAGATCAACGCCGGTCTGCTGGGACCGATCATCGTTACCGCCAAAGGCAAAGCGAATCCCGACGGATCTCCCAAAGATGTTGACCGCGAATTTGTTGCCTCGTTCATGATCTTCAACGAGATGGGAGGCAAGCCTGCCGGCCAGTTTTATGCCATCAACGGTTTCATCTTCGGCAATCTTCCCGGCTTGACCATGAAGCAGGGAGACAAGGTGCGCTGGTACTTGCTGGGGATGGGAAATGAGATCGACCTGCACACTCCTCACTGGCACGGCGAAACCGTTACCGACGGCGGGCGAAATACCGATGTGATTGAACTTCTTCCCGGAAGCATGAGGACGGTGGACATGGTCGCCGACAATCCCGGCACCTGGATGTTCCATTGCCATGTGGAAGATCACATGGAGGCCGGAATGATGGCGGTTTACACGGTCTACGCCCCGCCCGCGCGTGCCTGCCCGCTTGCCTTCGTCGGGGGAGATTTCTGGAAGCATCCGGAAAACTTTACGCTGACGGTCAAGAACATCAGCGGTAAGCCGATTACCAGCCTGGCGCTTACGTCCGAGATGCTTTTGGCGCCTCAGGATTTGCGGCGGCCGTTCAACGCCGAGTGGTCATCGGCCAAGCCCATTTTGCCCGGCCAGGAGCAAACTCTGGAAAAGCCGGGCATTCGCGCCGCCAGCGCCCAGGCGGTTCTGGGCTGGGTCTTCTTCCCGGATTCGGTGAAGTACGAAGATGGAACCAGCTGGCACGCTCAAAGCGAGGGCGAATGTTTTGACGTGGTATGGCGAGACGCAGCAGCATCCCGATATGCCGGCCTTACCCCCCCGGCAGATCGAAATGAATCCAGACTAGCTCCTAAACAAAGACTCCCTCATAGACCTCGCCGGGGCTGTCGTGGTGCGCGAACTACCTCCAGGCGATCTAGAAACACTGAAAGTTGAAACTGACCTGTCCCGGCATCAGCTGGTCGGATGTCGATGTATTCGCCAGCACCCAGATTGGCGGCGACATCTGGGTTTCCCCTTGGTCGAGTTGACGTAGTAGCGCCAGCTTACCCATCCATAGCTGTGCTTGATTTTGTCCACCGGATTGACGGTCGTATCCACGCCATAATCAAAAATCTCGCGAAACTCGCAGGAACGGACATTCCCCGAGACACTGCAGGCGTAGTCGTATATTCCAGGGGCAAAGTGGTAACGGAAAATTTTCGCGCCGGAATTGCGCGATTGTCGGTAATGCGTCATCGTCCCGGTGCGATTCCAACTTCAGACCAAAGAATAACCCAGATTCTGGGCAGGACTCTGCACGTCCCGATCCACGTAGGTGTAGTAGTTCGTATTGTTCGGTTGGGTGGCAGGCGGGGGATTCCACATCGAACTGTTTGCTCCCCCTGGAGTCGCGCACCGGGCAGCCCACCGCATGGAAAGGTCCGCCGCGCTGTTCTGACTGCCGTTGTTGAATTTCTTGCAACTGGTGGGATCATTCCAGTGATTGACGCCGTTCCAGACTTGCAACTCCGTGACC
This sequence comes from uncultured Acidobacteriaceae bacterium, assembly GCA_963725245.1. Taxonomy (GTDB): domain Bacteria; phylum Acidobacteriota; class Terriglobia; order Terriglobales; family Acidobacteriaceae; genus Acidiflorens. Next base: position 17,620 of record CAVRYC010000013.1, on the reverse strand, counting down.
CACTGGTAGATGTAATTTGAATCGTAAAGATTGATGTCCCAGGGATTCCCCTGCGGATTCTTCACGTAGTAGACCTTGTTCTGACTTTCATCCCAAAGGGTATAGACGTAGGCCGAGGGCAGGCCGTTGGTGATCCCTTCCATGTGATAGCCGGCGGCCAGCCCTGGATCCATCATCATTACGCTCAACACGTCCCAGTCGCCCTGCCCTGAACAAGTGATCGTGGACTGAATCTGGCCAAAAGCACCAGGTGCTAACAGCAAACACGCTGCCACGGCCAGCAGCCCAAGGACAAGAGCAAATCTGCCTATTCTCGTTTGGTGGCTTGTTTGCTTTCCTCGCGATGGCCGGCGTGCTCCGCAGACACGACGAGCGTTAAGAAAAAACGGGGAATATTTCATGGATTGGATCCTTGCTGAGACGTGTTTAAGCTCAACTTGACGACAACATAATTCAAAGGATGTCAATACGGTAGATTACCGAAGTTCTAGGGAAAAACCCTTAGGGTGGCTGCTGTTCCAACGGCGACCGTTCCAGGCGACGCAAGGCTCCGCCCGCCCGCGACCTCTACCTATCGTCCAAAATCGCTTGCGTATTCACAATCCGCGCTTCGCAGCCAGTCGCTCCTTCAAGATGCCGCTAAGAAATTCCAGCCTACGTTCTGATCTGCAACGCGGGAATGGCTCCTGCGCCCGCCGTCCGGACGCCAGAAGCGCCCCGCAACGCCGATAACGATCTCTTCGTTGGGAACCTCCGACAGGATCACGAAGCCCGTACCTTGGAGCCGCTGGCGTAGATCGCTCGATCTATGATTGCTGTGGCAGCCATCTTCCGCTTCTGATGCTCATCAGGAAGCGCACCGGCCAGAGTTCACTGAAATCCGAACGCAAGAGACACTCATACACCACAGAGGTTGGGGCGTTAATGGACATTCCGTAGGCCGCACTGAAATCGTGATTGGGCTTAATCTATCAAAAGAGACGATCCTGAATCTGGGCAAGCTCCACGGGCGCGGAGCAGGCTTCGTCGTCGTGAACCAAGGAATTGATCCGGGCGCTTAGGTCGGCATTGTCCGGAGGTCAGACCGTCTCAACTTCTCAACTCGTACCCATTCGCCACTTGACGCCATAGCCCACCGATTGCCACCCATGTCGAGCCATTCACCCACCGCTTGGTCACTCTTCGGCTCCGATCCGAGCCGCAGTACATTTCCGTCTAACTTCGACCAGCATTTCGTAGGCCCATGAGTAGTTTGTCGGGGGATGGCGTACTTTTGGAGTGCACTCCAAAAGTGAGACACGGAATTAAGGGGCCCACTACAGTAAATGGAGAGAGCGATGCTGATGCCCCGACAAGAATATTCCCGCGAACTGAAGGTCGCCGTGATGCGCGAGGTCGACTTGTTAATCCATACATCCGTGCCGGCAAGAGTATGGCCGAGGTAGCTCGCCTGTATCAGATCAGTCCGAATCGGATGGACGCGTGGAGAGGCGAGTGGCGCGCCAAGGGCGAACTGGCGTTTCCCTCGACAGGAAGGAAGCAAGGAATCACGGTAGTCGAGACCCTCGCACCTGAACGCTACCGCGAAGCCCACATTCCCGGAGCGTTGAACATTCCTCCAGAACAAATCAAAGAACTCGCTCCACAATTGTTGCCCAACAAGGATGCTGAGATCGTCACCTACTGCACGAACACGCATTGACACGCCAGCGAATATGCCGCCCGGGAACTGTCGGACTCACCTCCGACGTTCCGGAGTCTGTCTGAGCACATTACGATTGCATTTTGCGTGCCAGATTTCTGCGTCCGCATACAGTATCTCCTGTATTCATGGGCTTGGGCTGAATCATTATCATGATCATGTTTTACTGCTCGATTCGAACACCTCCTTGGTTGGTAAGGGGTTAGCTATGTGAGGCTTGATCATGCGGGTGCTAGTAGTCGATGACCATGAAGTCGTGCGCCGAGGCGTGCGATCCCTCCTCAGCCAATCAAATTACGACGTGTGCGGCGAAGCCGTTGACGGACGGGATGCGCTAGAAAAAGCGCGCCAGTTGAAGCCCGATGTCATCGTTATGGATGTCAGCATGCCCAACCGGAATGGGCTAGAGGCCACCCGAGAAATCCGCAGTGTGCTCCCTGATTCAGAAGTGCTCATGCTGAGTCAGCACAACGCTCCCGCCATGGTTCGGGAGGCTTTTAAGGCTGGCGCTCGGGGATATGTGGTCAAGTCCTCGATGGCCAAAGACCTGCTCACCGCTTTGGATAAAGTCAGTCGGCACGAGACCTTTTTTGATCGGGCAATCACCGAAATCGCCGATGAATCTGGACATACGGATGCGCACGAGATTTTGCTGCGCAGTGTGACTCTGGAGCAGGCTCTTCGCGAGAGCGAGGAACTCTATCGATCAACCTTTGAATTGGCGGAATTGGGGGTTGCCCATGCGAGCCCGGACGGTCGCTGGTTGCGGGTCAACGACAAGCTCTGCAAGATCGTCGGTTACAGCCAAGACGAACTGCTGAAGCTGAGGTTTCAGGACATTACTCACCCGGATGATCTTGCGGCCGATCTTGCGCAAGCCGAGAAGATGAGAACTGGACTGTCTGATACCTATTCGACCGAAAAACGCTACATCCGCAAAGATGGATCGGTGGTCTGGGTTAGTGTCAGGGTTTCATCAATCCGTGACAAAGATCACGAACTCAAGTGTTTCATCACGGTGGTGGAGGACATCACGGAGCGCCGGGAGGCGGATCAGACGAAGTTTAGGCTGGCTGCCATTGTTGAGTCCTCGGATGACGCCATCATTTCGAAAGACCTCAATGGCATCATCACCAGTTGGAATAGAAGTGCCGAGCGGTTGTTCGGCTATACGGCTGAAGAAGCCATCGGCCAGCACATCACGCTCATCATCCCCGCTGATCGCCGCAATGAAGAGGTAGATATTCTTTCTCGGCTTAGGCAAGGGCAGCGGATCGATCATTTCGAAACTATTCGTCAATGCAAGGCTGGCATGCAGATGGAGATTTCGCTGACGATTTCGCCGGTGAGGGACGCGGCAGGCCGTGTGGTTGGGGCTTCAAAGGTTGCGCGGGACATCACTAGCAGGAAACGCGACGAAAGAGCCTTGGCAACTGGAGCACGGCAGCAAACGGCTCTCTTTCATCTTGCCGACGAGTTACATCGTGCGGCGTCCGTCGAAGAAGTCTACCGAGCAGCTTTAGATGCGATCTCGTCCGCGCTACAGTGCGACCGTGCAGCCATTCTGCTTTGTGACGACGCTGGTCTAATGCGTTTTGTGAGTTGGCGTGAGTTGTCCGACCGTTATCGTGCGGCGGTCGAAGGGCATTCAGCATGGAGCCCCGATGAAACGAATCCCCAGCCCGTTTGTATCAGCGACATCGATTCTGCGAACATCGGTGAATCCCTCAAGGCGAGTGTGAAGAGTGAGGGCATCGGCGCACTGGCTTTCATTCCTCTCGTCTCGAAGGACAAGCTTATCGGCAAATTTATGACGTATTTCAACGCGCCACACACTTTCATTGCGGATGAACTCGCAGTCAGCCTCACCATTGCCCACCAGTTAGCATTTGCTATTGATCGTAAGCGCAGCGATGAAGCCTTGCGGCTGAGCGAGGAGCGACTCCGAAGGTTATCGGAAACGCTCGACGCCGAAGTGCGTGCCCGGACAAACGAACTAGAGGATAGAAATGCCCACGTCCTGAGGCAGTCCGAGCAGGTTCGAAACCTTTCGTGGCGTTTGATGCGGACGCAGGATGAAGAGCGGCGGCATATCGCCCGCGAATTGCATGACACTGCTGGTCAAACATTGACGGTGATTGGCATGGACCTTGCGCAACTGGTTCATGACACAGAACGCGCTGCCCCGCAACTCGCAAAAGAGGGAGAGAAGATTCAAGAATTGGTTCAACAACTGCATCGCGAGATTCGCACAACTTCCTACCTCCTGCATCCACCGCTGTTGGACGAGAGTGGGCTTTCATCCGCCCTAAACTTGTATGTAGACGGCGTTGTCGAACGCAGCGACCTAGCCATTAATCTGAGCATCGCCGACGATTTTGGAAGACTGCCGAAAGACATGGAACTAGTTATCTTCCGGCTGATACAGGAGTGCTTGACAAACATCCACCGTCACTCTGGAAGCAAGACCGCTACCATCCGAGTAGCTCGCGAAGGAGAATCTGTTTGCCTAGAAGTTCGGGATCAGGGAAAAGGCATATCGCCGGAACGCTTGGCGGAAATTCAGTCTCAGGGCTCAGGTGTGGGGATCAGTGGAATGCGAGAGCGTCTACGGCAATTCCATGGCGAACTAAATATCGAATCGAGTAGCTCCGGTACCCGCATCTTCGTGAGTATTCCAATTCCAAAGGAAGTCCATTCAACGGATATTGAACCGCTTCAGGCCGCCGTGTAGCGAGCCGATGCGGTAGGTCTGGCGTTCACTGATCTCCTCTAACGCCCACGGGCATAGTCCCTGCACCCTAACCGGGAATAATCCGATCGAGAGCCGCCGTGCCATTGCCACTTGCCCGGGAGGGCTGCCAGCTGCAAAATTGTGGAAACGTGCCGATATCTGAGGAAGTCCATTTTGATCAGTTTCTTTCCGCTCTCTTGACTGATATCCCAGCCCTGTCTTTGCACATCTCGCCGCTGGCAACACTGAGACGCCCTCGTCCGACGAAAATTGCTCGTCGCGGCCGCCCCGATTAATCCAACCTTTCATCTCGGTTGCCCCTCTAAGCTGGGGGAGAATTTCATGCCGAATAAGAAGAGTTCGAGTTCGACGAAATCAGGTCGCAAGTACGGTCAGGCCGCGGGCAAAAGGGTCGCGAGCGCCATGCGCCGCAAGAAAAAAGGCACGCTTCGCTCGGGCAAGGGCGGGAAAGACGGCGTCGTAAAGAGCCGGAAGCAAGCGATTGCTATCGGACTCTCGGAAGCGCGGGAGAAGGGCGCGAAAGTGCCGAAGAAAAAAGCGGCGTAGGGAAAGCGGAGTCGATCGGCGTTGCCTTACGAGGAGGCGGATAGCAATGGATCGCTAGCGAGCTGCGAAACGATTCTCGATGCCCGGCCCCTGAAGGGGCGTCTGATTTCGAAGGCTTACGGTATCGCTAAAGCGATACCCCTGATACGAAACCAGAGGTTCGCTGCATCCTGCTGCACCTTGCGAGGCGTTGCTTTGCGCACGCCTTAGAGCATTGGTTCTTTGTTTTGAAAATGGACACAGTTTTGGATGGGAGTGACTGAATGACTGCTGCAGATGTTCTGGTCGAAACATTGATGGATTGGGGCGTCGAGGTCATCTTTGGACTGCCGGGAGATGGCATCAACGGCATCATGGAAGCTCTTCGCACTCGTCAGGAGAAGATACGCTTCGTACAGGTCAGGCACGAAGAAGCGGCCGCGTTCATGGCCTGCGGCTACGCTAAATTCACCGGTAAATTGGGGGTTTGCCTGGCGACATCGGGACCGGGTGGAATCCATATGCTGAATGGGCTTTACGACGCGAAGATGGATGGCCAGCCGGTGCTGGCGTTGACGGGCCTGCAATTCCACGATCTGATCGGCACTTACACGCAGCAGGATGTGGCTCTCGATCGCTTGTACATCGATGTGGCGGTTTTTAACGAGCGGATTATGGGACCAACGCACGTAGAGAACGTGGTTGATCTTGCGGTTCGGACCGCGCTTGCCTATCGGACGGTGAGCCATGTGACGTTTCCGGTTGACTTCCAGGAGATGGAAGTGAAGAACCGGCAACGATCGAAACGAAACATTCCTCATCACACCTCGCGGGCGGAGGCGGACGGCGCCATGCTGGCGAACGCGGACGATCTCGACCGAGCGGCGGAAATTCTTAATGCGGGGAAAAAGGTGACGATCCTCGCGGGCCGTGGCGCGCTTAACGCTACGGCGGAGCTGGAGCAAGCGGCTGAGAGGCTGGGCGCACCCATTGTGAAAGCGCTGCTGGGAAAGGGCGCGGTTCCCGACGACAGCCCATTGACGACGGGAACTATCGGTCTGCTCGGAACCACGCCTTCGCAAGAAGCAATGGAGAAGTGCGACACGTTGTTGATGGTGGGCACTTCGTTCCCTTATCTCGAATTTCTCCCGAAACCGGGAGACGCCAAAGGCGTGCAGATCGAGTTGGATCCCAAGCGCATAGGGCTGCGCTATCCGGTAGAGGTGGGGCTGGTTGGGGACAGCCGCCGGGTGCTGCGGGAACTTCTGTCCAGGCTCGAGCGCAAAGAGAACCGCGGCTTTCTCGAAACGGCACAAAAAGGAATGGAAGAATGGCGGAAGATCATGGAAGAACGCGCTGGGCGGCGTGATGTTCCGATGAAGCCGCAAGTGATTGCGCACGAACTGGGCCAACGGCTACGCGAGGATGCGATTGTATCGTGCGATAGCGGCACTATTGCTACCTGGTGGGCCAGGCACATACCCGTTAGACGCGGCCAGATGCACAGCGTTTCCGGCAACCTGGCGACCATGGCGAATGGCCTGCCATACACCATCGCCGCACAGATCGCTCACCCCGGCCGGCAGTGCGTGGGATTTGTGGGGGACGGTGGGTTTTCCATGCTGATGGCTGAATTCGCTACCGCCGTCAAGTATCAATTGCCGGTGAAGATCGTCGTGGTGAAAAACAATACACTGGGACAGATCAAATGGGAGCAGATGGTTTTTCTGGGGAATCCGGAATATGCGGTCGAACTGCAACCCATCGATTTTGCCGCGGTGGCGCACGCTTGTGGTGGCGCAGGTTTCACTGCGGAGGATCCGGCGGACTGCGGGCGCATCGTCGAAGAGTTCCTGAACACGCCCGGCCCAGCTCGTACTGCAAGCGGTTGTCGATCCGCTCGAACCTCCGTTGCCGGCCAAAGTGACGGCTGACCAGGCAATGAAGTTTGCCGAGTCTCTGGCCCGTGGCGAGCCGAATCGCAAGAAGATCGCGCTCACCGCTCTCTCGGACAAGGTTCGCGAATTGGTCTAGCACCCTGGGGCTAGAACTCTTATGGCGAGTTCGCGCAAAGCCAAGGACAGGGACAACGATAAGGACAACGCCGGCAACCACGACAGCCCTCCGCTGCCGTTCGTGGCGGCAGATAGAACTTCGCTTACCCGGTTGCGACTTGCGGCCCGCGGGTGCAAAGCCTGCGATCTTTGGAAGAACGCCACGCAAACCGTCTTTGGAGAAGGGCCGCGCAAAGCGACGATCATGTTTGTAGGCGAGCAACCCGGAGATCGCGAAGACCTGGCGGGCCGTCCCTTTGTGGGGCCGGCAGGGAAGTTATTGGATCAGGCACTCTTGGCGGCAGGCATCGATCGAGACGATGTTTACGTCACGAACGTGGTCAAGCATTTCAAATGGGCTCCGGCAGAACGCGGGAAACGGCGGATTCACAAGAAGCCTCGCTCGTCCGAAATAAACGCTTGCCGGCCCTGGCTCGATGCCGAGCTTGATTTGGTGAAGCCGCAGGTTCTGGTCTGCCTGGGGGCGACTGCTGCCCAGTCTCTTCTGGGAAAGGATTTCAGTGTGAACCGTCAACGAGGGCAGTTGGTCCAATCCCAGTTGGCTCCGCAGGTAGTCGCCACGGTGCATCCATCATCGATTCTACGAGCCGCCGATGATGACTCGAGGCGCGAACAGATGCAGGCATTTGTTCGTGACCTGGAAAAAATCGGCAGCCTCCTCGAACCCAAGGTCGAGTGCCGGGAATAGCGGGGATGGCTGCGGCGAGATGAAACTTGCTGCCGGACGACAACTCTTCTTGGGTGAAAGTCATCGAAAACACTGCCAATTTGGAGAGGAACGTGAACCGCAAAGGGAAAAAGAAATCGGCGAAAAAGATTCGATACGCCGTGGTGGGGCTGGGACACCTGGCACAAGTTGCGGTGCTGCCGGCGTTTGCGAGGGCGCCTAATTCTGAACTGGTTGCAATCGTATCGGGCGATCCCACAAAACGCAGGAAACTCGGCAGGAAATATGGGCTTGAGCACGTGTACTCGTACGAGGAGTATTCCCGGGCTCTTGAAGTAGTCGACGCGGTTTACATCGTGCTGCCTAATCATATGCATCGCGATTATGCAGTCGCTGCAGCCGAGGCCGGGGTTCACGTGCTCTGTGAGAAGCCCATGGCGGTGACTGAGGAAGACTGCGAGGGGATGATCGACGCTGCGGAGACGAACCACGTCAAGTTGATGATTGCCTACCGGCTGCACTTTGAAAAAGCGAATCTCGATGCGATCCAACTCGCACAAAGCGGCAAATTGGGCAAATTGAGAATCTTCGATTCCGCGTTCACGCAGCAAGTGGTTGCAGACAACATTCGCGTGACTGAACCGGTGGAAAGAGGCGGCGGACCGGTCTACGACATGGGGGTCTATTGCATTAATGCGGCTCGCTACCTGTTCCGGGCTGAACCGACTTCGGTGATGGCCTTCAGCGCCAATGACCGCGAGAAGCGATTCGCGCGGATCGACGAAATGACGTCGGTGGTGATGCGTTTTCCCGAGGAGAGGCTGGCCACATTTACGTGCAGCTTTGGGGCTGCCGATGTCAGCCGTTACAGCTTGATCGGAACCAAGGGCGTGCTTACGGCGGAGCCGGCGTACGACTATTCGATGGGGCTAAAACAGCAGCTAAAAATTGGCGACAAAACGCGCACCATGAGCTTTGGCAAGCGCGACCAATTTGCCGCGGAGGTGATTTATTTCTCCGACTGTGTTCTACGCGACAAGGAACCGGAACCATCGGGATGGGAAGGCCTGGCGGATGTTCGAATCGTCCGCGCAATTTATGAATCGGCACAGACGCACAGGGCGGTTGAGCTTCCCGACTTGCCGGCAAAGAAGAGGCCTAATCCGGGACAGGCGATTCACCGGCCAGCACATGGCAAGCCCAGCACGGTGAATGCTGAATCTCCAGCAGGGGAGGCGGCTTGATGGGAAGCGTGCCACATCTTCATACACCTGCAGGCGGTTGGCGAATGAGACGCAGACGCAAATTACCGCCCGATCGGGTCGGGCCTGTTGCCTTCGTGGCGGCGGTTGCCTTTCTTATCTTCGCGCTTGTGCTGTGGATGTACATTCTAGGAGCACCGATTGTTGGGGACTTGGTTCAGGATTTGGTTCAGGCAGTGGAAAAGGTCCATGGCGGATGACGCCAATCAGCAGCGTGACTTTTTGGAATCCGTGCGCCCTCTTAACCTCGGGGGCCCCCTTTTGATGTGATCCGGCGATCGCAGTCTTGTGGTTGTTTTTTTGAAAATTGCATCTTATACGAGTGACGTTTGCCGACGGTAAACATGCGGTTGGACGCGCTTTTCACGATGCGCTGAAGAACCAGACTTTCCAGGCCGCGGCGGCGCTTTCCTACTACTCTATCCTCTGTATATTCCCAGCACTGATCTTGCTCTCTGCCGTAATGGCATACATACCAGTTCCCGACTTCTTCGCGGATGCGCTGGTGGCGATGGCACGAGTGGTGCCGGCAGGCACTATGCCGATGGTGTACTCAGTCCTCGCTGGGGCGATGGGCACAAATCTGCGGGCATGGCTGTCATTCGGAACCTTGGGGACGCTTTGGGTTGTGTCATCCGCGTTCGACGAGATGATCGACGCGCTGGACACTGCTTATGACGTGTACCGACCCTCGCCCACTGTGGAAGACACGGCTTCTGGCCGTGGGCCTGGCGTTCATCAGCGGCTTCTTGCTGATGTGCGCAATCGCCGTGCTGGTGGTGGGGCAAGAGGCGGGCGCGTGGCTGGCGGGTCAAATTTCTCTGTCCGGAGTTTTTGTCTTGCTCTGGCCGTTCATCCGCTGGATGATCGCTGTGGGTTTTGCGGTGTTTGCGGTGCAGACAATTTATTTCCTTGCTCCCCGCGTGAGACAACGGTTTCTGTCCACTCTGCCTGGGGCTATTCTTTCCGTCGCCTGCTGGATGGGGCTGTCATACCTGCTTGGCATCTACTTCCGGTACTTTGAGAACTACAACCGACTTTACGGAACCTTGGGTGGGGTAATGGCGCTCATGACCTGGCTTTATTGGGCATATTTTATCTTTCTGGCCGGAGGAGAACTCAATGCCGAGTTGGCCAAGGCGAGGCACGACGAATTGCTGCGGGGCTACGGGCCTGCCAATGCGCGGAGTGATGACCGGGCTGCATAGAAAGAATAAGGCGGCTAGCAAAACCTGATTTTCAGAATTTGGTGTGATACTTGCCATCCACTGAGACTCCTCCTACTTCGTTACGCGTGAGGCTTACCGACCAGCGCTTATTGAGTTGGTAGTCGCCTTGCACCACTTCTGTCCCGGGCTGAGAGAGGTCGGTGGAAAAAGTGAACAAAAAATTCTTAGTTACGCGCTGTTGAATGGCTACGCGGGCGGAGGGATTCTGATTATTTCCGCCGAGCAATGGGTCAATTTGCAGGCTGGAAATGCCTGCAAGCTGCTGAATGCTGCTGGTAACCTGACTGGTCACCTGGGAGGCAATGATCGAATCGGTGCTCTGGCTGGCGGCATTTTGTTCTTGCGTAGTATGGCCCTGGGCAATCAGATTAATAATGTCGGCCGTGGCCAGGGGCGGATCGGACGTGTAAGAGGTCGTTAACTTGTCGAACGTTCCCCGCACCGAGAGCGTCAGGTTGTACTGTTGGATGGTGGTGGTGGCGGAGACATTCATCACGGGCTCGGTTTCGTTGGGATTGTCGAAAGTGACGATGCCGCGCTGGAGTTGATAGCGGACATTGCGGTAGAAAAGCTCTCCAGAGGTGAGATCGGTGCGACCAATGATTACGGGGTTCGCGGCCGTGCCAATCACCTGCAGGTTCATTTGCCCTTCCAAGCTAATCTTAGAGCTATTCGCGTTGAGGTTGCCCTTGGACTGGACGCCGACAGCCAGTTTGATGTTATCGGCTAAGCCGGGTTCGGCAGGCACGGTGGTGCCGCTGAACTGATTGCTGAATTTAACCAGGTCAAAATCAGGGGTAAACGAGAGGCTGTCGATGAGCACGCGACCGTTAAGGGTCGATGCATCTTTCGTCCCGCTTAAAACCAGGTTGCCATCGAGGACGGTCCGCAGCCCGTCAGGATAAAGCAAGCGGACCGATTTACTTTGCATTGTGAGGTTGAACTGGAGGTTAGGCTGGTAAGAAACCGTACCTCCTAAAGAGATTTGGCCGCCTCCGACCTCGCCGGCAACGTTAGAGAGTCGCACCGCGCCATTTCCGATGTCGAGGGTGCCGTTCAGTTTCTGGACGCTGAGTGGGGCTGTGGGCGTGGATAAGGCTACGTTCTGAAGATGCACCTGGCCCTGGACGGCCAGGTTCTTTGCGGTTCCGGAAGCATGAATATCGAGCGCAAGAATTCCGGAGCTCTGCACATCGGGTTCGACGATGCGAACAATGCGAAAATCCACGGAGCCTTTGGCGGTGAGGTTGGGAGTTGAGTTTCCATCGAGCGGAAGACTGCCTTGCAAGCGCAGAGATGTGCCGGTGCCGCGAATTTCGGCGGGCTGGAGGGTTATCACGGCATGAGAATAGTCGGCCCGAATCGGGCTTGCAGCAGCGATTTCGAGCGTTTGATTCTCCGACGCTTGATTCTCTGACGACTGATTCTCTGACGTTTGATAACTGGCTCTTAGGGTGGGAATCGTCAGGTGCGCCTCGATTTTAGATTTGTCTTTCAGCGGACCCTTCAATGTGGCGTGCAGTTCGGTTTCACCCTTAAAGCCTTGAGGTAAGTTGGATACGTACATTGCCAGCAGCGGATTGAGTGGCAGGCTGGTGGTGTCGATTGAGGCCTCGGTGTAGTAATCGCCGTTAAGATTCACCACGCCGCGGGAATGGATTGAAGCCTGCGCGATCTGGGAATCAAAGACCAGTTCGGCTCGCTGGTTGTTTACACGAAGGTCTCCTTTTATTTGCGAAATAGATTTATCCCGCAGCTGCAACTGAGGCACGGCAATCGATGCGGTCAATTGCGGGTTGTATAGGGTTCCCTCTCCATTTGCGGACAGCGTCAGCGTTCCCGCTAAGCCAAGATTTTTCGCCTGCACGATCTGCAGTTTCTGTAAGACGACGGATGGCGCATTCAGGTGTACGGTGTAAGCCTTGGTTTTCGGCGCATAAGAGACGGTGGCGTTGGCCGAACCTGCGGGCACGCTGACGTCGAGCGTCGAGCTTAGCGAGTTTTTATCGGCTTGAAATTTCGCCGCGAGATGCTGGACCGATTCGCCATAAGCGCGCGCATTGTCGATTCTGGCGGTGCCGTTTCCGGCCGGGCTGATTTCGGAACCGCGAAAGGAGATGTCAGCGGAGAGATCGCCTGAAACCGGATAATGCACATTCGCCAAACGCTGCAAATCGGCGACAGCCAAGCGTTGAACCGACAAGGTGGCGGTGACCGGACTGGACGGAAGATAGGACCAGTTGCGCAATCCTACGCTGGCGGTCAACGACGCTTTGCCCTGATGGGCATTCACGAGGGTCGCATTCTGCAGCGCAATCTCAGAGGGACTGGCGCGGAAGTTTAAGGTCGCGGTGTTCCACTGACTGCCTTCGACCCGCAGATTCTCTGCCTTGAACTGGCCTGTCAACAGAGGCCGTTGCATAGAGCCCTGGACGACGGCGGTTACGGAGGCCGAACCAGCGATCTCGGGTGGAGACGGAGCGCCGCGCAGCGCTGATACCAAAGTTGCAAGCTGATGCAAATCGTTGGCAGTGCCTTGAATCTGCAAGGTCGAGTGCTGGCTGACCGTTCCCTGGACGGCAACTGTGGCCGAAGAGATGCGCAGGGCAGTTTGGCGGAAACTAATGCTATTTTGCGGCCCGTCGTAGTAGGCGTGAATGGCTCCCTCAACTGGAATAGCACTCGAGGATTGCTGAGCGCCGCTGGTTCGAGGTGCGCTGAAACTCAAATCGGTGCGAGCACGGAGGTTGCGGACGCTGCCGGTCCACGAAGCATCGAGGGTGCCGTCGATTCTGCCCACTAGATTTACATGTTGCAGCTCGAGGCCGCGCATAGCCTGTTGTGCGGTCTGCAACGAAATTCCCTTTACAGCGGTTCGAACGCGAGCCAGAACGTTGGTATCGAGGTGCTGAACGCTGATATCGGAGGATACGTTTCCACCCAGCGCTTCGAAGGCGACATCATGTGCCTGTAGCGTGCCATCCGCCAGTTGATATCGTCCGTGAAGCTTACGAACATCGAGGCGGCCTTCGGACGACAAAATCGCGAGCTGGTCGCTAGCCAGTTGGCCATCAATCGAAATGCAGCGCAGGAGCGGGTCGTGATTCGAGCTGTGATATTGGATGGTGCCGGACAGGGACACATCCCCGGCTGGCGTGATGGGGTGTGAGAACGACGCAAAATCCTGAGTATGGATGCGTAGATCGTAGGCGCCTTTTACGGTTGGGTTGCTGTAATTTGTCAGCTCCGCGTGCAGCGATATTGCGGAGGAGCCTACCTTCAGGACCGCTGACTGCAGGGAAAACTGAGAGGGAGTCGCGGTGAACTTAGCATCCAAACCGTGTTGGAAGGGACGGCGATCGGCGTAGCGAAGGCGGCCGTGGTCGTATGAAATCGATCCGCGGTAGCGGGTCGCGAGGGCATCGAAGTTTATTTCTGTCCGCAGTCCGTACAACTCGGCTTCGAGGGCTTCCGTTTGGTCGTTGTAGCTGATTTCGCCGTTGGTTAAAAGCACATGTCTGGCGGCGAGATCGAAAACATCGGTGTGGCTGCCGCTGGCATTGCTTGGCGCTTGCGGAATGTTGCTCTTGCCATCGCGGTCGACCCGAACGCGGGCAACCGGGTGTTCAATGTCCAATTCGCTCAAAGTAATCTGGCGGCGAAGGAGCGATACAATTTTTATTCCAACCGTGAGTTTGTCGATCTGCAGGAGTGGGGGCTGGGCGGGCGGTTCAGTGCCGTGAATCGTGATGTTGTAAAGATGGGCAGTGAGCGTGGACGCCTGGAAGTCGAAATTACCAATCTCCGCACGTCCGCCAGTTGCCTGATTGGCGTCCTCTATGATGGTGCGGATAGCGAGCCTCTGAAAGCTTGCGCTCTTGAGGAGCAAATATCCGCCCATGGCCGCGGCCAAGAGCAATGCGCCGAGAAACGCCAACGTCCAGCCAATGATCCGCCGCCATCGCATATTAAAACGCCTGACCTAAAGTGATGAAGTACTGTGTCGCGCTAATCCCGGCTACGGGATTCAAATTGCGCCCGATATCGAAACGAATGGGGCCGACGGGCGTGGCATAGCGCAGGCCGACTCCGACCGTGTTGGTGTAGTTGTTTACAAAATTGTTGAAGTTAACGGCGCTATAAACATTACCACCGTCGTAAAAGACGACTCCTCCCAAGTTCTTCATGGTCCGAAGCGGAAAACGCATTTCGGAGTTGAGGATGAATAACTGCCTCCCGCCTACGGGCAGGGTCACGTTGACGCATCCCGTCTGATTCTTCAGGACGTTGCAGAATGGGACGAGGCGTTGCGGTCCAGCTTGATCGATGGGAAAGCCGCGGAGAGAGGTACCGCCTCCAGAGAAATAAAGTTGGCTGGTGGGAACAAAGCTTCCGTCGAAGGCTTTGGCCAAGCCCAACCGAACGCTGTTGGCCAACACCCAGGAATGGACCGGTTTGTAGAAGGCATATTGGCCGAAGAGCTTGGCAAAAGTGGCGCTGGAGCCAAGAGCGGCCGGCGAGATTCTCAGGTCGAGGGTTGCGAAAACACCGCGATGCGCGTCCAGGGGCTTATCTCTACGGTCGCGAATCAGGGTGCCCGAGAAGGTGGAGAGGTAGATATTACGATCCTGGGGCAGCACGAGCTCCGGCACTAGCAAGTGCGAGAGCACGGTCTTGTTGAAATCGTAGCGCAACTGGAGGCGTGTGTGCGTCTTGCGACTGAGAAGCTTTTCTACCTGGAATGACAGATCTCCCAGGTCGGCCGCGAAGAGTGGATTTTCGGTGGTGCGCTCAACGGAAAAACTGCTCAGGGAACTCCATGAGGAACCGAAGAAGTGCGGCTGCAGGTAGGTGGTGAGCGCTCGCTGGTCAAGGCGCGAGAGCAAGATAGAGACGCTCGCGGTCTCCGCCATGCCGCGCATATTTCGGCGGGTGAATTCGACGGAGCCGAGCGGGCTGGCGTAAAGTGCTTGGCTGGGTGCGATCCGGTTGCTGCCCAGACCAACGGATGGAAGGCCGGAAACAGCGACGGTTCCGGCGGGAATGTTGCCGCCGCGATGGGAGACCTCGAATCCAAATCCGTAAGTGATCTCGTTGCGCTTCGCTTCATGCACTTTGACTAGCGCGTCTTCGTCAGGCTGATCGGTGATGGGCTTTCTCGGGCCTACGCTGGACCAATCGAAGACGTTCAAGTCATAAAGGCGGCTTTCGGCCGCGAGCAACTCACCTCTTCGCATGGGAGATTCGGGATGGAGTTTCGCCGTTTTCTTGATCAGCGACAGCTGGGTGTGTTCTTGTCCCAGGTAGACGATGTTGCTTAGGCGCACCATCTGGTGCTCGCTTATGACATAGATAACGTCAACGTGGTGAGGGTCGCCGGAATGGCGAGTCACGGTTGCCTTTACCTCGGCATTGAGATATCCGCGCTCGAAATAGGTAGCTGAAATGCGGTTGCGGTCATCGGCGAGTTCACGCGTCGAGAAGGGTGCACCTGCTTTCAGTTCAAAACCTTTCGGAGCCGCCAATTGGTTTTGTGGCAGGTTGTGGTTCCCGGTTATTTGAACGCCATCCACCAGCGTCTGCTGGCCTTCGGTGATTTCAAAAGTAACGTCGATTTTGGGGTCATGCTCGGCGACCAGGGGAGTGATTTTTACGTCCTCATAACCTTTGGTCGCGATAGAAAGCCTGCAGATTATCCACACTCTGCCGCAGCAGCTTCTGGCTGATGCTGCCGTGCGTCCAGATGTGAGATGGTTTTATCGCGAGCTGGGGCAACAAGGTTTTTGCAGGCATCCGATCGTTGTCGTTGCCACGGAAGGCTATGCGGCCTACCTTGTACTTTTTCCCGCGATCGATTTTGTATACGAGCGAAACTTGATCTGGTTGCTGCTCGAAATCCGTGGTTACCTTGACGTCGTAGAAACCTTTCTTCTGGAAGTAGTCCACGAGATTTTTCTGCCCTTCCTGGACCAGGTCAGCATCGATTGTGCCTTCGGAGTAAATGGGAATGAGTTTCTTCATTTCCCGCCCCGACATGAACGGGATAGCAGAAAATCGCGCGCCGGTAGTGCGAATCATCACCACGGGACCGACTTCAACTTTGAAAGACACATCCACCCGGTTCGTTTCCGCATAGTATTGCGGAGGCGTCTCGTGGACCTTGCTGGCGATCCGGTGTTGTCGCACCAGAGACCTCTTGATCAGTTTGGTGGCAGCTTCGATCCGCCCTGGACTGTAGGGTTTTCCTGGCTTAAGCAAACCGCCGGTGAATCTGGCGCGGAGCGAACGGGTGGAGTGGAGCAACGAAAATTGCTCGGAGTCAGCGACCCCTTGCAATGTAACGCTTCCGATGCGGGCCTGTTTTCCCATGGCCACTGAAAAAGTGATATTCACCAACTGGTGGGCATCGTCGATGTGCGATGCAACGTCCACCTTGGCCTGGAAGTATCCATTGTGTTTAAGGAATTGCAATAACGCAGCTCTGGCCGGTGGAAGACGCGCTGCGTCGTAGGGATCTTCGTCCAGCAGATTGACGGTTTGCAGCAGGCGAGTGTAAGAAAAGGTTTTCGTAACGCCCTGAAAATCGATCAGGCCGAGGTGATAGGCGGGCTCGAGAAGGAAATTGAGGCGCAATCCGGAAACGTCTGGAATGACATTGACGGTGACTTTTGCGAAGGCACCTTTTTCTTGAAGCGCGGAAATGCTGACTTCAACCTTCTCCTGGGAATACGGTTGTCCGGGTTGTTGAGCGACAGAAGCCCGCAGAGGTTCGACGTCACGATGCGGATTTGCAATCAGGTCGACGGCGGTAACGGTTTGCCCCTCATACAAAGCTTGCGCGCCCGTCGATGCGACTTGGGCTACACTGGCCACCGCGCTGAATACTAAAGAAAAGAATACTGACAAACGCATGGGGAGTCGGTTGACCTCAATCCAAGAATAGCGCCCGCCTTCAGCCGTCGAGCGAAATGCATTTGGCTTGAGGAACCACCTCTCGCCAGCTCTGTATGTGATGCGCATGAAAAGAAATGAGTTGGCGGAGTCGGAGCGGACGGTGCAGAAGGTCGGGGCGATGCCCCCAGAGGGGCCCTGTAGCCGGGAAATTTCGGTCATCGGTTATCGCTCGGAGCCTGACGCGCATCAGAGTGCCGGCATTTAGTCGACGGAATTCGCCGAGCCGGGGGTCGCATGAAGAAAAATTCGCTTGTTTCAGGACTGCTGGTGGGAAGCGCGTTACTGTCGCTCCTTGGGCGGCGACGACGGTCGTCGGGAGTTGCTGGACGCGACATTCCGGAGTGCGCCCGGGAGCTCTATGTTCCTTACCTTCTTGGCCGGCTTACGATCCGAATTATCTGATTTCGCGCGAATGAATAAATAATGAATAGGGAGTGCGAACCCGGGCTGA
>CAVRYC010000012.1:0-83384 GCA_963725245.1 uncultured Acidobacteriaceae bacterium | reverse complement strand
GCGTTGTAGCGCTCTTGCGGCAGCGTCCTGGAATTGCACTCCACGATGACGGGCAGGTGGAACTGCAGCGCCTCGCTGATCGAGCCCGGGCCTGGTTTCCCAATGAAGAAGTCGGCCAAGGCCATGTAGTACTCGACATTCTGAGCAAATCCGACGACGGCGATGGGCTTCCTGGTCGGCAGCTTCTTGAGCTCAGCGGCGAGCTTCTGGTTGTGCCCGCACATCAGGATTAACTGGACGCCGCTGCCGGCTTCGTTGAGTTTCCGGGTGATGTCGACCATCACCTGGGAGCCATGGCCTCCGAACAAGACAATGCCCGTCGGACAATCGGGTTCCAGGCCGAGCCGCTTCCTTTCCGAGACGCGATCGACGGTAGTCTTTTCGTAGAACCTTGGCTTCAGGATCATTCCCGATGTTTGGAACATATGGTTGCGGGGTGGCCCATGGTCAAGGCTTGCTGCCGGGCTCGGTCCGTGCCCGCTATGATGTATTCCGACTCCGGCTCAATCCAGAAATGTGGCGGGTAATCCGCCAAATCGGTTATTAGTGTGACAAAAGGCCGGGTGCCCCACACATTCGCGTTCTGTGCGAATGTGTGGGTGTCCACCGTGCTTGGGTCTTCCGGGCGCAGGCTGTCGGCGATGGCGCGATTGAAGTGCGGAATCACCGAGAGCACCAAGTCCGCCGGATGTTGCGCCCAGTAAGCTCGGAGCGCTTTCACGATTGGAGAATGGTAGGCGCGGATCGTCCCCTGCAGAACGACCAGGAGTTGCGGCGTGAAGCGCGTCCAGCCTTTGCGCAGGATCAGGTTGTAGGTGTCCTGAATGCGCAGGCCGGTGGCGCGACGAAGCAGGTCGAGGGGATCGAGCAATTCCTGAAAGTCGAGGAGAGTGACGTCCCACGGATGTTCTCGGCTGGAGAGAGTGGCTTTGAGAGCGTCAGCCGCGCTGCGATGTCCACCGCCGGCGTGGTGGAAAACGATAGTTAGTTTGCGCAAGATTTACCGTGCCTCGTTTGTGGCAAACCACTTTTTTCAAATTTCAAAAGACCATCCGGTCGCTGGAATCCGCGTCAGGTAGCTACACCCTCGTATTCGCCATCTTCGACGAATCCCACCTCGTCGCCGAAATCGGCAGGTTCGGAAGCAGCCGGGCTTCGTTCTTCGCTTCGTTCTTGGCCGGGATGGAGATCGTCGGGTCGCTCAACGTATTCATGGATCTGAACTCCCTCTTCGCCAACGGTGATGTAGGCAGGATGCGCGTCAATCCAGCTTCCGCAATTGAAATAGTCGATGCCGTGCTCATGCTGGTGCATGGCGGCATGGGTGTGGCCGCAGAAAATGCGCGCCGCGTGATGGTGGCGGGCATGGGCCAGGGCGCCTTCGGCGACCTTTGGCGATAAGCGCAGCCAGCGCGTGTTGAGCCGGTCGAGGAAACGGGTCAGGGTTTTGTTTTTCGAATCCCACTTCTGCAGTTGCAGGTAGAGCAGCGTCCCGATGTAATAGCTGACGTGGACATTGCTCACCACGAAGCCGTCGAACTGGTGACCATGGACAGCGATGTGGCGCAGGCCCTGATATTCCCATTGATATTCCTGGTACACGCGGACGCCCACCAAATGGGACATGATTTCGGCCAGGCCGTGGTCGTGATTGCCTTCGACCCAGACCACTTCCACGTTGCGCTTGGGATTGGAGAGCTTGCGGATGAAGCCGAGAAATTTCCAGTGCTCTTTTTTCAGGCGTCCGAAATTGAGGTCGGCAAAAATATCGCCCAGCAGAATGAGGCGGCGATATTGATTTTCCTGGAGCACGCGCAACGCCTCGCGGGCGCGGCTCATGTCCGCGCCGAGGTGCAGATCCGAGAGGATCAGCGTGTCATATACCTGCGGCGCCACGTCTTCGATTCTCGCCGGGGAGTGTTACGGGATGATGAATTGGGCACTGGCTGAGTGGTTAGAGGTAACCTGTCAGTTACCAGCCTGCAGCATGTTTGCAGAACCGGCAGACGGCGGCAGATGGCTTGCCCCGCGCCGGTCTTCGTTTCGGTGGGCGCAGTACGCTCAGTGCGTTGGAGGAACGTATTCGGCTGGACGCGCGGCTCCCTCACCGAAGAAAAACTGCTCCATCTGCTGCACGATGACTTCCTGATCCTGCTTGCGCGCCGGGTTCAGGCGATATTCGTTCAGCAACATTTTGCAGTGCTCCACCCACTGGCCCCACGCCTGTTGCGAGATCTGCTCGTAGATCTTTTTCCCCAACTCGCTGTCGAACGGAGGCTCGGGGAGCCCAGGCAATTCCTGTTTCAGTTTTGCGCAGAAGACTTTGTGATCTGACATAAATTTTCTTCTGAAATTATCGCACAGGCAGCGCGCCTTCACCGGTCGCAGACGGAAGGTTCTGCCGGATGGTGAAATTTTCGTGAGTGCCGCCGGGCAAGCCAGGCACGTGTTTCACCAAAATCGCTCCGCGAAGTGAAATTTATGTTGACAAATTACATACGAATGGCAATATCTTGTGGTAGGACAGCTGCTCATACCACAAGTTGAGTAGCCCGGGCATCAAGGGGCCCTGTCGAGAACCTTGGGAGAACAAATCGTTCAAACGGAGGAAACACTTCATGGCAACCAAGAAGAAAGCCGCCAAGAAAAAGAAACACTAAGCAGACGGATGCTCGTTCAGAAATTCCGCAAGCCTCTCAGGAGAAGCACCTCTTGGGAGGCTTTTCCATCTGCGGCTGCGGAAGAGCGTTTGGGGGCGTCTGATTTCCCGTAGAGACGCGGCTTGCCGCGTCTCCTGCCGCCAAGACGGGGCAAGCCCCGCCTCTACTCAGGTTTTTGCGCAGCCTGTAGTGACCGGGCGGGTTCACATTCACGCCACCGGCGAACCCAACGGACAGCGGGGCACCAAGACGCTCTCGCGGCGGCCCATCCGTACTTTTGGGGGTTGTCCCGCGGCGCGGCTCGTGCTAGAAACGCGTATACGGAAGTGGGGAAACGGTCTTCATGAGCCTTCACAAGAAAGTGTCGAAGAAAGTGGGCCGCAACGCCGAAATCATTATTCCGGACAAGCTCTATTTCCGGATCGGCGAAGTCGCCGGCTTGTGCCGTCTGCCCGCCTACGTACTTCGCTTCTGGGAAACTGAATTTCCCCAGCTCAAGCCCGTAAAAAGCAGCACCGGCCAGCGCATGTACCGCAAGCGCGATGTGGAGTCGGTGGTGCGGATCAAGAGACTGCTTTACGAAGACGGCTTCACGATCGCGGGTGCGCGTGTGCAATTGCGCGAAGAGAACAAGCCCGATAAGAGTCAGACCGCGCTTCCGTTTCCGGGGAATCCTTCCGTGAATGTGGCGCACTTACGGCATGAACTGCAGCAGATCCTGCACATTCTTTCCGCACGCCACTAGCTCGCCACACAGCTCGCCAGGCACTCGCCGGCAAGAAAAACGCGGGCCGTGAAGCCCGCGTGGATTCCATCGCAAACCGATTTGCTGTTACGCCGATTCCCGCATCGGCTCGGCTTCGACCAGCGGCGCCTCTACCAGGTGCTCGCTGAGGAACCAAGCCTGCAGTTCGTTAGTACGAAGCACATCGCTCACTACCAGGTCGTTGGTGCCTGCGTCGCCCAGCTTGGTAGAGCGCTCGGCCAGCTCACGGCACGCAGTGATGATGATCTCGTGCGCGTCCAGCAGGCGCGACAGTTGCACGGGAACCTCTTCGCGTCCCTTGGGCGGGCGTGGAATACGCGTCGTTTCGGCTACGTCCGGTGCCATGGCGATACTGATTCCGCCCAGAAGCTGGATTCGTTCCGCGATCGTGTCGACGATCTCGTTCTGCTCTCCGTAGTGCTTATCGAACAGAAGATGAAGCTGATAGAAAGTGGCTCCGGACACCTGCCAGTGGGACTTCTTGTAGAGATCCCGGAGAGTCATAGTGTCGGCCAACAGTAGATTGAGTTGCTCGGTCATTTCCAGCCGGACGGGTTCGATCAGTTGCAACGGCATCTCACTGGTCACGGTGCCAAAGGGCTGGAGTTCGCGGGCTGTCTGGTGGAAGCGGGGCTGGGCTGAAGCTTTATGCGGATTGCTGGAGCTTGGTTTCTTGGGCATGAAATTCTCCTTAAGCTGCGGATTTGGGGGCAAGCCAGAAGACGAGGAAATTGCGAAAACGGAGGTATCTACTTCCGGTCCTGGTTGCCGGCTCAACTTCTTTTGGATGCGAATCGCCGGAAATGGATGCCGAGCCTCTCTGATGCCGAGCCTCTCTGAACAGGTGCGCTGCGGGCTCAGTCGGCAGCGCTGCGCCGGACGCTGTGCACCTCAGTGAGGAAGTCGACTCGAGGCGCACCCTTGACACCTGCATTCGCCATTCTGGTTTTCAGTTCCTCGGAAGCTATGAATGCGCGCGCCTTTTCCAGACTCTCCCATTCAAAGAAAAGAGTGAGGTCGTTGACGTTTCCAGCGCTGCGGAAAATACGGCAATTGCGCTCGCCGTTTTTGTGCCGCCAGTCGAAAGCGGAATCGAACAGCGCTTTCCAGGCCGTATAGTCGGCGACTTCGTGGTGGATGAGAACGTTGATCATGATTTCGGAGCACTCCTTTCCAACGTGAAACGTTGCTCCAAACGCCGGAAAAATGCAAGGGCGCGGATCACAGAGGAATGGGATGAGTTCCTAGCCCTGAATTCTGGCGTTGATTTAGCCAGCCTAAGACTCACAGTTCCCGGCCAATGAGTCTAATCGGGTTACCTCCACAACCCGGAGAACCGCCCAGACCTGAGTCCAGTCTTTCTCGGCTTGGCTGCTATAGCACACCTTAGCTTTTTTCTTCATAATCCGGGTATGGCCCTTGTTGTCTTCCTCCGGGGTGTCAATGTTGGCGGACACAGAACGTTTCGCCCAAGCATCCTCGCGCGAGAACTGAGCGACTATGATGTCCTGAACGTGGGTGCTGCGGGCACCTTTGTTGTTCGTAAACCTGGATCCCGAGCAAAATTCCGTACTGCATTGCTTCGCAAGCTGCCGTTCGAAGCGGAAATTGTGCTGTGCGAAGGGCGCGATCTTATGCGACTGGAGACGGAGAACCCGTTTGGAACTCCGCCATCACCCCCGGATGTTGTCCGGTTCGTGAGTATCCTGTCGAAAGCCGGGGGCGTCCGGGCGTCGCTTCCAGTCACGTTTCCGTCAGATGGGGAGTGGTTGGTGCGGGTGATTGCGTCCGAAGGGCAGTTCGTATTCGGAGTGTACCGTCGTCACATGAAGACGATCGGCTATCTTGGCCAGATCGACAAACTGTACGGCGTGCCAGCTACGACTCGGAATTGGAACACAATTATTGCGATCATACGAATGTTGAAGAGTCTCAAGGGCGGGCGCAGCAATTCTAATTGTTGAAATCAGATTGCATGTTTTGACCGTTGCGGTCATTGAGTGTAACCGGGATGTTACGACAAGTACCGCTGGCGAATCCAAGCACGCCAGCGTTTGCGTCAACCGACCCGACGCTCACGCTAGGGGTTCGAAGTGTGGGGATTGAATGTCGAGTGCTGCCAACGCCTCGTCCATGGTGCGGACAACCTCCAGTAGCGGCCGTTTAGACTCTCCCACGATCTGAAACATGCGGGATAGACCAAATCCAACCGCGGTCGGCGCAATGACAATACGAGGACGCTTGGCCGGATCGGTCACGGCCGGTTCCTCATTTGCCAGTTCGCGTATGAGTTCGGCGGACACAGCCCACTCCGTAACCGATGAGTAGTCCGAAATGGCCGCGCTGGCATCGGTCGCGGCCCACCACTTTAGCGCCGTCCGGTAAAGCTCTGCCAGCGATTCGTCCGTGAGCCGTCCCTCGACTCGCATGAGCAAGATTTTGTTCACTGGGTCGAACTCAAACCGGTGGCCCATTGGAGCCTCCAACAAAACGCTTCCACACCTGAAACCCGGAAATTTCCGAGTTGCCTTGATTGTGGTCTTGCGGGCCGACTTACGAGGAGTGAAGGACTCAGAAATTCGAGCTAAGACTATTCGGCTTTGGTTACGCGTCCAGTGACCTACATCACAGTTCGGTGTGATAGACGGAGTAACGGCCTACCATGCAAGCGAGGCAAAACGGTGTTGTCGATATAAGCAAGCGATTACACCAATGATCGCATCATTAGCATAATCGTGCATTGGAAGTGAAAAAGAAAACGGCCGGGAAAAACTCCCAGCCGTTTGTCGATGCCCCAACGAAGCTATTTCAGCCCACCCTTTAACGCCCTTCAAGCCGGAGACTAGAAGTCGTAGTCTTCTGGCGTGCAGGGGCAGTAGCCGTAGCCGCTGCCAATCGTGAGCCCATAGGAACACAGGGTCCCCAGGTTGCCGAGTTCAGTCTGGGAGAGGTTCGAATCGGCCAATGCGGTTTCGGTAACGAACCACGGCCCCTTCTCCACGACGTTCACAGGAGCCCCCGGACCGGGAGCAGGGAATGTGCTCGTCGTTGCCTGAATGTGCGTGAACCATGCCCGCAGTCCGGGAATCGGCTCGGGGAAGGTCGGGTCACTGCTGAAAGACGAAATGACCTTGATAACGCCACGGGTCATTTCTCCTCTGCCGGTGAATTCGTTGGACGTGAGCTCTTTATTCACGGACTCCGAAAGCAGACCGTCTGCCGTGATTGGGCAGGCGCAGCACGACCTCATCTCCTGGCTGTCATCGAACACGTAGATTGCCGCCCACAGGGTTCCGGATACGTCCGTGATGAGATCGCATATCACATTACTCTTGGCGGTAGCCGTGCCGGTGCAAAGTGCGTCACCGTCGTTGACGATACGCAGGGTTGCATCCGGAACACCCGCGGTATTCGCATTGGAGTAGTAGGTAACGAAATAGGCGCTATTGTCGCCTGTATTGCCGACTGCAGCGACAGCATTTCCCCCCAGCATCAGGGTGATTGCCAGTACCGCAAACAGCAAATATCCGAGTCTCTTCATTTGGTTTGCCCTCCTGGTTGTTGGCACCTTGGGCCGGGGGGAGAATCAGCTTATGGCGCGCCACGCTACTTTAATCTTTGGTAAATTCTTTACAAGTACCCACCTGGCGTAGTCAAAACGCTAAGGTCCGGAAACTACTGCTTATGGAGTAGTTCCCAACCCGGTAACAACGGCAGAGAACTGCCCAGACCCGAGTCCAGTCTTCTCGGCTTGCCGCCGTAGGATTCTGCTGCACACCAACTGAAAATTGCCGGCAGGCGTTTGCGCGTCGGGTGACCCTTAGGCTTGTTGCGGCTTTTCTTTTGCCATTGGAAGTGAAAAAGAAAACGGCCGGGAAAAACTCCCAGCCGTTTCTGGAGGATCTGCGTTATCCCCAACTAAGCTATTTCAGCGCTGCCCTAAAGCCCCTCAAGCCGGAAGACTAGAAGTCGTAGTCTTCCACCGTGCAGGGGCAGAGTCCGTAGCCGCTGCCAATGGTTAGCCCATAGGAACACAGGGTTCCCAGGTTGCCGAGTTCAGTCTGGGAGAGGTTCGAATCGGCCAACGGGTCCTCGGTAACGAACCACGGCCCCTTCTCCACGGCGTTCACAGCGTTGCCCGGGCCGGGAGCAGGAAACGTGGTTGTCGTTGCCTGGATGTGCGTCATGAATCCCCGCAGTCCGGAAACTGGCCAGGGGTTGGTCGGGTCCCAATTCGATGACGAAACAACCTTGATCACGCCACGCGCAA
This sequence comes from uncultured Acidobacteriaceae bacterium, assembly GCA_963725245.1. GTDB lineage: Bacteria > Acidobacteriota > Terriglobia > Terriglobales > Acidobacteriaceae > Acidiflorens. Next base: position 75,688 of record CAVRYC010000012.1, on the reverse strand, counting down.
TCTGTCCCCTGCCAGTGAATTCGTTGGCCGTGAGTTCTTTATTCACGGATTCCGAAAGCAGACCGTCTGAGGTGATTTGGCAGGCGCAGCACGACCGCATCTCTTGGCTGTCATCGAACACGTAGATATCCGCCCACAGGGGTGGATCGCCGATGCATTCTGTATCACCCTGGAGGGCGACGCATCCTGTATAGCCAGCATCATTGACGATACGCAGCGTTCCATCCGGAACACCCGCGGTATTCGCATTGGAGTAGTAAGTGACGAAATAGTAGCTGCCGTCGCCTTGATTGACGGGTGGCGTAGCGAGAGCATTGCCCCCCAGCATCAGGGTGATTGCCAGTACCGCAAACAGCAAATATCCGAGTCTCTTCATTTGGTTTGCCCTCCTGGTTGTTTGGCACCTGGGCCGGGGGGAGAGTCAGCTTATGGCGCGCTACGCTACTTTAACCTTTGGTAAGTTCTTTACAAGTACCCACCTGGCGTAGTCAAAAACGCTAACGTCCGGAAACTACTACTTATGGAGTAGTTCCCAACCCGCAACATACGGCAGAGAACTGCCCGGACCCGAGTTCAAGTCTTCGCGGCTTGCCGCCGCCACGTGACTAATCCCGATAGTTGCCGCAGTCAGGCGACTACACAACTGAGAATTGTCACTGTCCTTGTTTGTCGAACTTGCTCGCCACTTTCACGCCGCTTAAACCGCTGACGTACTTCGAGACACCACGATAGAGCGACTCGGCGATGCGCTGGCGGTGCTCTGAGGTTTCGAGCTTGCGCTCGTCGGCGGGATTCGAGACGAACGAAATCTCGGCCAGAATCGAGGGCATATTCGCGCCGATCAGCACGATGAAGGGCGCCTTCTTGACCCCGCGGTTGCGGAGGTGGGCATTGTTCAGGGCGAGCCCTCCGTAGAGCGATTCCTGCACATCGCCGGCAAACTCGCGCGATTCTTCAATCTTTTCTTTCAACGCAATCTTCTTCACCAAATCCTGCAGTTCGTAAATCGATTTCTCCGAGACCGCGTTTTCGCGGGCGGCAACTTCCAGCGCTTCCGGCGAAGAGGTGAAATTCAGGTAGTAGGTTTCGACGCCGCGCGCATCGGAATCGCGGCTCGAGTTGGCGTGGATCGAGATGAACAAATCCGCCCGCTCCCGATTCGCAATCGCGGTGCGGGTTTCGAGGGGAATGAAGGTATCGTCCCGGCGCGTGTAAATCACTTCGGCGCCGAGGCGCGCTTCCAGCAAACGGCCGAGGCGCTTGGCCACGTCGAGCACCACGTCCTTCTCCATCAGGCCGTTCGGACCAATGGTGCCGGTGTCATGGCCCCCGTGGCCGGCATCAATGACGATCTTGCCAATCTTCAGCCCAAGGACGCGCGTCAAAGATCGGTCACCAGCGGCCGTAGGGCGCGCTTCGCGCGAATTAAGGTGGATGTCCGAACGAGAATCATACGAATGACGATCGGTAGCGTCGGAAGCCGCCGTCGTTGCGGCGTAACGTGACTTCTTCCGGTGCGAGGAAGAAGACGCTGATACGGAAGAAGACGACGCAGAAGAACGTGAATCGGACTTTGTCGGCCTCGCCTCGTCTGCGTCGGAGATATTGCCGCCCTGGCCCGTCGTTACTTCGGGGTGAAGATTTTCATGTTCTAGCGAGGCAACTGTCGAGGGAGCCGTGTCGTCCGCATAGACGTTCGCGTCAACTTTCGGGTCAACCTCTGCCGCGACGATCGTCTTCGGGATCCTCCGGTTCGACCCTTTGACCGCAACGGTGGTCTTAATCACTCCATTGCCGCTGCCATCTCCGGGCGGCAAGTCCATTTCGACGAGTCCCGGTTCCCGAGGGCCGACGGCATTCGTGTCAGAGTCCGGCTGAGCTTTCCGCCTATCGGATTTCGAGACTCCGCCCGGCGACGCTGCCGCCCCGCTGGAGTCGTCGCCCGATCCCGCGGAAACCGTCGCGTCCGTCCCCTGAGCGGAATGACCTGCGGCGCTGGCTGTCTCCGCCGTGGCCGTCATCGCCCGCTTCTGCTTCCCGTGAATATCCTTGCCGTGAATATCAATGATGAGCCGGTACGGGTCCGGCAGCAGGAAAGCGTCGTAGCTCGCGAGGTTGTCCACTTCCAGCACAATCCGCGTGCGCCCCGGCTGAAATTCGGCGACCCGGATTTTCTTCAGAAAGCCATCGTCGACGTCGAAGGTCTTGCCGACCAGGGTCGAGGCCAGTGTGGTGTCGCGCAGGTCGAAGAAAATGCGGTCGGGATGCGAGATGCGCTGGGAACCGAACTTCACTTCCCGCTCGACGTCAATGGCAACGCGGGTGTAGTCGGGCGTGGACCAGTGGCGAACGCCGGTAACGCGCGGCAAGGCGCTGCGGCGGGCGTCCGCGGATTCGGCCGCCCCGTCGGAACTGGAGCCCGCGCTGGCGCTGGCGCCGCTGGTACCGGCGCTCGTGCCGATATTAGGCCGCCGCTTGCGCGCCGCCTTCTCGGCCACGCGTTCCTTTTCCGCCGCCTCGGCATCGATTTCCTTTACCGCGGCGCGGGCATCATCGGCCAGCCGGTTGCGCGGATAGCGCTGCACGAAGTCCGTGAATGTCGTCCGCGCCTCTTCGGGCTGGTGGAGATCGTCCTTATAGATCTCGCCGATCGTAAACAGGGCAGCGAAGCGGTATTTGCTGCCGGGATATTCCTTGCGCAGGAAGCGGTACTCGTCGATGGCGCCGCGCAGAATCTTGTTGTCGTCAAAGCGCCGCCCCATCTCGACCATAAGCTCGGCGGTCGCCACCACGCTCGGGTCCGCCTTCGACGACGCCGGAGAGCCGAAGTAGACGCGGCGGTAGGAGTCGATGACCCGCTGGTATTCGCGGCGAGTTCGCTCGCCGACGGGACGGCCGTTGAGAGCCTCCCGCATGCGCTCCGCCTTGGCAAATTGCTGGCGAGCCCAGGCATCGTTGTGGTGGACGCGGGCCGATGCGGAAAGCAGCGGCAGCAAGACGAGCAACAGCGCTGCGCCCAGCCGAAAAGCGCGGGCGCGTCGAGTCAGGGTCGTACGAATTAGGGTCGTAGAAGCCTGGGACTTCACTAAATTCCTGCTATAAATCCAGCCTGGTTATACTGAGCGCAAATCCAGCCTGCTAATCCAGCGCTGTCATCCTAAATTCAGCGTTGTCATCCTGAGCGAAGCGAAGGACCTATGCATTTGCTCGCGGCGTCCGGAATGCATGGGTCCGTCGCCTCGACAAAGTCCGTCGCCTCGCTCGATATCACAACCCAACCTGCGTCGCGAAGTTGCTGGAAAACCACCTACCACTTCAAGAAATCGCAAAACGCCCACCCGAGACGCCGCTCATTCCGTATTGCTGATGTACAGCACGCCCCGAGCATCGCGCTCCATGTGGACCGGTTCACGCACCGGGCTGCCGAAAATGTGCGGGCCCGGCTCGCTGCCTCCGTTATACAAGTTCGTGATCCGGCGGACGTAGTCCTGCGTTTCCCTGAAATGCGGAACGCCCGCACTCCGCGCCACCGCTCCCGCTCCAGCGTTATAGGCCGCCAGACTGAGGCGAACGTTGCCGCCGTAGCTGTCCAACAGCTTTCTTAGATGCCGAACCCCGGCATCCACGTTCTGCTCCGGGTCAAAAGGATTGGAAACATTGAGCGAACGCGCCGTCGAAGGCATCAACTGCATCAGCCCCATGGCGCCTTTACGCGACACCGCATTGGGATTGAAATTCGATTCCACCTTGACCACCGACCGCACCAGGCTAGGATCCACGTGGTGCCGGGCAGCCGCCGCGTCAATCGCGGCGTCGATATCCTGTTGAGTAAAGGCACGGTTGAGAAGCGGGTGAGACTGCGCTTTGCCGTCGAGGTAGCTGTTGACTTCCGAAGCCGCCGAACGCGCCGCACGCATCACAGCTCCGCTCGTTGGAACCGGCTTGAAGCGGTGCTCGGTCGAACTCCAATAAACCAGCCGAGACGGCGAAGGAGTCGCAGCCCGCGCCCGGGAACCCGCCGCAGGCTCATCCTCGTTAACGTAAATCTTGCGGCCGGATTCGTCGGTAGTCGGAGTAATAGCTCCCACCCGCGCGCCTGGCGACGCGCCCGACTGCGCCCGCGCCGGCATCGTCGAAAACATCGTGGAAAGAAAGGAGATCGCGGCCAAGCTAGCCATCAGCGTGATTTGCAGGCGTCTAAGCATACGGGTTCGGCTCGGCCCAAATCGCGGCCAAAATAAAGATCGGCCAAAAGACACACTTACTCCCTAGGGGCCCACCTACCCGCAAACCTGCCGGAGAATCCCAGAACCAGAGTATGGCGATTATAGGGCGCGCCGGGGGAAGGGGCAATCTCTCCGAAGGTCGTTGAACCACTGGAGTAATGTAATGTACGCAAGTGCCTGAAAGCACTTGATCTTGCCGGAAACGGAACCTTTCCCCTGTGCGTGGCTGCGAGCTGCGAGCTTCGAGCTTCGGGCAAACAACCGCCTCCGGCTTGCTCGCAGCCCATAGCTCGAAGCTCGCAGCTATCCTACAATGCCGTCAGTGTCTATGAACTCCCAAGCCCTGCACAAGCTGTTCGACCAAGTCAGAAAAAAGCGCCTCTCCCCCGACGAAGCCGTAGAGCGCCTGCGCCACCTGCCATTCGAGGACTTGGGTTTCGCCAAGCTCGACCATCATCGCGCCCTGCGCCAAGGCATGCCCGAGGTGATCCTCGCCCAGGGCAAAACGCCCCGCCAGGTCGCCGAAATCTTCACCCGCCTCGCCGCCCACGGCGGCAACGTGCTGGCCACGCGAGCCACCGAAGAACAGTATGCCGCCGTCGCCGCCGCACTCGCTGACAATGTGCCCCAAGCCGACTATCGTCCACTCGCTCGCGCCATCGTCCTCCAGCGCGATCGCCAGCGGCACGGCAAGGGAGTGATCGTGGTCGTCTCCGCCGGAACCAGTGACATCCCGGTAGCCGAAGAAGCAGTCGTCACCGCGGAACTGATGGGCAACAACGTCCAGCACCTCTACGACGTCGGAGTCGCCGGAATTCACCGCCTGCTAGCCCATCGCAAGGCCCTAGCCAAAGCCCGCGTAATCGTAGTCTGCGCTGGCATGGAAGGCGCGCTCCCCAGCGTAGTCGGAGGCCTGGTAGGAGTCCCGGTGATCGCCGTTCCCACGAGCGTTGGTTATGGCGCAGCCTTCGAAGGACTGGCCGCTCTCCTCGGAATGATGAACTCCTGCGCCTCCAACGTCAGCGTAGTCAACATCGATAACGGCTTCGGAGCAGGCTACGTCGCCGCGCTCATCAACCGCCGCTGAGCGCGTCGCGCTTGATTTTGTGTGACCGTGTGGAGCGGACACTCTTGTCCGCTGCCTTTGACTTTGATCTTGCCCTTGATTTTGCTTTGATTTTCGGGGACGAGTCCCAGCCCGCGAGCCCCTAAAACGCTGATTTGCCTTTTTTCGGCGCGTGGTTGAGTCTGGCGGGTGAGTTCGAGCGGGCTGCTAATCCTTAGAATCTCGAAATCTTTGCCTGTTTACTATTGAGATATTGCCCAGTGGGTTATGTCACCACCCTCTACCCCCCCACCCCCTCCGTATAGTCTCTCGAATCATGGGGTTAGGGACGGTTCCCGCCAAAGTTTTGAGAACAAATGACTTATTGTCAAAGTATTACGGAATAAGGACTTAAGCTCGATTTTCGGCCTAATTTCCCGTTTTGGGGCGGTTTGGGGGGCGGATTCGCGCTTCTCCGCTCTGGGCTCGCTCTCACCCGCTGAACGCCTCTGTTTATCAAAGAGTAACTGGCTTTCGCGGCTTAGCCGGTCAGAAGTCATTGTCTCATCGGGCGGGTGGGGAGTCTGTGATGGCGCGCACCCGCTGATGGTGATGAAAAAAGGTCACATCGGATTGCGGGAGTGGGAACGGCTCGCAGCGTCCCACGTCTCGAAAGCCGAAGCTGTGAAAAAACCATCCAGCGAGTTAATTGACAGAAGAAAAAAGGGGGGTAAGCTCTGGGCATGAGCGAACCCTTACTCCGCAGGATCAATCGTGAGCAGATGATGTGGCGGGCCGTCGACGTGGAACAACTGATCGGGGAAGATCACGTGGCGCGGGCGATCTGGGATCTGGTGGGGCGACTGCATCTGGATGGTTTCTATCAAGGGATTGGGTGCAGTGAAGAAGAAGGTGGGCGGCCGGCGTACCATCCACGGCTGCTGATTAGTTTATGGATATACGCCTACAGCCAGGGGATCGGATCGGCGCGGGAAGTGGCGCGGCGCTGCGAGTGGGAACCGGCGCTGCAGTGGCTGACGGGGTGCGAAACCGTGAACTATCACACGCTGTCCAGTTTCCGGGTGGAGTATCGGGCGGAGTTGGACGAGTTGTTCACGCAAGTGTTGGGGCTGATGAGCACGGAAGGGCTGATCACGCTGGAGCAGGTGGTGCAGGACGGAACCAAAATCAAGGCGCAGGCGGCGAGCGACAGTTTTCAAGGCGAGGCGAAGATTGCGGAGCATCTGGAGCGGGCACGGCGGCGGGTGCGGGAGATGGGGGAACCGGACAGGGAAGCAGGACCGAGCCGAGTGGAACAGGCACGACGGCGAGCGCGACGCGAGCGGCAACAGCGGCTGGAGCGAGGACTGGACGAACTGCAGAAACTGCGTCCCAGCAAACCGCGGGCGCGGGTCAGCGTGAGTGAACCGGAAGCGCGCCGGATGCGGCAATCCGATGGCGGCATCGCACCCAACTACAACGTGCAGATCGCAGCCGATGCCGCGCAGTCGCTGATCGTGGACGTGAAAGTGACGCAAGCCCCGAATGACAGCGAACAACTGGCGCCCGCCGTCGGACGCATCGCGGCGCGCTTGGGCCGCAAGCCGTGCCAGATGCTGGCCGACGCCGATTTCACCAATCGCCGCAGCATCGAAGCGATGGCGGAGTTGGAGGTCGATTACGTGGGCAGCCTGCGCAAAGGCGGCACGGAGAAAGACAACACCGGCACGGGACGCTTTACCGCCGCCGTCTTCGTCTATGATCCCGAACACGATCGCTACTCGTGTCCGGGAGGCCAGCATCTCAGCTACGAAGGCCGGCATCCGCACAAGTCGGGACACATTTTCTACCGCTATGAAGCCCCTGCCCAGGATTGCCAGAACTGTCCGCTGAAGCCGCAATGCTGTCCGAGCAATCAGCATCGTGGCCGCGGCTTGCTGCGCACGGAAGAAACCGCGGCCATGATTGCTTTCCGTCAGAAGATGGCCACTCCCGAAGCGCAGAAGCAGTATCGCCGCCGCAGCCGGGTGATCGAGTTCTGCCACGCCTGGATCAAAAGCAAACTCGGACTGCGCCAGTTCCACCTGCGCGGTCTGGCCAAGGTGCAAACGGAAATGCTCTGGGCCTGCCTCACCTACAACCTGCAACAATGGATCCGACTGCGCCAACTGCAAGCCGCAACCGCTTAACCACGCTGCGGCGAGCTAGAAATCGAGAAGCTCCTCGCGCCAGCCAAACTACACTTCCAGGGTTCGCAACCCCTTCAGCAACCCTCGCTGATTCTTCGTGCGCAATCTCGAAGATGGTTTTTTCACAGCTTCAAGCCGCGAGACGTGGGAACCGGAGAGCGCGGAAGGCGGCGGAAGAGCAGATGCCTCTTGGCGGGGCGGAGATTGAGGAACTGTTCTAGGGCGCTCGCGGGCAGGAGTGCCCGCGCCACACGGCTGGATCCCAAGGAGACGGCGCACCGATCCCACCCTTGCGCACAGAACGCGCAAGGATGGGGCACCCTCGGTTTACCTGGGTCCACGACGAAAACAAGGGAGACTGCAAAACTAAGCAGATCATTTTTTCCGTCAAGGCCGGACGCGTGCAGTCCGCGTATGTGCGCGACCTGTACGGCGTTATTGATCGGCAGGATGCGCAGATCGGCGTGCGCTCGCGGGCAGGAGTGCCCGCGCCACACGGCTAGATCCCAAGGAGACGGCACATCGATCCCACCCTTGCGCACAGAACGCGCAAGGATGGGGCACCCTCGGTTTACCTGGGTCCACGACGAAAACAAGGGAGACTGCAAAACTAAGCAGATCATTTTTTCCGTCAAGGCCAGACGCGTGCAGTCCGCGTATGTGCGCGACCTGCACGGCGTTATTGATCGGCAGGATGCGCAGATCGGCGTGCGCTCGCGGGCAGGAGTGCCCGCGCCACACGGCTAGATCCCAAGGAGACGGCACATCGATCCCACCCTTGCGCACAGAACGCGCAAGGATGGGGCACCCGCCACCCCTCAAGATGACAATTTATGGAGGGGGATTTCGCTGGTGGGAATAATGACGAGCGCACCGAACCAACCAAGCGGTCGCCGTCTCGCCGCCTTCTGCTGCTACAATTTCCGGTACTCCATTCCGCCTAGACGCGGCAAGCCGCGTCTCTACAAATGAGGTGTCTTCATGCCGGAAACTTTGCAGCTTTCGAATCCCGCGCCGATCACCACTCTTACGGAGGACGAGATTCTCTTCCGCGACAACGTCCGCCGGTTCGCCGAGGACAAGGTTCGTCCGTTGGCCAAAGAGATGGACGAAAAGGCAGTGTTCGATCATGGCCTGATCGACCAGTTCTTTCAGCTCGGGCTGATGGGGATCGAGGTTCCCGAGCAGTACGGCGGAGCGGGCGGCAAGTTTTTTGAGTCGATCCTGGCCGTCGAAGAACTGGCGCGGGCCGACGCCTCCGCCGCTGTAATCGTGGACGTGCAGAACACGCTGTTCGGTAATGCGATTCTGCGCTGGGCCACTGAAGACCAGAAGAAGCGTTACCTGCCGAAGCTGACGACGGACACGCTTGGCGCCTATGCGTTGAGCGAAGCGGGATCGGGATCGGACGCGTTTGCGCTGCAAACCAAGGCCGAGCTCAAAGGCAATGAGTTCGTTCTCAACGGACGCAAGCTCTGGATCACGAATAGCAAAGAGGCGGGATTGTTCATTCTGTTTGCCACCGTGGATGCGTCGAAGGGCTACAAGGGGATCACGGCGTTTCTGATCGAGAAAGATTTCCCCGGATTCACCGTCGGCAAAAAAGAAGACAAGCTGGGGATTCGGGCTTCGTCAACTTGCGAGCTGATTCTGGAAGATTGCCGCGTGCCCAAGGAAAACGTGCTCGGCGAGGTCGGCAAGGGATACAGGATCGCGATCGAAACGCTGAACGAAGGCCGCATCGGAATTGGCGCGCAGATGCTGGGCGTGGCGAGCGGCGCGTGGGAATGCGCGGCCAAGTATGCGCAGGAGCGTACGCAATTCGGGAAGCCGATTGCGGAATTTCAGGGCATCCAGTTCCAGATCGCGCAGATGGCAACCGAGATCGAGGCGGCGCGGCTGATGGTTTATAACTCCGCCCGCATGAAAGATGCCGGCGTAAATTTTGTGAAAGAATCGGCCATGACCAAGCTGTTCACGTCGCAAGTGGCCGAGCGCGTAACCTCGCTCGCCATCGAAATCTACGGCGGATACGGTTTTACAAAAGATTATCCGGTAGAGAAGTATTGGCGCGACGCCAAGATCGGAAAAATCTACGAAGGCACGTCGAACATGCAACTGGCAACGATCGCGAAGCTGGTGATGGGGAAATAAGGTCAGAGGTTAGAGGTCAGATTGCAGAAGTAAAAACCATTGCAGAGGTCAGAGGTCAGATTGCAGAAGTGAAAACGAACGACCGCGTTTTTTCACCTCTGCAATCTGACCTCTGACCTTGACTTCACCTCTGCAATCTGACCTCTAACCTCTGACCTCTGACCGAGTTTGAAGCCGAGACGTATGGCGACCTTTCTCCCAGATGCGCTGTCCCCGACCGCGGCTGAGTTGGCGAACGCCGGCGCGGAGCCGATCTCTCGTGAAGCGGCTTGCCTGCTGCTCGGAACAGACGACGACATGCTGCCTTCCCTGCTCCGGGCGGCGCAACTTGCCCGTGCGAGATTCAAGCCTGGAATCATCACCTATTCACGCAAGGTGTTTCTTCCCCTGACGAATCTTTGCCGCGACTACTGCGGCTACTGCACATTCCGGCGCGATCCCGGAGAGCCCGGTGCGCACACCATGTCGCCAGACGAGGTGATGGAAGTAGTGCGCGCTGGAGAGCGCATGGGATGCACCGAGGCGTTGTTCAGCTTGGGCGACAAGCCGGAGCTGCTCTTCCCCGAGATGCGCGATACGCTGCGGCGCTTCGGATACAAATCCACGCTTCATTATCTGGAAGCGATGTGCGAGAAGGTGCTTCGCGAATCGAGCCTGCTGCCGCATCCCAACCCCGGGCTGATGAGCGCGGAATGGCTGGAACGGCTGTCCCGCGTGGCTCCGAGCATCGGACTTATGCTGGAAACGACCAGTGCGCGGCTGCTTGCGAAAGGCGCCGCTCATGACAATGCTCCCGACAAGGAACCGGCGAAGCGCCTGCGGGTAATTGAGGATGCGGGACGGCGCAAGATTCCGTTCACTACAGGAATTCTGATTGGCATTGGCGAGACGCCGGAGGAGCGCGTGGATGCGCTGATCGCGATTCGCGAGCTGCATGAGAAGTACGGGCACATTCAGGAAGTGATCGTGCAAAACTTTCGCGCCAAGAGGGGCACGCCGATGGCCCACTGGCCCGAACCGGACCGCGGGGACATGCTGCGCACGCTGGCCGTGGCGCGCCTCCTGCTGCCGAAGATGAACATTCAGGCGCCGCCGAATCTTTCCGATCCGAGCGGTTGGTTTGCACTATGCCGATCTGCTCGGTGCCGGCATCAATGACTGGGGCGGAATTTCTCCGCTGACGCCGGATTTTATCAATCCGGAAAAACCCTGGCCGCATCTGGACGAATTGCGACGGCGGACCGAGGCGAAGGGATTTGAGCTGCGTCAGCGGTTGCCGGTTTATCCTGAGTTCACAGAGCAAGCGGCAGCCCACAGCGATTTGCTGGCCGATCGCCTGAGCGGCGCTGCGGACGCTGAGGGCTACGCTCGGAGGGCGGCGTGATCACGGTTCTGACCGGGGGCACGGGCGGCGCCAAGTTCGTGGATGGACTGCGGCAGATCGTTCGTCCGGAAGAACTGACGATCATCGTAAATACCGGCGACGACCTGATGTGGTGGGGATTGTACGTTTCGCCCGATCTCGATTCCATCACTTATATGCTGGCGGGCAAACTGAGCCCGGAGCGCGGGTGGGGCGTGAAGGGCGACACTTTTTTTTGTCTGAATGCCATGGGACAGCTGGGACAACCAACCTGGTTTCACGCCGGCGATCGCGATCTGGCCACGCACATTTTCCGCTCCAAGCTGCTGGCCGACGGCAAGACGCTCAGTGACGCCACGTCTGAGATGGCGACCCGGCTTGGCATCAAGGCGCGCATCCTGCCGATGAGCAATTCGCGGGTGGAGACGCGGGTGTTGACTCCGGCGGGAGAGTTGAGCTTTGAAGAATATTTTGTCCAGCGCTGGTACCAGGATCCCGTGGAATCGGTGCGGTTCGCCGGCGCCACGGATGCGGAGCCGGCGCCGGGAGTGATCGCGGCGATCCGCTCGGCAGATCTTGTGTTATTGGCGCCGAGTAATCCAGTGTCCAGCATCGGTCCGATTCTTGCTGTGCCGGGTATTCGCGAAGCGCTGCGCGAAAGCCGCGCCCGCATTGCGGCCGTAAGCCCGATTGTGGGAGGAGCCGCGGTCAGCTGGGCCCGCGGGAGCGCTCATGGCGGCGCAAGGCTTCGCCGTATCGATTGCCGGCGTTGCCGACTTCTATCGCGACTTCCTCGATCTGCTGGTGGTTGATTCCGAGGACGCGTCAGCCGCCGAAGAGTTGCGCAAGTCCGGCATGCGTGTGCATTGCACTCCGACCATCATGCGCAAGAATGAAGATAGAATCGCGCTGGCAAAGAGCGTGCTGGAGGCGGCGATGCAACCTCCGTCGGCTCAGGCTGCGGTGGAGCGGCCATGATTTTGGTTCCTGTAAAAAACCTTGTCGACGCCAAGCAGCGGCTGTCTCCGATTCTGAGTCCGCAAGAACGTTTTGCGCTGGCGCAGGCGATGTGCGAGGACGTGCTGCAAGCGCTGGCGCGGTGGCAAAGCCGACCCGCTGTTGCGGTGGTGACGAACGATTCGTTTGCGCGCGACTTGGCGGCGCGTTTCAATTTTGAAGTCGTTGCGGACGACAACTCCGGAGAGACCAGCGCCATCGAGATGGCAACCGCGGTGTGCAGAAAGCGTGGAGCAGAGAGCACCCTGGTGGTTCCGGCGGATATTCCTTTGATCGACAGTTCGGAACTGCAGAAGATCGTGGACAGCGCTCCTCCCGGCGGCGCGGTGCTGGTGCCGGACGCGGCGGGGCGCGGCACGAATGCAGCTTGGCGATCTCCCGGTGATTTGTTTCCGCTACGCTTCGGCAATGACAGCTTCCTGCCGCACCTGGCCGCGGCGAAGGCAACGGGCCTGCCTTGTGTTGTGCTCGAACTGCCGGGCATTGCGCGGGATGTCGATCGTCCCGAAGATCTTCGCGAACTGGCGGCTGCCAGCGGAGAACGGCGAGCGCAGAAGCTGGTGCGAAGCTGGAACCTGAAATTGTAGCGCGGGCATCCTTCGACTTCGCTCAGGACAAGCCTTGCCGGCTGCCCGAGGACTTCTCGCCCTCGACTCGGCGGGCGAGGACGCCCGCCGGACAGCCGCCGAGACGGCGGCGCTACGGTCACGGCACTCGAACGGCAGTTATGAAAGCATCGTTCACATGACGAGATCCAAGCGCGCCGGGGAGATTCGCATTCTTCCACTCGCCGTCAGCGGAGAAATCCGCGCCGGAGAATCGCTGTGCACACGGTTGTTGGCGGCGGCGCGCAGCCTGGGACTGCGTTTTCAGGATGGCGACATCCTGGTGGTGAAGCACAAAGTTGTTTCGAAGGCGGAAGGCGCGCTGGTCGCGCTGGATGAGATCCGGCCCTCGGCGGCTTCGCGGGTTTGGGCTCGGCGCTACGGGCTCGACGCGCGCGTCTGTGAATTGGCGCTGCGCGAGAGTCGTCGAATTGTGCGACGAAAGCGCGGCGTGCTGATCGCCGAGACGAAGCACGGCTTCGTTTGCGCGAACAGCGGCGTGGATGTGTCGAACGTGGATGGTGGGCAGCACGCGGTGTTGTTGCCGGTGAATCCGGATCGTTCCGCGGCGCGGTTGCGGCGGGAGTTGAAGAAGCAGCTGGGGATCGAGATCGCGGTGATTGTCAGCGATAGTTTCGGGCGTCCATGGCGGGAAGGCTTGACGGAAGTGGCGATTGGCGTCGCCGGGATGCGGCCTCTGATCGACTACCGCGGACGTCGCGATGCGCACGGCTACTCGCTGCATGCAACGGTGGACGCGGTCGCGGACGAACTGGCTTGTGCGGCGGGATTGGTTTGCGGCAAGCTGGCGGGCACACCCGCGTGCATCATTCGCGGCTATGCTTACCAACGCGGAAGCGGTAGAGCGCGGGCATTGATCCGGCCCGCGAAGAACGATCTTTTTCGGTGAATGTTCGATCAGGGGTTGTGACGGTGTGGTGACGGGGCTTTGCCCCGTCCAAGCGGGGCGAAGCCCCGCTACCACACGTGCAGTCCGTAAAGCCTAGGGAGAATGTTATGACGTTTCAGACTTCAGAACTCGAGCAATTCCCCGCGCTGACCTGGGACGAGGTCGCGCCGCAAACTACCCCGCCGATTCGCAGAGCCTTGGAGCGCGTGCTGGAAACACAGGAGGGAGCATGTCTGACGGACGCGGAACGGTACGCCCTGGCGAACTGCGACGGTGCGGACTGCGACGATGCGGACTTGCTCGCACTGCTGGTGGCCGCGGACATTCTTCGGCGCGAACTGGTCGGCAACATCGTCAGCTACGTGGTGAACCGCAATGTCAATTTCACGAACATCTGTTTCGTGGGATGCAAGTTTTGCGCGTTCAGCCGCGGACCGCGGGAAGCCGACTCCTATTTTCATTCGCTCGAAGAAATGGGGCGCAAAAGTAAAGAGGCGTGGGAAGTGGGCGCCACCGAAGTCTGCATTCAAGGCGGGCTGCCTCACGGTCTGCCGCCATTTTATTATCGCGACATTCTGCGCGCCGTGAAGAATGCGGTGCCGGGCATGCACATCCACGCGTTTTCTCCGATGGAAATTGTGTACGGCGTGGAACTGACCGGCATGACTTTGCGCGACTATCTGATGATGCTGCGCGATAACGGATTGGACACGCTGCCGGGCACGGCGGCTGAGATTCTGGATGACGAAGTGCGTCAGGTACTGTCGCGCAACAAACTTTCGTCGGCGCAATGGCAAGAGGTGATCCGCACGGCGCACGCGTGTGGCATCCCGAGCACTTCGACGCTGATGTACGGGCACAGGGAAACACCCGGCCACTGGGTACGGCAGCTGTCATTGCTGCGGCAGATTCAGTCGGAGACCGGCGGCTTCACCGAGTTCGTGCCGCTGGGCTTTGTGCACCAGAACACGCTTTTGTTCCAGCAGGGACTGGCGCGTTCGGGGCCGACGCTCGCCGAACACCTCAAGATTCATGCGCTGGCCAGAATTTTGCTCGCCGGCTCGATTCATAACATCCAGGTCTCGTGGGTGAAGCTGAACCGCAAACTTTCGCAGCTTTGCCTGCACGCCGGCGCCAACGACTACGGTGGGACGCTGATGGAAGAAAATATCTCGCGCGAAGCGGGAGCGACCGCGGGCCAGTACACCAGTCCGGAAGATTTCCAGGCGTTGATTCTCGGGATCGGGCGCATTCCGGCCGAGCGCAACACCAAATATTCGCGCATGAAAATCAAGCTGCCGCGTCGAATCGGTTTCTCCTCGGAGGCTTCTTTTGGGACACGCGCTGGTCGCAGGAGTTCGCATGAACGATTCGCATGAAAGTTCGCATGAAAGTCGCATGAGCCGCGCCATCGCCATCATCGGCGGCACCGGCCCGGCTGGTACGGGCCTGGCGCTGCGCTGGGCGCGCGCGGGAGAGACCATCATCATCGGCTCGCGCGATGCCGCGCGGGCCGAGCAGACGGCAGAGGCAATCCGTAAGCGAGCGGGCGCAAACGCTCAAGTTTCCGGGCTGGAAAATTCGGCAGCCTGTGCGGCCAGCAGTCTGCTGGTGCTCACCGTGCCGTTCGAAGGGCAGGCCGCGCTGCTGAAGCAGTTGAAGCCTGCGATTCGTCCGGGCAGCATTCTGATTGATGCCACCGTTCCGCTGGCTGCGAGCGTCGGCGGACGCGCCAGCCGCACGCTTGGCGTGTGGCAAGGCTCGGCGGCGCAACAGACGGCTGAGTTGGTTCCGAAGGGCGTTTCCGTCGTGGCGGCATTCCAGAACGTTTCGGCGGATGTCCTCAACGGCGACGAAGACCTGGATTGCGACGTGATCGTATGCAGCGACGATCCGAATGCCACGCAGGTTGCGATGGAACTCGCGGCGAAGATCGCGGGCGTGCGAGCGATCGATGGCGGGAAGCTAGAGAACGCGCGCATTGTCGAGCAGATCACCGCGCTGCTGATCGGCCTCAACATCCGGCACAAAGGGCACGGTGGAATACGGATCACGGGGCTGCCAGACGGCGCGTACAAGACGTAGGCCCATGATCTCTCCTCGCGGCGGCGCAGCGCTGGCAAAGATTGCCAATGTATGGGTACGCCCCCTTCCCCGGTCTTTTGGAATCATAGGGTTAGGGAGAAATTTCCGCAAAATCTTTGAGTTTGAGGACTTATATGCAAAATATTCCGGAATAAGGAGTTAGGTTGTCAAAGAGCGCTGAAAATGGGTTTGGGCTACTTTGAATTTCCAGCCCCGTTACGCTCCCTCGCCGGGCTTAAACTTATTTCCACACTTCAAACAGGTCATCATGATCTTTCCGCTGCCGATCATGCCAGTCATTAGGCTCCATCCTCGCTTTTCAGCATGAATCTGAGTAGATCCACATTTTGGACACTTCACGCTCTCTTCGTTCCCGCTCATGCTATTCGTTCCTCGGTGCAGGAATCGTACTCTCACTAATGGCAAAAGAAAGGGCCAACTGGTCCCTACGTCAGCGGGTCAAGCACCGGGGATTTCAAGGTAGCCCACTGCCTGAAAATGGGTTTGGGGCAGCTTCGAGAGATGTTTTGGGAAACGGCACGCTCATAAACTGCCCCAATCAGATGGCTATTGTTGCACCTTGGTGGTGAGCATGTCTGTGATGGGGCTCACCGGTGATTTGTGATGAAAAGTCAGGAGTGGGAGTGAGAAATCCCGTGATATCTCGTCAGCCCTAAATTCTCCTTTGGCGATTCGGTGACCTGGACTATTCTGTGCTGTCCTTGCCTTGAGAAAATTCTTTGTTACTTAACCTAGAAGTCCGTCGGCAGTACACGGAGTTGGTGATCGGCTTGGTGGGTGCGGTCGGTTCCCAAATGGGGTCCGTGGAAGAAGCACTGATTTCCGCTTTCAAGCCGCTGAACTTTCAGTGTGAGCGGATAAAACTCATTGAGCTTCTGCATGAAATCGAGAAGTGGAAAGATCTGCCTCACGGCCGCGAGGACGAAAGAATACGCACCCATATGGATGCGGGCGATGAGTTTCGCAGGTTGATCGGCAGCAATGACGCTCTTGCAGTGCTCGGTATGGGAAATATACGGCGTTTGCGGGAGAAGGCTACCGAAGATCAGGATAAACCCAGGCAGCGTTGTGCATATCTTTTCCGCTCCCTCAAGCACCCCGAGGAAGTCCAGTGTTTGAGGGAGATCTATGGCCGAGCTTTTATCCTCATCGCGGCCTACTCTCCACGAGAGGAACGAGTACAGCATCTGGCAAATAAAATAGCCGAGTCGCTTTATGGCACGACTGCCGAGCAGTGCCGCCCGGATGCAGAGCGGCTTGTAAACCGCGATCAAGAAGACTCAGAAGCGCGTCACGGCCAAAGTGTTCGAAATGCGTTTCCCCTGGCCGATGTGTTCATTGCGACGTCAAACAAAGCTGCCATGGACCGAAAGATCGGAAGCTTTCTTGAGCTATTGTTTGGCAAGGTTTCTCACACGCCGACGCGGGAAGAGTACTGTATGTTTCACGCCAACGCTGCCGCAATGAGGTCTGCGGCGCTGGGTCGACAGGTTGGTGCCACGATAGCGACTGCGGAAGGTGAGATCGTCGCCGTCGGCACTAACGAAGTTCCCAAACCGGGCGGCGGACAATATTGGGAAGGCGATGTTCCAGATGCTCGGGATTTTGTTTTGGGACATGATAGCAGCGACCGACTGAAGAGGTCTAATCTAGGGGAGCTCTTGGAGAGATTTAGCAAGGCAGGAGGTTGGCTCACTGCCGACAAGGTCGCGCTCAGCCCAGAAGAACGGGTTCGGACGGCGCTTCCAATAGTTCGAGGTGCTCGCTTAATGCAGCCTCTTGAATTCGGACGGGCGGTGCACGCAGAGATGGCGGCAATCGTCGATGCCGCAAAACGAGGCGTTTCTGTGCACGGTTGCACTCTCTACACCACAACGTTTCCGTGTCATGAATGTGCTCGGCACATAATAGCCGCCGGGCTACGCCGAGTGGTATACATTGAACCATACGCGAAAAGCCTGGCGGCCCATCTGCATGAAGATGCAATTTCGGTGGACAGTGCTGTTGAGATCGAGGGAATGGTGTCCTTCGAACCCTTTGTAGGAGTCGCCCCTCGACGCTATAACGAACTGTTCACTATGTTTGAAGATCGAAAGACGGCGGATGGATCGATCGTGCAATGGAATCCAGCTCAATCCATACCGCGGCTCTCTGAATCGCCGTGGATGTACGTTCGTAGCGAGAAGGAAGCTTTGAAGTTACTGAATGATGCAATGAAGCGTGAGAAACTCAATCCTGTGTGAAGTGGAGCAAGGGACCATGGAAAAGGGATGGTTAAAGTTGATTCTTGAGCGAGCAAGCGCTGATTGGGAGACTTGGCCCGCTTGGCAGCGTGGAGTTGATGATAAGGCCTGCAGCGACAAAACTCAAATGTCCGGATCAGATCCTCATAACCAAGAGGTTTCGGAGGACCGTAAAGTGGCAGCTTGATCGTGCTTGTTTGATTCACCACAGACTTTTGGCGCGCCCCGCCTACTCTTCCACCGGCTGGGCGTTCAGTTCTTGAGCGGGTTCGCCTGCGGCCATGCCTTGGGCGACGATTAGGCGGCGGGCTTCGATGCGGAGTTCGGGCAGGGCGCGTCCGAACCAGATGGCGCCGAGGACGCAGGCCACGCCTCCGGTGGCGACCGTGATGGGCGCGCCGATGCGGTGGGCCAAGGCTCCGCCAAAGAAGGCTCCGAAGGGCGCCATCCCCATGAACATCATCGAATAGACGGACATGACGCGGCCGCGCAGCTGGTCGGGGACCATGGTCTGGATCAGCGTGTTCGAGCAGGCCATCTGCAACATCATGGAATAGCCGGCGGGCAACAGGAGCGCGGCCGACAACCAGAATGAAGTCGAGAACGAAAAAAGAAACAGGCTGATCCCGAGGCTCGCGCAGCTGATTGCCACCCAACGCCCGAGCCCTTTTATTCCGGTCTTGGCGGCGAGCGTCAAAGCGCCGAAGAGCGCGCCTACGCCGGTGGCGCCCATCAGGATGCCGAGGCCGCGCGCGCCGCCGCGCAGAATTTTGTCGGCGAAGATCGGCATCAGCACGGTGTAGGGCATGCCGACCAGGCTCACCAGGCCAAGCAGCAACAGCAGCGCACGAATGATCCGCGTGTGGTTGACCCAGCGAAAGCCCTCGATGATGTCTTCAATCGGCGAATGTTCGCTGGCGCGCGGGGCGCAGTGCACGTGCATCAGCGACAGGCCGACGATCACGGCGATGTAGCTGATGGAGTTGGCGGCAAAGCACCAGCCTTCGCCGATTTTCGCCACCAGAATTCCGGCTATGGCGGGGCCGATGACGCGCGCGCCATTGAACATCGAGGAATTCAGGGCGATGGCGTTCATCAGGTCCTCTTTGCCGACCATGTCGACGAGAAAGGACTGCCGGCCGGGAATATCGAAGGCGTTGACCACTCCGAGCAGGGCCGCGAGCACGAAGATGTGCCACACATGGACGCGGCCGCTTAGCGTGAGCGCAGCCAGAATTCCCGCGAGGATCATGGAAGCGATCTGGGTGGCGATCACCAGTCGCTGGCGATTGACGCGGTCGGCGGTGATGCCTCCGAAAGGCGCGACGAGGAAGACGGGAATCTGGCTGGCAAAGCCGACGCTTCCCAGCAGCAGGGCCGATTTCGTCATGCGGTAGACGAGCCACGCCTGGGCTACGGTCTGCATCCAGGTGCCGATGAGAGAGATAAGTTGTCCGCCGAAGAAGAGCTGAAAATTGCGGTGGCGGAAGGCGCGCAGGGTGGTGGCCCATTTCGGCAGGCGCGCCGCTTTCCCAGCCGCTTCTTCAGCCGTGGCGGAATTTTTCTCTTCGGGCATCAGTCACTCTTTTAGAACTTTTTCACATCTTGGGGATGACGGCAACCGGCAGGAAGATGAGACATTGAGTCATTGAGTCATTGGATCATTGACTCGATTCAGCAGATTTCCACAGCTCAGCTACCGACTTGGAACTTCCCCGCGCGGTTCGATCCGCGATAGAGTTAAGGTTGACCGCTTTGAGAGCATCGGATAGGGGAAGGATGAACGATGAGCGAAGATCCTAATCGTCTGGAACATTATCTAGAACGGCGAGGCGCGCAGCGTTTCGAACTGCACCTGCCGTTGGCGGTTCACTTCGAGGGACGGACTGTGCCCGGATTTGCTCAGAACTTGAGCGGCCGTGGAATTTTCTTTTACGCCGAGACGGCGCTCCCGGAAGGGGCGGTGGTGGAATTGACTTTTACCATGCCCGCGGAAATCACTTTGGGGGAAAACATGCCGGTTCGGTGTCGTGGGCGGGTGTTGCGCGCCGCCGGTCATTCCCAGGCAGGTCAGCGAACCGGGATCGCCGTGCAACTCGATTCTTATCAGTACTTGCCCTCCGACGAGCCCATCTCACAATTTGTGCGAGTTTCGGTCGCAAGTGCCGCGGGAGCGACTTCCGGCCCGATGCCGCGCTGAGGACATTACCGAGGCATTGGTCCAGAACTGGTCTCATAAATGGTTCTCCGATCGGGATGTCTCCGCCCTCAGGGGCTAAAGCCCGCATTTTTATCGGCCCTTAATGGCACGGCTGGAAGCCGTGCCATGCCCAACCCATTTATGAGACCAGTTTTGGCTTTACTTACTTCAATCTTTTTTACTTCAATCTTTTTTGCTTCAATCTTTGTTTACTTCAAGCTATCTTCAATCGTTCTTCAATCTTTCTTCAATCTATGAAAGCGACCAATTGGGAATTCACGAACCGAGCGCTGGTCTTCGGGCTGATCCTTTGGTTGTCGTTTCCGCTCTACTTCTTGGACCCACAAAATTCGACCGCCGCATTGGCCAGCTGGATGGGGCCCAAGTTGCGAATGGATGCGGATCTCGTCGCTCGTCTCCTTTTCGCTTTGGCCGCACTTTTGCTATTTGTGGCCGCTCTCATCCGCACCTGGAGCTCGTCATATCTTCACGCGAGGGTTGTGTATGGGGCCGAAGTGAAGACAGACTCGCTGGTTGCCGATGGGCCTTACAGGCGGGTCCGCAATCCGCTGTACTTCGCCAATGTGCTGATGGCCATCGCCATGGGTTCGATGATGAGCCGGGCCGGGTTTTTCGTCGCCGTGGTGGCAATGCTCGGTGTTCTGCTACCGTCTGATCCTGCGAGAAGAAGACGAACTGCAAGCGCATCAGGGCGAACCGTATGAAGGCTACCGAAAGGCGGTGCCGCGGCTGTGGCCCGCTCTCGGGCCGCGCATCCCTTCCGCCGGAAACTCCGCCCGATGGACGGAAGGATTCAAGGCGGAATCCTGGTATTGGGGATTCGCGGTGGCGCTGGCTGTCTTTGCGATAACCCTAAAGCTGAAGCCATTTTTCGCGATACTGGGGGCAAGCCTCGTCTGGTTCTGGGTATCCTCGGCGATTCTTGAAAAGAAGAGAAACTCGCAAGCCTGACCTTACGCCGTTGGGCGTAGTCGGGAACTCGGACTAACCCACTGGTTAAGACTTCTCGTGTCTTTTCAATCACTGGGCTTTGCCTTACAATTAGGCAACCCAGTAGTCTTGAGGGTTGTCTCCCACTGATTGAGGAACCTGCTGGCGACCCGCCGCTTCGTCCGAGGTGTCCTTCGATTACGAAGGTCATTTGGCCCCGACACTGGAAGTTCGTAACATGATAATGAACGCAGAGAATCGAGCCATGCCCGGGATCGCCGTTGCCCTCCTCACTGAAGACCGCGAACAATCTGTCGTACTGAATAGCCGGGTGGAGAGCACCAATCTGGCCCGTACGGTGCTGAGCCATGTCGGTTTGCCGGCGGGACCGAGCGATGCCGTTTTGCGTCAATTGCAGGATCAGCACACCGAAGTTGTCCTGGTGAACATCGATCCTCAGAATCCGCAGCGCGCCATCCGCACCATCGAACTGATCCACGCCAGCCTTCCCGAAGTCACGATTTTTGCCGTGGGCGAAATGAACCAGCCCACGAACATTGTTTCCGCCATGCGAGCCGGGGCGCGCGAGTTTCTGGATCATGGCGCCAGCCGCGAAGCCTTGATCGAAGCCTTCACGCGCTTCACGGCCACGTTGAGCCGCGCGCAACGCAGTTCGAGTAAGGCCCGGGTCTTCACTTTTCTAAACGCCAAGGGCGGAGCCGGCGCCACCACCGTCGCGGTGAATACGGCGGTCGCATTGCAGGAGGCTCACGGGCGCACGGTGCTGGTGGATTTCGCCCCCATCGGCCACGCTGCCCTGCAAATGAATCTGCGGCCTCAATTCACGCTGATCGATGCCTTGCAGAACCTGCATCGCATGGACGGTTCGCTGCTCGATGGCCTGATGACGCCCTATCGCAATGGCCTGCATCTGCTGGCCGGAGCGCAGCAACCGCACAACAGTTTCCCGAACGCGTCGGAACTGGCTCGCCTCTTCGACCTGCTGGTAAACCAGTATCACTTCGTGGTGCTCGATTGCTCAGGCCGGATGGATGGCACGATGCAGATGATCTGCGATCTCTCGAACGCCGTGCTGCTGGTGACGCAGACCGATGTTGTATCCCTCTGGAGCGCTGGCCGGATTCAGGCGTTCCTGCAGGAAGGAGCGGGCCGCGATCGCCTGCGGGTCGTGCTCAACCGTTATAAGAAGATTCCCGGCTTCACCGACGAGGATGTGGAGAAAGCCACCAATTGCAAGGTGCTCTGGAAGGTGCCCAACAACTTCCAGGTCATCGGGCCGGCGATTGACAAGGGCAATCCGGTAGCCGCGCAGGGGAATCACGACATCGGCCGCTCCTATCAGGGTCTGGCCGCGGAACTGGCCGGCGCGACCACGTCCGGCGAAGGCGCTCTCTCGCTGCTCTACCAGCAAGACAAGGGCGACGGCAAGAAACGAGCCGGCGGCCCACTGATCGTATCGCCCATGCGCGCCGGGCAGTAGACTCTTCTCGGTAGCTGGGCTTTTCCGTGTTACTGGGCTGCGAGCTTCGAGCCGCGAGCTTCGAGCAAAACTGGTTATGTCGCAACTCGAAGCCTGCTGGCTCCGCAACACAGAATGGGATCACTTACGAACTCCTGCCTCTGCAATTTCCAGCCTTTGTTAGAATCATTGTTCGCCGCATCAATGTTCGCCGAATCAATGCTCGCCAATGACGCCGAGAATCGTTGAAATTCTTTATCAGATGATCGCGTTCCTGTTCGCCATCAGCGTGCACGAGTCCGCCCATGCCTGGACCGCGTCGCGCTGCGGCGATCCGACGGCTCGCATGCTGGGACGGGTTTCGCTGAATCCGATTCGCCACATCGATCTGTTTGGCACGATCATACTGCCGCTGGTCGCCGCCATCAGCGGCATCCCATTGCTCGGCTGGGCCAAGCCCACGCCGGTGGACCCACGGAATTTTCGCCATCCCATGATGGACGACATTCTGACCTCGGTGGCCGGTCCGGTCAGCAACTTTATCGTCGCCACGGGGGCGCTTCTGTTGCTGGGCGGCATCTCGCTTTCGTCCGCCTCCGGACACGCGCTGATCCTCTCTCTGGGATTGGCAGGGTGGCTTCGGCGGCGCTGCTTCCGATTCCGCGTTGACGCCCGTCGCCATGCTGCTGTATGCGCTCATGATCATCAACATCGTTCTGGCGGTCTTTAACCTGATCCCGGTCCCGCCGCTCGATGGCAGCCACGTGCTGCGGCATTTCCTGCCGGATTCGGCGCGAATGGTTTTCGACCGCATCGGCTTCTTCGCACTACTGGCGCTGGTGTATCTGGGCGGAGGACTGCTCAGCAGTTTGATCCGGCCGTTTCTTCGCTTCTATGTCTCGATGCTGGTGAAATTCTGAATGGCCACTCCTCGCAAGAAACGCGTGCTGAGCGGAATGCGCCCGACCGGCAAACTGCACCTGGGAAACTACGTTGGCGCGCTTGAAAACTGGGTCCGCATGCAGGACGAGTACGACTGCTTCTTCGTTATCGTCGACTGGCACGCGCTGACCACCGACTACGCGGACCCATCGCGCCTGAAAGAAAACTTGGTCGACGTGCTGCTGGATTGGCTGGCGGCGGGGCTTGATCCCGCGAAGTGCGTGATGTTCATCCAGTCCCATGTGCCGACGCATGCGGAGTTGCACCTGCTGCTTTCGATGATCACTCCTCTCGGCTGGCTGGAGCGCGTCCCAACGTACAAAGAGCAGAGGGAAAACATCAAGGGAAAAGACCTGGACACATACGGGTTTCTTGGTTATCCCGTTCTGCAATCGGCGGATATTTTGATCTACAAGGCGGACGTCGTGCCGGTCGGCGAAGACCAAGTGGCGCACGTTGAATTGACGCGCGAGATTGCGCGGCGCTTCAACGGCTTCTACGCCGGAGGCTTCAACGACAAAAAGCGCGAATATGTTTTCCCCGAACCGGCGGCGCTGCTCACGCCCGCTCCCCGCCTGCCCGGCACCGACGGCCGCAAGATGTCGAAGTCCTACGGCAACGCGCTGCTGCTGACCGATCCCGAGCCCGTGGTGCGGCAGAAGCTGAAGACGATGGTCACCGATCCCAGGCGCATCAAGCGCACCGATCGCGGCGACCCGGATGTTTGTCCCGTCGGCGATCTGCACAAAATATTCAGCAGCAAAGAAACGATGGCGAAGGTGTACGAAGGCTGCCGCTCGGCTGGAATCGGCTGCATCGAGTGCAAGAGCTGGGTCGCCGATGCCCTGGTAAAGATTCTCAACCCCATGCAGGAGCGCCGAAAAAAATACGAGGACAATCCGCGCCTCGCCTGGGATATTCTGGAAGCGGGCTCGGCCCGCGCTCGTGAGGTCGCGGGCGCCACGATGGACGAAGTCCGCAAGGCGATGGGGCTGGACTATAGTTCGAACGATAGTCCGAACGATAGTCTGAACGATAGTCTGAACTCTGAGCCGGCGAAGGATTCCACGAAGTGACGGATTTGTCTCAACCCATATCAGAACAGGCGCCAGTCGCGGCTTCTGGGCGCGGCGCGGCTTCGTGGCTTCGGCGGAGACGCGGCAAGCCGCGTCTCTACGGGAGAGCAAATCCACGACCGAGCCGCCAAAGACGATGCCAGCGATTTTCCGTTCGCCATCGCGCTCGGCGAAATCTATGAAGGCCCGCTCGACCTGCTGCTCGACCTGATCCGCAAGCAGGACATCAACATCTACGACATTCCCATCGCCAAGATCACGGCGCAGTACCTCACCTACGTCGAGCGCATACGCGAACTCGACGTAAACGTCGCCTCCGAGTTCATCTACATGGCGGCGGTGCTGATTCACATCAAGTCGAAGATGTTGTTGCCGCGCGATCCGCTCGCTCCCGCCGACGCGCAGGAAGACCCGCGCAACGAACTCGTCAACCGCCTGCTCGAGCACGAAAAGTTCAAATCCGCGGCACAAATGCTCCTGCAGAAACAGCAGATCGAAGACGCGGTGCTGAGCAATCCGGCGATCCGAGAGTTCATGGACGCCGAAGGCACCGAGCCCGAACTTGCCGCCGATGTGATCGACCTGGTCAAGACCTTCCAGCAGATTCTGGACCGAGCGCGCAACCGGCCAATCCTCGAAGTGGACGAAGAGACCGTAACCGTCGGCCAGATGATCCAGTACCTGCACCGCCGGCTCTCGCTCGAAGATCGTCCCATTCGCCTGAAGCAGATGCTCCGCAATGTGCCGTCGCGGCCGGCGCTGGTCTGCATGTTTCTGGCGCTGCTCGAACTGGTGCGGTTGCAGGCGATCCAGGTGCGGCAGGACCACGTCTTCGGCGAAGTGCTGGTGAGAAAGCATTCGCACTTCGAAGAAGTGATGACCGAGCAAGCTGCGGTGCGTGATGATTGGAAGTGAAAAGCAAGTGGTCAGTGGCCAGTGGTCGGTGGCCAGTAAATGCCTTTTCGCTTTGCTGGTTTTACTGACCACTGACCACTGGCCACTGACCACTTATTTATGAGTCTTAAACCCCAACTCGAAGCCATCATTTACGCGGCGGAAACGCCCATTTCGCTCGACCAGATTTATTCGCTGGTGAAGGAGTCTGCTGCTCGCGGAAACTCCGGGAATCGATCCTGCGGAAATCAAGTCGCGCATCCGCGCCACGCTTGAAGAACTCATCGCGGATTACTCCGGCGCAGACCACGGCATCGAAATCCGCCAGGTCGCCGGCGGATACCGCATGTCCACCAAGCCCGAGCAGCACGACGTGGTGCGCGCCTTCGCCAAGAGCCTGAAACCGCCTTTCCGGCTGTCGCTGCCGGCGCTCGAAACTCTGGCCGTCGTCGCCTACAAGCAACCGGTCACGGTGCCCGAGATCAGCGAAATCCGCGGCGTCGATTCCGGCGGAGTCATCGCCACGCTGCTCGACCGCAAACTGATCACGACCGCGGGCAGAAAGGCCGTAATCGGCCGCCCCATTCTCTACAAAACCAGCAAGGAATTTCTGCTGCGCTTCGGGCTGAAGGACATCAACGAACTGCCCAGCATGGAGGAATTCGAGAAGCTGCTGGCGGAGTCGTTCCAGAGCGACCTGCTTCCGAGCGAGGGCACGACGGTAGAGGCGCCTTCGAGTTCGCCGCTCGCAGTAGAGCTCGCGAGAGAATGATCCATCCAACACGGCCTCGGCAGCGGAAACACCCACCCAAGCAAAGCTTGGGTGGGGCACCCACAGTGATTCTGAACTTGCTGCCGAAGAAGTCGAAACGCCAGCCAGCACCAAACCGGAGTAGCCATCCATGCCAGCCGAACGTCTGCAAAAAATTATCGCGGCTGCCGGAGTTGCATCCCGCCGCAAAGCCGAAGACCTGATCGTCTCCGGCCGCGTGCTGGTCAATGGGCAGGTGGTCACCGAACTCGGCACCAAAGCCGATCCCGAACAAGACCACATCCGCGTGGATGGCAAACTGCTGCAGGGGCCCGAACGTTACACCTACGTCGTGCTGAACAAGCCCAAGGGATATGTGACCACGGTCAGCGATGAGAAAAAGCGCCCCACCGTGATGGACCTGGTGCAAGCGAAGGTGAAAGGCGCGCGTGTATCCCGTGGGGCGTCTGGACTGGGCCAGCGAAGGCTTGCTGCTGATGACCAACGACGGCGCGCTGGCCAACGCTTTGATGAAAGCGTCTTCCAACGTGGCGAAAACTTACGTCGTGAAAGTCGCCGGCCAGCCCGACGAGGCCAAGCTCGACAAGCTGCGCCGCGGAGTTTCCATCGCCGAAAAAGGCGGGCGGCGCGTGCGCACCGCTCCGGCGAAAATTCGCCTGATCCGCGAAGGCGATAACCCGTGGCTCGAAGTGACCATCATTGAAGGCCGCAACCGCCAGGTCCGAAAAATGTTTGAAGAAGTGGGGCACCACGTGGAGAAAATCCGGCGCGTGCAGTACGGCCCCCTCGCGCTCGACGTGCCGCCGGGAGATTGGCGCAACCTTACTCTGCTGGAAGTGGCCAAACTGAAAACCGCTGCGTCGGGACCGAAGCTTACGCTTCCGCCCGCCACGCCCACTCCGCTGCGCACGCCGAAATCGCCGCGATCATCGAAACCGTTCGCGCTCACCTAGACCGTCGCACTTGTCGCGAGCGCCGAAATCGCCTGCACCGAAGCGCCGGCGCGATTAAAGCGAATCCCATAGTTGCCGGGACCACAGACAGCTGCCGAGCTGCGCTCGGCTTGGACGGGCGAGACGCCCGTCCCCACACAACCCGTGCCCCACACAATCTCTCGCACTAACGCTTTGCTTCCGCAACCATGGGCAGGCGGGCCGCGCCGTACAAGCCGGCATCGCTCCCCAACAGCGCGCGCGTGATGATGGTCTTGTGGCCGGGGCCAGCCACCACGTGCGCGGAAGCGCCCTCTTTGCGGGCCGAAGGATCGGGCGGCGCGGTGGCGGCGTACACGATGGAGCGCCGCCGCAACTCCTCGAAGATCGAAGGCGCAAAAGCCTCCCACGCGCTCGACACTCCCCCGCCAATCACGTAAATCGGCAGGTTCAGGGAATTCACCAGCGACGAAAGCACAATTCCCAAACAACGGCCGACGTACCGAAAAATGCGGCGCGCATCTTCATCGCCTTGAATCGCGAGATTGTAAATCGATTTCGCGCTGAACTCCGGGTCGGAGTTGGCAGTACGCGCCAGCGCCGACGCGCCGTTGTTCGCGATCGCTTCCCGCGCCATCCGGACCACTGCCGTCGCCGAAGCGTATTGTTCCAGGCATCCTCGATTTCCGCACCCGCAAGGGTGCCCGTCCGGTTCAACGGTCGTGTGCCCGAACTCCCCGGCCATACCATTCGCGCCGCGCCAGATCGCGCCGCCCATGACCAATCCGCCGCCCACGCCGGTACCGAGGGTCAGTATCGCCACGTCGGAATAATCCTTGGCCGCGCCCAGCCATTTTTCTCCGAGCGCCGCGACGTTGGCGTCGTTTTCGAGGATCACAACCGTCTTCAGGCGCTCCTCAATCGCGGCGCGAGCGGGATAGTTGACCCAGTCCGGCAGGTTGGGCGATTCGCGCACTACGCCAGTCTGCATGTCGATGATGCCGGGCACACCGATGCCGATCCCCAGCAGTGGGGCGGAGTTCTTGTATTTCTCCCCCATGCGCTGGATGGCGTCGCACATGTCGTCGATGACGTGATCGCGTCCCAGGGAAACCTTGGTGCCGAGCGTGACTTTTTCGATGAGCGCGCCTTGCTCGTCCACGGCTGCGATGCGCAAGTTCGTGCCGCCGAGGTCCACTCCAATTGAGATTTTATTCATGACGAATGACTCGGTAGTCGGTGCCAAATTTAAATCGTTCTATTATGTCTATTTTTGACAATTTGAACAGTAGTGACTGCTGCGGCCGGCCAGGACAATGCGCCGGATCTTGGTCCTGCACACCAGACACGGCTCGCCCTCACGGCCATAAACTCGATGCTGGAGCTGGAAGAACCCTTCTTCTCCATCGGCGTCCACGTAATCGGAAATCGAAGATCCACCCAGCGCGATCGCCTCGCGCAGCACCTCCTGCACCGCTCGGTGCAGCTTGCCCAACTGCTCCCGTGTGATGGCCGCCGCCCGCCGCCGCGGACGGATGCCTGCCCGAAACAACGACTCGTCGGCATAAATGTTGCCCACGCCGCGCAGCAACTTCTGATTCAGAAGCGCGCTCTTGATCGGAGTCTTGCGCCCGCGAAAAAGCGCGATGAACTGCTCCTCGCTCACCTCCAGCGGCTCCACTCCGCCAGGATCGAAGCCTCCAGCATGAACGCTGAGCTTGCCAAACATCCGCGGATCGATAAACCGCAGTTCGCGCCCCGAAGCCGAGCTTCGCGATCAGGTGAGTGTGCTTTGCGACCTCTGCCGCAGGTTCGCAAACCACGATGCGCCCGGTCATGCCGAGATGGACGATCCACTGCGCATGAGCATCCGACTGATGTAGAGACGCGGCTTGCCGCGTCTGGCCGCGAATGCGCGTCTGCCTTTCTTTGTCCGTGATGCGGTCCGCAACGCCCGCGACGCTCCCTCCAGATCGAACACGATGTGCTTGCCCGCGCGGTGCACCCGGACGATCCGCTTGCCCTCAAGCGTCGAGGCGATGACGTCGGCCGGTGACTTGAGCGGCTGCTTTCGGGAACCGATCCAGACCGATTCGACGGTGTCTCCGGCGACGCGTTTGTCGAGGCCTCGCGCAATGGTTTCGACCTCGGGAAGTTCGGGCACGCTTTCAGGATAAACGCTTTGCAGACCATCCGTCGGTCGCTAGTTAGTTAGACGGTGCGGTTGTTTGAACAACTGCGGTGCTGGGGCGCTTGGCGAGGAAGTCGGGTGACTTTAGCCTCTTTGGGAGAATGAGTACAGCCGGGACCGCCATGACCAGTATTAGGACATACAGGTTCGTGCGGAGAACCGACCCAAAAAATTCTATGCCCTCGGGGCGCGAACTGAGCCGCCAGATGACCCATTCTTCCCAGACTGTGGTGAGGGTGACGCTTGCGAGCAAAGCGAGAAAGATGGCTATCAGCTTGATGATCCAGTAAAGCATGAGTTGATGAGTACGGATTGCGCCTTGGCCGGTCATGAACAGAATGCAACTTGCCAGCAGGGCGCCGGTCATAATCCCGGCGAGGCCCGCGGGAGATGTTCGCGCCAACCCTGCTAGGGGAGCTACTTTGACGAGTCTACGTGATGGCAGCCAGCACAGAAAGCAGACCAGCGGCACTCCGATAAGCCAAATACCAGCGCCGCTTGCGATCATCACTGCGACGATCAGGCCCACAAAGCTCGTCAGCACGTTCCCGAGGAACATCCGCCAAGCGGCACGAAGACGCGGAAGCCGTCGCTCGAAGACGGCAAACAGCGCCGATTTCACAATCACGGCCGCAGCTAGTATAAGGATTGATCCGGAAAGAGCGAGCGCAGGCTCCATGACCTGCATAAACGGAACAACGGGCTCGCACGCCAGAGCTGGTCTTGCGACAACCAGCGGAACTGCTAGTGGGAGGAAACGGTAGCCCTTGTCCATACTTGTGGCCTCTCCTGCCCAATCTAAATGATTCATGCATGTGCCTAGTATCAACATTTATCAGAACGATTACAGTGGTGGGTCTTGCAGAGCTTTATTGGCGAGGAAGGGCGTTTGCTCCTCCACAGCCCGATTCGGTATGCTAGGGCGTACACACCAAGCTCCGCCGATCTTCCCAGTTTCCCAGTCTTTTCAGCAGCAGCGGCGCAACCAGTGTGTGCGACCCGGGGTGGGCGCGGTTTGCGGCCGCGCAATATTCCAAGTGGAGTTTGCATTGAGCAGAAGTAGAACGAGCAGAGGTAGAACTGCGGTCATTGTCGGAGCCCAGTGGGGCGACGAGGGCAAGGGCAAGATTGTCGACGTACTCACGCAGACTTTTTCGGTCGTGGCTCGCTATGCCGGCGGGCACAATGCCGGACACACCGTCATCATCAACGGAAAGAAATTCATTCTGCAGCTCGTGCCCGGCGGCATTCTGCGGCCCGAGTGCATCAGCGTCGTCGGCAACGGCGTGGTGATCGATCCCTTGGCCTTCCTGAAGGAAGTGGCTTCCCTCCGCGCCGCCGGCGTGAAAGTGGATGGCAATCTCTTCGTCTCCAGTCGCGCGCAGGTTATTCTTCCCTACCATCGCATGATGGAGCTGGGTTCGGAAAACGCTCCCGGCCGCGTAAAAATCGGAACCACCTCGCGCGGCATCGGCCCGGCTTACGAAGACAAAATGGGACGCCGCGGATTGCGCGTCGCCGACCTGCTCGACAGCCAATTGCTGCGCACGCACATCGAGAACGCATGCCGCGAAAAGAACATGATCGCGCACGCGCTGTTCAACTCCGACCCGCTCGATGCCGACAAAATGTTCCGCGAATACGCCGACGCGGCCCAGCAGATCGCTCCCTTTGTCCGCGACACGGCACTGCTGCTGAACCGCGCTCTGGCCGAAGGCAAGTCGATCGTCTTCGAAGGCGCGCAGGGCACCATGCTTGACATCGATCACGGCACCTATCCGTTCGTGACGTCTTCGAGCTCCACTTCCGGCGGCGCCGCCACCGGCACTGGCGTGCCGCCGACATCGATTGACACGGTCATCGGCATCACCAAAGCGTATTGCACCCGCGTCGGCAGCGGCCCGTTCCCGAGCGAACTCCTCGGAGTGGAAGGCGAAGACCTGCGCAAGCGCGGCAACGAATTCGGCGCCGTCACGGGACGTCCCCGCCGCACCGGCTGGCTCGATTTGCCTCTGCTCCGTTACGCTGGCATGATTAACGGCATCTCCTGGCTGGTGGTTACTAAGTTGGATGTGCTCGACCACCTGACGGAGATTCCAGTTTGCGTGGGGCATAAGGTGGACGGCAAGGAAACGGACGAAGTTCCGGCTCAGGCATGCGGTTATGAAAAACTCGAATGCATCTACCGCAAGATGCCGGGCTGGGCCAGCTCAACGCAGGCCATCCGGACGGTCGAAGCATTGCCCAAGGCCGCCCGCGAATACCTGGCCTTCATCGAAAAGGAAACCGGAGCGCGGGTGGGAATGATTTCCACGGGCCCCGATCGTGAGCAGACGATTTTGGTGCCCGACTTCATAAGCGAGTTGGGCCTGAAGAGCGGCTAGGAGATTTCGAAGGGTATGGCGAATGCCAGCCCCTAATGGGGCATCGCATTTCGAATGATTTACGGTATCGCTAAAGCGATACCCTGATACAAATCCTTAACGCAGTAAGAGAACGGAGCGACGAATGGTGGTGTTGGCAGTAACTTGGATGGCAAAAATCGGACGCGAGTCCGAAGTGACCGCGATCTTTGAAAAACTCTCAGTCGAATCGCGTAAAGAACCGGGCTGCCTCATGTATCAGGTGCACAAGCACAAGACCGATCCGCGCCGGTTCTTTATCTACGAGCAATACAAAGATGACGCCGCCCTGGAGGCGCATCGCGCCGCGCCGCACTTCCTGCAGTTCGGCAAAAAGGATCTGCCCAAAATCGCCGACCGCACCGAAGGGCATTTGTTTGAACCGCTGGGATAACTGTGGAGTTTTCAGTTCCCGGTTCTCAGTTCGCAGAGATCAATCTCGCTGGCAACTGAGAACCGGGAACTGTTCTTACCGCGGATACCCCATATTTGCGGGTGCCCCACTCATTTTCCGCACTTTGTGAATGAATGGGTTCTCAGCCCCGCCAAAACTCTGGACAGAACGACGCTTGATTTCCAGCAGCACACAAATGATCGTGTTTCCCACTCTGCACGCGGATCATTTCCCGGCGGGCGTCTCACTTTTTGGCGGCACAACTGGAGTGATTTGGCGCAGCACGACCACCCACCGGCCGTCGCGCTTCACGCACACATAGGTGTTGCGTGCCTGTCCACTGATCGCGCGGCCGCCAATCTGCGCGCTTGTCCTCTCCACGGTGGTCAACACGGCTGTGTTCCCATAGACGTGGATCGTGCTGTCCGACGCCTCGATGGACTCAAACTTCGTCTTTCCGCTTTCCACGTCCTTTACCGCCTCCGCCTTGCCGACCGCCGTTCCATTCGGACGAATGATGGTAAATTCATCGGCAAAAATCTTGTTGAGCGTCGGAACATCGGCCTTGATCAGAGCCTGATTCAGTGAGTTGCACAATTCGCGGACTTGCTGCTCTGCCTTGTCCGCTTGTCCCAGCATCGGGACCGGGGCCAAACACAGGATCACAGCCAATGACAACTGAGGAGAGTCGCCTCATATCCTATCCTTCCTTTCCAAAGAGAGCGAAAATCGCACGCAAGGTGCATCACTACGCTGCGAGACACTCATCGAAACCGACGAGCGAAGCCGCCATTTTGGCCCGCGGGTTGCCGCGCGGCAGCAGCCGGCCAACGCGGTTCACCCTCATTTGGCCGTTCCCTTCATTTCGGTCTGCACCAGGTGCACCTCCGCAGTGCCCGCGTTTTCTACGGCGTGGGTCACCGGCGCGTTCCAGACAGCTGTTCCAGCTTTGACCTCGTGTACTGCGGTTTTCCCGTCGGGCAACGTGACTCTGATCTTGCCATCGGTGACGTAATAGACGATGTTCGCCGGATGCGAATGCATTCCCACCTTTTGTCCGGGTTGCAGGTGAACGTCGAGTACACGAACTTGGGCATTGTCGAGAACTACTTTGTGAGTCTCCGCCCCGCCGGCGGCTTTCAGCACGTCTTGTGCAAGAGCCATTGACACCGCCAACCACGAAACGCACGTCAGCAACAGTATTCGGCGCATCCTTACCTCCTAAGCCGGAATTTCCTTTTTGAACTCGAAAACGGCACCATTGTACACCTCTCTCGTCTATTGCTGACTTGGGGAAACGTTTTTTCCTCTCAGCGCCCCCCCGCAGTCTGGCGGTCCGCACCAACACGACCGGAATGGCTCCCTTTTTGCGCCTGTCCTTTGCATGGCGTTGACCCGATCTTCAAAAAGGAAATGTGGGCTTACTGCTTGTCCACCAGCAGCACCCCGCCCGAAGCGTAGCTCTCCTTGGAAACTTCGTGGAACGCGACCATGATCGCTTCGCGGCGCGCACCGGCCTCTTCCACCATCGTGTCGGTAATGCGCTGCGCAATCTTGCGCTTCTGATCGGCCGTGCGGCCTTGGAGCATAGTGACTTGAATAAGAGGCATGGAACTCCAGTTCTCAGCTGTCAGCAAACGATCAGCGCTGGCTTCGTGAATGCCTTTCAATACGGGAGGCATGTACCTCAGGGGCTAAAGCCCGCATTTTTACGGGCTCTAAACGGCACGGCTGAAGCCGTGCCCTACCCAAAACCCGATTTATTAAACCAGCTCAGTGCGCGCAGCAGCTACTGACGACTGAGAGCTGGTAGCTTACTGCGCCAATTCGTAACCCGCAAAAAAGAAGCTCAACTCGAAGCGCGCCGTTTCATCCGCGTCGGAGCCGTGGATCGCATTGTGTTCAATGTTGCTGGCCCATTTCTTGCGGATGGTGCCCTCTTCGGCGCTGGCCGGATTGGTGGCGCCCATCAACTTGCGCAGATCGGCGATGGCATTTTCCTTTTCCAGCGCCAGCACAACGATCGGTCCACTGGACATGAATGTGGTCAGCGAGTGGTAAAACGGGCGGCTGGCATGGACGGCATAGAACTGCTCCGCCTGGTGCTGGGAGATTTCGAGCATCTTCATGGCCAGAATGTGGAAGCCATTCTTCTCAAACTGCTCGATGATGTCTCCGACCGCGTTCTTCTTCACCGCGTCGGGCTTGATGATGGTCAGTGTGCGTTGCAGTGTTTTCATAAATTCAGTTGTCAGTTCTCAGTCGTCAGTTCTCAGTAACACCTGTCCGCTCCCAGTGACAGTGGAGCTGACGGCTGAGTGCCGATTGCTCCTACACTTTCACTCCCAGCGCGGCCGCGAGCGTTTCGCCGATGTCGGCCGGCGATTTCGCGACCTTGAGGCCAGCCTTTTCCATGGCGGCAATCTTTTCGGCCGCCGTGCCCTTGCCGCCGGAGATGATCGCGCCGGCGTGGCCCATACGGCGTCCGGGAGGCGCTGTCTGTCCGGCGATGAAGCCCACGACCGGCTTCTTCATGTGCATCCTGATGAACTCCGCGGCGATCTCCTCCGCGTTGCCGCCGATTTCGCCGATCATGACCACGGCTTCGGTCTGCGGATCGCGGTTAAACAGATCGAGCGCGTCGACAAAATTCGTGCCGATAATGGGATCTCCGCCAATGCCGATCGCCGTCGATTGCCCGATTCCGCGCTGGGTCAGCTGATGCACCGCCTCGTAAGTCAGCGTCCCGGAGCGCGACACGATGCCGACATTGCCCTCTTTGTGGATCTGCGCCGGCATGATGCCGATCTTGCATTTGCCGGGCGAGATGATGCCGGGGCAGTTCGGCCCGATCAGGCGCGAGCGCCGGTTCTGGAGAAACTCCCAGGCGCGCACCATATCCAGCGTCGGAATGCCCTCGGTGATGCAGACGATGAGTTCGATTTCCGCGTCGGCCGCTTCCATAATGGCGTCGGCGGCGTACGGCGGCGGCACAAAAATCACCGTGGCATTCGCGCCCGTCTTGTCCACCGCTTCCTGAACGGTATTGAAGATCGGCCAGCCCTCGTGTGTCGTTCCGCCCTTGCCGGGAGTGACGCCGCCCACAATCTGCGTGCCGTAAGCCGCGCAAGCCTTCGCGTGGAAAGTGCCTTCACGGCCCGTCAGACCTTGCACAATTAATCGAGTTCTTTTATCAGCCAGGATTGCCATAATTGCTCTCTTTCGAAAAATGCTTGCTGCGTTCGCTGTTCGCTAGCTTGCCGTCTCATTCAGCCCCGCCACTACACAACCGCTAGCTGCGCTTCGCCGCCGCCACTACCTTATCGGCCGCATCCTTCATGGTTTCTGCGACCGTGAAGTTCAGCCCCGATTCCATCAGGATTTTCTTGCCTTCCTCAACATTGGTGCCTTCCAGCCGCAGCACCACCGGCAATTGGATACTCGTCTTCTTCGCCGCTTCGACCACTCCGGCAGCCAGCATATCCACCCGCAGAATGCCGCCAAAAATATTGATCAGCACGGCGCGCACACTCTTGTCGCTCAGCAGAATTTCAAACGCATGCGCCACCTGGTCCGCGTTTGCGCCGCCGCCCACATCCAGAAAGTTGGCCGGCATGCCGCCCGCATATTTGATGATGTCCATCGTGGCCATCGCCAGGCCGGCGCCATTCACCATGCAGCCCACGCTGCCGTCGAGCTTGATGTAGTTGAGGTTGTATTTCGACGCCTCCACTTCCAGCGGATCTTCCTCGCTGAAGTCCCGCAGTTCGCGGAGGTCCGGATGCCGAAAGAGCGCGTTATCGTCAAAGGTCAACTTGGCGTCGAGGGCGAACAATCGCCCATCCGTACAACTGATGAAGGGATTGATCTCCACCAGCGAAGCATCCGTTTCCAGGAACGCGCGGTAAAGTCCGGTCAGGAACTTTACTGCAGGATTGATCTGCTGCGGCTTCAACCCCAAGCTGAACGCGATCTTGCGCGCCTGAAACGGCTCCAGTCCCATGCCCGGATCGATGTACTGCTTCAGGATCGCTTCCGGCGTCTCGGCCGCCACCTGCTCAATATCCATGCCGCCCGCAGCCGATGCCATGAACACCGGCTTGCCCTCGCCGCGATCCACCAGAATGCCGAGATAGAGTTCTTTCTCGATCGGCAACGTTTCTTCGATCAGCAACCGATGCACGATGCGCCCTTCCGGCCCGGTCTGATGCGTGACCAGTTTCATGCCCAGCATCTTGCCGGCGATTTCGCCCGCCTCTTCCACCGACTTGGCGATCTTCACTCCGCCGCCCTTGCCGCGTCCGCCGGCGTGGATCTGCGCCTTCACCACGACTCCCGTCGCGCCGGAGCCGAAAATTTCTTTCGCCGCCGCCTCAGCTTCTTCGCGCGTCGCCGCCATCGTGCCGCGCGGCACGGCGACGTCATACTTCTTCAGAATTTCTTTTGCCTGATACTCATGAATTTTCATAATGATTCCTGATTGGTCGTTGGTCGTTCGTCGTTGGTCGTTCGCGATGACCAACTGCGACGACGGTCTTTCACCGAGAGGACTCCGCTTGCAGCCTCAGACACCTTGCAGCAGACCCATGATTCTATAGAAGGCGGAACGATTGGCGCAAACGCCGCGTCGCTCCATGGTCGCGTCCACCATGGTCGCTCAGAACGAGTCTACTCGCTTCCGCCGCGCCCAGTGGATGGGTGCGAAAGGCCGGAAGAAACGAGCAGGCGGGGTCAACAGACTCCAGCCTACTTCCCACCTACCGACTGCAGGCAACGGCCATAAAGTTCCAGCAAATGGGCGGCGTAATCCTCGGGCTTGTCGGTCGCAGCGGTGCCCTGGAAGCCGACTCCGGCCCCGGTGGTTTTGCCGTAGCCGGTGGTCATGGCGATGAATTTCATGAGGTCGAGCGCGATGTCTTCGTTGCGGCGGGAGCCCAGGGGAAGAACGGGCATTTCCATGATGAAAACTCCTGGTTGAAGGGTGCAGTCCGCCGGATTTCCCGGCCCTGCCGCGATCATAGCAGAACCATCGCTGAATCAACCTCGCTGGGGATACGATGTGGGTAGGCTCTACTATCGCGCTCCAGAGCTTCAGGCTTCAGCGAGGGACAGCGGTCGTGTAGAATAACCGTTTGAATATGGACCTGTCCGCCATCCAGCAAGCCTTGCGCGAGCGCAACATTGACGCGTGGCTTTTCTACGATCATCACCATCGCGACCCGATCGCGTACCGCGTTCTCGGGCTGCCGGATGGGCTCATGGTCACGCGGCGCTGGTACTACCTGATCCCCGCCAAAGGCGAGCCCGTCAAACTGGTCCACAAGATCGAGTCGGGACACCTGGATACCTTGCCCGGCGCGAAAAAACAGTACGCCGGATGGCAGGAACTGTTCGACGGCTTGAAGCAGATGCTGGCCCCGCATCGCGATGTGGCGATGCAGTATTCGCCCAACAATTTTGTCTTCACTATTTCCATGGTGGACGCGGGAACGGCGGATATGATCCGCGGGCTGGGCAAGAACATTGTCAGCGCGGCGGACCTGATCGCGCAGTTTGAAGCGACCCTGACCGACGAACAGATCAAGTCGCACTTCGCGGCGCGCGATGTGATTGACGCGGTCACCGCCGAGGCTTTCAAGGAAATTGGACGGCGCGTGCGCAACGGCGGCACGCACGAACATGAAATTCAGCAATTTTTCATGGAAGCATTCCAGCGCGAGAACATGGTGACCGACGATCCGCCGATCGTGGCCGTGAATGCCAACAGCGGCAACCCGCACTACGAGCCGAGCGCCAGCCGTCCGGTGCCGATTCGTGAAGGCGACTTTGTTCTGCTGGACGTGTGGGCGAAGAAGAATACGCCGGGCGCGGTTTACTACGACATCACGTGGGTGGGAATTGTGGGCAAGGCTCCGTCGGACCGGCAGCGCGAGATTTTCAAGATTGTGAGCGAGGCGCGCGATATCGGCGTGAAGACCGTGCAGAATGCCGCTCTGCTCCGCCACCAGCAAGCCGATCGCGGGATGGGAAGTGGATCACGCGGTGCGCGGCCACATCAAGCAGGCGAAATACGGAGAGTACTTCATCCACCGCACCGGCCACTCGATTGGCACCGAGGTGCATGCGAATGGCGCGAACATGGATGATCTGGAAATTCACGACGAGCGGCGCATTCTGCCCAATTCCTTGTTCTCGATCGAGCCCGGAATCTACCTGCCCGAGTTCGGCGTGCGCCTGGAAGTGGATGTGCTGGTGCGGCCGGGAAGCGCCGAGGTCACTGGTAAAATCCAACGAGAGATCGTGACCATCTGAATGGCCAAGCCGACAACAGATAAATCAAAAAATGCAGTGTCAGCGACTGAGCCGGAGTATCCGCTGACGACGATGGCGGTGGTCGCGCCGATTGTGGGCTGGCTGATTCCGGGCGGCGGACACATCCTGCTGAAGCGCTATGGGCGCGGCATTCTGCTGCTGATCTCGGTGGTCGCGATGTTCCTGATTGGGTTGGGCATGCAGGGGCGGATTTACAAGCCGAACGGCGGAGACATCCTCGACATACTCGGCTTTGTGGGCGACGTGGGCTCGGGCGCGCTCTATTTTCTGGCGCGCATCATGGACTGGGGCAACGTGATGGCGGCGAATGCCGCGGCGGATTATGGCAAGACGTTCCTGATCGTCGCCGGCCTCTTGAACTTCATCGCGGCGGCGGATGCGCATCACATTGCGCTGGGGAAGAAACCGTGACCATCAACTTGTCGCACTTCTCGGCTGCGGTGGTGTTCGCGCTGTTCGCGTCGGTGGTCTTCGGCATCACGCAGCGCAATTCGACGATGGAGCAGGTGAGCTACGGTCTCTACTGCTTCGCCC
The DNA here is from genome assembly GCA_963725245.1 of uncultured Acidobacteriaceae bacterium. Lineage (GTDB taxonomy): Bacteria > Acidobacteriota > Terriglobia > Terriglobales > Acidobacteriaceae > Acidiflorens. The sequence goes on along the minus strand of CAVRYC010000012.1, from coordinate 36,729 downwards.
TGTTCGTGGGTGGAGTCTTTCTGGCGGGATGGGTGATGGCGCTGATCAGGCGGTAGCATCGCGACCTCTGCAATGGCCTTACACCACAATCGCTTTACACCACGCTCGCCGTCTCCTGTTTAAGCTTCTCCGCCTGATAGTGCGTGGTCAGCGCGTCGATAATCGGTTGCAGCTTTCCGTCCATCACCTGCTCTAGCTGGTGAATGGTGAAGCCGATGCGATGATCCGTGAGCCGGTTCTGCGGAAAATTGTAGGTGCGGATTTTCTCCGAGCGGTCGCCCGAGCCCACCATCTGCTTGCGTTCTTTCGCCAGCGCGTCCTGCTGCTTCTGCATTTCGACTTCGTAGAGCCGCGAGCGCAGCACGCGCATGCCTTTTTCGCGGTTCTTGATCTGCGACTTCTCATCCTGACAGCTCACCACCGTATTCGTCGGAATGTGCGTGATCCGCACCGCCGAATAAGTCGTATTCACCGACTGCCCGCCCGGCCCCGACGAACAGAACGTATCGATGCGCAGATCCTTGGCTTCGATCTTGACGTCCACTTCTTCCGCTTCCGGCAGCACCGCCACTGTGATCGCCGACGTATGCACTCGCCCTTGCTGCTCGGTCGCCGGCACGCGCTGCACGCGATGCACGCCACTCTCATATTTCAGGCGCGAATACACCCGGTCGCCCTCGATCAGCGCGATCACTTCCTTTAACCCGCCCACGCCCGACTCCGACGTGGAGAGCACTTCCACCTTCCACTTCTGCGTCTCGGCGTAGCGGTTGTACATGCGGAAGACTTCCGCCACGAACAACGTGGCCTCATCGCCGCCCGTGCCGGCGCGAATTTCCAGGACCACGTTCTTCTCGTCGTTCGGATCCTTCGGCAACAATAGAACTTTGAGTTCTTCCTCGACGGTCATGATGCGCGCGTCGAGCTTCGCCAGTTCCTCTTCGGCGTAGGCCCGCATCTCCGGATCTTTTTCGTCGGCGAGAACGGTCTTGCTTTCGGCGATGCCGCGCTTCAGATCTTTGAACTCGCGATATTTCTCGACGATCCCCGCGACTTCGCTATGCGCCTTGGCAGTCTTCTGGTATTTCGCCGAGTCGTTGGTGATTTCCGGCGACAACAGCGCTTGCGTCAGTTCTTCGTAGCGAATTTCGATTTGGTCTAAGCGTTCAAACATGATTCTCAGTCCGTAGAGACGGGGCTTGCCCCGTCTCACTCTGCGGCGCGGAGACGCGGCAAGCCGCGTCTCTACTGTAATGATTTTAGGTGGAATGAGAAAGAAAACAAGAGTTCGCGGTGGGCACCGCTAGGCAATCACCAATTCGCCGCCGTGCGTCTTTTCCAGCTTCATGGCTTCATCCAGCGCGACGATCGCGCACTCGACCTCGCTGTCATCCGGAGGCTGGGTCGTGATCCGCTGCAGCCACAGGCCGGGCGCCGTCATCAGCGCGAACAGCGAGCCGCGGTGCTTGGCCGCAAATCGAATGATCTCGTAGGAAACGCCCGCAATCAACGGCAGCAGCGCAATGCGCTCCGCAAATCGCGCCCAGAAAGTTGTGCACCGGGATGCCATGTACACGAGCATCGAGATGATCATCACCGTCATCAGGAAACTGGTTCCGCAGCGCGGATGATACGTCGAATACTTCTGCACCGCTCCGGTTTCGAGCGGATCGCCATTCTCGAACGCAAACACCGTCTTGTGCTCGGCCCCGTGGTACTCGTACACGCGCCGAATGTCTTTCCACAGCGAAACGCCCCACACAAACAGCAGGAACATCGCGATCCGGATCAGCCCGTCAACCAGGTTAAACACGAACTGCTGCCCGAACACCGGATTCACCTTTTTCAGTTCCGTCGTAGCCAGCAGCGGCAGGTACTTATACATGAAGATGAAGAAGGCGATGGAGAAAATCACATTCACTGCCGCCATCCAGCCGGTGATTTCAAACTTCTTGCCCGGATCTCATTGCTATGATCTTCGCTGCGATCTTCACTGCCAAGACCGTCGTTGCCCGGATCGGCGTTTATCTCTTCCAGCGCCGCATTGGCGGAAAACTTCAGCGCGCGGAATCCCAGCGTCATCGCGTGCCCCAGCGTCATCACCCCGCGCACCACCGGCCAACCCATCCATTTATGCTGTTCGGAAGGCCGCTCCAGCGGCTCGCTGTGCTTGACAATCTCGCCCGACGGCTTGCGCACGGCAATGCCCCAGGCATGCGGCGAACGCATCATCACGCCCTCCAGCACCGCCTGCCCGCCGACGAGGGTTTCCTCGCCGCTTTCGAGAGCTGGCAGCAACTGCACCGCCGCCAAAAAACGCAAAATTTGCCGCCAACGTCGCATAGGCATTGGATGTTACTTCACGGAGGGAAGACTCCAACTCCAATGCCTAGAGTACCACAGATCGCGAAAATCTCGAGCATCGCGAAGTCGAGTCATCAAAACCATATCTCCTTAGTATTCAGTATTTTAACTAGAAGTATAATTCGGCGATTAGAGCCCATCTGGTGGCCGTGATCCCAGTGGTCGGCCATGGAATCCAATGGACAATGCTGCACTTCGCCCAGACCTGCGACGCGATCGCCGCAACCACCAAGAAGTTGGAGAAAACGGCGCTGGTCGCCGCGTATTTGCAGTCGCTATTACGAACGATGCCGCTGAGCGAGGCCGCGACCGCCGCCATTTTTCTTTCCGGCCGCCCTTTTCCCGCATACGAAGAAGCCACTTTGCAGGTTGGCGGAGCAGTGCTTTGGCGCGTTATTAGCGGCCTATCGGGAAAGTCCGAGCCCGAACTGACCGAAATTTATCGCAGGCATGGCGATGCCGGATCGGTCGCAGCCGAGGCGCTTCCCGCAAAGCCGGATTCTGGCCTCTCGCTCGCCGAAGTGCAGCGAGCATTTTCCGGGATCGCTTCTGCCCGTGGGCCTGCCGCCAAAGCTGCTCTTCTGCGTTCGCTTCTTGAGCGAGCCACTCCGCTCGAAGCCAAGTACATCGTGAAGATTATCAGCGGAGACCTGCGCATCGGTCTGAAAGAAAGTCTCGTGGAAGAAGCCATCGCTCGTGCTTTCGAAGCGCCCCTCGACCTTGTCAAGCGCGCCAACATGTTGCTTGGCGATCTCGGCGAAACTCTGCGCCTGGCCTCCGCGGGAAAATTGGCCGACGCACATCTCCGCCTCTTCCATCCCATCGACTTCATGCTCGCGAGTCCGGTCGAATCTTCCGAGTGAGGCGCTCAGCTATTTTCAGAGCGCGTCGGTTGAAGACAAGTACGACGGCATCCGCGCCCAGGCTCACATCAGTGGTGGAGAAGTGCGCATCTTTTCGCGCACCCGCGATGAAATTACCGAGTCCTTCCCTGAATTGCCCCTGCGCCCTCGCCAGCCTGCCAAAAGACGCAATTCTCGACGGCGAAATCGTTGCCTGGAACTCTGGGGAGGCCCGAGCCCTACCCTTCAGCACGCTCCAACAGCGCCTCGGACGGAAAAAAGTCAGCGCCAAGCTGATGGGTGAAGTCCCAGTCGCCTATCTCGTTTTCGACGTTCTCTACGCGGATGGTGAACTCCTCCTCGACCGTCCACTGCGCGACCGCGCAAAGAGTCCTGGACGAACTCATGATTCCCTCGGGGACTTCCGCTCCTACCACGGCTCGCGTAGGGACGGACGCATTCGTCCGTCCAGCAGAACGTAGCTCGGCAGTCTCCGCCGCGCCGTCGCAAGCTCTCTTCGCCTTCGCTGCTCCCGAACTTCCCGGCGCGACAGTTCTCCGCGCGCCGGTCGCAGCAGCGCAGTTCTCCGGACGATCTCGAAACGCTCTTCACCGCCGCGCGAAATCGAGGCAACGAAGGCCTGATGATCAAGGATCTCGATTCGTTCTACACTCCCGGCCGGCGCGGCAAATCATGGCTCAAGATGAAGCGAGAACTTGCCACGCTTGACGTAGTTGTGACCGCCGTCGAGTACGGACACGGCAAGCGCATCGGCGTGCTCAGCGACTACACCTTCGCGGTGTGGGACGGCGAGCGCCTGGTAAACATCGGCAAGGCATACTCCGGGCTCACCGACGCCGAGATCGCTGAAATGACGCAGTGGTTTCTGGCTCACCAGACGAGTGAACAAGGATTAAGGCTGGAAGTGGAGCCGAAGATTGTTCTGGAGGTTGCCTTCAACAACATGATGCGCTCCACGCGCCACGAGAGTGGCTACGCCTTGAGGTTTCCGCGCATCGTGCGCCTGCGTCCGGACAAACCTCCGGAAGATGCCGACACCATCGAGACGGTCAGAGACATTTACGAGCGGCAACACTCGGGGTGATTATCAAGGCGAGATCAAAATCTCTACCACAGGGAGCACAGAGGAGCACAGGGAAAGGCTTGAGGTTTCCCCAGTGTTTCTCTGTGCTCTCTGTGGTGAAGATTTTGATCTTGATCAATTACTAAACATTGTCAGTGGGCGTCAGTGGGCGTGGTCGTGCTCGGAATGATCGTGCTCGTGTATTTCATCCGGCACCGCGATCACGCAGCTGTGGGCCGTCTCGCACACCACGTGTTCCAACTGGATCGTCGTATGGTGGATGCCAAACCCCCGCCCGAGTTTCTCGTTGATCTCCCGCAGAATCGTGTCGCTCTCCGAGGTCGCCATGTCCGCGATCTTCACATGCGCCGAGAGCGCGTGGTTTTCCGACCCAATGCTCCACACATGCAGATCGTGCACATCGCTCACGCCCGCGATCTTTCGCATTGCCGATTCCACCGCTTCCAGGCTCATCCCGCGCGGCGTGCCCTCCAGCAGAATATTCAGCGTCTCGCGCACGATTCCGATGCTCGACCACAAAATCAGCGCGCCGATCCCGAACGATAGTGCCGCGTCGATCCAGTATTGTCCCGTCCACAGGATGACAAAACCTCCCGCAATCACGGCCGCGGTGGAAAGCGTGTCGCCCACCTCATGCAGTAGCGCGCTCCGGACATTGACATCCCGCCCCGAGCGCCACAGCAGCAGCGCGATCACGCCGTTCATCACCACGCCTGCCGCCGCCACCCAAATCATCACCGCGGCGCCCACATGCTCGGGATGCTGCAGTCGCCGGACCGCCTCGTAGAAAATAACAAACGACACCACCACCAGCGACAGCGCATTCACCAGCGCCGCCAGCACTCCGGCGCGCCGGTATCCATAAGTCTTGGTCGCGCTCGGCGGCCGGCCTTCGAGATATACGGCCACCAGCGACAAGAGCAGCGCCAGAAAGTCGGAGAGGTTATGTCCCGCCTCGGAAAGCAACGCCAGCGAATGCGCGCGAATGCCTGCAATCACCAGCAGGACGACATAAAGCATGGTGACGGCCAGCGAGATGCGAAGCACCCGCCCCGTCCCATGAGAATGCGCGTGTGCGCCATGCGCGTGCATGTGTCTAAGGATAGCGCAAGGCTGCACGTGTGGGGACGGGCGCCTCGCCGTCCGGTGGCGCGGACCCTGCCGCTCGCGCTATGCTTCTTCCCGCAAAAGGAGAGCACAATGAAAAGAATTCTCGTAATCCCAGCCTTGCTGTTACTCGCCGCAGCGACTGTACAAACAGCGCCCGCCCAAACTAAGAACCCGGTCAGCAGCGCGCTCCGCGACATTCTGCCCGGCCGCCAGAAAAATACCATCGCGGCCGTCGAAGCCATGCCCGCCGACAAATTCAACTACAAACCGACCGCCGATCAGAATGACATTCGGCCACCTCGTCGCCCACATGATCGAATCGAATAACGCATTATGCAGCAAGGCGGCCGCCGTCCCGGCTCCCAAGGCCGAAGAAGTGAAAGGAATCGGACGGCAAAGACAAACTCGTCGCCGCGCTCAAGGCCTCTTTCGACTTCTGCGCCGAAACGCTCGGGAAAATGGACGACTCAAAACTAACCGAGACCACCGAAGGCTTCGGCGGAAAACAAGTTACGCGGGCCTGGGCCAGCATTGTCTTGGCTAGCAGTTGGGCCGACCACTACGCCGAAGCCGCAATGTACCTGCGCCTGAACGGAATATTGCCGCCGACCGCCAAGAAGTGAAGCGCGGATCTCGGTTGTGGAGGGACGGGCGTCTCGCCCGTCCCGTGCCGCAGCCAACCATCTGATTACTCAACCTTCAACAAACGACTTTAGCCTGGACAGTGCCTGATCCCACTGCTCGGAGACGAGATCGAGATATTCCTTGATTCCTGCAATCGGCTGCGGATCGAATTCGAATAGGCTCTCGCGACCCCGACGGACGCTGTGCACGATTCCAGCACTCTCCAGCACTCGAAGATGCTTGGTGATCGCCTGCCGGGTCAGCCTGGAACCGTGGGTTAGCTGAGAGATCGAATATGGCTGCCTACGACAGAGCTTCGCAACCAGCGCTAGCCGCGTCTCATCGCCCAGCGCGGCAAAAACCGGTGCGCGAGCCCGCCGTTTGACGGCCGCGCTGCTACGGCGTTTGTGCGACATGGTTCTCGATGTTCTTCATTTGCTGTGTCCAACCGCCATCATTCATGCGGAATGCTTCGAGGCGGCGGTCGCTGGGGATCTTGTCGAAGCCGGACTCCGTGAGCAGAAGCAGGGTACCGCTCGCGGTTTTCTCCAGCCTGAATTCGACGAGCGTGGGCGTCTCCTTCGAATAATCTACTTTGGGGTCGATGGCATATGGATGCCAGGTGAAAGAAAAGAGCCGTTCGGGCTCCATGGTCTGCACGACGGCCTCCCATTTGACGTGCTCGTAGCCCGGATAGGTAATATGGCCATGCGAGACCTGACCCGGTACGAAGGGGCCATCCAGTTTCACGCGAAACCACTCGCCAAACTCACGGTAATCCGTCAACGCACGCCAGACCCGCGAAACCGGCGCCTTAAGTTCAATGCGCTTTTCAATTCGGTCATTCATCTTAGGCAACCTCTAGGTTGCATATTACCTTGCGCCGCACAAAAACGCAACCAGATAGTTGCCCTTTCTGCTGGACGAGGTTGTGGAGGGACGGGCGTCTCGCCCGTCCGCTGTGGCGGCGGTTCTTAGGCGCGTGCTACGGCCCCACAACTCTCTGGAAGTCGCTCTCGCCGATAATACGAATCTTCTGGCCTCGGGCGATCAGATCCTCCGCTTTGCGGTGCTTTGCACTCTTCTGATGACCGGCGAGTCTCCGTATGTCTTGGTCACCGACAACCAGAACCGTCGTTCGCTCGGTCACTCCAGCATCGACCTCACATCCAGCGGTTGATGCTGCGTCAGCTGCCTCGCGGCGTAGCATCGATAGTGAGCCTGTAAACACCAGCACTTCGCCGTGGAGGGGACCGTCCGCATCCCCCGTGCGGGTTATTGTCGCGTCTGCGAATGGATCAATCGGATGCCTTACACGTTCGAACCACTGGTCAACGCTCAAACCTGTCTCAGTGACTGCGTGGAGTAAAATCTCGCCCGCGCAGCGAGCGTCTTCCAGCGCATCGTGAGCCCTGTACTGGATGCGAAAGTGAGCCGCCACATTTGCCAGTCCGTAGCCCCTTTTAGAAAAAATCGGCCATGCCCGTCTCACCACCTTCGCGGAGTCAAGCCAGCGAAACTCGAGACACGGTAGATCGTTTTTCTCGCACGCACGGAGGATAGAGACTCGGTCGAATGCAGTGTGGCTAACGGCAATGCTGCCCTCCCGTACGGCGGCGCACACTACCGGGTAGACCTCGCTCCAGCTCGGAGAAGACTGAACATCGCTTTCGTCAATCCCGTGAATGGAAACATTGATAGGGTGAAAATAGTCTTCTGGATTGACCAGCGACTCCCACGAGCCACACAGGCGACCGTCTCGAAAGGACGCGATGCCGATCTGGCAAATGCTAGAGAGTGCCGGATTAGCCGTTTCTACATCAATCGCTATGAAGACCACGCGCGATCCCCTCCCGTGACCATCTGCGATCATCCCAGGCGGAGTGGCTCAGGGCCCGAGCATCCCTTCCATTTCCTTCTCGCCGATGATCGACACTCCGAGTGCCTTCGCTTTCTCTATCTTGGAACGGGTTTCGGTTCCTTCCCCGGCAACCACGTAATCGGTCGCCTTGCTAACGGAGCCCGACACTCGTCCGCCAGCGTCTTCGATCATTTTTTTCGCCGCAGCACGAGTGTAGCGAATTAATGTGCCTGTCAGGACAAATGTCTTACCTGCGAGTTTGGTCCCGCGCTCCTTTTTATCTCCCTTCAGAGTCAGGCCAGCTTCACGCAGGTGCTCCACCAGTTCTCGGTTCTTTGGCTCCTTGAAGAACTCAGCGACGCTCTGCGCGACGATTGGCCCTACCTCATTTACCTGCTGGAGTTCTTCTTCGGTTGCATTCATGAGGGCATCAACGGAACCGAAATGCTCAGCCAGCAATTGTGCAGTGCGCTCGCCCACGAAGCGTATCCCAAGCCCAAAGATGACACGTTCGAAGGGCATACTTTTCGACGCCTTGATTTTCTGGAGTAGCTTCACCGCAAACTTTCCGCTCTCTTTTTTCTTCTGCTTTTTATCTTTCACTTCACTCTGTGCGGGCTTTTTATTTTTCCGTTCGAACGTAAGCAGGTCTTCCTTGGTCAGTTTGTAAATGTCTGCAACATCCTTCACTAAGCCGCGCTCAGTGAGCTGGTTGACCAGCGCGTCGCCCATGCCCTCGATGTTCATGACTCCGCGGGAAGCAAAGTGGAGGATCGTCTCCCGCAGTTTCGCCGGACAGTTGGCATTGACGCAGCGGTAGTCCACTTCACCTTCCATACGCACCACTTGCGTACCGCACGCAGGGCACTTTTCTGGCATGTGAAAAGGTCGGCGCACAACCCCTTGGTCGAAGAGTGACCCCGGTACAGGTTCCGGATCAACGACCTCGACAATCTTGGGGATCACGTCTCCGCCGCGCTCCACCCGCACCCAATCTCCGATTTGGAGACCCAGGCGGGCTATCTCATCGGCGTTGTGAAGGGTCACGCTTTTTACCGTTGTGCCGCCAATTGAAACCGGCATAATCCCCGCCACTGGCGTCAGCTTCCCTGTTCTTCCAACCTGGACATCGATATTCAATACCTGCGATTTGCCGTAGTTCGCCTCGAATTTATAAGCTATTGCCCATCGGGGAAACTTCCCTGTAAAACCTAACTCTTGCTGGAGAAGTACATCGTTGACTTTGACCACTACACCATCGATCTCATACTTGAGCTCTCGGCGGGCCCTACGTTTCTTGCCCCACTTCTCGATAAATCGAAGGATGTCCTCGAAGTTCTTGACCAGCGAGTTCTCCACGACCATGAAGCCCACGCTTGCAGCGTGTCGAGGGCCATTTTCTGCGTCTCGAAAAAATTTACCCCGTCAACAAGCAAGCTGTAAGCAATGAAGTCAAGTCTTCGCTTGGATACGACCGCCGGGTCCAAGGTCCGCATGGTGCCAGCCGCTACATTCCTTGGGTTCGCGAATGTCGACAGTCCCTCCCGCTCGCGGTCTTCGTTTAAGTTTGCGAACGTCCGAGTGGGAAAGATGACCTCTCCACGCACCTCAAAGCCACTTGGGAGCCTTGATTTTGATCGCCGCGTGCTCTGGACCGACAAAGGAACACTACGAATGGTTCGGAAGTTCTCAGTGACGTCTTCTCCGACTGCACCGTCGCCCCTTGTCAGACCCCGGACTAATCTTCCGCCTTCGTAGACAGCGGCCATCGACATGCCATCCAGCTTCAACTCGCACATGTACTCGAGGTCAGTGCGCCCGCTGAGCTCATGCACCCGCCGCTCCCAATCGCGCAGTTCCTCTTCGGAGTAAGCGTTGTCGAGGGAGAGCATCGGAGAGGAATGCTTAGCCTTAACGAATCCCTCGCGCGGCTTGCCGCCCACGCGCTGCGTCGGCGAGTCTGGCGTCATCATCTCCGGATGCTCGGCCTCGAGCCGCTTGAGCTCGTTCATCAGCGCGTCGAAGTCAGCGTCCGAGATCTCTGGATCATCCAGCACGTAATAGCGATACTCGTGGTGCCGGATCTTCTCGCGCAGAGCTTCGATTTTTTTCTCTATCTTCTTGTCGGGGTCGGAACTGGACATGACTGGGGAATTATAGGGGAGTTCTCAGTTCCCGGTTCTCAGTTCTCAGTAAAAGCGGCAGCGCCACTTGAGGCACTACACCGAAACACCGGCGGGAACAGTTAAGTAGGTTTTTCTGAGAACTGAGAACTGTCTGCTCTCCACTGGCTACTGCCTCTTCGCTTTCCGAATCCGTTCGCGCCCAACCGCGCCGCGGCCCACGCTCGACGGAGGCTTCGGCATCCCTTCCAACAATTCCTTGAGCACGGTGGCGTTGTTGCGCTCGACGTTTCGCGACGCATACAACAGCGTGAGTGGCCGTTTGCCTTCCGCGAGACGATGCAGCTTCTCCACCGCCGCGGAACTTTTGGCATTCGCCAATTCCCTGAGGTAGCGCTTGCGAAATATCTGCCAGCCCTCAGGATTCGCATGGAACCACTGCCGCAGCTCGTTTGAAGGCGCCAGGTCGCGCAGCCAGAATTTGATCGCCGCGTCTGCTTTGGTCAGCCCGCGCGGCCATAAACGATCCACCAGCACGCGCACTCCGTCCGAAGGAGAAGCAGCCTCGTAAACGCGTTTGACGGCAACTCGCATCACTTCCGTATTATCATTATCCTACCTTTGAGCCCGGTTTTGCTGCCGACGCCGCCATCATCATGAACTTCCTGAACTGGTTTTCTCCGTGCCTCCGTGCCTCGGTGGTGATGCCTCGCGCTTCTCGCGCTCGCCGGCTGCGAGGTCGAGCGGCGCAAGTCCGACGCTGAACTCGGCCTCAACCCGCAACAGGCCGAAGGCAGAAAACTCTACGACAACTATTGCGCCCGGTGCCATGAGCCGTACTCGACGCGCGGCAAGAAAGGCCCGGGTCTGAAGGGCGTCTTCAAGCAGCAGTACCTGTCCCTGAGCGGACTGCCCGCCAACGACGAGCGCATAACCGACATCATCAAATATGGCCGAGCCAAAATGGAAGGCTTCAACCAAGTCATGACCGACCAGCAGATCAAAGACCTGCTAGCCTATCTGCACACGCTCTAGCCGGGATGGAATTGGGAGTCGACCGTCCCTTGCGAGGGCTAGTATAATTGCCAGCGTTCGCTCCCAACCGTTGGTGTTGACTGACGGTTTGCGGCCTTCATAACTCAATGGACAAGGAGATGCTGCCATGTTTGTTCGCGTTGTCGAAGTCAAGACGAAGCCCGGAAAAGCCAAAGAGGTTTGTGGCACACTGCATGAGAAGATATTCTCTACGTTGAAGGCGAAGACAGGCTTTGTAGATGAGATCGTCCTCGTGTCGGATGCGGAAGGCATCCTGGCGCTCAGCTTCTGGAAAACGAAAGAGGACGCTGAACGTTACACCCATGCGGATTACGCCAAGGTCAGCGAGTTGATTCAGCACCTGGTGCATAGCAAGCCCACGGTGCATGCCTACGACGTGGAGACCTCTACCTGCCACAAGATCACAAAAGGCCAGGCGGCTTGAGGAAGCAGTTCCGCATACATCCTGAGACCGGGAGCGAATGGCCGCGATAAGTTCGGGGGCATGGGAACATTTTTCCCATGCCCCTGTACTTGGCTTCCGCAACTGTAGATGCTGGACCAGAGATGCTGAACCCAGGCAGGATCTGCGTGACCGGATACTGCAACCGCTCACCGACGACTCAGACACGACCTACTAGGCAAGACCCAGGCAAGTTCTTTGATCACCGACTGCCACGTCCATATCCAGCCGTTCGAACTCCTGCTGAGCCCGCCGGCCCTCGAACTGATGAAAAAGCATCAGCCCGATTTCGATCGGGTCTTGGAGTTCACCCGCTCGCCCAAAGCCTTTTTGAAATACATGGACGAGGTCGGGCTGGATCGTGCAGTGCTGATCAATGCGGCCGCGCCCGATGTCACCGGCTTCCCACCCGGACTCAACGCCATGGCCGCAAACTATGCCAAGGCGAACCCGAAGCGGCTCCTCTCCTGTGGCAGCTTCCATCCGCGGTACTCCACCAACGCCATGGCGGACATCGATGAGATCGTCCGGCTGGGTTTGCGGCTTATCAAGATCCATCCGCCGCATCAACTCTTCTACCCCAACGACTACCTCAATGGTATGAAAGAGCTGGAGTTGCTGTATCGTGCAGCGCAGAGCAACGGCATTCCGGTTATGTTTCACACCGGCACCTCTATTTTTCCTGGCGCGCGCAACAAGTACGGAGACCCAATCTACATTGACGATGTAGCGGTCGATTTTCCGGACTTGAAGATTGTGCTTGCCCATGGAGGCCGGCCTCTCTGGATGAACACCGCCTTCTTCCTGGTACGCCGCCATGCCAATGTTTATCTGGACATCAGTAGCATTCCGCCGGCGCAACTGCTCCAGTACTTTCCACGTCTGGAAGAGATCGCCCACAAAACGCTCTTCGGTAGTGACTGGCCCGGCCCCGGCGTGCGCGACCTCAAGCAAGCGCTCGACTCCTTCCGGGCGTTGCCATTGTCGGCGGAGACAAAACAGCGCATTCTCAGCCAAGTGGCGCTCACCGTCTGGCCCGATTGAGGGCAGAGAAACTCGTCTGTCGACGTCTGTCGAGGGGATCGGGGACCGTTCAGGAAAGCTGCTTGCCGTTTCGCTGAGAGCAAGCGTAGACTACTTTCCGCGAAGCAATTCAGAAAATTCACGTTGCTGTCTTCCACCACTTTGCGGCTGGCGGCATATTTCAATCCGTCAGAGCGTTGCAATAGCCGCAGAGGTGATTGCAATCACCGATAACAGTGATTGCGGTCACAGACTTGTTGGCGATGGCCCAAGCAAAATTCGGGCTGCTTTTTTTTCGAATCAGGTTTCACAAACCAGCTTTTGGATGATGAGGAAGGGGTTCCCCGCAGCGGCTAAATGGATCTACCTGGGAACGGCGTCTGAAGCCGAGCCCCTTCAAAGCCCATTTTCGAAACACGCGGTAGGAACCTCGCTTAATTTTCCGATTAAGAAACGCTAGGTACATATGAGGCGTGGAAGTACCTGGCTACCACCAGCATTAGGAGGCCACACATGGCATCAGATCAAGCCAAGGTCGCACCTTGGCCCGCGGTTCCAACAGCGAAACCCGAAGAGGTGTACGCCGGCCTAAGCGACCAAGCCAAGGCGTATCCGCTCTTCTTGGAGTCGATCCTGCGCCAGGAACACAACTTCGACAAACCGGAAGCGCTTTCCCGCATTCGTGTGCTGGATTGCACGCACCAGCATGATGATCGGCCACTGGTGCTCCTCGCAGCTGGCCGAACTGGGTGCCGAGGTCATCCAGGTTGAGCCTCCGGGGGGTGACCCGCTGCGCAAGCTCACGCCCTTTGGCCGGGAAGAGTACATGTTCACGGACAAGGAGACGGGAGAGAAAGTTGGCGGACAGTTCCTGCACGAGATGCGCAACAAATCCTCCATCACTCTAAACGTGGAGAGCGAGGAAGGGCGGCGGATTCTTAAGGACTTGGTGGTCCATGTCCGACGTCATCATCGAGAATGCACCGCCCGGTCAATGGGACGAGTGGGGAATCGGCTATCGCCAGCTAAAAGAGATCAATCCGCGGCTGATCTATTGCTGGGTTGGCCAGCGCGGACAGTGGGGCCCGGCCAAGGACAAGCCAGGAATGCTGGACCCAGTGGCCCAGGCAGCCTGCGGATTTGTCCACGGCACCGGCGATCCCAAGGAGTTCGGAGGAAACCCTACACGCTCCGCGCTATGGGTGGCCGATCACGTGGGCGGGAGTGCAGCGGCCATGGGCATTCTGTCTGCTCTCATCTATCGCGATGGCGTTTCCGGCGAAGGTCAGTTCGTCGAAGCTACGTCGGCCGAGGCCATCATCCGCATCCTCGATTACAGTTGGGCGTGGTATTCGATGGACGGCAGCATCCGTCCGCGCTACGGCAACTGGGATTTGGCCATCAACATTTACGCCGTGAACCCGTGCAAGGACGGCTACATGATGGTAGGAGGCGGTCACGACCGGCTCTGGTACCGCATCTGGCGCGTGGTGGGTGACGAATATCCCGCGGTGGAGGAAGAGATCCTCGGCGACATGCGTCTGCGGGAAGTCGCAGACCGTCTGGCCCACGACCAGCAGGTGAAGACCTACACCCTGCTGGGCGAATGGCTCAAAGACAACCCTCGCAGCGACGCCGAGCGTAAGCTCTCCAAGCAGCAAGTGGCGTCCGGCGGCGTGCTGTATGTCAACGAGGTGGCGGAATACCCGCACTTCAAGTATCGCGGACACGTGGCCGAATACGAGTCCCCGCACTATGGGAAGATCCTCTATGGCACCACTCCCTACCTCCAGGAGAAGACTCCTGGACGGCTAAAATGGCTGGGCCGCCCGACCGGCTACGACAACCAGGATGTATTTCGGCGGCTACTTGGTTTCACGCACGACGATTTCGATCGGCTACAGAAAGCCCACGTCATTTGACGCAGGAGGAATGTGATGGCTACGCAACCCACTACCAAGCCCCAGTCGTTTGAGGAGTATTGCCGGACGACCTTCGATCCCAAGAAGGAATTTTCCAAGCCCGAAGTGTTGAAGGGCGTCCGCGTGTTGTCCTGTACGCAGTACATTTTGGGTCCCTCCGCCGCTGCCTATCTAGGCGAACTGGGCGCCGAAGTCATCAAGATCGAGGCGGTCCGGCGTGGCGAGGCCATGCGTCACACCACTCCGTTTAACGAGCCCTTCCTCTATCCACTTTCCAAGTGGGTGCCGGAGCGCGGCACGGGGCTGGGCTTTGTGGGCGCGAACACGAACGAGTACTTCACCTCGATCGACTTCCACCGCCCCGAAGGACAGGATCTGGTCAAGAAACTGGCCGCCAAGTCCGACGTGTTCGTGGAAAACTACCGCCCCGGCACCTTTGATCGTTGGGGCATTGGTTACCGTCAACTGAAAGAGATCAATCCGCGGCTGATCTACTGCTGGCTGGGTGGTTTCGGCGGTTGGGGACCGGGACGTGTCCGCGCTTCCTACGACATTCTGGGACAGTCGCAGGGCGGTAACTTCGGCATGACTGGTAAGCCCGAGTTCATGGGCGGCGCGCCGGCGAAGCACACGATCTGGCTGGCCGATTACTGGGGCGGCATGATGGGCGCCACGCAGGTGTTAGCGGCTCTCTACTGGCGCGATCATGTCTCGGGCGAGGGCACGTTTATCGAGTACTCGCAGGTGCATGGCGTCACGCGCCAACTGGAGTATGCCTTGCCGCTCTACGGCAAGCACGGTATCACCCGTGAGCGATGGGGCAACTGGGATACGCAGCTCTGTGTGCATGGCATCATCAAGTGCGGCAAGTCCTCCTACCCCAAGTCCGAGAACCCCCAGGAACTGGAAGAAGGTTACATCCTGATCAGCGCATTCGAGGACAAGGACTTCGCCCGCCTGTGCAAGACGATTGGCGATACCACCCTGGCCACGAAGTACGCGAAGAAGGACATCCGCATTAAGCCCGAGAGCCAGATGGAGATTTATCCGGTTCTGGAAAAGTGGGCGGCCGACAAGACGAAGGAACAGGTCGCCGCGATCATGGACACCAACAACATCATCAACCAGCCGGTGTGGAACGCGAAAGAGGTCGCCAACCATCCGCACTGGAACGAGCGCGGAGCCGTTCGCTGGCTGGATGATCCGACCTACGGCGAACTGTTGCACCAAGGTCCAGCATTCAAGATGTCGGCAACGCCAGCCCGCCTGAAGTGGGCGCTGAAGCCGGTGGGAGCCGACAACGAGCGCATCTTCAGCGAGTTGGCCGGGTTGACGCCCGCGGATATCAAGCGGCTGGAAGATCAAGAGACTATTTGATGGAGGAGATGAACGATGCTGCTCACATGCTCAAAGTGTAGTACCAAGAATTTCCTTGATCCTTATCCTTTCTGGAACTTTAAGGGCACGACTAAGTGCGCCGGGTGCGGTACGATCTGGCAGATTGAAACCGTGGGAGGGGCGTGCGTGACCGGGCCCAAGGAAGGCACGGGTACGGCTGACCTGTTGCCCGGCTTCGCCGAGAAGCAGGACAATTCTCCTATTTCCGGTCCGGGACTGACCCGGTCGGCGCCGCGCGCCCGCAAGGATGCGGTTTGTAAACCCATCGCCATGGAACGTAACGTAAGAGGCAAGATCCTCAGCGGTCATCCGCTGAAGAAGGAAGACCTTATCGGCAGCAAACCGAAATTCATCGTTGCCGGAGCTCGGTAAAGGATTAACTGGAGGCAAGAATGGCTAACTACAACACTGAATGCCTGTGCGTTCGCTGCAAGCATTTGCGTCCCGCGCTCGATCCCAACATTCAAAAGGCCTACCTCGGCAAGTGTGTGAAGCGCGAATGGCCGTTCACATTGTCGATCACACTGCAAGGCTGGACGGAGTGTGATGTGTTCGAGGCCAGCGGCAAGACGTATGTGCCACCCGAACCGGTGGCCGCCAAGGCCGCAGTCGCAGCCAGCGGCGCTCGCGCTGCCAAGCGAGTGGAGTTCTACTATAGCTCCGCGCAGAAGCCGGGCGAGATGTTTCCGTGCGACATCAAGCGCGCCCTGCAACTGGTAAAGGATCTCCAGGGTGCGGGGGTGGATTCGCAAGGCCGTCGACGTTGCCGGCGTCAAGGACCGGTTCCCCATCTATCACAAATCGGTCAGCGGCCCGGATGCGACCGTACGCCCGGTCTTCGGCGCCAAAGGCGCATTGGTAGAGGACTTTGGAACCACTGTCCCCGCAGTGCTGTATTCGAAGGCGACCGCTATCCCGTAATGGTTTTCCCACGGACCGATGCCAAGCGCGGTACGATCCGCGTGGAGCAGGCTCTGGAGGATCTGGTCGCGGAGACTGCCGCAACCCCGGTAGCCAAGTAAGTCGGTATAAGGAGAATTCCAAGATGGCTGAGTACCTACCTCCACGCGAGTTCTGGCCGAAACGTGTCTACACCCTGCCGGAGTTTGCGACCTATGCTCCAAGGTTCAACTCGACCGAAGAACTGCTCGGCAAAGCCGTCGCTGCCGGTCGGGGTGATCGCACCGCTGTGCTCTTCGAAGACCAACGGATTACCTACGGCCAGCTTCTCGCTCAAGCCAGCAAGTTCGCCAGCGCGCTCCGCGAACTGGGAGTGAAGGAAGGCGACCGCGTCGTTCTGCGGACGCCTAACATACCGCCGGCCCTGGTCGCTAACTTCGCGATCCTTAAGTTGGGAGCGGTCTGCACTCCCACGTCACCCCTCTTCTCGCGCCACGAGATCGCTCACGTGGCCAACGACTCGGAGGCGGTCGCCATCATCGTCAGCGCTGCGCTTCTGGGCGAAGTCGAGGGCGCGCGCGAGAACTTTCAGACGATCAAGCACATCATCGTCATCGGGGGCGATGTCGCCGAGGTGAAGGCCAAGGGATTTCTCCCTTACGGCGAACTGGTGCAGTCCGGCAATCCGAATATCGATCCAGTGCTCCGCAACCGCGAAGACGTGGGTCTGCTGATGTACACGTCGGGCACAACCGGACGCCCGAAAGGGACCGTCCACTTTGTGGAGGAACTGCTGATCGTGCCCGACGGCTTCGGGAAGTATGGCTGGCGAGTCACGGAAAACGACGTTGTCGGCGGGTCCGCTCCCCTGGCGTTTGGGGCGGGCTACTCCAGTTATGCGACCATTCCCTTCCGTTTCGGTGCGGCGGCTTCGCTCATCGCCAAGTTCGACCCGGAGAAGATGTTCGACACCATACAGAAGCATCGCGTCTCGATCTTGACTCTTGCCCCCACCGCGTACCGCAAGATGTTGCAGGTACCGGACGCGAAAACCAAATTTGATCTCAGCAGCCTGCGCGTCTGCACCGGCGGCGGCGAGAGCCTGACTGCCCCGACCTATCACGCGTGGAAAGAGAAATTTGGGCTGGAGATCTTCGAGGGGCTGGGCACGACGGAGATGATGTACGTTTTCGCCTCGAACGTGGTCAGCCGTAAGGTCAAGGCTGGCTCCTTCGGCCAGGCCGTACCGGGCTACGAGTTGAAGGTTATCGACGAAGAGGGGAAGCCAGCCGCCACCGGCAAGATCGGCCATTTTGTGGCTTGCGGACCCACGGGCACGGTCTATTGGCGCGATCCCGAAAAACAGCAACGTGCCATCACCGCCGAGGGCTGGAATCTGGCCGGTGACTTCGTATATGTCGATGAGGATGGCTACTTCTGGTTCGTGTCGCGCGAGGACGACATCATCAAGAGTTCGGGTTACCGCATCGGACCGGAGGAGATTGAAGTCACCATTGCCACCCACCCCGCCGTTGCCGACGTCGGTGTCATCGGAGTGCCCGACGAAGTGCGCGGCCAAATTGCCAAAGCATTCGTGGTGCTGAAGCCTGGGGAAACCCTCACCCCCGACGATCTGCTCGGCTTCCTCAAGGGCAAGATTGCAACCTATAAGCTGCCGCGCGAAATCGTGATCGTAAACGAACTCCCGCGCACAGCCACAGGAAAGCTGCTGCGCCGCGTACTGAAGCAGAAAGAACCCGCGACTCCGCAGCCGGCAATAAAATAATACTCGTGTAGGGACGGCCGCCCCGGCCGTCCAAGCCGAGCGAAGCTCGGCAGCCGCCGTGGCCACAGCTCTCTGTCTAGCGGCTGCGGAAACTCCGGGTTTCGTATCAGGGCATCGCTTTAGCGATACCGTAAGTCCTTCGAAACCAGAAGCCCCTTTAGGGGCTGGGCATGAGAATCGACTTTCGCAACCGAGTGTTGCTTCTTCGCAAGCTCTTTACTTCCCCGCCTGGAAACGGCTATAAGACTGTATTCATTCTGCATTTTCCCTGGAGTTGCCAATGACTGACGTCCTCACTCACCAATCGCTCTGCGAAGGCATTGTGGATCAAAGTTCAGTCGCCATTGTATTTGGCGATCGGGAGGGCATCATTCGGTTGTGGAATGCGGGTGCGGAGACCATGTTCGGCTGGACTGCCGGCGAGGCCATCGGCAAGTCCATGGATATGATCATCCCCGAGAAGCACCGGGCGCGTCACTGGGAGGGCTACGACCGGGTCATGGAGTCCGGTGTGACCAAGTACGGGCAGAGCGTGCTTGCCGTCCCCGCCTCCACCAAGGACGGCCGGCGAATCTCCATCGAGTTCAACGTCGTGCTGCTCAAAGATGCCGACGGGCGCGTCCTGGGCATAGCCGCCACCATGCAGGATGTCACCGCGCGTTGGGAGCGGGATAAGGCCCTCCGTGCGCGCCTGGCTGAACTTGAAGCCAAACTGAAGCAGGCCGGTGTTCTGACGGAGGACAAGTCCTAGGAGCCCGTGGTGAAAGTGAGAATCCGCCGTTCAACTCCCAATTCACCAGACTTTGTCATCCCGAGCGAAGCGAGGGATCTGCAGTCCGCCGCAAGATGCAGATCCCTCGCTTCGCTCGGGATGACAATTCATAAAAAGCTTCTTGTTCCGCTGCGGGCCCGACTTTCTCCACAGGCTCCTAGCTCATCGGGGGCCTTAGCGATGTGGGCATTTCGCAGATTATTTTTGAGCACCGCGCTTCTCCTGTGGGCCGCATGGTCGGTGGCGCAGTCGCCCTCTTCGAGCATTGCGACGGGGGGCATTGCGACTGGGGGCATTGCGACGGGCGGAGCTTGTTCCTCCGAACTGGTGACCTTGCGCGCCACGGATGGTGTGCGCCTGCAGGGCATCGTTTTCCATGCCTCGAAGCCGCGTGCGAGCGCCCTGTTGTTGGTACACGGCTACGCCGGCAACTTCTATGAGGCCTACTTCCCCAAACTCGCCGAGGCCGCGGCCCACGCTGGCTACGACACACTCGCATTGAACATGCGCGACCACGATTCCGGTCCCAAGAAGTCTTCCTTTACCGATAACCAGGCCGATATTGCAGCCGGCGTCGCCTACTTGCATGAACTCGGCCACAAGCGCGTGGTTTTGCTCGGACAAAGCATGGGCACAAATCGCGTGCTCTACTACCAGGCCGCGAGCGGCGACCCGGACATCGCAGCCACCGTGCTGGTGAGTGGTCCCGGCGATCTCTTTGAGTGGAACGTGTGGCAATTTGGCAAGGAGAAGGCGCAGGCGACAGTGGACGAAGCCTTGAAGCTGCAGCGGGCCGGCCGCGAAGAGGAACTGATGCTCATCGACCTCGGCCCCATAGGCAAGGCACTCTACAGCGCCCGTTATCTTTTAAGTTTGCGGGGTCCGGATCGGCTCTCTAACCCCTACCAGAACCTTGCCAAAGTCAAGAATCCCATTCTCATCATTCAAGGCACGGCCGACAAACTCATCCAAAAGGACATCGGCAAGCGCTTGCAGACGGCGGCGCCCGCCGGTCTCCGCGGCCGTGTTGGTGAGCATTGAGGGCGCGGGCCACGGGTTTGAGAATTACGAGCCGGTGTTGAGCGATAAGGTTTTGGGCTGGTTGAACACCGTCGCCCCTTGAACCGCGATCGGACATTCGATTTCTGACCTTGATGTTGCTGCAGTCCGGTACAATCTTCCATTCTGGAAATTATGGGCTGAGAACCGCGGTCAGGGAAATACTGGGAACGTTATATGAACCTTGAGCGCATCACAACATTGGCTGCCACGGACGGTCATAACATCCCTGCCTATCTTCTTACGCCGGACTACTGCGGGCTCTGCGCGTGCCGGCGCGGTCCTGATCCCTGGCTATGGCGCGGCGAAGGAGCACATGCTCGGCATCGCCGTCACCCTCGGAGAGGCTGGTATAGCCGCGCTGGCGATCGACCTCTGCGGCCACGGTGAAAATCACGCCGCCATCGGTCCGGGGATGCGCGACGAGGTCGAGTCTGCGATTCGCTACGTACGCCGCTTCGGCCGGGCTGCGGCCCTGGGCATCAGCTTGGGAGGCCGGCTGGCATTGATGTCTTCAGCGGATTGCATGGTCGCCATCTCGCCCTCGGTGGTTGCGGCCGTCTCGCCGCAAGGCAAGTGGATGTTTGAGACTTTTCCCAGTCCTGCTGTACGTGAGCCGTACCCGGGGTATGTGTTGGAGTTGCTCGATGCCCTTGGTCCCGTGGCGCCCCATGATCGTCCCTGCCTGCTGCTTTATGCCGAGCGCGACATCCCCGCCATTCTCGAGGGTGCACAGGGACTGAAGGCGAGCCTTTCGAAGTCCGAATTGCGCTATGTAACGAGCAACCTGCACCCCGAGGTTCAGCATGAGAACGGTTTTATCCGTTACCTGCCGCGCTGGTTCAACCACATGGATCTTAAGTTCAACTATGAGGTACTGACCGTCACGGCGGCTTGGCTGGCCGAACACTGCGGCAAGGCTCAAAATGCGTAAGAGCGCATCTCCTTGGCGAGCAACAGTAGGAGAAGAGAAGGAGTGACACGATGCAGTGGGAATATTTTGATCGGATGGTGGTTTTCAGCGAGACCGAAGAGGGCATGGTCAGCGGCCTGGATTCGTGGATCAACGGCGCCGGCGCGGACGGATGGGAACTGGTAAGCTCGGTCCCGTTGATCGCGCCCAACAAGGATGGCGTCGCTTACGGAACCATCGGCGTCCACATGGTGTTTAAGCGGCCACACGAAGCGCCCGCGGAAGTGTGAGTTGGTTATGTCTGAGCTTGCGAGGACGGCCTCTGATCGAGAGCCGCTTCGGAAAGCTGGGCAGCGGCCAGGATTCCGTCGTCATCGGGGACGCGGAATACGACCTCGAGACCCTGCTCGCGCGAATGGACCTGGCGTTCGAAGATAGCTGGCCGATCGATATTCAAGTGGTCTCCGAAGGGCATTTCTGCGTCCGCTACTACGACGGGCAGGACCAGCGAGTCGTGGCCCACGAATTCGACGCGAACTTTACTTTCGTCGCCGAAACCCGCGCCCACGTTGCCGAGTGGATTGGCGACGACGCGTTTTACGAATCCTTGCAAAGCATGCAGTTCCGTTTTCCCGGGTTGCCTGGCGATGAGGTCTGAGTTCCCGCCAGAGTAAAGCGTGATCCAGATAGCGATAATGATGAACGCGCTCGGAGACCGCGATGGAATCGAGGGCCGCTTTGGGCCGTTGGGGAGCGGCGCGCAGAGCCTTGCCATCCGGGGAATGACCTATTCGCTCCCTCAGTTGCTTGCACAAATCGGCGCGGAGTTCGACGATAGCAAGCCGATTGACGCACTGGCATTGCCGGAAGGACGCTATGTGCTCCGCTATATCGATGGACAGGACCTGCGCGTGGTCGCCTCTGAGTTCGACGCCGACTTCCGAGTGCTGGGGGAAACAAGCGCGAGCATCACAGAGTGGGAAGGCGATGGCTCCAGCTTCGCCCACTACAGCGGACACTAAACTGATCTGCTCATAAATGGAATCCACGCACTCGGAGGGGCGGCCTGACACTTAGCCCAGCGATTACATCGCTGGGTAACTTGGAACAAATGATTCAAGTCCCGGAGGGACGAGCGAAAATCCGGCAAGCACACTAACGATGCACGAGACTTTTTATTGTGGAGACGCCGACCCACGACCCATGTCACGCATGACAGGAGCCAGTTATGAAAGATACGTTGCAGCCCGGCCTCACCTTTGAGTTCAAGTTTCGGGTGCCCGAGAACAAGACCGTCCCCTACCTCTACCCGGAATCTCCGGAATTCCAGTTGATGCCCAAGGTGCTAGCGACTGGCTACATGGTGGGGCTGTTGGAATGGGCCTGCCTGCAAGCCATCAATCCCCATCTCGATTGGCCGAACGAGCAAACCGTCGGCACGCACGTCAACTTCACTCATTCCGCCGCGACGCCACCGGGAATGACGGTGACCGTCCGAGTAAAGCTGGAGAAGGTCGATGGCCGCAAGCTCAGCTTCTCGGTCGTGGCCGACGACGGCATCGACAAGATCTCCGAAGGCACGCACGAGCGCTTCGTCATCGACGCCGCCAAGTTCAACAGCAAGCTAGCCGAAAAGGTCGCGCGCGCCGCCAGCGCGTGAGCCCTAACAGATCGCGAACGCCAAGGCTGCAACCGCTAGGATTTCTAGCAGGCTGCGGAGCAGGTCGATTCCGCACTTGATTTACTTGCGGTACCCCCTCCCCCCTATCCTTCTTAGGCTATTAGAATCATATGGTTTGGGGCAAAATATTCAGGAATAATGACTTATATGTAAAGTATTCCGGAATAAGGACTTAGCTTGACTGTTCCCACTTTGGCCGCGGCTTGTTTACTCCAAAGGTACTATCCGGCGTCACAATCTTATTATATATCCATTCCCTTTAGAATCATAGACTTGGCGGGAAATTCCTTTCAAATCTTTGAGTTTAAAGGAGCTATTCGTAAAATATTCCGGAATAAGGAGTTAGCTTGTTTGGCTCACTCGCAGGATTTCGGCCGCGGGGCTTGACAGCTGAATGCCTCAATTTCGTGTTTTCAAAGAGCGCCGACTAGTGGGGCTGGGGCAGCTTCGAGGAGCGTCTTGGTGACGGGCACACCTCGGCCCTGCTACAGGTCGATCTCCATTGTCGCCGACGGGCGGTTGGAGGTCTGTGATGGTGCTCACTGGGCGTTTGTGATGAAAAAAAGTCAAAGGCCCCGCCCTTCGCTTCGCGATAGGACGGGCCACCCGCCGCGAAATGTATTGACATCTATATGTACATATTGTTAACTTTCAAGAGCGGCATGCAACATGCGTTTCGAGTGCGACGAGCGGAAGAACAAGCAAAATCTCGCCAAGCATGACGTCGATTTTCAGACGGCTGAACTGGTGTTCGACGACCCCTACGCGGTTACCATTCGGGACCTTGCCCATGACGACGAAGAAGACCGCTACATCACCCTTGGCGAGATTGGGCCCGGGGCGGTCCTTTTCGTCATCCACACCTCGTCGTCCACACTTGGTTTGCCGATAAGGGTGAAGAAGTCATTCGGTAGATTTCGGCCCGGGCCGCAACCAGCAAAGAGAGAAGAAGCTATGAAGAAGCCCATAAAAAACCGGAAACGCCAAATCGCCGTCATCGCCGCGAAAAAGGACGCCGACATTGAGCTGTCGGAGATGCCGGAAGTGTTGGACTGGAGCGGCGCGGAAATCGGGAAGTTTTACCGTCCCCCGAAAAAGCCCGTCACCATGAGGTTTAACACCGACATCGTGGGCTGGCTGAAGAGTTACGGACGCGGGTACCAGACGAGGGTGAACATTCTGCTGCGGCACGCCATGATGGACTCCTTCACGCGCACGCGGAAGAAACCCAATCGACAAACCCGGACCGCAGCGATGGCCGCCGCCCGCCGTGGGTGACCCGCCCACGATTGACATGAAGCGGAACCGAACGGTGTCGGCGGTTCGGCAGGCCACCCTTCGGGCTATCGCTCAGGGCAGGCTTTCTCGAAAAGCGCGAGAAGTGGCGCACCCCCAGTATTTCGGTCAATGTTTAAAGACAAACCCGCGTTATACTTCCGCGTTAAAGTGTCCCACCCGCCTTCGGTTGCTGGTAGCTAGGCACACTGCTCAGCGGCCAGCAGCTTTTCGTAGGTTGCGAACAACTGCTTTGCTTCTGCCGCTTCCACGTCCGCCAAGTCGTAGCTGGTTACTACCCTTGCCGTAATGTTAGGCACCATGAGCCGTACAGTCCGCTGCGCGCCAAACCTGCTTATAAAAAAATCTTCAGGGCCGATAGTTTCGTCCCTAACAGCAGTCATGCGGGCGCCCGTAAGCCATTCCTGCGGTGCCACTTCGAATTTGTAGCGTTCCAGCTTAGGTAGTCCAGTTTCTTCCTTCGCCATAAAACCTCAGGCTCTTATTCTACCACTTCTAACACCGGGCAAGTTACCGTGGTGTCGTAGCGGTTGATGCGTGCTATTCCTGTCTACTGCTGCCAACGCTGCTTTGCACTAGCTGGTCGAAGATTACGGTCAGTACGTTGATTCGGCACCGGTCGGCAACGAGTTGGAGATTTGCCCGCCCCACCTGCGGGTAATCTTTAACTGCTTTTGCAATGAAGTATTCGCAGGCGGCACTTCGCTTTTTCTCAGCTTCTTCCTGTTCCTTCCACGGTGGTGCCAAGTGTTTTGGGAACCCGTCACGTTCGCAATCAAGGAATTGGTCTGCGCGCACTAGCCGAGCCAAATCGCGCCGTTCGTCCCGTTCAGGCAGCAAAATGGCGCACTCACCGCGCTTAGGCTTTACCTCTGGCAGCTTGGCGGTGGTTTTACCTTGCTGCTGCGCACCAGCGTACACGCAAAGCAAAACTGTCAGAACAGCAGCAGGAAACGAATACGACATTGGTATCCGCTCCTTACGTGCTGGCCTGCGTAGATTGGACACACCCGCCGTCGCTTTTTTGGCGTTGCTTTCCTTTGTTGTAGTTGTACTCTGGCCGACCCTAATAATTCCGCCGTCGTGTTGCGGCTTTCGTAGCTTGCATGCCTCGTCCGCCTCTTGCCATGTTGCAAAAGACCCGGCATTTACCAGACGGCTATGACACTTATTCGGATTGGCGGTCGTCTTCCCACTGCTCCACGAGTACAAAGCGCATTGCTTTTCTCCACCCTTCGATTCTAATCCTGCCGTCAACGCACGCCACCACGCTGCGACCGCACGCATGGGGCGAGTTTTTTCGTAGACACCAGCTAGTAACACGCTAGTAAACATACGTTCGAAATCAGGATCAAGCCACCGCCAAAAGCCCGACGAAAAACAGCGCACGAATTAAATCTCTCACTGCTCCTCGCGCACGTTCGGCAGCCAGCGCAGCATGTGATGCTGAAGTTTGGTCACGATCCAGTTCAGCAGGATCCCGATCATGCCGGCAATCATGATGGCTCCGTAGGTTTCCGGGATGCGATAGCTGGACTGGTAAAGATAGATGCCGCGCCCCAGTCCGCGTTCGCCCAAGCCGATGAACATTTCGACCGCCACCACGAGCACCAGGGAGTAGGAAACCGCGGTCCGTATGCCATCGAAGATGCTGGGCAGGGCCTCGTAGAAGAGCACATCGGAAACCATCTGCAGGGAGTTCAGGTTTAACAAACGAGCTTGGTAGAGGCGGCTCTGATTGGCCAGGGCTGCTCCCGAAACCGCATTGACCAGGATCACCAGCAGGCTGGGATAGGCTGCCAGCGCTACGATCGAGGTCTCTCCGACTCCGGCCACGATCAGGAACAACGGGAACAACGCGGAAGCGGGAATGGAGCGCAAGGCGTGCAATGGCCCTTCGACAACTTTATAGGCGCGCTGGCGATAACCCAGAAACAAGCCCGCCGGAATACCGAACACGCAGGCAACCAGCAAAGCCGCCAGCACACGGAACAGCGTCCAGCCGATATCCGCGAGCAGTCTCTCGCGGAGCATGCCCGGCACAGCGCGCGCCACGTTCCAGGGCGCGGGCAGAACGATGGGATCCACCAGACGCAGCGCGGCGACGATGGCCCACAGGGCAATCAGGCCGCCAACGAAGGACAACGCGCGCCATTTTCGTTTAAACCAGTCCATCGCTAGACCAATTCAGTCCCTAAGAGCCTCTGGTGAAACTCCAGGCCCAAAGCCAGCGCCTAAAGGCGCTCTCTTAACACCGCGCTTACGGTATGCCTGAAGGCATACCCTGATACGGATCTCAATTGCACCAATCTCAATTGCGCCGGATCTCAATTGCACCAGATCTCAATTGACCCAGGGGCTGCTAAACCGGTCCTCTAAACCAGTCCATCGCGAATACCGTTGATCAGCGCCTGCTGCATGGCGCCGTAATCGGGCGTGTTCTCCTCGCGGGGAAAACCCAGGTGGAAGTCGAGATCGGACATCACCCTTACCGGCCGTCTGGCGATGATGATGCAGCGCATGCCCAGGGCCAGCGCATCCGAGACATTATGGGTAATGAGGACCAGCGTCATACGGTCTTTGAGCGCAAGCTCGTGCAATGCGGAGGTGATCTCGGCTTTGACCTGGCCGTCGAGCGCCGAGAAGGGTTCATCCAAAATCACCAGTTTCGGTTTCCAGGAGAGGCAGCGGGAAAGCGCCAGGCGCTGTAACTCGCCTCCGGAAAGCTGCGCTGGATAAACATCGGACAGCGCGCTCAGCCGGAACAAGGTCATCAGGTAGCAGATGCGGTCGCGGCGCTCGCGGCTTTCCCACTTGAGTTTCTCCAACGGATAGCGCACGTTCTCGAGGACCGTCTGCCAGGGAAAAACGCCGTTCATCGGATGTTGGTCCACGTATACCAAGTCCGACGGCCGGGTGAAGTCCGGGGAACGGCGGACGATTCCTTTTTGTGGGATGACGATGCCGGCCATGATGCGGCCGAGCGTGCTCTTACCGGCGCCGCTGGCGCCCATGATGGTCACGATCGAACCCTGTTCGATGCGCAACGAGAAGTCTTTGTACAACGCAACATTGATGCCGTTAACGCGGGCGGCGAAGGAAAAGTCGATGTCCTCGAGTTCGAGTGCGCTGCGAGGGGAAAGCGCCGGACCGGTCATTGGTCCGCGATTGGCCCGCTCGTTGGCCGCTCATCGCGTCGGATCCACCAGTCTGTGGGCGTCGATTCGTTCCGGGATCTCGCCGGTTTGGTAGAGCAGATCGATGAACTGCTGGAGGTTGGCGATATCAACCTGGTTCGAGAGGGTGACGTCGGCGACATTCACGCGGGCGGCGACTTCCGGCGGCAGCTTGATGTATTTGGTCAGCAGTGTGCGCGACTCGGCCGGGTGGGCGGCCATGTAGTCCACTCCCTGCTGCAGAGCGTGCACGGCGCGCGCCGCCAGTTGCGGATGGTTGCGCTCGAACTCCCGTGAAATCACTGAGGCGCCAATGGGGCATGGGTTCAGCAGGTCGGCGTATACCGATCCGAAGAGCTGACGATAGCCGCCGTGGACGAGGGCGGTCGTGGTCACCGGCTCATAGGCGAAAAGCGCATCCACCGCTCCGGATTCTAGGCTGGAGATCTGGGCCTGCGGCGGCAATTGCAGCATCGTAACGCTGGCCGGATCGACTCCATGCTTCTTAAAAAACGCGGCCAGCATGTGACTGGGTGCGGTGCCGGGAAACACCCCAACTTTCTTTCCCTGCAAATCCTGCAACGGTGTGCAGCGGAGAAGAGTCGCGGACGATAATCTTGTCGAGCGCGTTGGCATCGTTCATGCGGCTGTGCGAGAAGATGCGCACGCGACCGGGGCTTTGGATTTCCAGGTGAATGATCGGCACGAGCGACGTTGCCGGCAGAATATCGGCTTGGCCCGCGACCATGGTGTTCACGAGATCGTTACTGCTGCCCACCGCGATAGCTTTCAGCTGCAGGTTCTCTCCCTCGAAAAGCTGCTGTTCCTCCGCGATGAAAACCGGCAAGCTCGGGATGATCTGCAGGTAGGCAACGCGCACCTCCCCGGCTTCCTTATGGGCTGATTTCCAAAACCCGAAGAGTGCCAGGAAGATAATGACTGCGGCGCTGATGGCCCATAGCCTGGATCGCATAGATTCACTGTCCGGCGCCGAACTGAGACGCCAAACGCGAAACGTGTTACTTGCCCACCTGTTACTTGCCCACCCAACACGCCGGGCGTTTCTCCAAGAAGGCGGAGATGCCTTCCTGCGCGTCCGCCGCCATGGAGTTCATGGTCATAATCTCTTTCGCGTAGGCATACGCCTTGGGCTGGTCGAGGTCGATCTGAGTGTAGAAGGCCTGCTTGCCGATCGCCACCGTGAGTGGGCTGGCTTGGGCGATGCGCCGGGCAAGGGCGCGTGTCTCCTCGTGCAAGGACGCCGCCGGCACTACCTTGTTTATCAGTCCCCAGTCCGCCGCCGTTGCCGCCGGGATCATGTCGCCGGTCAGCAGCATCTGGAGCGCACGCTTGCGGCCGATGGCGCGGCTCAGAGCAACCATGGGCGTAGTGCAGAACAATCCGATGCGCACCCCGGGTGTGCCAAACGACGCCTCTTCAACAGCAATTGCCAGGTCACAAGTTGCTACCAGCTGGCATCCGGCCGCAGTGGCTATTCCTTGGACTTCTGCAATCACAGGTTGCGGGATGGATTGGATTTTGGTCATCAGCTCGCAGCAAACGTCGAAGGTTCGCCGATACTCGTTGATATCCTTGCCCACCATTGCACTCAGATCGTGGCCGGAAGAGAAGACCTTGCCCGCGGCGGCTAGAATGACGGCTCGCAGTTCGCTATTCTTGCCGATGCCATCCAAACAGTCCAGCAACTCGAGCATGAGGTCGAGCGAGAGGGCATTGCGGCGATTGGGCCGATTCAGAGTGACCACCGCCACATTTTGTTCTGTTTCAAAGCAAATGTTCTCGTAGCCCGTCGAACAAGCGACTTGATGCATAGGCACCTTCCTGTGGACAGCGGTGAAGAGTATGCGTGAGAACTGGGTCGTCCCTCCGGGACTTAGCTCATTCTCCCCAATTTTCCCAGCGCTGAAGCGCTGGGCTAAGTTGGTTCGCCCCTCCGGGGCTGGATTCTCGAGCGCCTCGTTCCACCGGATTGCCCAAAAACCAGTTCTCACGCACACACTGAAAAGCCGTCCGCATTGTTATTGCTCCATTATCCACATTCTAGCCTCGCGACACGACGAAAAGAGTGGCGGCTGGGAGCAAACACGGTGAGTCCCAAATCGAGAAGGATGAAGACCACCGCGCTGATTTCATTGCTTTCATGGTTGCGCGTGCTCTTGACTCGTAATATGCTGCGCTCGATTGGCAGTGCAGCCCTTCATCGTCAATGTCAATGTCAGTGTCAAGGAGCAGAGCCATGTCCAGCAAGTCCAGACCATCCAGAAATCAGATGGCGACGACCTCAAGAGGCGCGACGACCGCAGACGCCCAGATTATTCTCCAGCTCTATGATCTGCGACGGGACACAGAGATGCGAAAGGCTCGGCACTTCATCGCGGCCGAGTTTTGGCCGGAAAGTGCCGAAGATACGCTGCGCATCGCCAGGGCGTATCCCAGCCGGGAAAATACATGGTTGCGCCAGGTTACGAGTTACTGGGAAATGGCTGCTTCATTCGTGCTGCGAGGCGCGCTGCATGAGGGGTTGTTCTTCGATGCCAGCGGTGAGATGTATTGCGTCTATGCAAAATTCAAACCTTTTCTGGCCGAGATTCGCCAAAAGCTCCCTCAGTTTCTGCTCACAGTGGAGGAGGTGGTCATGAACACGCAAGAGGGCCGCGACCGGCTGGAGCGGCTTGAAAAACGCCTTGCCCGCCGCCAACAGAAGCTGGCAGAGCGGCGTGCGGCGGTTGCCGCAACCTCGGCTGGATTCAATTAGCCTGGGCAACCGCCTGCCAGGTCTGCGAATTCATCAACCGACCTGATCGTTGATCATTGATCGCTAATTATTGATCGCGGATTATTGATCGCTGATCATTCATCGTCGACTATGGGTTAGCGACGGCGACGTTGCGGACCTTGCGTCGCGACGCCCGCACACAACTGATTTTTCTTGAGAAATCTCGAGGTTACGAGCCCGCCGCGAACCCGCCAACGTGTGCCAGCGTGAGCCGCAAATACTTGTAGGGATTTACCGGAACGTCGTTGATGCGCACTTCATAGTGGAGGTGCGGCCCGGTAGTGCGACCGCTTGTACCCACGTAGCCGATGGTGTCGCCGCGGTGAACGTATTGTCCGGCGGTGACGGCGAAGCTGGAAAGGTGGCCGTAGCGGGTGCTGATGCCGTGCCCGTGGTCGACTATGATGGCGCGTCCGTAGCCGCCCAGGAAGTCGGCGAAAGTAATGGAGCCGTCCGCAGGAGCAATCACTGCCGAGCCCACATTGGCGGAAATATCGACACCGGAGTGGAACGCGCCTTCTCCGTTAAACGGATCGATGCGCTCGCCGAAGGAAGCAGTGACCTGGCCCTCGACTGGCCAGAGGTTCGGAGCCGAATTGGCGCGGATCCAGTCCGCCGTGGTCGAGTTCTTGGTCAGGCCGAGTGAGATGCCAACGCTGGCAGCTCCGCTCAGCGCGGTGTGCTTCAGCGCGTAAAGCTGGTCGAGCGACGAGTGTACCTGCGCTTCTTGAATCTGCTCGGTCGAGGCAGCCACCATCGCCGGATTGGACTTGAGGCCGTACAGCGCGGAAACCTCGCTGGCCAGCGAACCCAGAGAAGCCACCTGAATGTCACGTTCCTTGGCAACCTGTTCCAGATGCGAATAGCGGTCCTTGAGCTGGGCCTGCTCGGTACGGAGTTGATTAAAGTGGGCGACCTTCTGCAGCATCCGGGTATAAGAACTGGCGATTCCCGTAAGGCAGAGCGCGCCGATCGCCAACCCCGCCGCAAGAACATACAGATAATGGACGGGAATGGAAATCTTGCGAAGCTGTCCGGCTTCGTCGCGGGCTACGAAAAATATGTAGAAACGTTTACGCAATATGGCTTCCGGATAATAAATTTTGCTTCGGAATCCTGCCGGAGCGGAACTGTCATGCTCGGGCTCGGAATCCTGATTCCACCAGCCGCATCAGGAGCAGGCTGGCTCTTGCCAAACCAAGGAACCAGGCAAGCCGAAATCCAATTCGCTGCAACTGATTCACATTGCAGTAGTTGGCTCGGCAAAGTATGTGAACGGCGAATTAAAAGGTAGCAAACTTGATTCCCCCTGTCAACCTTTCTAGGACCTTTTGGAAGGTTACCAAGGCACCGTAATTGGCGGTGCCCATCCGGTCAGATTACGCGAGGTGTCAATTCCCGGGCTTCGTTCATCGCCATTCGATGTCGGGGTTAGCTGTCGAGGTATAGTGGGGGGCATGCCGCTTAGCGAAAAGAAACTGATTAACCAAATCCGCCGAATGGCTCGCGCCCGCGGAAGCCAGTCCGTGCGAACCGGCATCGGCGATGACTGCGCCGTGCTGCGCGTTCCTCCGGGAAACGACCTGCTGGTAACCACCGACTTCACTATCGAAAAGGTGCATTTCCGCCGGGATTGGCACCGTCCCGAGCTGGTGGGGCAGCGCTGCCTAACGCGCGGGCTGAGCGACATCGCGGCGATGGGCGGCAAGCCGCAAGCGGCATTTTTGTCCCTGGCCGTCCCGAGCGACCTCCCGCAGAAGTGGGTGGACCGCTTCCTGAAGGGTCTGCTCGATCTGGCGGAAGAGTTCAAGCTTTCGCTGGCCGGTGGCGACACGGCAGAGTCCCCACGCGGCGGCGGGATTCAAGCCGACATCGTGGTGGTGGGCTCGGTGCCCAGTGGAAAAGCGGTGCTGCGGTCGGGGGCGAAGCCGGGCGAGCGGATTTATGTGACCGGAGAGCTGGGCGGCTCCGCGACGGCGCTGGCGCGGCTGGTGGAATCGAAGCCCGTGGGCGCCGAGTATTTCCGCCATTTTCGTCCCCGAGCGCGGGTTGCCGTGGGCCAGAGGCTGCGCCAGCGCGGAGTGGCTTCGGCCATGATTGACTTGAGTGACGGGCTTTCCACCGATCTCGAACACATCTGCCAGGAAAGCCACGTGGGTGCCGAGATCGAGGCGGAGGCGATTCCGCGAGCGCAGGTTCGGGTGGGGGGGAAACGGGTCGCGCTCGAATTCGCCTTGCACGGCGGCGACGACTACGAACTGCTCTTCACCTCCGCCGCAGCCATCCCCGCGGAGGTGGCGGGAGTTCGAGTGACGCGGATCGGCCGGACCACGCGATCCGCAGGGATGCGCCTGATCGGGGAGGATGGGAAGCAGCAGCAGCTCCAGGCCGGAGGATGGGAACACTTCAAAGGCAATTCGTGATTTGTAATTTGTAATCTCGCAATTTTGTAATTTGGTAATTTCGGGTTCGTATCAGGGTATCGCTTTAGCGATACCGACAGTGTTCGGAATCAGATGCCCCTTCAGGGGCTGCCCATCCGACATCCGAATTCTTCCCCAACGAACTGATGGAGAGCCGGGCGTCCCCGCCCGGCCGCCGAACCGCAGGACGGGCGAGACGCCCGTCGCTCCGCCTATGGCCGCGCAGGTGACTTTCGTTACCTGCCCGTGGTGACGGCGAGGGTCTAGAGTAGCCCCATGCGAAAACTATCTTTACTCCTGGCGTTCAGTGTCGCGATCTTGCTTCCAGCTTTCGGGCAGGGGCAGTCGGCCCCTTTCAAGATCGACAACGATTTCGTGAAACAGCAGTTTGGCAACCAGTTCACCCTGGTGCCCGAGGTTGGAGCCGCGGTTGGCGATCTCGATGGCGACGGCGTGGAAGATGTGGCCATTGCTGCCCGCTGCAAGAATCCGATGATGGATCAAGCCGAGCACAATTACACGGTGATAGATCCCCTCAACGCTTTTTTTGGCTTTGGCGACCCCAAGATGACGACCACGTTCAGCGAGGGCGTTCCAGAGCGGCGTGGTCTGGTCGTGCTCATCATTCATGGCGCGGGGAAGGATGCCTGGCGCTCGGCAACTCCGAAAGCGAAGTTCGTGATTGTGAATTTGCCCTATCGGACGATCTCCATTCGAAAAATGAAGATGCGAAAGAAAATGATCGAAGCGATATACATTGAAGAAGCGAGCGAAACTGGCGATACCTCCGCCCTGTTCTTCGACGGCAAAAAGTTCCGTTACGTGCCCATGGGCGGAGATATGGAGTAGGCGGTAGAAATTGCAAACGTAGCGGCGGCCGCCCTCGGCCGCCCAGCGGAGCAAAGCTCCGCAGCGCTCGCCGCCGCAGCAGCTACAGGACCCCCTAGAACCGCTTCACCTCAACTGCAAAACAAAAGGCCGCTCTTTTCGAGCGACCCTTTTGTATTCTTAAGCGAGAGCCAACAGCCCGACCCTAGTCACCCGCGACCGGCTCGCCAACTTCTTCATGCTCCTTGGCGGCGCCGTTCCCATTCGTCGGAGCCGTGGCCGAAGCAATCGCGCCCAGCGGAATGAATCCCGCCTCATTTGACGTGGCCGGCTTCTCCTTCAATACGACTTCCCGATAGAGTTGCGCCATGCGTGCGTCGTAGGCCGCATCGTTCTTGATCTTGTTGTTCTCGGCCTTCTTGTCGCGCGCCCGCGCTTTTTCTTCGCGCGCCGTCTTGGCAATGCCCAACTTGTCGAGATCGCGCTGCACTTCGTGAGTGACGATCTCTTCCCGCAGATAGAGCGCGTGCTTCTCGTCTTCCATCTTGACTTTCTTGCCGCCCGCGAAGATCTCGTGCCGTCCGTGCTCTTCGTACCACTTGGTGAGCGTAGACGTCATGTGCATCTTCTCGATGATGTTGCGCCAGCCCACGCCCGTGTTGTAAGCGCAAAAGCTGATCTCGCCTTCCTGCGTCGCATAAGGAATGATGCACTGCTCGGTGCGCCGGAAGTCGTAGTTGAACAGATCCTGGAACCACATCCCGGCGATAAACAGGAAGTTCCACCGGTCCTGCCGCCGCTTCATTACGTCGTCAATCGTCCGGTCCGGACCGACCTTGCCGTAGTTCCGGCCCGTGGCGTTGAAGTTCTTGTCGAACTTCTTGAGCAGGTCAATCATCTTGAAGTGGGTAGGCGACTGGAATGGATCGTAGTTCTTCATCAAGCACAGCGCCATGCCAAAAGCCGTCCAGAATCTCGAACGGGCTGCGTCGTTGACTTTGGCGATGTCTTTCGCCAACTGATCGCCCATCAAGAACGCGGTCACGGGTACCGCTTCCTTGGTTTCCTTATCGATCATCATGGCCATGCCCGTGCCGCAATTGGGATGGCATCCGCAAGAGAGTTGTCCCCAGTCGTTATTTGCGTCCTGGGAGTGCAGAACATCGGCCCAGTCGGAGAAAGTGCTCATGAAACTGATGGGGAACCAATCGCGCGTTGGCTCGCCGAAGCCGGTTTGATTTTTTACATCGTGGGCCAGGTGCGCCAGCGTGTAGCGCTGCGCCTGGCGGCGTTCGTCGGTGATGGCTTCGTCCCGGCCGGTGAACGACACCGGTTGGAAGCTGAGGAAGCCGATCTTCTTTGGATTGTCCAGGGCGAACTGGATGATGCGCCCTACTTGCTCGTTGTTGATGCCGTTGATGAGGGTGATGACGGGAACGATTTCGCAGCCCGCGCGATGCAGGTTGTCGATCGCTTTCAGCTTCACGTCGAACAGGTTGCCGACGGCGCGATGATCGTTGGCGGCGTTGCCGATCCCGTCGAACTGCAGGTAGGCGTAACGCACGCCGGCTTCAACCGCTTGTTCGCAGAACTCAAAACTCTTGGCGAATTCGATTCCGTTGGTTGCGGCCTGCACGCTGTTGTATCCAACTTTGCGCGCGTAACGGACGGCGTCGAGGAAGTACGGCGAGAGCGTCGGCTCGCCACCGGAGAACTGCACCGACATCTGCCGCTTCGGCTTCACCGTGATGGCGTTGTCGAGCACCGTCTTGATTTCTTCCCAGGTGAGTTCGTGGACAAAGCCGACCTGGTTCGCATCCATGAAGCAGGGATCGCACATCATGTTGCAGCGATTGGTGAGATC
Source organism: uncultured Acidobacteriaceae bacterium (assembly GCA_963725245.1). GTDB lineage: Bacteria > Acidobacteriota > Terriglobia > Terriglobales > Acidobacteriaceae > Acidiflorens. The sequence continues at coordinate 1,364 of CAVRYC010000012.1, read as the reverse complement.
GACGGTGAGCACCGCGCCGCGTCCGTATTTCACGGTCGACGAGCCATGATGGTGCAGATGTTCGTCGCTATGCGCGCGGATGTCGCGGCCGGGGAAAACTTCTTCGAGGTGGCGCGAGAACTCCGGGTCAATCGACATCAAGTCTTCGAAGTGCCCATGCTTGGGACAGTCCTTGACCATCCAAATTTTGCCGTCGCGCTCGACGATCTGGGCCTTGACCTCGCCCACTTTTTCGTTCATCAACACATCGACCGGCAGATGGCCGTCGAGAATCTGTTGCCGGATCTCCGGCACGCACTTCGGGCAAAGCGAATCGGTCGTGCGCGGCCAACCCAGCGGCGGCTTCGATTTTTCCCAGGATTTAAGCAGGGGCTTGTCGGACCACTTCGGGATCGGCGACGTGTTCGGAGCAACGCGGTTGAGACGTTCAAAAACTGCCCATGCGCCGGTGGCGGCAATGGTCACGGCCTTCTCAACGTATTTAATCGGCTTGTGCATTCTGCTCTCGCTTTCCTCAACTCGGGAGTTAGAACTGTCCCCGTAGCCCTCGTAAGTCCCGCGTACGTTCCGCTTCCGGGAACCCGGTAAATAGACTTGTCCACGAAGAAACCTGGAAGTTTCAATGCGTGGAGTTGGTCAGATTGATGCTATTGAATCCGTGACGTTTAGGCACGCAGAAGGCAATGAAGGGGAGAAAATCGGGGTTAAGCGGGGAATTGGGGGATTTTATGGGGTTAAGTTATTGAAAAAGCAGGGACGTGACGCAGCCTCGTGAGTAAGCGATAGTCGCCCTAACCTGGACCATGCGCCAGGTCCCCCGCCGCCAGGACGTAGGTAGTCTCCTTATCGAGCTTGATATTGAAACGCTTGGAAGTTAGGGTGACGGCTCCGTCACTATTGGGCATGGACTCCACATTTTTCATCAAGACGCGGTGTTTGGAAATGTCTGGCGCCGGCGCCGGCACGGGGCCCATGTCAGAGCCGAAAATGGCGGTGAAGTCGGGTTCCTCTGGCCGGGGTAGGCAGCCCACCCGTCCGAGGTCTCGGGTTGTTTCCAGCGTCCGGCAGCCCCGGACGGGGGACCCTGATCTGCGGGCGTCGCCAACGGGTAATACCAAGCCGTCAAGTAAACTTTGATCGGTGCTGATCCATTTGTCCACTGCGCAAAGTCCATGCGAATGGAGAGGCGGGACGGGTCAGTTGCAGACTTCGCCACGGACTCAGTAACTTCTCCGGACAAGATGGCGCCCTGCGGAACCACTACGCCACTGACCATTGTGGCGACCGCAAGCTTGGCCTGGACCTTGGTTCCAACCGGGGTTTTGCCTGCAGCCACCTTTTGCCGCATGATCACAGGAAACTCG
>CAVRYC010000011.1:0-121569 GCA_963725245.1 uncultured Acidobacteriaceae bacterium | reverse complement strand
CGTCTTCCGCTCCCGGCCGTGATCGGCGTCGTTCCGCACCACCAGGGCCGGACGCACCCCGCCGGTCCGCCAGCCGGTGAAGGGAGAGGCGACGATGACCACGTCGCCTCGTCGGATCATGGCCGATTACTCTGGTAGCTATCCACCAAGGCATCAGCCACATCCTCCTCGCTCATCGCGGATTCCGGAATGACGATCGGCCGGCTTGACCTCGAAAGCACTTCGGTCATGGGGCAAGATCAAACGTGCCCCATCCGATCGTCTTCCTCCGCCGGGACGTCACGTACACCTTGGCCAGCACGCGATCGAATACGGCCCCGATCGCCGCGTGCGGCTCGTTCCTCGAGGCTATTCGACGGTCATCAACGCCGAGAGCTTCTCGGCGACCGCCGTCGCGATGAACTGGTTGATCGACACGCCGTCCCGCTCGGCGACGGCTTTCAACTGCTTGTGCAACGACTCGGGCAGTCGCAGGCTGAGCGTGCTCATCCGATCTCTCCGATCCGGGCCCGTGGCTCGCAGCATCACGATCCCTTCAGCTCCTTCCCCCCTTGTCGCCCGCCTTGGGATTTCGCCTTCGCCAAGCCGCTGCCCTCAAGGATTGTTCGGATCATCAGGACTTCAAAACCCTCTCTCACGGTCGCGGATCAGTTTGGATTGCGGTCGTTGAGTTCCTTCAAGAGACTTTGATCCCGGTCTCGGCTGCATAGACGGTGAGGCGCGGCACTCGTCTGAAATCGCCCACATTGCACGTCCAGACGGCCGCGCCGTGCATCAGCGCGATCGCGGCAATCCTGCGTCATTCTTCAGCTCTTGTCAAAGGCGCGGAGTGGAACCCGCGGTACGCCTGGTCGGGATAGCATCGTCATACGAAAGGATCCGCCCCCGCAGAACCCCAGGTAGTCGAGCAGATCCTGTAATCTGGAAGCCCGGGATCGTGTCCTTCCGCAGCTTCTCCCGTTCATGGATCACGCCGAAGGCCCCGTCCAGCATCTCGTAGACGTTCACGGTCGTGGTCCGAAATCCTCGTCCGGTGACGTGGCCATCGCGGTCACGATCGCGTTTCCGACCGGGTCCTGCTTCTGGAGATGGCTCAGGGCATTCGTGTCCAGGAGGTTCACGATTCCTCTTCCTCGTTCGATTCGGGTTCCCGACGCCGGGCCTTCAAGATCTCCATGTATTGTTGGAACAGGGCGTCGTCTTGGAACGAGGGGATCGTCAAACGCCAGGGCTCGTCAACCGCACATTCCTGGGCTGCGGGACGATCATCACGACCGCATCGTCATGCAGCGGTGTCGTTTCTTCAGCCATGACGCCTCGACAAAGACGACCCGGTCTATTGTCCTGGCTCTGGATCGGCGCATCAGTTCCGCGAGGGTCGCCCCTTTCGTCAGACGATACTTCTGGGCGCGGACCCGGGCCGGACAGGCGGACCAGGATGTTCGGCTTTGGTCCAGCCCGATCCCGGCCAATCCGCCCTCGGCGAACCCGGTGGCCAGGGCCTCAACCTGCTCCTTCGGGATGCCGGCATGCTTCGCCGCCTGGCTGGCGACTCGCCCTCATCCAGGCGAAGGAGAGCAATCGCCCTTTGCCGGCGTGTGGGCTTCATTGGCCTCTTTTCGAGCCGTTCCGGCAGCGCGGTCTTCTTCGCTGAGATGAATCGACATGGCGTTTGGCCCCCTCTCAGCCATCGTGCCCCTGCTGACGCCCGGGGTCAAGCCCGCTTCCCCTGACCGATCCCGCGGAGATCCCGCCCTCACGGGAGCTTCAGTCTTCGCCGAGCCTCACCTCATCCCCCGGCCCGCTCCGACGCGGATCGGTCCGGCGGAACGGCAACGCTGTGACGTGCTCGACCTTGAGCCACGACAGATAGGCCGAGCCGTCCGCGCAGCGGCATGGCGAAGTCGCACAGCCGCACGCTGTTCCGGCCGCCGGCCGCCGGATACTCGATCAAGAGCATTGGCGGCATCGGCCCGACCCGATGCGCAGGCGGCCCGCCGGACAGGTTCGCCGCGTCCAGCGGCGGCAGGTCGGCCGCGTCGATCGCGTTGAACCGGCGGTCATAGGCAAGCAGGATCGGGCCGCGGTAGATCGACGTCCCGCCCGGCGGATCTCGCGGCCTCGCCGGCCCAGTACCGCGGCGTCATGTCGAGCTCCAGGTCCACCACATCGCCCGGCTTCCACGCCCGCGACAGCGCGAGGTATCGCCCCGGCACGACATCCGTGACAGGCTCGCCGTTGACCTTCACCGACGTCCGCGACGACCAGTGCGGGATGCGCAGCCGCAGTGCGAACCGACCTGGCTTCTCCCGGCTCAACGCGGATACCGCACGAGACCCCATCAGCGGATAGGTCGTCTCCTGGATCAACTTCACGACGCCCCCCTGACTTGAAGCACCGCGGCGATCGTGCCGGGTCCGTACCAGTTGAGGAGGAGGCCGCGGCATCGCGGATCAGGGCCCACTCGCCGATCAGGCCCAGCCCTCGGGCGGCGTTCACAGAGCAGCAGTTTAGTTCAGGCGAGCCCGGTCGGAACTGGAAGACGATCTCGTGGGCGCTCGCCTTGCGGACTCCGTCCATCGGCGTGTTGTAAGTGCTCCACCTGCCGACTCGGAGAGTGAAGACCGAGAGCCGAGTTCAGCGTGGACAACTCAAGCTCGTCGGCGACGAGCAGGTCGCCGGTCATTGCAGCATCTCGACGGTCGTCGCCACCCAGGCGATCGTGCAGCAGGTCTCGATCGCCCCTTGATGATAGGGGTTGCCCTGCGCCTGCTCGCCCGAGGCGAACCCGCCGTTGTTGTGCCGGTCGTACTTGACGATGCTCCACCAGAAGTGTTCGAACGCGTCCGATATTGGGCCTCGCCGGTGATCGGTAAGAGCTCGGCCAGGGCGAGGATCGGATGCAGGCTCTCCCATCGTGGCTTCGGCGTGTGATAGAATGGCTCCCCGGCCAGCCCGCGATTCCCTTGAAAATTGCAATCAGGGACAGGATTCTGTTTTGCCGACTGGCCGCAAACGAGTGCCCCCCAAAGCCAAATGTGGAACTCCCCACGTCGGTTTCGTGGATTCCATTCACGAGGGTAGTGCATTGATTGAGCCCGGGCTACATGCGAAACTGGGCGCATGAAAGTCATCGCTGTGATTCCGGCGCGGCTGGCTTCGACGCGCCTGCCGCGCAAGATGCTGCGCGAGATCGCCGGCGTTCCGTTGCTGGCCTGGGTGTATCGGGGAGTGCGGCGGTGTTCGTCGCTCGACCAAGTCATCGTGGCCACGGATTCGGATGAAATCATGCGGTTCTGCGAACAGCAAGGCTTTGTCGCGCGCATGACTTCGGCGGCGCATCGGTCGGGAACCGAGCGGGTGCATGAGATCTCAACCGCGATTTCGGCGGATGTTTATTTAAATGTTCAGGGCGATGAGCCGCTGACTCGGCCCGAGCATATCGAGAGCTTGATCGCGGTGATGCAAGGTGCGGGGGTCGAGGTGGGGACGCTGAAGACGCCGGCCGCGGAGGTTGACATCAACAATCCGAGCGCGGTGAAGGTGGTGACGGATAGCGCGGGACGGGCGCTGTATTTTTCGCGGGCTACCATTCCGCATGATCGCGATGGCGTGCGTCCGCGATATTACAAGCATCTTGGGTTCTACGGCTATCGCAAGGACGCGCTGGATAAGTTCGTGCGCTGGCCGGAGTCCTCGCTCGAGCGCAGCGAGCGGCTGGAGCAGTTGCGCTTTCTCGAAAACGGAGTTCCGATTTACGTCGCGGAAACGCCGTTCGACACCGTGGGCGTCGACACGGAAGAGGATGTGCGGCGGGTCGAAGAGATTCTGGCGAAGAATTTGTAATTTTGTAATCGGGTAATTTGGTAATTTGAAAATCAGATTCCGGCCGACGACGGCGTGTCGTGCCACAGATCTGGTTTCAAATTACCAAATTACAAATTACTCAATTACCAATTGTCACTGCGACTTCGCCCAGGCTTCGGCGGCGGCGACTCGCTTTGCGATCGCAGGATGCGAGTGGAGCAACCACTCGACCCAGCGGGCGGGCGTTTTTTCGGCGAGATTCTGCTCGGCCAACTTATTCATCGACGAAATGAAGGGCTCGACGCTGGCCACGGACTCGAAGCAATAGCGGTCGGCCTGGCGCTCGTTGAAGCGCGAGTAGGCGTTGAGCGCGGGCATCAGCAAAAACGAGAGCACGGTCGAGACCAGAATCAGCAACGGCAGATTGGCGAAATCGTGCATGGTCTCGAACATGTTGCGGCGCTCCACGGCGTAGCGCAGAACTTCGTTGGCCAGCCAGAAGCCGAAGAGCGTGATTCCCGCCTGCACGAAAATACTCTTCAGAATGTGCCGGTGCACGTGATGCCCGAGTTCGTGCGCGAGCACGGCTTCGATTTCGTCGTCGGAATAGTTGTCGAGTAAAGTGTCGGCGAGAATGATGCGGCGGGTCGCGCCGAGTCCGGTCAGCGCGGCGTTGGCCTTTTTGCTTTTCTCGGAAAGATGCCACTTATAGACGCCGCGAACGCGTGTGCCGGCGCGTTCGCTCAAAACGATCAGGCGGCGCTTGAGTTCCTCGTTTTCGAGCGGCTCGAATTTGTAAAAAATCGGAAAAAGCACAACCGGCGCGAGTTGCGCGAGCAGCACAAAGAGTCCGAGGAAAACGACCCACGCGATCACCCACCAGTGCTGCGGCGTCTGGCGCATGAGCATGTAGAGCAGTTCGACCACGATCGTGGCCATGACCAAGCCGATCAGAAAGCCCTTGCATTCGTCCCAGAGCCAGGAGCGGAGTCTCTGGTTGGAAAGGTTATAGCGGTGCTCGAGCCGGAAGCCGTAGTACTCGAGCGGAGTTCCCAGCACTTTGCTGATCAGCATCAGCATCAGGACGTAGAGGAAAACGGCGAGCGAGTAATTCTGCGAAGCGCCACGCTCCGCCAGATCGCGGAGCGTCCCGGTCCAGCCCGTGGCCAGGAGCACGACGAGCAACCCGAAGCCGATCGCGAAATCGGCGACGCCCAGCCACCGCTTGATGCGGTTGTAGCGGCGCGATTCCGGAGAATCGGCGAGAACCGGTGTGGTTTCCTTGGCGACGATCATGCTGAGATGTTGTCACTATCCTATCGTGTTCGGCGGCTGGTCTGCTCGCGAAGGGACAGCCGGCCCTGGGCTGTCCTCGGCAAATGTGACGTTCCGGATGCGCGCAACGGAGCCGAGCTTCGCTTCGGCTGGACAGCCGAGGGCGGCTGTCCCTACGCGAGCCGCACGAATCTTTCGCCGGTTTCAAGAATTTCTTCGACCAGCTCGGGCGTGGCCGCTTCAACATAGCAGCGCAGCATATGCTCCGTGCCGGAGGCGCGAAACAATACCCAGGCGTCGGCGCCGTTGCCGTGCTTGGGAGCGTCGAGGTAGAACTTCACGCCGTCGCGATTCTCCTTGCGCAGGATGGAATATGCGCCGAGCTTCGTGGTCTGCGGATCGGCGGCGCGGCGGATGGCGCCGTTCTTGATCTCATCGGAAATGTGCAGATCGCGCCGGCCGTAGTAGTGCGCGCCGAATTCACGCTGCAGATCGGCGACCAATTGGCCGAGCGGCTTGCCTTCTTCCGCCATTACATTCGCCAGCAGGAGCGCGTTGAGAATGCCATCGCGTTCCGGGAGAAAGCGGCCGTATCCGATGCCGCCCGATTCTTCTCCGCCGATCAGAATTTCATGCTCCATCATCAGATCGGCAATGTACTTGAAGCCGATCGAGGTCTCGTGCAGCTTGCGCCCATATTTGGCGGCGATGCGGTCCATCATGCCGGTGGTGTTGAAAGCGCGCACCACATCGCCCGGCCACTTCTTGTACACCAGCAACCAGTTCAGCAGAACGGCACATGCACTTGTGCGAATCGACGAAGCTCCCATCTTCGGCCACAGCGCCGATGCGGTCGGCATCGCCGTCGGTGACCAGGCCGGCGTGGCATTTTTCTTTCACTACGGTTTCCTGCAGCAGCGCGACGTGCGGCAGAATCGGTTCGGGATTGATGCCCGGGAATAGCGGATTCACTTCCTGCCGGATCGCTACGTAGCGGATGCCGTGCGCGTCAAATATTTTCGGAAGAACTCCGCGGCCGGAGCCGTACATGGAGTCGATGGCAAATTTGAAATTCGCGCGGCGGATGAGATCGAGATCGGCGAACTCGCGAAACGGCTTCGACGTAGGCGGGCTTCAGATCCACTTCTTCGATTTTCGCCGCGCGGCCGGTGGGCATCGCTCCCGCTGCCAGTTCGTCTTCGATGGACTTCATGATCGCGGGCGTGGCCGAGCCTCCAAACTTGGCTTTGAACTTCACGCCATTCCAGTTCCACGGATTGTGGCTCGAGGTGACCATGACGCCGCCCGCCGCGCCCAGCTTTTTGACGTTGTAGGAAACCGCAGGCGTGGGCACGTAGTCGTTGGCCAGCAGCACGGGGATGCCCGCGGCGGCGATCACTTCAGCGACGGCACGAGCGGCACGGTCCGACAGGAAGCGCGTGTCATAGCCGATAATGACGCCGCGAGCGGGATCTTCGTGCTTGAGGACGTAAGATGCAATTGCGCCCGCGACGCGGCGCACGTTGTCGAAAGTGAAATCGTCGGCAATGAGGCCGCGCCAGCCGTCGGTACCGAATTTGATTTGGGTCATGGGGTCCGTCGTTCGCTCGTTCGCCGCTCGCCGTTCGCAAATGCAGGTTCCTCGCTCCACTTGGGATGACCATCCAAAAAAGGTGTTGCGAACGAGCTAACGACGAACAGCGAACGACGCTTTCACACCAAGTTTCTTCAGCTTCTTCTCATCCAGATGCTTCACCACTTTGCCGACATCCTGTGACTGGTCGAGCGTGGTGACGAGCAGCGCGTCTTCGGTCTCGACAATCACCAGGTTGCTCACGCCGACCAGAGCGACAAACTTTCCGGGAGCGTGAACGTAATTATTCTTCGCATTCAGGGCAAAACTGCCCGACGCAGAGACAAAGCCCAGGCTTCCGTCGCCAGGTTTCGCCTTCGCCGCTTGGTGCTCGTGCAGCGCGGTCCAGGAGCCGAGGTCGTTCCATCCGAAATCGGAGGGCAGACAGAAGATGCGCGACTGGGCTTCTCCCTTGGCCGAGCGGGGTTCGAGGACCGCATAGTCGATGCTGATGTTTTCGCACTTCGGGTAAAGCTTTCGAAAAGTGTCCGCGAACTTGCGCGTGCCATAGGCGGCGGCAATCTTTTCGAGGAGCGGAGCGGTGTTCGGAAGATGCTCGCGCAGCGCGTTGGCGAGCGTGTCGGCGCGCCAGAGAAACATGCCGCTGTTCCAGAAGTAATTGCCCGCCTCGAGAAACTGCCGGGCTTTGGCGAGCTCCGGCTTTTCGGTGAAGCGGCGCACGCGCAGGGAGCCATCATGATCGGGAGCTCCCGACTCAATGTATCCGTAGCCGGTTTCGGGGCGAGTCGGGCGGATGCCGAGCACAACGATGTTTTCTCCCGCGGCGGCGATTTCGATGCCTCGGCTGAGAGTAGCGCGATATTGAGCAGGGTCGGCGATGACGTGATCGGAGGGAAACAGACCGAGCACCGCATCGGGGTCGTGACGAAGCAAAAGAAATGCCGCTAAACCAATCGCGGGAGCTGTGTTGCGGCCGCAGGGCTCGGCGATGATCTGCTTCGGAGGAAGTTTTGGAAGCTGACGCAGAATGGCGGGGCGCAGGTCGTCGTTGGTGATGATCCAGAAACGGCTCGGCGCGGCCATGGGTGCGAGGCGCGCGACGGTCTGCTGGATCATGGTCTGCTTGCCATCGAGCGCGAGCAATTGCTTGGCGCGGCGCTTGCGGCTTAGCGGCCAGAAGCGCGTGCCTCGGCCGCCAGCGAGGATTACTGGATAGAAGTGCGGGTTCGTCTTCACGGTCGCTGCAAGCCTAACATTTACGCAGGGCGCGGCGAAAGGCTTCACCACAGCGGGCACAGGGGATCACAGTGGAAAAGTGTGTGAAGAATTTGATCTTCCCTGTGAACCTCTGTGCTCCTGTGGTAGAGGTTTTCGGTTACAGGCGAGTCGCGGGCTCAGGCACGGATCCACTCGGCACGCTGGCTTTCAAAAACTCGACCGCCCACTGCGGGCGCACCGTGAAACCTTGTAGAGCTGCGGGAATCACGACCGCGTCGCCCTTGGCCAGCGTCACCGGGTCGCGGCCCTGCGCCTCGACAACGCCGCAGCCTTCTACCGCGACCAGGATCTGCACAGAAGTTTTCCTGGACGCTCATCTTTCTCGGACTCGGACGCGCTGGTCGAGAAATCCTGCGGCGCTTTCAATTCGAACAAGTCCACCGTGAAGTAGGGCGCGGCGATCATGGAAGAGCGCCGGTTCTTGCCGCCATTGATGGCAACGGGCGCGGGGCGGATCACTTTGCCGGAGGCAGTACGCTCTTTGACCGCGCCCAGGCCTTGCTCCAGATGCAGCGGGCGCGGGCGTCCGTAGTCGTAGAGACGATAGGTGGTGTCGGACTGCTGCTGCGTCTCCACCATGACGGATCCCGGTCCCAGCGTATGCACCGTGCCACCGGCCACGTAAATCATCTCGCCCTGATAAACATTGATCCAGTTGAGCAACTCTTCCGCGCGCTTGTCATGGATGGCTTGCTCGAATTGAGCGCGCGTAACGCCGGGCTTCAGGCCCAGTGCGATCTGCGATCCAGGCTTGGCATGGGCCACGTACCAGCATTCGGTTTTGCCCCAGGGCTCGCCGAAGCGCTGAGCGGTTTCGTCGTCGGGGTGCACCTGGACAGAGAGCTTCTCCTCGGGAAACAGAAACTTCAGAAGCAACGGAAAGCGCTGTGGGTCGGGCGCGGCGGTGCCCACGAGTTCGGAGCCGAATTCTTTGCTCAAGTCTCGGAGCGAACGTTTCGCCAGCGGACCATTTGCAACCACGCAGTTGTCGCCGGTGAGCCAGGCTTCGCCGATTCTTTCGTTGAATTTGTGATTTGGATAGATCGCGGAAAGGTCGAGCGTGCCCCACGGGCGCGGGTCGAAGGCGGGCGACATCAGGAATGGGTAGAGTTGGCTCATGCGAGCAGCGGCAAATCGTCGAACCAATTGGAGCAGGCGTTGGTGTCGTTTCCTTGGCGGTAGATCTTACGAATCTTCCAGCTTTTGGAAGGTTGCGCTTAGTTCTTCGCCGGGGTTTTTCTTTGCTTCGCCGTCGATTTCCAGCAACAGGGGCGGCTTTTGCGGGGCGGTGCGCAGCAATTCCATAGTCTGTTTCCAGTCGATCGATCCGTTGCCCGGCCAGAGGTGCGAGTCTTTGTCTTTGTTGTTGTCGTGCACGTGGGTCGAGCAGATGTGGTTCTTCAGCGTGGCGAAAGCTTCGGGGATGCCCTTCATCATGTGCGCGTGGCCGCAATCGAAGCAGACGCCGATGTCGTCGAAATGCATGGTCTTGATGAACTCGACGAGGCGCTCGGGAGTGGAAAGTTCGTTGGGAATATTTTCCACGAGCACTCTTACGCCGAGCGGCTTGGCGAAGGCGCGCAGATGCTCGACGCAGGTCATGGCGGCTTCGAATTTCTTTTCGTCGAAGGCTTCGTTGGGATTGCCGATGTGCTGGACGAGAAAGCGGAACGGGATGTGCTCGGCGATTTCGAGGGAGCGTTTGATTTCGTCCATGGCATCGATGCGGCCGGCGCGGTCGGTGGAGGCGATGTTGACGGGCGGCGAACCGGTGCGTCCCCACTCGTAGTCGGAGTACAAAGGCGCGTGGACGGAATTGAGTGGAATGCCGGTGGAGCGGAACCAGTCGGCGATTTCGCGGACATGCTGCTTGCGATTGGCGTAATCGAAGTGCTGGCGGGCGGCGAAGATTTCGATCGACTGGGTTCCCCCCTTGACCAGCTCGTCAAGCAAGCCCGGATGGAGTCGTTCCTTTACATAGACGTATGTCGATACAGCCCTCAGCATCAGTAACCCACCGCCTTCCCGTTGTTGCGTCCGTCGCTGGCGCCGAGGCGCTCGCCGGTTTTGGGGTCAATCATAATGCACTCGCCATCTCCCCAAAAATGCTCGACGTTCAGCTTGTGTCCTTTGGAACGCAGAAGATTCATTGTATCGGGAGAGAGGCGGTCTTCGACGAGAATCTGATCGGGGAGCCACTGATGATGAAACCGGGGCGCGTTGACCGCTTCCTCGATATCGAGCGAGAAATCGACGACGCCGATGAGGATATTGGCGACCGTGGTGATGATGGTGGGGCCGCCGGGCGAGCCGAGAACGAGAAAGAGCTTGCCCTCTTTGGGCGCATCCTTTCTGAGGACAATGGTCGGCGTCATGGCGGAGAGCGGGCGCTTGCCCGGGCCGACGGCGTTGGCGGGGCCCTGGATGAGTCCGTAGATGTTGGGGACGCCTTGTTTGGCGGCGAAGTCGTCCATTTCGTCGTTGAGCAGGAAGCCCAGACCTTCGGCGGTGACGCGGGAACCGAAGGCGTCATTGAGCGTGGTGGTTACGGAAACGGCGTTGCCTTCGGCATCGACTACGGAATAGTGGGTAGTGTTTTCCGGTTCGCGAATGGCTAGGGCTCGTGGAGCCGCGACTGGGCTACGCGCTCGAGTTCACTGAAAATCGACGGGCGTTTCAGGTCTGTGCTCACGCTGGCGTGGTTGGGGTCGATGGAGTCGCGCCAGGCGGCGGCGTACTTTTTGTCGATGAGCTGCGCGACGGGAACTTTGGTGAAGTCGGGATCGCCCATGAAATCGGCGCGATCATAGAAGGCGCGACGGAACGCTTCGGCTTCGAGGTGAATGGCGTCGGCGGAACGGTTGCCGGATTTCGCGAGGTCGTAGCCTTCCAGAATATTGAGGATTTCGACGAGTGCGACTCCGCCGGAAGATGGCGGCGGAGCGCTGATGATGTCGTAGCCGCGATAGGAGCCGCGAATGGGCTCGCGTTCTTTGACTTCGTAAGCGGCGAGGTCTTCGGCGGTGACCAGGCCTCCGCCTTTGTGGATGGCCGCGGCCAGTTCGCGGGCCATGGCGCCGTGATAGAACGTGTCGGGATCCTTGGCGAGGCGTTCCAGGGTGCGGGCGAGTTCGGGCTGCTTGAATAGTTCGCCGGGCTGGTAGTAGTTTCCGTCGCGCAGGAAAATGCGTTTGGATTCGGGAAACTGGGCGAGGTACTCATCGTCTTTCAGAGCTTGCGTGTCCTCGTAGGCGAGGGGAAAGCCATCGCGGGCGAACTTGATGGCGGGAGCCATTACTTTTTCTATCGATAGCTTGCCGTATTGTTTTTCCGCGTAGACGAGGCCGGCCACGGAACCGGGGACGCCGATGGATTTGTAACCGACGACGCTGGAGTCTTTGCTGGACTCTGGGATGACGTTGCCCTGGGCGTCGAGATACATGTTTTCGGTGGCAGCGGCGGGCGCTTTTTCGCGGAAGTCGATGAAGTGAGTTTCCCCGGTGGCGTTGCGGAGAAGAAGGAAGCCGCCTCCGCCGAGATTTCCGGCCTGGGGATGGACGACGGCGAGCGCGAAGCCGGTGGCGACGGCGGCATCGATAGCGTTGCCGCCGGAGCGCAGCATCTCGACGCCGGCGCGCGAGGCGAGCTCGTGGACGCTGGTGACGATGGCGTGCGGAGCGTGCGTGGGGCGCAGAGGCGCGGCCGCGACGGTCGCGGCGAGTAGAGCGCACAGAGTGCAGAGGATCAGTAAACTACGTTGAATGCGCATGGATTGGGCGAAGGTACGAGGCTAGCCCAGGGGGTTGCAGGGAGTCAAACCGGGTTCACCGCCAGCTACCGCCGAGACGCGGAGGACGCCGAGAAAAGCTTAACCACAAGGGGCACAGGGTCGCACGGGGGAACCCCGCTTACTTTTTGCGGCGTTTGCGTGGCGCCTTCTTGGACGCGGCTTTCCTCTTTGGCGCCTTTGCTACGACCAGATCGTAGGACTGGCGAATCAGGGCTTCGAGTTCCGCGGCGGGCAGGATGTTGGAGTTTGCCAGAAGTATCCATTTGTAGCGGCCGACGTAGGGGGCTTGGGAGATGCCTTCGATTTCGAGGAGTTCGTCGAATTTTTCCGGAGTGCATTTCAGGCAAACGGGCGCGCGGTTGCCTTGAGAGAGATCGACGATGGTGAAGAGTTTGCCTCGCACCTTGAAGCAGAGGTCTTCGGCCCACTGGACGTTTTCGGTCGCGTCGGGGAGGGAGAGACAGAGTTTGCGGATCCATTCGACGTCGGGCATGGGGAGAATGATAGCGCGGCGGATGCTCCCATCGAAAACAAGCAAGTGCGCCCGCGTTCACACGTGTCTTGTTGCCGGCGAGACGCCGGCGCTACCTACACCTGGTCCCTGGCTTCGCCCAGCACCACGGAAACTTCCATCTGCTTCTTGCCTCGGAAGATGGTTACTTTCACGGTGTCGCCGGCACGGTGTTTGTTCATGATCTGGGCTAGGGTCTGCTGGCTTTCGATTTTCTCTCCGTCGATGGCGACGATTAAATCTCCACCGATCATGATGGGAATGTTGCCGAGGTAGGCGCGTTCCGTGCCGCCGCGCAATCCGGCGCGGTCGGCGGAGCCTCCGGGAACGGCTTGCACAATGAGGAGTCCGTAGTTGGCGGCGAGGCCCAGTTCTTCAGCAATTTCCGAATCGATGGGGATGGTGCGAACGCCGAGCGCGGGACGGCGCACGCGTCCGAGCGTGACCAGGTCGTTGACCACGGCTTTGGCGGTGTTGATGGGGATGGCGAAGCCGATGCCGGCGCTTTGTCCGACGCTGGAGGCGATCATGGTGTTGATGCCGATGACTTGGCCGTGCCAGTTGAGCAGCGGGCCGCCGGAGTTTCCGGGGTTGATGGCAGCGTCGGTCTGGATGGCTTCTTCGATGACCAGGCCGTCGGGCTCCTGCACTTGCCGGATGGAGCTGACGATTCCGCGCGTCAACGTTCCAGCCAGGCCGAAGGGATTGCCGATGGCATAGACCTTCTGGCCGACTTGCAGATTGGCCGAGTCGCCGAGGGTCATCGGCTGCAGGTCGGGAGCTTTGATCTGGACGATGGCCAAGTCGTGAGACTTGTCGGTGCCGACGATGGTGGCCTTATATTTCTTGCGGTTGTGGAGCGTGACTTCGACCTGGCGCGCTTCGGCGATGACGTGATAGTTGGTGAGGATGTGTCCTTCTTTGTCGATGACGAAGCCGGAGCCCTGGCCTTCCTGCGGCACCAGGCCGTAGAAGAAGTCGAAGGTCATGACGCGCGAGGTGATGTTGACTACCGATGCGATGTTTTTGCGGTAGACGTTGATGTTGTTCTGCTCTTCAGCGTCGAGCGCTTCGCTGCCGGCGGCTTCGGTGATTTCAACGTGCTGCGGACGGCTTATCCAGTTGGCGGGATGGAGGCGCCCGTTGCGATAGGTGGTGAAGTAGAGGAAGGCGGACGCCAGAAGAATTGCGAAGATAAGAGTACGCAAGAATCTCATCGGTTAATCCCTGAAAGGCTGCAACTTGAATTCTAGCGAAAAAGGCTCTTTACCGCAGAGGACGCAGAGAAAATCTTCAAACGCAGAGATTCGACAGAGTGTATTAGGTCAGAGGTAAGAGGTCAGATTGCAGAGGTGAAACCAGAATTGCGGGAAGTCATTGCAGAAGTGGAAAAATCCAGTTCTCTCTTCTCCAGCTCCGAGCGGGAATAGGTTAACACTCTGCAATCTGACCTCTTACCCTGACTGACCTCCGGTGCTACACTCGTCTGATTATGGCTGAACGGCGTTCGCGCGTTTGGGTTTGGTTGCTGGTGGGCGGCGGGTTGTTTGCGCTGTTCGTGGTGGGTGTGTTTACGCTGGTGTACCTGAGTTTCGGCGGCCGGGATGAAGAAGCGTTTTCCGGCTTCGGGCCCAAGATTGGCGTGGTTGAACTCGATGGCGTAATTTTCTCTCCCAAGCAGATCGTCCCCCAGCTCAAGAAGTTTGCCGATGACGATTCCGTCAAGGCCATCATCATTCATGTGAATTCGCCCGGAGGCGGCGTGGCCGCGTCGGAGGAGATCTACCGCGAAGTGAAGCGGATCCGCGACGAAAAGAAGAAGCGGATTGTGGCTTCGATTGAGACGGTGGGCGCGAGCGGCGCGTATTACGTGGCGTCGGCCACCAACAAGATTTATGCGGACAAGGGCAGCGTGGTGGGCTCGATCGGAGTGATTGCCGAGTGGGTGAACTACGGCGAGCTTCTGCGCTGGGCGAAACTGAACGCCGATCACGATGAAGGCGGGGGAATTCAAGGACACGGGCAGCCCGACGCGCGAAATGACGCCGGCGGAACGCGTGTACATGCAGGGCTTGATCGACAACATGCATACGCAGTTCATCCAGGCAGTGGCCGAAGGGAGGCATGCGAAGGAAGCAGACATCCGCGCGATTGCGGACGGAAAAGTCTGGACCGGCGAGCAGGCGGCTTCGCTGAAACTGGTGGATCAGATTGCAGATTTCGAAGGGGCGGTGAAGGATACGGCCCGGGCGGTGAATATCTCCGGCGAACCGACGCTGGTCTGGCCTCCGAAAGAGAGGCGGTCGGGGCTGGATCTGCTGTTTGGCGATGTTTCCGATTATTTGCCCACGCGGGAGAAGCTATTGGAGCAGCAGGTCGGCTTTTACTATCTGTGGAAGTAGCGTTCGCGTTCTCAGTTCCCAGTTCTCAGTTCTCAGAGAGAGCGCCGATGTCCTTCACTGAGAACTGAGAACCGAGAACTCAGAATCCGGTTCCGCACTTGCACAGAACCCCTTAAATTTGAGAAGGTTATAGGCGGACGCAGTGCAGCGTCGGGGGCGGCAAAGCCCTCGGGCACGGAACCGCTCAAGGGAAGCCGGCCCCAATGGGAGCATAGAGGCATATGACAAAGGCTGACCTGATCGAAGAAGTTTCCCGGCTGGCGGAATTAACTCGCAAAGACAGCGAAGTGATTGTGGATACGATCTTTGACAGCGTGGTGCGGTCGCTGCGGGTGGGCGACAAAATCGAAATACGCGGGTTTGGCAGCTTCCGCACGCGCCAGCGCAAGCCGCGCGTGGGCCGGAACCCGAAAACGGGCGACCGGGTGGAAGTTCCGGCCAAGAAGATCCCGTTCTTCAAGCCCAGCAAGGAATTGAAAGACCTGGTGAACAGTGGCGCGGCAGCGGAAGTGGCTCCCGCAGCGCCGCCTGTACCGCCCGCGCCGCCCATCGCGCACTAGATGGGCACCGCGGGAGGTACGGCGTCCTCGCTTCGTATCAGGGCATGCTTCAGCGGATGCCGCAAAGCGCCTGTCATCGGACCGCCGGCAAACTCCTTCGGGGCATGTGTAAGAACGACGCCGGGCCCGTAGCTCAACGGTTAGAGCAGCAGACTCATAATCTGTTGGTTCCTGGTTCGAATCCAGGCGGGCCCACCAAACCCTCAGTCATAACATCAGTGCTCTCACCCCACCGGCAAACTGAAGTAAAAAACCGACCCGTGCCCCAACTGGCTGGTCACGCCGAGGCGGCCGCCGTGGGCTTCTACTATGGCTTTGCAGATTGCCAGGCCCATGCCCGTGCCGTGGACTTGCACGCGCTGGTTTCGTCCGCGATAAAATTTTTCGAAGACGAGCGATTGCTCGAAATCGTCGATGCCGGGACCGCGATCGGCGATGTTGATGGTGAGCATCTGGTCGTTGTCTTTGGCTTCCGCGGTGATGCGAATCGGAGCGCCGGCAGGTGAGTATTTGGCGGCGTTCTCGATCAGGTGCACCAGAACTTCCTTGATGTGAGCGGGGTCCATGCGCGCGTTGGGAAGGCCGGCGGGGATTCTGACTTCCACGGGATGCTGGAGCAGGAGTTGCTTCATGTCGTTGAGCGCTTCCTCGACCACGGGGCCGACGGGCGCGGATGCGAAGCGAAATTCCACTTTGCTGGCATCCAACTGCGCCATCTCGGCGGCCTCTCCGATCAACCGGTTGAGCCGATCGCTTTCCTCGTTGATGATGGTCAGCAGTTCCTGTCTCTCCTCCGGCGAATGATTGGGGCTGCCGAGAAGCGCGGTCACCGACGCTTTGATGGCGGTGAGCGGAGATCGAAACTCATGGGTGACCGAATCGAGCAGGACGGAGCGCAATTGCTCGCTTTCGCGGGAGGCCTCGGCGCGGCTGAGTTTTTCGACGGCGCCGGCGCGCTCGATGGCGATGGCCACCAGGCTGCCGATGGCCTCCAGGGTTTGCCGCGAAAGCACCGAACCGGAGACGCCCATGCACCCCACCACGCGCATGCCCATGCGCAGCGGCATAAAGGCCAGTTGATGGACGGTGTCGAACCGCGGTTCGCCGCGCACGCAGATCAATTGGAGATCGTGGGATTCCAATCCGTCGATGGTGGGGCCGGAGCGATAAACGTCGCTCCGGCTGGAGAGCGAAATCGCGGCTGATCGGATGCCGAACGACTCTACGATGTAGCGGGGAATCAGGTTCAACAACTCGGCCGGGTTGTCGCTCGAAAGCAGCAACTGGCTGAAGGCGTAGAGGCGTTCGAGTTCCTGCCGGCGCTCGACGGCAGAGCGCGCGCCGCGCCGGGCGCGGGCCGACAGTTCGCTGACCGCTGCCGCGGTGACCAGGAAGGCGAACAGTGCGATCCAGTTCTGCGGGTCGGCAATGGTAAAGGTGCCGATCGGAGGCAGGAAAAAGTAATCAAAAGCGATGGCGGCGATCACCGACAAGAAAACGGCTTGTCGAAAGCCCCAGGAAGCGGAGATCCCGAGGACGCACAGTAAGAAAGCGAGCGCCACGGTGGTCGGATTCAGATGGAGCCAGCGGTAGCCGACGAGAGTAATTCCGGCTACAGACAGCGCCGCGATCAGGTATCCCCATCCGGATCTGGCCACGGCATTCACGAGGCGATTGTAGTCGAAAGGCAGGAAAATGAGGTCAGAGGTTAGAGGTCAGATTGCAGAGGTTAGATCCCAGGATCGGCGGCGCTGTTTGATGTGATGATTTAACCTCTGCAATCTGACCTCTAACCTCTGACCTTCCCTTGAAACCTTGACCTTCTTCTCTCCCGCATCGACAAAGTCCGATGTCTCAACGACAATAATCGCGATGCCCAAGACACCCGAACAGTGGCTGGAGGAATGTTCGCCGACGAAGAAGCAGGGAGGCAGATTCAAGCTCTTTCTTGGATATGCCCCCGGCGTGGGCAAGACCCACACCATGCTGACCGAGGCGATCCGGCGGCACGCCCGCGGCGAAGATGTGGTGATCGGAGTTGTGGAAACCCACGGAAGGAAAGCGGTGGCCGACCTGATCACGAATCTGGAAGTCGTGCCGCGCAAGACGATCGAGTACAAGGGCGCGCTCTTCGAAGAGATGGACGTGGACGCCATCCTCGCGCGCAAGCCTTGCGTCGTGCTGGTGGACGAATTGGCGCACACCAATATCGAGGGCAGCAAGCACCGCAAGCGCTATGAAGACGTGCTGGAACTGCTGGATGCGGGGATCGACGTTCTTTCCACCATGAACATCCAGCATCTGGAGAGCGTGACCCCGACGGTGCAGGGAGTCACCGGGATCCAGGTGCGGGAAACGGTGCCGGACTGGGTGCTGCAAAGAGTCAATGAAGAGGTGATGATCGACCTGACTCCGGAGGCGTTGCAGAACCGCATGCGGCGCGGCGACGTTTATCCGCAGGAACGCGTGGGGCGGGCGCTGGGAAATTTTTTCCGCGAGACCAACTTAATCGCTTTGCGCGAACTGGCATTGCGCCAGGTGGCTCAACAGGTGGATCTAAGCCTGGAACAGCACCGCGGAGAGGAACAGGAAGATCGAGCGGCGGTTGCCATCCGCGAGCGGATTGCGGTATGCATCAGTTCGAACCCGGCGGCGCAGTATCTGGTTGCCCGCGGGGCGCGCATGGCGCAGGCCATGAATGCCGAGCTCTTTGTGGTCTATACCGACCTGGGGCAGGATACGCAGCGAAGCGAATCAGCGAACCTTGGCCGCCAACGTGCGCTTCGCGGAAAACGTTGGAGCATCGGTGGTGCGGCTGAAGGGGAAGAGCGTGGCTGAGGCGGTCGCGGAATTCGTCAACGAGAAACACATCACGCAAGTTGTTTTCGGACGCTCCGCGACGCGGGGCTGGAAACGATATTTCTATCTTTCGGCGATCCATCAGTTTTTGCGCGACGCCCCGGCGGTGGACGTGCACATCGTGACGCAGGAACCCGGCTGATTGGGCATCTCGCAGCATAAGAGCTGGAGCACAAACGTTGGAGCATAAACACATTCTGGTGGTGGACGACGAATCCCAGATCACGCGGGTGCTGCGGACTTCTCTTTCCAGTCACGGATATGACATTCGCGTGGCCAACGACGGCGAGACTGCGCTGGAGATCATGAAAGACTGGTCGCCGGATCTGGTCATTACCGACCTGACGATGCCCAACATGGACGGACTGGAGTTGTGCCGGCAACTGCGGACGAAGACGCAAATTCCCATCATCGTGCTCTCGGTGCGGGGTGAGGAGCGGACCAAGGTCAAGGCTCTGGATGCGGGCGCGGACGACTACGTGACCAAGCCGTTCGGTATGGAGGAACTCCTGGCGCGCGTCCGCGCCAATCTTCGCCGCGCCCGGAAGGAAGAGTCGGAACTGGAGCCGATAGAAACGGGCGACTTCAAGATCGATCCCGGAGCTCGCACCGTTTTTGTGAAGGACCGCGCGGTCCACCTCACGCCGAAAGAATTTGACTTACTCGCGTATCTGGCCCGCCACGCCGGCAAAGTGGTAACGCATCGCGCCTTGCTGGGCGCCGTCTGGGGCGGTGAAAGCACAGAACAGGTCGAATACCTGCGCGTGTTCGTTGCGCAACTCCGCAAGAAGCTGGAACCCTCGCCCAATTCCCCTCGCTACATTGTGACCGATCCCTGGGTGGGTTATCGCTTCGAGGCCGGAGAGGATCGGTGAGATTCTATTCGCTGCCCCTCGCCATCTCTACTGCCCGCAGCACGGCCCGCGCCTTGTTCTCCGTCTCTTCAAACTCACGCTGCGGATCGGAATCGGCTACGATTCCCGCGCCCGCTTGCAAGTATGCCTTCTTGCCTTTCATGAGCAGAGTGCGAATCGCGATGCACGAATCCAGATTGCCCGCGAAATCGGCGTAGAGCACGGACCCGCCGTACACTCCACGCCGCGTTGGCTCCAGTTCTTCGATGATCTGCATGGCGCGAACTTTGGGCGCGCCGCTGAGCGTTCCCGCGGGAAAGCACGCGGCAAAGGCGTCCATCGCATCCAGTTCAGGACGCAGCCGGCCTTCGAGCGCCGAAACCAGATGCATCACGTGCGAGTAGCGCTCCACGTACATCAGTGCGCGAACCTTTACCGACCCATACTCGCTGACTCGGCCCAGATCATTGCGGCCAAGATCCACCAGCATCACGTGCTCGGCGCGTTCCTTCTCGTCGGCGAGCATTTTCTTTTCGAGCGCCGCGTCTTCCGCTTCGTCGCGTCCGCGCGGATGCGTCCCGGCAATCGGGCGGTATTCGAGCTTTCGCCTCCTGCCGCGGCCCGCACCAGCATTTCGGGAGACGAACCGAGCACGTGCATTTCTACGGAATCTTTTCGCCCGCCATCCTTCCGTCCGCCGCCGAAGCGCAAGAAATACATATACGGCGACGGATTCACCGTCCGCAGCGCGCGATAGAGATCGAGCGGGGCGACTCCCGGCTCGAAATCCCAGCGCTGCGAAAGCACGACTTGGAAAATGTCCCCGGCGGCGATGTACTCCTTGGCTCGGCGCACGCTTTCCAGGAACCTTGGCTTAGAAGTGCGTGGCTTCGGAGTGCCCGCCCGCGTCGCCAGCTTTGACTTGGTGGCTGCTTTGCGCCAGTGCGCCGGCTTCCAGCCCGCGGCGAGTTTCTTCTCGATGCGCGCGATGTCCTTCACGGCGCGCTCGTAGGCAACTCGGAGCGCTTCCCGCGTCGCGGCTTCCGTCACATCCGCCGACGCCACAATATCGATCTGGTGCCGCAGATGATCGAAGGCGAGCACGCGATCGAAAAACATCAGCACACAATCGGGAACGTCCAGGTCATCCGTAGCGTGCTCTCCGATGTTCTCCAGGCGCCGCACGATGTCATACGCGCAATAACCGACGGCGCCGGCGGTGAACGGCGGCAAGCCTTCCATTGCCGCTGGACGATGCTGCTGCAGCAATTCCTTGATGACTGCGAAAACATTTCCCGTGCGCCGCTCGACTTTCTTGATGCGGTCACGTTCGATTCTGATCTCATTGCCGCGCGATTGCAGCCGCAGAAACGGGCGCACTCCGAGAAACGTATACCGTCCAATCTTTTCTCCACCTTCGACCGACTCCAGCAGGAAGGCATCGGGCTCTCCCTCAGCCACGGCGAGAAAGGCGGAAACCGGCGTCAGCAGGTCGGCAGAGATCGACTTCGCCACCGGAACCAGCGTGGCGCCGCGTGACAATCGGGCGAACTCTTTGTAGTCCGGACGGATCATGCTTCTCACCAGAACTTCATTATAAGGAAGACGGTCTTTGCGCCCACATTTCCCGCCCGTTGGCATCGAGCCATGCTAAATCTAACCGTAGGGAGGGCATCGAGACACCTAGATGGAACCCGACTCAGATCGACGGCAGGAAGATCGATGGCAGGAAGGAAGATTAGGGCACAAGGTGAAGCGGGGATATTTTCATGTTCGAGGGTTCGTACTCGACGATGTACCCAGCCACCGCGCTCGCTGCGACGGTCAGCGGCGACGCCAGGTACAACTGCCCCGGCCCGCTGCGTCCGGGAAAATTTCGGTTCTGCGCGCTGATCACCACCTGATCGGGACGCGTCGATACTCCCGGCCCCGCATTGATGCACGCGCCACAACTGGGCTCGATCACGTGCGCGCCCGCCTGCTCGAAGATTTCAAGATAACCTTTGCGCTTCGAGTACTCGCGCGTTTCCTGGGAGCCGAATTGGATCCAGAACTCGACATTCTTCGAAACTCGCTTCCCTTGCTTCAAAGCGTCGGCGAGAACGGACGCGTACATGTCCATGTCTTCGTTCTTCCCCGCCGTACAGGTTCCGCCGTAGGCGATTTCAATCGGCACGGGAGTGTTAAGTTCGCGAATGTACTTGCCGTTGCCCGGATCGCCCGGAGTCGCGACCATGGGCGTGATCTCGGCCGCGTCGAGTTCGATCACCTCGGCGTATTCGGCGTTCGGATCGCTCTCGAGGCCTGCGATCATCTTCTCGATTTCGGCGCGTTGCAGTCCCCGGCGTTCCATCAGAAACGCGACCACCTTTTCATCCGGAGCCACGATGCCGGTAAAGCCTCCGATTTCGGCCGCCATATTGGTCATGGTGGCGCGCTCGTCCACCGAGAGCGCCTCGACCGCTTCGCCTGCATACTCCATCACCTTCGCCAACGCCTTGCCGCTGCGCACGTAATCGAGCGAAAGAATCTTCAGGATGAAATCTTTCGCCGTGACGTTCGCATGCCGCTTGCCGCGAATGACGATCTTGACCGACTCCGGCACCTTGACGCGAACGTCTTTCGTAATCCAGGAGTTGAATAGGTCGGTCGTCCCAATGCCGAAGGCGATGCATCCGATAGCGCCTACGTGCGGCGTGTGCGAATCGGAGCCAACGTTCACCTGCCCCGGCAGCGCATAAGTCTCCAGCATCACCGAGTGGCAGATGCCCTCCGAGCCTTTGCGGTCGGTGAGTTCGCCGTGCAGCTTGATTCCCTGTTGCTTCGCGAAATCCTCCTGCTTCAGCTTGAGCTGCGTAGCCAAATCGAGCAGCCCCATTTTTTTCTTTTCTTCCGAGATCACTTCGTCGAGAAAGGTGAGATGGTCCCGAAAGAAGCGGATGCTCGAAGCGTCGTTCACCGGAACATCCTTGCCGACGTTTTGCTCGTAAAAAATGGACGCCATGGGCGTGACGTACTCATGACTGAACCGCAGATCGACGCGAGTGAAGCCGGTGTCGCCCGGCCGAACGTAACACGTAGGGACGGACGCATTCGTCCGTCCAGCCGAGCGCAGCTCGGCAGTCTCCGATGCCGCTGAGGTCATGTGCGCCGCAAAGATCTTCTCCGCCAGCGTCATCGGCACGTCTTCGCAGTCTTTGATCGGCGGCAGAAAAACTTTCCCCTGCATGCGCGCCACATTGAACGGAAACAATCCCCCATACTCGATCACCTGCTTCGTGATCTCGTCTTCCCCGGCGGTGAATTCACTGAGCGCGATTTCTTCCCCGGCGCGAATCCGGTCGATCAAAGAAAAGTTAGTCGAAGTCAGCAACCCGAGGTTCTGGCAGTTCTGCTTGTAGATGCGCTCAATATTCTCGCCAATCGCGACTTGAATTCCGGCGCACATCTCGGCATAAGGCGACTGCTCGCGACTCGAGCCTTTGCCGCGCCGCTTGCCGCTCACCGAGCACACGAAGCCGCCTTTCTTCACATCGCCGCGCCCAATCGGCAGCGTGTCGCCGCACCGCAAGCCAACGTAGGGGATCTCGCCGAGCGTCCGATCAAAGTAGAAGCAACAATGCGCGGGAGTGATCTCGTCGGTAGAAATGTCGTCGCGGAGTTTGGGATTGTTGGCTGGGTTCTTCGTATCCCACGGCAGATCCCAACCCGCCAGTTGCTTCTTGATCAACTCCGGGTCTTCGGTGAGAAACAGAATGCGCCCTTGCAGCCGCACCTTGTTCGCGCGCTTTTCGATCTGGCGTTCAAGAAGAGACGAACCCACGTAGGTTATTGTACCGCCGGCAAAGAGACGGTGGAGCGACGGGCGTCCCTTCGGCAAGCTCAGGGCAGGCTCTCGCCCGTCCTTGGCCAGCCAGGCGGCCGGGCGGGGACGCCCGGCGCTCCACTAGAATTTTCGATCGTTCGCGTAGGCGACCGGACTGGGCAACGGCTCCAAGCCCCGGCCTGCGAGGATCTCCTGAAACTCGTGCACGAGCGCGTCGTGCACCAACCTGTTCGATGCCAGCGTCTCGCGGCTAGCAATCTGGAACGCGCCGCCCGAAAAGTCCGTGACCTTCCCGCCGGCCTCTTCGACGATCAGCACGCCCGCTGCCGTATCCCATGGATTAAGATTAAATTCCCAGAAGCCTTCAAACCGGCCCGACGCGACATAGCACAGATCAAGCGCGGCCGATCCCGCCCGCCTCACCCCGTGGGTGCGCAACGTGAGCTGGTGATAGAAATAAATATTCGGGTTCTTATGCCGCTTGTGGCTGGGGAAACCGGTGGCGACCAGGCACTCCCCCAAGTTCGGCGTAGTCGACACGTGGATCGCTTTGTCGTTCAGCCGCGCGCCACTGCCCAGTTCGGCGACGAACATCTCGTCGCGAGTCGGATCATAAATCACTCCCGCGATCCGTTGTCCCCGGCGTTCCACCGCGAGCGAAACGCAAAACACCGGATAGCCGTGCGCAAAGTTCGTTGTGCCATCGAGCGGATCGACGTACCACTTGTACTCGCCGCCGGTTTCGATGCGCGCTCCCTCTTCACCCATTACGTCATGAGTGGGAAACTGGCGGCGAATCCTTTCCAGAATCAGCGCTTCCGACTTGCGATCGGCCACCGTGACCAGATCCACGTCGCCCTTATATTCAATCTTCACGTGCTGCCGAAAATAGTCCATCAGCAGGCTGCCCGCTTCGCGGGCCATCGCCTGCATGGGAGAAATCAGGTCGAGAGATTGAGGGGACTGATCGGATGTCATGCGACTTCCAGACTTTCATCCCCGGATTGAGTGACTCAGGAGCCGGGAACCGGGAACTGATCCAAGCTACTTCTTCTTCCCGTCTTCCGCGATATACACGATCTCGTGCTTGAAGATGAACAGATTCGGACCATCCTCGCGCGTCACGCGCACCATATTCTTGTCGTAGTATTCAATCCAGCCGCGGACCACCTCGCCGTCGGCCAGTTTCAGGCTCACGACCCTCTGCTTTTCTCCCAGCGCCTTCAGATAGGCCGCTTCTTCAAACGTCTCGTCCGGAGGCGGCGTGCGCTTCTTGTTAAACGTGGGACTTCCTGGTTGTAACGGCATGTTGCCATTTTACAACGTGGCAGTCGCAGGCTCAGGTTTTCTTCGTAGGGATAGGAATAAAGAACGCCGCATCCCTGGCGACGCACCATTCGGTACGCTGGCAACACTTCGGCTAGATCTGGTAATCGATGTCTTCGATGATCCGTTGCAGGGATGCGGAAAGCGGCTCACTTCCGCCCGTGCCTTCCAGTTCATGCACTCGTTCCGCTAACCTGTTCACCTCAGATGCGACTGCGGACAAGGCTTCGGAAAGGGGGTCGTTGATCAGTTTGGGGTCGGTGATAACGACGCGCTTGCCTTCGCGAAGAACGATGTGTCCGGGGACCCCGACGACGGTGGAATTGTCGGGCACATTGCGCAGCACGACCGAGCCAGCGCCAATGCGGCAATTGTGGCCAACGGTGATATTGCCCAAGATCTTGGCGCCACTGCCCACGACGACGTTGTCGAGGAGCGTGGGATGGCGCTTGCCGTGCTCCTTACCAGTGCCGCCAAGCGTCACTCCCTGGTAGAGGGTTACATCGTCGCCGACGATCGCCGTCTCACCGATCACCACAGACAGGGCGTGATCAATGAAAAATCGGCGGCCCAGTCTTGCGCCCGGATGAATTTCAGTCCCGGTCAGGAAGCGCGAAACCTGCGACAAGAGGCGCGCCATCAAGAAGAAACGATGGTTCCAGAGCCAATGATTGACGCGATGGAACCACACCGCATGCAGGCCGGAGTAGCAGAGAAAAACCTCCAGACGCGACCGGGCGGCCGGGTCGCGGTCGAGCACCGTGGCAATATCTTCGCGGATGTGCGACAGCAGATGCGGCATGGGTCGAAGATTGAGATCAGGCCGGAAGTTGCGACGTCGGAATCTGCAACGCCTGGTTCCGGAGTCCTTCGAAGAGGATACTACTCAAGTAGCGCTCGCCGAACGACGGCAGAACCACAACAATCAATTTTCCGGCATTTTCCGGACGGTTCGCCACCTTCAAAGCCGCGACCACCGCCGCTCCCGAAGAGATGCCGACCAGCAGACCCTCTTCGAGCGGCATCCGCCGCGCCATGTCAATCGACTCGTCGTTGGTCACGGTGATGACCTCGTCAATGTAATCCCGGCGTAGAATGCTGGGAATAAAACCGCCGCCGATTCCCTGAATTTTGTGCGACCCGGGTGGTCCGCCGGAGAGGACTGCGCTGTCTGCCGGCTCGACGGCCACCGCCTTGAACGACGGCTTCTTTGGTTTTATGTATTCGCAGACGCCGGTGAGCGTCCCGCCCGTGCCAACGCCAGAGATCAGAAAATCCACGCGCCCGTCGGTGTCTTCCCAAATCTCGGGACCGGTAGTTTCGAAGTGAATCTTCGGATTGGCCGGGTTGTCGAATTGCTGGAGCATGTAAGAATTTGGAGTGCTGGCAATCAGTTCCTCGGCTTTCAGAATCGCTCCCTTCATTCCCCGTGGACCCGGCGTAAGGACGATTTCCGCGCCCAAAGCCAGCAGCAGCACACGCCGCTCCAGGCTCATGGTCTCGGGCATGGTGAGGATGAGCTTGTAGCCTTTCACGGCCGCTACAAAGGCGAGAGCGATTCCGGTGTTGCCGCTGGTGGGCTCGATCAGAACGGTTTTCCCGGGCTGAATCCGTCCGGAACTCTCGGCATCGGCAATCATGCTGACACCGATGCGGTCTTTTACGCTGGCCAGGGGATTCTGGCTTTCCAGCTTCGCCACCACGTCGGCAACCGCTCCCTTCGTAACCCGGTTCAGACGCACCAGCGGCGTGTGGCCAATCAGTTCCGTTACATCCTTTGCAATCTTCATAGATTTTCGATTCTCGGAATTGGCGAATCGATTCTTTCGATTCGCCGGAGTCGGCAGCGAATCGCATCTCAGACTTCCCGCCGCCAGTCAACACCACTAACTCTACTATTTTACTTGTATATATTGCTGGGACGCAAATTACACGTCCATATAACCAACCCAGGCCGCAGATCGCTCCGGATTCCGATTGTCCTCCGGCTACGCGCCGGTCAATAATTTCGCTAACGTTGACGCGGCTTTCGCCGTCCCACCCGCGCCAGGATGCGCCGCACTTTCTTGGGAGAAATCGAGAGCCGGGCCGCCACTCGAGATACTTTACGGCCTTCGCGCTCCCAGACTTGTGCGATCACAATCTCCGCAAATTCTTCGCTGATTTGCCGGAACGTCTTCTCGCCCACCGCGCCCTGCGACCACGCCTTCAGCGCCGGATGGACACTTGCCTTGCGAAGAATTTTCGCGCCTAAGGTCTGCAGATCCTGCCACATGTTGTGGTCGGGTTGATTCGCCCCGCAGGATGCCCGCGCCAGGTCATAAGACTCGCGCGCCGCTTCCGGATTATCGAAAAACGAATTGCACCGTGTCAATCCTTGCCACAGATGCGCGTTTGCCAAGCAGCAGATGATGCTGGGTATGCTTGGCCAGATCAATCGCCTCCTGACTGAACTCGAGTGCGCGGCGCGCATGGCTTCCCGGATCGGCGCCTTCTCCGATCTCTTCCTCCACCTTCGCATTTTCAATCATGCACTGCAGAATACGCGCCCGGCCCATCAGAATGTAGTCCTGCTTCTCTTCGGCCACGTCGTACGCCGAGGCGGCTTCCTCTTCGGCGCGCTGAAAGTCTCCGCTATCGAGATGGATGTACGCGGCATTCAGGTAAACCGTGCCGGCTCCGTGATGGTTCGGGTGCTTCTGGTAGATGGCCCGGGCGGCCTCCAGGTGCTCAAGCGCTTCGCGGCGAAGCTGGGCCAAGCGGCCGCGATAGTCAGACTGGAGAGAATCCTGATCGCGCGAATCATGGTTGCGCAATCCTGTTGCGCGAATCCTGTTCGTTCGAATCCTGATTTCGAGCATCGTGATTTCGAGAACCCAGATTTCGAGAACCCAGGCCCGTTGCGTCGGGCTTGCCTTGGCGCTTGGACGAGGTCTTCCGCCGCCGCTGGGCGTCGCGGTCGATTCTTTTCTGCAACTGCAGAGCGATCCCGCGCTTGGCGAGCGCCATATTGGCCAGCGATCGCGCCAGGTTCGGATGCCGCGGGTCGCGCTTGCCATAATAGCGAATGGCGCTCTCGAAAAACTCAATCGCTTTATCGAAACGGCCTTCCCGGCGCGCCATTCGCCCGTAGAAGGATTGAATGTTGCCGAGCGTCACATAGTCGTCGGTCTCGCGCAGCGCGCTTTCCGCCGCATGGGATATGCGCATGGCTTCTTTCCATTTGCCCTGCTGAAACAAAAGCCAGCTCTCGAGCACCTGCATCACCGCCGCCATTCGCAGATGGCCTAACGCAAGCGCCAGGTCTCTTCCTTTGCCGGTGTAGATCAGGGCTTCGTCGTAGTCGCCTCTTCGCCGCAGGCAGCGCCCCTTCCAGAAATAAACGATGGCCAGCAGAAACCGGTCGTCCAGCTCCTGCCCCAGACTCAGGACGAAGTCAAAATGACCAATCGCCTTTTCCTCCGCTTCATCCGCCATCGCGGCCACGCCCTCGGTCATGCGCAGGCAGATGTACTCGGCGATCGAGAGCTTCGACCGCAATCCTGGTTCAAAGTGTTCAAAGCGTTGCAGAAGCTCCCGGAGTGGCGGCCCGCTGAATCCGATATCCGTCCATATCGCCAGATGGGCCAACAGGCGAGCGGCATTTTCCTGGCAGGGATCGAACTTCTCGATCAGCTCCTGGTGCGATCGCAGACAGGCCATCCCGCGCTCGATCTCACGCGCCGCAACATGTCCCTGTAACTGCGAGAGGAAGCCTGCGTCAATCGGCAGGTTGGCGGAATGACTCCTGCGTGCGCCCATCACCATTCATTGACGTTCTAGTCCAATAAATCATAACTGGCAAGCGTCAAGAACTCCCTCCATCAGTTGTCAATCGGAGCACAGCCAGACCGCTGCAGCCACGAATTCAGGCACTGTAATCCCACGTCGATGTGCCAACGCAGACTTGCCTCCACCCCACTAGGTCATTTCGGACCAGTAGGACAGGGCGGACAGCGCGGTTTGTTTGAAAGGGCAAGCCGGGGTCTACTGCAAGCAGGACGCAAAACTTTGCGTGGGGATAGACACATGACGAATTTCAACCGGCAAACCAGCAACCGGCAAACCAGCAACTGGCAGACCAGCCCGCGGTGGCGTGGTATCACTCGTCCGTACACCCAACACGATGTCAACCGCCTTCGGGGCTCGTTCCAGATCGAACACACCCTCGCGCGCCACGGCGCGGAGCGGCTGTGGAACATGCTGCAGGACACGGCAGAGTCCTTCGTCCCGGCGCTCGGCGCCATGACCGGCAACCAGGCCGTCCAGCAAGTCAAAGCTGGATTGAAGGCCATCTATGTAAGCGGCTGGCAGGTCGCCGCCGACGCCAACAATGCCGGCCAGATGTACCCCGACCAAAGCCTCTATCCGGCCGACAGCGTGCCTAATCTGTGTCGCCGCATCAATCAGGCCCTGATGCGGGCCGACCAGATCCATCACGCCGAAGGCCACAACGGCACGAACTGGTTCGCTCCGCTCATTGCCGACGCCGAAGCGGGATTCGGCGGCAACCTCAACGCCTTCGAACTCATGAAGGCCATGATTGAGGCGGGCGCCGCCTGCGTTCACTTTGAGGACCAACTTTCATCGGCCAAGAAGTGCGGCCACATGGGTGGCAAAGTGCTGGTGCCGACCTCCGAGGCGATCCAGAAACTGGTCGCCGCCCGGCTCGCCGCCGATGTAATGGGCGTGCCCACGCTGATCATGGCGCGCACCGACGCCGACAGCGCCAATCTTCTGACCAGCGACGTCGACCCGCGCGACCGCGAATTCGTCACCGGCGAGCGCACCGTCGAAGGCTTCTACTACATTGAGGGCGGCTTACAGATCGCCATCGCCCGCGCCATTGCTTACGCGCCCTATGCGGATATTCTCTGGTGCGAAACCTCCAAGCCCGATCTCGAGGAAGCACGCGAATTCGCCGCATGCGTGCACGAGGTCTATCCCGGCAAGTTGCTGGCCTATAACTGCTCGCCCTCGTTCAACTGGAAGAAGAATCTGGACGACGCGACCATCGCCAGCTTCCAACACGAGCTCGCCAGCATGGGCTACAAGTTCCAGTTCGTCACGCTGGCGGGGTTCCACGCTCTCAACCTCGCCATGTTCGAACTCGCCCGCGGCTATAAGCAGGCCGGCATGTCCGCTTACTCTCGACTGCAGGAAAAGGAATTCCTCCGCGAGCAGCAGGTCGGTTATGAAGCGGTCAAGCACCAGCGCTTCGTCGGAACGGGATACTTCGATGCCGTACAGCAGGTCATCACCGGCGGCACCACGTCCACCATGGCGCTTGAGGGCTCGACTGAGGAGGCCCAGTTCAGCGACGTCATCGATCAACTTGCAGTGCCGGGCAATGGCCATGCCATCACGAACCCGATGGCAATGGGCGATCCATTGTTCGCCAATCAGTCGTTCACCGATCCATTGTTCACCGATCCGTCGCTGATGGCTGTTTGCTGGGAGGCGTCTGACGAACTGATGCCTTCGGGGGATTAGTGGATTTCCGGCTAAGCAGGTACTTACGCGTGTTGGGCTGCTTTGAGCGCTCGCTTGTCTTCGCGAAGTTGCGCTGCGGTAAAGGCGCAGCCGCAGGTGCCGCATCTCCAGCTTGTGAATGCGCTGGTCACGAGGCTTGGCCCACCGTTACTCGGAGGGGGTTGGTTCGCGCGCACTGCCAGAACCAACTCCCCACCGCACTCCGAACATTCACGTTTTTGCATAATTTATCCGTCGAGCGGCGGCGTAACCCAGCCCGCCCGGCTCATATGGGGGATAGTCGTGCTTCCTATTCGATGCTGCTTCTTCGGCTCGGCCCGACGCCGAAATTCTAGACGCTGACCCGTACGGATACTAATTCCGGGTTACAGTGGGAAGTTTGCATGGATTTGACCGCGTCTTCGGCTGTAAATCTACCCATTACCAGGGCCAGCTTGCGGTCGGTTGTCGTCTGGATGGGAAGCTGATCAACGCGCTGCACGTATTGAGGGGCATGAGCGCCACGGTTCACTTTCACAACAAACTTGATGTTTTTCATGGTTCCTTTCTGTTTTCCGTCGATCTGACAAAAAAGTGACTACCAACAGAAGGGAGGCAATAGTAAGCCGGCTCCCCGTTTTCCCACTTGCCATTCGCAATCGAAGACCACGCAGTGGTTCTCAATGAGCCTTCGGTTTTCTCGCTGGCAACACAATCCCCAGCGGATCCGTGATGTCGTGACTCAGTTTTCTCCCCAGAGCAATCGAAGAGGAGATCGTTTTCAGTTAGGCTAACTTGGTTAGAGAACCTGAAAAGAGTACGAATAAGACAAGGTGCCTGCTCAATTTCAATGTTAGGCTTGTGCGCTACGATTGTCAAGCTTTCCGGCGCCAGCCATGCCCACGAACGCCAACGCCGAAGCCGCCTGGAACTATCATGAAGTTACTAAGCATTCCTACACCAGCGTTCGCACCAACCCGCATTTCCTCGACTTTGGCAACCAGCCCTTGCCGTTCAAAATCTATCCCGCGCTGGAGCCATCGCGCATGCCAACCGAGGTGCGCCAGACTGGAGTGGCCGCCCTTTCTGCGATCGCCGGCAGCGTCCCCTGCCCAGACAAACGCGGCGCCGGACTTAGAGGCCGTTGCCCAACTCCTATACCTTTCCGCAGGCATTACCCGGCAGAGAAAATATCCGGGCGGCGAAATCTATTTTCGCGCGGCCGCGTGCACGGGAGCGCTCTACGAAGTCGAGCTCTATCTGGTTTGCCGCGAACTCGCCGAACCTTCAGGCTGGCGTCTATCACTTCGCCCCTGCCGAGTTCGGCCTGCGCCGGCTGCGCGCCGGAGACTATCGCAGTGTCCTGGTCGAGGCCACCGGCGGCGAACCCGCCATCGCTCACGCGCCGCTGACCATCGTTTGCACCTGCACCTACTGGCGCAATGCGTGGAAGTATCAGGCACGAACCTACCGCCATTTCGGCTGGGACAACGGCACGCTGCTCGCCAACCTGCTGGCCGTCGCCACCGCCCTGGGGCTGCCGGCCAAGGTAGTGTGCGGTTTTGTGGACGCGACGGTGAACGGCCTGCTGGATGTCGATTCCCAGCGCGAGGTGGCCTTCTCGCTGGTCGCCCTTGGTCATGACTCCGCGCTTTCTGGGCAAACCGCGCCGCCTTCGCAGACCATTTCCCGAACGCTGGCGGAGATCTCCCCGCTCGGATTCGAAACTGTCCCGCTCTCTCGGGACGAGGTTGACTATCCGCTCATGCGCGAAATGCACGCCGCCTCGTCGCTCGATTCGGCGGAAGAAGTTGCGGCATGGCGAGGGCGTACTCCGCCGGGGAATACGGGAATGCCTAGGTTCTCCGCCGCCCGCGGGACCCGTGGTTCGGCTCCAACCTCTATCCGATGGCGAAATGCCTCGCGATCCGATCGAGCAGGTCATTCTGCGCCGCGGCTCCAGCCGCCAGTTTGCGCGCACTCCGATCAGCCTGGCGCAGCTTTCCACCGTGCTGGACCGAGCTACGCGGGGCGTGCCGGCTGACTTCGTCGCTGCGAACTTCGAGGATCCGATGGGATCTCAACTCAACCACCTCTACCTGATTGTCCATGCCGTCGAGGGTCTCGATTCCGGAGCGTACGTCTTCCACCGCGACCGTGGAGTGCTCGAGTGTCTAAAGCATGGAAATTTTCGCGACCAGGCTGGGTATCTCGGATTAGAGCAGCAGTTGCCTGCCGACGCCGCCGTGGACATTTTCTTCCTCGCAGACTTACGGCCGATATTCGATCGCTTTGGAAATCGGGGGTATCGGGCGGTGCAGCTTGAAGCCGGCATCCTCGGCGGCAAACTCTATCTGGCGGCCTACGCCCAGCGCCTGGGCGCCACCGGCCTCACCTTTTACGACGACGAAGTGACCCGTTTCTTCTCCCCACACGCCGAAGGCAAGAGCGCTATTTTCCTGGTGGCTGTGGGCCACAGCGTCAAACGGAAGCCATAGTGCTCGCGCTTGAGACCGACTCTCCTCTAATTGTTGATTCCGACTGGCAGGTAATGGGAAGGACGTAACCGACTGAAAAGGTTGGCAGCCTCGCAGGGATTCGAACCCCGATACTCTGCTCCAGAGGCAGATGTCCTACCGTTGAACGACGAGGCTACGCTGCGATTCTAAACCATTTTGCCGCCACTGCAAAACGGTGTACTCTTGCCGGTGGACGCGCCAGATACGAGACCCGGCGTTAAAATCTTTGGCAGCCTTGCGAGGAGTCGCTATGTCCAGCAGCGGAACTTTCACTGAAACTTTCACCGGAAATATCACCCGAATTGACACCGACTACGCCGAGATGGCGCGCCGTCCACTTGAGGCCGAGCAGTGCGCTCTCATCGTCGTTGACATGCAGGAAAAATTGCTGCCGCCGATCTGGGAAAAAGAACGGCTGGTGCGAAATATCCAGCTGCTGATTCGCCTGGCTGGAATCCTGAAGATGCCGGCGCTGGTGACGACACAATACGCGAAGGGCTTGGGCAACACCGTGCCGGAGATTGCGTCCTTGTTGCCGGACAGCCCGCCCATCGACAAGCTGATGTTCTCCTGCTTCGGCAGCGAGGCGTTCTGCTCATTGCTGAAGCGCTTACCGGGCCAGCGGACGACCGTACTGCTGTGCGGAATGGAAACCCACATCTGCGTGATGCAGACTGCGATGGGGGCGCTGCGGGAGGGCTATCTGGTGCATGTGGCTTCGGATGCAGTCAGCTCGCGGACAGAATTAAACTGGAGAATCGGGCTGGACCGCATGCGCGCGGCCGGAACCATTCTGTCCTCGACCGAAATGATGATCTACGAACTGCTGCGGTCGTCGGGCGCGCCCGCGTTT
Source organism: uncultured Acidobacteriaceae bacterium (assembly GCA_963725245.1). Lineage (GTDB taxonomy): Bacteria > Acidobacteriota > Terriglobia > Terriglobales > Acidobacteriaceae > Acidiflorens. Next base: position 88,604 of record CAVRYC010000011.1, on the reverse strand, counting down.
CGAGAACTACTGCCGTATCTGAAGGGGTGAGAGCTTTCTCACCACGGAGTCACAGAGACACGGAGAAAATCTGAAAACAAGAAAAAGCAAAAGATCGCTTTTCTCTGTGACTCTGGGTCGCCGTGGTGGATCGACATTTTGGAGACGCGGCAAGCCGCGTCTCTACCCGGCCTCTGCCTCTTTCTGTTTCACCCGCACAACCGTGATTTTCGAGAAGCCCTCCTCGAAGGTCGGAGGCTTCAACTTGCCCGCCATCTTGCGCATGATATCTTCGGGGACGGCGCGGCCACGGCGCTGGTGGCGTTCCAGGCAAACCTCCAGCGGGACATCGAAGAACACGCCCTGCACATCGTAGCCGTAATCCTTGGCCAGCTTGATCCAGCTATGGCGGTCGTGGGGCGTAAGGTTCGTCGCATCCACGTAGTTCATGGGACGGCGCGCAATCAGCCTCGCCTTCAGCATCGATCGCAGGTTGGAAAACACCAGATCCTGAAAGCGCTGCTCCTGCGCGTCATCGAAAAGAAGTTCGCGCAGCAGATCGCTCGAAAGCGGATGAATATTGTGCCGCTTGAACCACGAACTCTTGCCCGATCCCGGCAACCCGATGGCCAGGACTACCGTTCCCTTGCTGGCGCGGGCGGGAGCCGGCGCAGCTTGAACCGGCGCAGCCGGAGCCGGTAACGGAGCAGCGCTTTCCTCTGTGATCCTCTGTGCCCCCTGTGGTTCAAGTCCTTGTGACGTCCCCGCAGCCGCTGGTTCCGGGGCGGACGCCTCGGCTGAAGACGGTTCTGCCACGGACGATTCTGCTGCCACTGCGGGCTCAGCGGCTGCCGGCCGTGCACGAGATCCGCCACGACCTCCCCGGCTGCGACGACGGCGAGACGTTCGTGTTCGCGTCTCACCTGCCGCCGATGCTGCGGCGGGCGCCGAGGCGGGCTCAGGCGCGAGTTCGGGCTCGGGCTCCGGTCTCGACGGGCGACGCGACTCGACTACTGGAGCCTCGGCGGGAACGTCGGGAGGCGCGGTGGGCTCGTTATCGTAGAACCTGGGCTGCAAGGGCTCGGGTGCCTTGGGTCCTTCCTTGGTGGAGCCGTCTCCGGCCTTCTTGCGGCGCTTCAAGCGCTCGCTCATCCATTTGCGCATATAGCTGCTTTTAGCACACCGGCGCACACTGGAGCAATCCGCGTCCCGTGGCGGCCGGGGTACCTGAGAAAGCATCGGGTGATCGGGCCATCGGGTCATCGGGCCATCTAAGTTCAAATGCCTTTGACTTTCGATGACCCGATCACCCGATGGCCCGATCACCCGATACAATAAGCCCATGAATCCAACCCATCCGTCAACTCTCCCGGTTGCCGCCGGGCAACTCCCCGCCGTGCCGCTGACGCTTGAAGGCTACGCCACGCTTCACCAGATGATGCGCTTCCGCTGGACCGCATGGCGCTCCACCCCTGACAACGCCCGTCGCGAGATCGCTGAACGAAGCCACGCGGCTGCTGGCCGAGATGGAAGCCAAGGCCGATGGGCAGTCGGCGCTGTTCTCACTGCTGGGACACAAAGGGGATCTGATGCTGGTCCACTTCCGCCAGAGCTTCGACCAGCTCAATCAGGCGGAGCTCGACGTGGCGCGGCTTCGACTCAATGACTTCCTGGAGCCTGCGACTTCCTATTTGTCGGTGATTGAGCTGGGGCTGTATGAATCGACGCTAAAGACCTACAAGGCGCTCGCCGATCGCGGCGTGGAACCGCACTCGGAAGAATGGAAGCACGCCATCCAGGAAACCATCGCGCGCCAGAAAGAAGCGATGAAGCCGCGGCTGTTTCCGGCGATGCCGCCGAACCGGTACATCTGCTTTTATCCGATGGACCGGCGGCGCGGCGAAGACAAGAACTGGTACACGCTTCCCATGGAAGAACGCCAACGCCAGATGAATGAACACGGCCTGGTCGGACGCCGCTATGCCGGAGAGGTGAAACAGATCATCACCGGCTCCATCGGGTTTGATGACTGGGAGTGGGGCGTCGACCTGTTCGCCGACGATCCCTTGGTTTTCAAGAAGCTGATCTACGAGATGCGCTTCGACCACGTCAGTGCCGTGTATGCGCTGTTTGGAAGCTTCTATATCGGATTGCGGTGCCCGGCGAACCGACTGCACGACTTGCTGGAAGGAAATTTGCCGCAACACGGTGAGACTGGCGCTTGAAGTTTGAGAGCAAGCGGTAGGGCAGCAACGACCAGGAAAACAGGAAGCTCGACCCGCCGCGGGCGCGACATCCGGCTCTGACGTGGAAATCGAAGGCGATCAGGGTTTTTCCGCGGAGGCCGGGCGGCTTAGTTCGCGGGCGCTCTCGCGCAGCCGGAATTTTTGCAGCTTTCCCGTAGAAGTCTTCGGCAAGGGGCCGAAGATGACGGTCTTCGGCGCTTTGAAGTGCGCCAAGCGTTCGCGGCAGAAATCGATGATCTCCTGCTCGGTGGCCGAGGCTCCCTCCTTCAGCGTAATGAAGGCGCAGGGCGTCTCGCCCCATTTTTCGTTGGGCCGCGCGACTACTCCGGCCTCCAGCACCGCCGGATGGCGATAGAGCACCGCCTCAACTTCAATGGTGGAAATATTTTCGCCCCCGGAAATGATGATGTCCTTCGAACGATCCTTCAATTCGATATAGCCGTTCGGATGCATGACTCCGAGGTCTCCGGTGTGGAACCAGCCGCCCGCGAAGGCTTCCTCAGTGGCCTTGGCATTCTTCAGATAGCCGCGCATAACGGTGTTGCCGCGCAGGAAGATCTCGCCCATGGTAGCGCCGTCGCTAGGCACTGGCTTCAGGGTCGCTGCGTCGGCGACCATCAGCCCTTCCAGCGTCTCGTAGCAGACGCCTTGTCGCGCCTTGTAAGTCGCCTGCTCGGAGACCGGCAGGGCATCCCATTCCTCGTGCCAAGCGCAAACCGTCACCGGACCGTACACTTCCGTCAATCCATAAACATGCGTGACATCGAACCCGAGACCCTGCATCTTTTCCAGGATTGCCGGCGGTGGCGCTGCTCCCGCGGTCATCACCCGTATGCCTCGCCGGATATCGCGCTTCTGCCCGGCTGGCGCGTTGACTATAGTTCCGAGGACAATCGGTGCGCCGCACAGATGCGTGACGCCGAGATCGGCGAACGCATCGTACATTCCCTTGGCCGTGACTTGCCGCAGGCATACATGTGTACCTGCCATCGCCGTGATGGTCCACGGGAAGCACCAGCCATTGCAGTGAAACATGGGCAGTGTCCACAAATAGACGGGGTGGTGCGGCATGGCCCAAGTCAAGGCGTTGCCAACGGCGTTCAGGTAAGCGCCGCGGTGGTGGTACACCACTCCCTTGGGATTGCCCGTGGTGCCCGAGGTGTAATTGAGAGAGATCGCCTGCCACTCGTCGCCCGGCAGTTCCCAGGCGAAATTAGAGTTGCCCTCCGCCAGAAACTGCTCGTACGTCAACTCGCCCAACAGTTTGCCGCCTTGGGCATATTGGTCGTCGATGTCAATCACCAGCGGCTTGTCGGCAACTCGATCGAGCGCCTTCGCGATCACGCCCGAAAACTCGCGGTCTGTGATGAGCACCTTGCAATCGCTATGCTGGAGGACGAAAGCGATCGTCTCGGCGTCCAGCCGGATGTTGAGCGCATTGAGCACCGCGCCGGCCATGGGCACGCCGAAATGTGCCTCCAGCAGCTCGGGTATATTCGGCGCCATTACGCAAACCGTGTCGCCCACGCCGATGCCGCGCGCCTTCAAGGCTGCCGCCAGCCGAATGCACCGCTCGAAAGTTTCGCGCCAGCTGCGCCGGATGGCCCCGTGAATCACCGCTGTGCGCTCGGGAAACACGGCGGCCGTACGCCGGATGAAAGTCAGCGGCGACAGCGGCGTGTAATTCGCGTCGTTCTTGTCCAACGCGATTTCGTATGGATTCCGCGTATGCATGGGCACGAATCTCCTTTGAGGCCGCAAAAACGGCACTAATCTGCCGTCACTTCAAGCCTTCGACGAGGTAGAGATCTGAGAGGGTTCGGATATAGCCGTACACGTAGGCCTTGGCGTCCGGGGTTATTGTTATTCCCCGAATCGTGTCGATTCCCGCCGCATCGGCAGGCACCAGTTCCTTCCAGAGCGTTCTTTTTCCGGTCGACAACTCGAGCTCAAACACTCTGGCTGGAATCTCTCCAAAACGGAAGATGTAAAGGAAACGGCCATCTGCGGAGAAGCCTGTCGGCGCCTCATCTGGCGCTGCGCCGGGGACGAGCACGGGTTCGCCACCGGCGACGGGATAAAGGTAAACTTTGTGATCCGGACCGACGCTGGCAGCAAAGTCGCCCTTCGGAGAGATCACAACTGCCGGGTTCACGCCTTCCGGGCTGATCGGGCGCGGCTTGCCTTCCCCGGGAGACTCCACGTAGAGACGAAATCCGTGTCCCGCCTCGTTGCCCGAGAACACCAGTCGTTTCCCATCGGGAAGCCACCGCACCCAGAGATGATTGATCGAATCGTGGGTGAGAGGCTTCGCTTCTCCGACCCCGGTCGGCAGCAGGACCAGCGGTGACGGAATCACGTTGGGTCGCGCCAGCGCCCATTTCCCGTCAGGCGATAATGCTGCCCCAATTCCTTCACTCAGACGAATGGCCGGCGAACCATCCGTTTTACGCAGGTAGACCGCATACTTTGGCCCTCCACCCTCCCCGGTTTCGGCAAAAAGGACGGTTCGACCGTCGGCTGACAGATCGCCTGGCACCGACCAGTCGAGCCAGGACAAATCGCGCTCTTTGGCCTCGCCAGGAGCCAGACCGATCATTCCGGCCCGGTCGTTGCCGCGGGTCAGCAGCACATTCCCGTCCCGGCCAACATCGAGCAACGTCAATTCTCCAGGAACGCGCGCGAGCAGCCGGACGGTTCCCGCGAGGTTGACGGCATAGAGAGACCGGTCGCCACCAGTTCGTGTGGCCGTAAACCATATCTCATCGCCGCTGGGCGACCATGCAATTCCCTGAATGCTGTCCCAGCCGGTACAAAGAGTTGTCTTTTTCCCGGACAGATCAACCACGGCAACCGCCCCACCATCGTCGCCCAGTTGGGGGTGGTCAATAAGGGCGATGGTGTCTGCTTTCTGGGAAATGCGAATATGACCAATCCATCCATCGGCTTCATAGAGCACCTTACCCGGGGGAAACTCCAGGCGGTGCCGCCCTTGCTCCTGCCGCACAATGGCCAGCGCGCCTCCATCCGGAGACCAATCGGCCCATTCCACATTCTCCAGGATCTCCCGCGGCGCGCCGCCGACCAAAGGCACGCGCGCGAGTATGCCGGAATAGAGGAATTGGGCGACCGGGCGGCTTCCCAACGAAAGCGCCATTTCGCCGGACGACGAGACGGCGAGGACGTCGGCTCCGGCCGGCTCCAACTCATGCGACTCCGGGCTTTCCGGACGCGTGGTGAACAGCTGTAAAGACTTGCCTTCCCACGCAGCACTGTAGATGATGGTCTTGCCGTCAGGAGCAAAACGTGCCGCGTGAACCATGCCTCGGCGGAATGTGAGCGGATGGTAGATCGGCAGTGCGGCCTGCACCGGGCGTTGCCATAAGAACTTTCCAGCGGCGAGACCGGCGATCAGCGCGATGGCAGCGGCCGCCAATGCTGTGACCAGCACGCGTCTTCGCGACACCGCCGTCTCAACCGCCGGGATCGGAGCCGTCCCCGGTGCGGCGGCAACTGCACTCCCTGCCCGCACGCGTGACGTGTCGAGTGCGCGCTTGATCCGCTTCAAGTCTCCCCGCAGCTCGGCGGCTGTCTGATAGCGAAACTCGCGCTCCTTCTCGATCGCCTTGAAAATCACCTCCTCCAGCTTAGGAGGTATGGCTGGATTCGCGATCGACGGCAGCGGTGGAGTGCGGTTCAGAATGGCCTCTGAGACTACGCCACTGCTGTTTCCCGGAAACGCCAGGCATCCGGTGGACATTTCGTACAGCACCGACCCGAATGCGAACAAATCGGTGCGCGGGTCAAGTTCTTCGGCCCGAACCTGCTCCGGCGACATATAGGCCACCGTTCCAACCGTTGAGCCGGGAGTGGTCATCATTGCCATTGCCCCATCGGTCGCCGTTCGCAGCACGGATTCCGAACTGCCCAGACGGTTTTCCGGAGCTAGCTTCGCCAGACCGAAGTCCAGCAACTTGGCCTGCCCACGCTTGGTCACGAAAATGTTCGCCGGCTTGATATCGCGATGAATGATTCCTTTGGAGTGCGCGGCATCCAAAGCGTCGGCAATTTCAATCGCCAGGCTCAGAAGCGTTTCCGTGTCCATCGGACGGCCGCCAATGCGGTGTTTCAGGGTCTGTCCTTCGAGGAACTCCATGACGATGAAAGCCTGGCCGTTTTCCTCGTCAATCGCGTGGATGGTGCAGATGTTGGGATGGTTCAGCGCCGACGCGGCCCGCGCTTCCCGCTGAAAGCGATCCAGGGCTTGGCGATCCTTAGCCAGATCTTCGGGTAGAAACTTGAGCGCGACGGAACGGCCCAGTTTGATGTCCTCGGCTCGGTAAACGACACCCATACCGCCGCCACCGAGCTTCTCGACGATCCGGTAATGCGAGATGGTCTGGCCGATCACTATGCGATCCCCGGCTTTCGGGTCGCTTCATCTTACGGACGTCGCATCCGCTAGTCAACGAAGGATGGCCTGGCCCGAACGTGGCGAAACGCGAGTCGCGAACAAGAGCTACGAGGAATTGCCCGGCGCGATCAGGCAACCTCGGTAAAGATGTACTCGTGCTGGCCATCGCGTATGATCAGCACCCGCTTGCCGGCGCGTTCAGCCACCACGAATTCGAACCCGCTATTGGCGGGATCGATCGTGATAAATGAGGTCGTACCGTCGTCATTCGTCCGCGATGCCACCGTGCTTTTCCACTCGCCGAAATCGAATGTGGTCACTCCGTCCTGGTTCAGCACGGCCAGCTCACCGAGCTCCTTGCTGGAATACCGCTTTGCCAAACCAGCCACCTGCGCCGGGGCAGCAGGCACCACGAGTCGTTTCCGGTCTTGGGCAAGGGCCGATTTATGGCGTGCCGCCTGGGCCGCAAGGTCGCTGGCTGCCTCAAGTTTGCCGTCGAAGACGACTTCCAGCAAGCGACGCCCGAACGCATTCACAAGCAGGCCCCCATTTTCCGAATTGGTGAGCAGCACGGCGCCAATGCCGAAGTCCGGCAGAAAGAAAAGGTCGCTCTTGAAGCCTGCGATGCTGCCGCCGTGACTGACAACCGGAACTCCGTATTTGCGGTCTACTATCAAGCCCATTCCATAAGTCTCGTCCTCGCCGAGCGGCAATCTGCGGCGCACGGCGCGCCAGCAGATTCTCTGCCGAAACCAGTTGCTTGCCATTGGGCAGCTTCCCCAGCGCCAGCTCGAGTTGCACGTAACGGATCAGATCGCCGGCCGAGGTCCACACGCCCCCAGCGGGACGGGCCGGCACGATCGAGTAATTGAAGGCCATGTTGGCCACGGCGGGCTTGCCATCCACATCGTCCCCGTGCGGGCTGGCATGGTTGCCTGCGAGGGCGCGCGCAAAATCGAAGGTCGTCGACTTCATCCCCAGCGGATCGAAAATCTTTTGCTGCATCGCTTTGTCGTAGGCGGCCCCGAGCTCCAGCTTCGGATACACCAGGTGTGCGCCAATGTATCCCGCGGCCGCCGCCATCAGATTGCTGTACTGAAAGACCTCGCCAAACTTGCTGGTCGGTTGCATGGTCCCGAGCAAAGCGAGGGTGGATTCCGGAGTTGCATTCTTGAATTCGAATATCCATTCCAGATCCTGTCGCGGCATTCCGGTGCACGCGCAAATCAGGTTCTTGACGAGAACCTTTTTCGTAGTTTCCGCATCGCCAAGTTTGAAGCTCGGGTAGGCCTCGATCACCGGTTCATCCCACTTCAATTTTTTCTCGTCGACCAGTTCTGCCAGGAGCAGCGTCGTCATTCCCTTTGTGTTGGACGCCGCCATGAACAACGTATTCTCGTCCACCGGCTCCGGCTTGCCCAGTTCGCGCACGCCAAACCCACCCTGATACACAACTTTGCCGCCATCAATCAGCGCCATGGCAGCGCCAGGGATACCGAGTTTTTGCATGGAGGTTTCAACGAACGTTTTGAGCTGAGCGATATGTGCAGCGTCCAGCGGTTGCGGTTTACGGCCGGCAAAAGACTCGCGGCTGGTAGCCCTTCGGCCGCAAGCTTTCGAAGATCAGCGAAATCGGTGCAGTGCGCTTCTTAACTGTCGGTTGACTTCCGTCCAGCATGAAGACCGTCCACGCGCTGCCGGCCCGCAACGCAACCACGTGTACAACGGCACGCTCGTTGGGAGAGGTCTCGTAGTCAAACACCAGCCGCTCATCCCAGCCCTCGCGCGGAGGGCGTGGCGTAACCAGCTTCAGCGGTCGCTTCGCATCAGGTTTGTATGCCGCCCAGCCGTCCGCGACCGCGGCACTGGCATCGGCTGCCTGGGAGTCTACAATGGCAACGTGCGTATCGGCCTCGGGCGGCTCCAGTATGACCAGGTTCTTGCCGGTCATGATCGACCAACCGGAAGGAACCGTAAAAGCCGCTCCGCCCGGCGTTACTCGCGGCGTATCAGCCGCCACCCGCTCCGGTGCCGATTTTGCTTCTGCCGCTTGCGGCGATGCTGGTGGGTTGGAGGCAGACGTTGCTCTCTGCGCAAAGGTGGCGAACGCCAGGAAAGCTACGAGAGCGGTTCGATGTATGGACATGTGAGTCACTCACTTGTGAAGATATGAAAAATTGCGGAATTATTAACGATACACGCGGCGCAACCGACTTGTAAAACGTTGCGGTGATTCGTGGTTGCCGTCGTCAGTGATCGACCAGACCATCTCGCACTGCCGCATCGTCGAGAAGCTCGGTGGTGATAGCACGGGCGGTGTTTCCGTCGAACTCTGCTAGAAAACTCTGCTAGAATTTCCTGAATTCGAAGTCCCTTGGAGTCGCGCATGCGCCGATGGTTCGTAATTGTAACTGGACTTTTTCTGATGGGAATTGCTTTGTCGATCTCATCTGCGTCTTCACCCCGCGCGGGCACACCGGAGACCGAGTTGAAGGGTGCTTTTCGGCGATCCGAGAATAACGGGTGGACATTCGTGCATCTGCAAGGTACGCCGCACGAAATCGGCTTTCAGAACGGCTACCTGCTGGCGCCGGAGATTGAAGACACGCTAAAAGTCACGATCCTCGAACAGATACACGACAGTAAGAAAGACTGGCAGTTCTTCCGCGATGCCGCGCAAAACATGATGTGGCCGCACATTGAGCCGGAGTACCGGGAGGAGTTGCAAGGAATCGCCGATGGCGTCAATGCCCACGGCGTGAAGTCGGAATGAAGATCGACCTGTGGGATGTGGTGGCTTTGAATGCCGCCGAGGAATGGGAGTACTACGTCAAGCAATACGACCGGGCGCACGGGATCAAGTCCACGGCTTCGCTAGGGGTTCCCGAGCATTGCAGCGCGTTTGTGGCCACGGGCAGCTATACGAAAGACGGCAAGGTTGTGATCGCTCACAATAATTGGACGAATTACTTGGACGGCGAGCGCTGGACAATCATTTTCGATATTGTTCCGGCCAAGGGCAGCCGCATGATCATGGACGGGCTGCCCGGCGTCATCCACAGTGCCGACGATTTCGTGGTGAACTCGGCGGGAATCATCATTACGGAAACGACGATTGGCCACTTCGCCGGATACGACCCGTCCGGGATTCCGGAATTTGTGCGGGCGCGCAAGGCGGCGCAGTATTCGGCTTCCATTGATGATTTTGCGCGCATCATGAAGGAAGGCAATAACGGCGGCTATGCCAATACCTGGCTGATCGCCGATATCGGAAAGAATGAAATCGGCCGCCTGGAATTAGGGTTAAAGAACGTGACGCTGGAGCGGAAAAAAGACGGGTATTTTGTGGGCTCGAATTTCCCGATTAACGAGAAACTCATCCGCGAAGAGACTGACTTCGACCCCCATGATATGAGCGTGAGCGCCAACGCTCGCCACGTGCGCTGGGAGCAGCTAATGGCGGAGAATAAGGGCAAGATCGACCTGGCGGCGGCGCAGCGCTTTCTGGCCGACCATTACGACACGTACGAGAACAAAGAAGATGCGGACGAACGCACCCTGGACGGGCACATCGACCTTTCGCCGCGAGGCGATGAGCCTTGGCAGCCACCTTTCGGAATGGCTGGGGCTGTCCAGAACAAGGCTGCCGACGCGAACCTGGCGGCAAAAATGAGTTTTAGTGCCGCCGCCGGTCATGCCTGTGGCATGGACTTCAAGGCGGCTGAACATGTGCGCGCGCATCCGGAGTTCGCCTGGCAGAAAGATCTGCAGCGGGACATGAACGCGCATGCCTGGACGACTTTCAGCGTGGCGCAGTAAGGTGCAAGAGAGCTTCATACACGAGGCAAAACTCTCTAAGGTGGGCGAGCAACTTCCCGGTATCGATTGGTTTGAACAAGTAGGCATCGCACAATGACTTGAACGACTGGACGACATTCTTTACGTCGTCCAGCGCCGTGGTCATGATGATCTTTACGCCTCTGGTTGAGAGCGTGCCTCCGGCTTCTTCGAGAGCGCGGATTTCCTTGACGGCTGTCTGGCCATCCATTTCCGGCATCATGATATCCATGCAGATCAGGTCGTACTTTTGCCCGCTCTCTTGGGCAGCGCGAAACGCCGCCAGTGCCTCTTTGCCGTTAACCGCGATGTGGCATTCGCCATATTTCGAGAGAAACGACTGCAGCAGAAGCCGGCTAGTGAAGTCATCTTCGACGATAAGTGTGCGCATATTAGTGATCCCCTCCTGAGGCTCGACTACACCCACCCTGACTGCTTCAGGGCGGTCTTGAGCAGTTCGAATTGTTCTTGCAGCCGTGGCAGCAGAGCTAAGGCGCGGCTCAACTCCATCGCTGCCGCCGCGTCCTGCGCTTCGGAACAGAGCGCTCGCAGGGCCTCGGCCGACAATCGTGGCCGCCGCTCCCTTGAGGGCATGCGCCTGCCGCCGGCGCCCTGCGCATCGCCCTCCTCCAGCTTTTTCTTCAAGGTGCGCAACTGGCGCGGGGCGTCGTCCAGGAACCCGGCAATGACCTTGCTGGCAAGGCTTTTGTCGCCCATGAGACGAGCGAGCAGATCTTCCTCGCCTGATTGAAAACAGTTTGGTTGAAAACGCTTCCGCGTTTGCGGGTGACTGGCCGGCGCAGGTCTCACCTCGCCGGCGCTGGCGGGCGGGTTCAGCCATTTCTCTAAGACGTCAGCCAATATCCGCAGCTCAACCGGCTTGGCAATGTAGTCGCTCATTCCCGCCTGAAGGCATCTGTCCCGGTCTCCGGTCATCGCGTCGGCGGTGATGGCGATGATAGGAATGCGCGGGTCGCGCGTCCCTGACGAGCTCCCGGATGCGTTTCGTCGCCTCGTAGCCGTCCATCTCGGGCATCTCGCAGTCCATCAGGACCACGTCGTAGTCGGCCTTGCGGAGCGCTTCGAGGGCCGCCGCACCATTGGCGACCAGATCGGCGCTATAGCCGAGCTTTTTCAACATCGCAACCGCCACTTCCTGGTTGGTCAAGTTATCTTCGGCCAGCAGGATCCGCGCTTGGCGGTTTGCCCGGACGGTGCTGGGCAGCTGAGCGACATGCTTGCCAGGGGCCACGGCTCCGTTTCCCTTCGCGCGCAAGGCAAGCAAAGCTTCTCTCAGAGTGCGTTCCCAAATCGGCTTGATAACGTGCCCGGAGAACCCAAGCGCTTGCAGGCGTGCCAAGTCGCTTGTCGCCGGCCAAAGCCGGTCATCAAGCACGAGCGCTGTATGTTTCAATTGAGGATCGGCCGCGATCCGCCGCCCCAGTTCCTCCCCGTCCATGCCCGGCAGGCTCATATCCAGTAATGCAATCTGGAAAGGGTCAGCTATCCTGGGCGGCTTGGCGCAGAATGGCCAGGGCGGAGTTTCCATCCGCTGACTCTTCCGGACGGCAACCCCAGGAGCTCAGAATGCTGTGATACCAGCGACCGGTTCGTGGCGCTATCGTCCACTACCAGCACCTTAGCGTCGAGCAGACTGGGCTGCACGTCGGTCACGGGCGCGCTCGGCTCGCGGTTGCTTTTCAAAGACAGCCGTGAACCAGAACTTCGATCCCTTGCCTTCTTCGCTCTCGACGCCGATTTGGCCACCCATCATCTCGACCAGTTGCTTGGAAATAGTCAGACCGAGACCGGTGCCGCCGTATCGGCGCGTGCTGGATCCATCCGCCTGGACGAACGGCTCGAAGAGAGCGGAGGCCGGTCCTGGTGGAAGCCGATGCCGGTATCGCTCATGGTGAAACGGAGAGTTGCCGTGCGTTCGTCCTCCGCCTCGATCGCACCCGGATGGCGACCTCGCCCTGAGGCGGTAAACTTCACGGCATTCCCCAGCAAGTTGACCAGAACCTGGCGGAGCCGGCCGGGATCGCCCCGCAGCAGCGCAGGGAGTTCCCGGCTCCAGCTCGCAGGTCAGTTCAAGCCCTTTTTCGGACGCCTTGAACGCCAGCATGGCGGCGGCATCTTCCAGCACAGTGCGCAGATCGAAGTCGGCTGTCTCCAGAGTCAACTTCCGCGCCTCGATCTTGGAGAAATCCAGAATGTCGTTGATCACCGCCAGCAGCGCCTCGCCGCTGTTGCGCACGATCTCCGCATACTGCCGTTGCTCCGGCGTCAGTTGCGTGTCCAGGAGCAATCCGGCCATGCCGATCACGCCATTCATGGGGGTGCGGATTTCGTGGCTCATGTTGGCCAGGAACTCGCTCTTCGCCCGGTTGGCGGCTTCGGCGGCTTCCTGGGCCTTCCGCATTTCCTCTTCCGCCCGCTTGCGCTCGGTGATGTCGATGCATGTGCCCTCGACCAGCGGACGCGGTCCCGGCTTCACGTCCCCACCGCAACTGACGTTTTCGAGGACCCACACGGCGTTGCCGTCCTTGCGCTTCAGGCGCACCTCCAGATCGGTGAGTGCTTTCTTTTCCTGCAAGCGCGCCCAGATGCGTTCCGCATCGGAGGAGTCGAAAAACAGGTCTGACCTGCGAAGACCCGGGAGTTCGCTTGCCAGAGCGAATAACCCAAGATATGCGCGTAAGCGTCGTTGGCATCAAGTACCTTGCCCTCTGCGGTGTAGTCGAAAGACTCCGGCCAGGTTGCGTTCGAACAGGAGGCGATAGCGCTTTTCACTCTCGTGCAGCGCCTCCTCGGCCCGCTTGCGCTCGGTGATGTCGTCGAAGGTGCTCTCAATAACCCTGCCGGTCACCTTGCCCTCCTCGGTCGACGCAGAGGCAGATTTGTCAGTCCGGACCCACGGCGGCTTCCGCCGGCTTTGCTCTGAGTTTCATCATAGTTGAGCTTGGTAAGGCTTTTTTCCGATTACCAGCTTGTCATCGGCGCTAAAGCTTCAGCCATCGGTAAGTCGCGTGATCAAAATCTGTACTCGCCAGAGTAAGGAGTTCTCTGCGGGCTGTTTCACACCCCGACATCCGTCGCAAAAGCCCGATTGCAGCCCAGGTAGACGCAGTTCCAGCGTCCTTCCAAAAGACGCGTTGCAGGTATGCTGCTCCAGTAGGAGCCGATAGCATTTGGCGTGACGCTCGCAGTGCCTCCTCGGCCCGCTTGCGCTCGGTGATGTCGCGCACGAAGGCGAAGCTGTATTCCTGCCCGTCGAACTCCAGGTAGTTCGCAGTTATCTCCACCGGGAAAACCCGTCCCTGTTTGGTTTGGTGCTGGGTTTCAAAGGTTATCGAGCCCCGCGCTTTGAGTTCCTCCCAGAACGTCCGCCCACGCTTCTTTCTGGAAAAGCGGATCAATATCCGGGATCGACAGGGAAAGAAGTTCCTCGCGGGAATATCCTAAAGAGCGGCAGGCCGCCTCGTTGGCGTAGACGATACGGCCTTGTGAGTTCATCCAATGTATAGCGTCCGAGGCATGCTCCAATGAGAATTGCGCCAGCCGCAGTTCCTTATCCGCCCGCTTGCGCTCGGTGACATCCGTGCACGTGCCGACAAACTCGGTGAGGTCACCGGCTTCGTCGACGACCGGATGGAATCCCAGTAGCTGTGTAGGTTTTTTTTCGCTCCATCCGGCAGGACAATTCGAAAGTTCGCTTCATAATCCTTCTTTTCAGCCATCGATTCATTGAGGATGCGATGGAAGAGCGGCAAATCCTCGGGCTGAATCCGTTCCTCGCGCCTCCTGGAACGCTACCGTCCCTTTCCCAGGTGCCATAGCCAAAAATCGCGATAGTGTTGCTCCGACCAGACAACGCGATCGTCCCGTTTGCCGTCGTTCCATGCCCAACTGCCGTTATGGCTGAGCCGCTCCGACTCCGCGAGGTAGGCCTCGCTGCGTCGCAACTCCTCTTCCGCTCGCTTGCGCTCGGTGATGTTGGAAATGAAGCCATCCGCGCAGCGAACCCCGTCCCTTTCGTAAGTTCGGTATGCCCGATCGTGGACCCAGATCCACGTGCCGTCCTTGTGTTGCACCTGGTATTCCACATCGAAAGGCCGGCCTTCCGAAAAAAGCTGGTGAAAAGCCTGCACCACGCGACTGGAATCGTTCGGGCAGATTCGCTCAAACCAGATTTCAGCACCCTTTTCACATATCTCCTCGGAAGTAAACCCAAAGACCGGCTCGGCATTGGGACTGATGTATTGGATCTGCCCGTGAGCGTCGGAACTCCAGATGACGGCGGGAATGTTGGCGACCAGAGAGCGGAATCTCTCCTCGCTTTGCCGAAGCTTCTCGTGCGCCAGCCTGAGGTCGGTGATGTCGTGAGTCGTACCGACCAGGCGTGCGGACGCCATCCTGGCCGGCGATAATTTGGCCGCGGCTGCGGACCACACGTATCGTGCCATCGCGGCGCACGATTCGATGATCAACGTCGAAAGGTTCATGGGTCTGAAGGGTGTTCTTTATGGTTTGGTCGACCCGTTCCCGATCGGCGGCGGGAATGGCCTCCATCATCTTGCGGAACGGCACGACAGCCGCGCCCGCCGGGGCGCAATCGCTGGGGGTCCAATCGCTGGGGAGCCAAGAAGATGCGAAAAAAACCGGCGGAGCCGCGAAACTCGCCCGCCCCCGCATCCAATTCCCAGCTTCCCAGCGGGGCGATACGCTGTACTTCTTCCAAACTCTTCTCGCTGCTCTGCAACGCGGCTTCGGTGGCGCGATGTCCCGTCACGTCCTGCTTGATGGCAATAAAGTTGGTGATGGCGCCGCTCGGGTCGCGAACCGGCGTAATCGACATTTCTTCGGTATAGTGAGTCCCGTCCTTGCGCCGATTGATGAGTTCGCCGTGCCAGATCTCGCCCGCCAGGATCGTCTTCCAAAGTTCCCGGTAATAGGCCGGGTCCTGGCGATCGGACTTCAGTATCCGCGTGTTTTGGCCAACGACTTCTTCCGCGCCGTACAGGGTCATCCTGGTGAAGGCCGGGTTGACGTACTGAATCGTGCCTGAGGTATCGGTAATCACGATGGCTTCGCGGATTTGCCCAATCGCGGTCGCGAGCAGGGTCCAGGCTGGCCATGGTTCAGCGTACTCGCTCGGCCAGGTCGCAAGGCCGGTCCGGCAATCGGCGATTCGCAGCCGCGAGTTCTTTCGTGCCGCCCATCGGAGTACCTGCCTGACCTCCTTCCGGCCTCCAGCCGACTCTCTCCCGAATGCGGGCTGAATCCTTCGCGCTTGAGATCTGTCTGCGCGTTAGTCCTCATCTGTCCTCATTCCCGCAGATATGCGAGTTCCATCGCTTTCCGCAGGCCGTTCCCACTTCAAAACAGTTCAACACTGTTCCCCGCGAACGTTGGTTGCGCCACGGGCAGCTCCTTCCCGCGAGCGCCGCATGCAGGACGTCGCGCTCCATCTCCGTCGTGTAAAACGCCGAGAATAACTGTTCAACTTCGGCTCGATCGCAGCGTTCCTTCACCTCCGGGTGGTCGATCTCCAACTGGCGCCTCACCTCTTCAATTGCGGCCAGCACCGACGTCGATACGGCCAAAGCAAGTATCGAGCAGATCGACAGCTTCTGCCCGACCTCCGCGGTTTTCGCCTGCATTTTCTCGGTGGCGGCTTTCATTTCCTGGGCCCTCTGGCCGCGAACGTGGCGGCGGTTCGCAGGTTGTCAAGGCCGGTCGTGGTTTGTCTTGCGCTTCGCGCAGCCTCTCGCTGCTGGCTTCCGAAAAGGCTCCCATCTCCTCGTTCGTCTGCTTCTCCAGGTTCAGGACCTCTTGCATGGTCTGCCCGGATTGATCCGTGATCTGGCTCCACTCCGCCGAAATTCTCCTTAATGCTCTTCGCGATCGCCAATATCGCGGCGGCCTGCGTGCCCAAGTCGCTGGCCTCAATGATGGCGTTGACGGTCAGCAACTGGAGATGATCGCGGACTGGACTTTGACCTTTGCAGATAGTTCAGCTCACCAATTGCATCAAGTTAGAGAGCCCTCCGAAAGTGCGCTGGATTCTCTCGCTGTGACCCTGGCTCTCACGCTCGAGGCGTTCGATGTGGGCAAGCTGGGACGACAGCTTCGCGCTCCTGCTCGAGGACCATGGGGCCGATCCCGACCACGTCGGAGGCGCTTACTCTCAGAATGCCGCCCATGCACGTCCTTATTTGAGATGCCCAGCTCGCCACGGTTTCCTTGGTGTTCTCAGTTGGTAAATCTGGATCGTAAGGCCCGCGTAGGCCCGCGGCAGTTCCCGATCGTTCCTTGTGCAGCCTCATTTTCCGGGTTCCCATCACTGCGAATTCTTCGTGGCAATCAGTGCAAACGCCTCTTGCACATGTTCGATTTGCTGGCGAGTGATGTCGTGGGCTTGGATGGCGGCCACCACTCCGGCAATCTGCCGAGCGACCTCCTCCACGCAGGTCTCGGAATTGCACGGGCATTCTGGCCAGTTGGGTCAGGCTCGAGTCCACCGCCGCCAAGGCGTTACCCAGGTCAACTTCAATGCGAGCCAAGTTCCCCCGCAGGCGGGGGAGTTCGGCCGCAAGCACGCGCCTCGTTTCTTCGATTGCGCCCGTGCGGCCCTCCGTTTGGCCCGCAAGTTCCCGAGTCTCCGCGGTCACCGACTTCGAGAAGTCGGCCAACTGGTGCGCCAGGTACTGGAAGCCGGCGCCCACGGCGCCGAGGCGAGCCACCTCGATGTTCGTAAGCACGCTCAGCGCCTTGATCTTAAGAGCAATCGCCTCCTGGCCGCGCGTTGCTAAGATAGTCGACGCAGTAGCTTCACTTCCCTGGTCACTGTTTCCAGTATCCCGGTCGTCGCCTGAAGCCTGTCACCAATGAAGCGTCTTGCCGCGGCGCCGAGGATTTGCACCTTTGGCAGAACGGAACTGACACTTTCATTCTCGACGCAGCCGACAATGGCGGCCGCCAGATTCAAGATCGTGTCGGCATGCCCGCAAGACCTCAAAGGCCCTTGCCACTGCCACGATCTCGCTGTCGACCACGCGCGCCATCGCGCACAGCTCGCCCTTTGCCTGACTAAGCGTGGAGACAACTTCCGCTTTGGCTCCAACACTCATCGCGACCTTTCCGGCGTGGGAGCCAACGTCAGATCGAAGCTGCTCATAGGACGACCCCGCGGGATTCAGTTAAAAGAGGGCTGACCCACAGGCGGAACCGTTGAGTCGGTGGAAATATCAAGTTCATTTGGCTTATTCATATTCGAAATTCTTAAGTTCTCCTTTGTCGATGAGTTAGAAACCGCTTACTTTTCTTCTTGATCCCAGGTGTTGTTGAGTAGATCGGCTGTAGATCCCTGGACTGTAATGCGAGCGTTCGATAGCTCGTTCCTATCTTTCGTTCTTATCCTTCGTTCGTATCTCCGGGCAAGTCGAAGAATAACCGTCAGATCGCGGCCAGATTCCTCGCGGACCACATCCTTTTTTCTAATTTTGCTCTACGGATGGTTGCACGAGTATCGCCGTCATTGCAGAGCCGATACCTTTGGGTGATTGCTCTCGCTGATGCGCAAAGTCGAGCGTTCGAACTTCCGCAATCTGACGACCTGACCTTTTTCATCACAAACTATCTGTGTGCCGCGTCACATACTTCCAAGCCCCACTGCGCGACAATCTGATTGCGACAGCGAAGAAGCGTGCCAGTTCTCCAAGCGGCCTTCGAGGCTGTTCCAGCCCCATTTGGGCCGCTTCTTTGATAACTAGACGATAACTATGCGAGGGGGGCACTGGGGACGTGAGCAAGCCTGCCGAACTGTGAATTTAATAGAATTAGGCCGAGAATAGAGCTAACTCCTTATTTCGGAATATTTTGCAAATAACTCCTTGAGGCTCTAGATTTTGGCGGCGCGACAGCCCCTAACCCTATGATTCCAATAGATAGGGGGGAGGGGGGTGGTAGTAAACACGGGTTAATATCTCAGGAGTTAACAGTAAGGAATTACTTGCTCTCTCTCGTAAGGCGTAGCGCGAGCCATCGTTTACAATTATGTACAACCCCCAACATGCTTATTTAGACTGACGGGCGGGGCAGCGATGTCTTCCTCGTCCGGCAGAAAACACGCGGGCGCTGGCGCGGCGAGTGATCAGCCCGCGGTCCCCGAGCCTTCGTTCGCCGAGCGCGCGCGCACTTTGGTGTACTTGGCCCGCATCGGAAGCCTTTCGACCCTTTCGCGCAAACAGCCGGGCTTTCCTTTCGGATCCGTCATGCCCTACGCTGTGGACGATCACGGGCGTCCGATCTTCCTTATCAGCACAATGGCCATGCATACGCAGAACTTACAGGCGGACCCTCGCGCCAGCTTGCTGGTGACCCAGAATGACGCCGACGCCGGCGGTGATCCGCTCGGAGCATCCAGGGTCACGCTGCTAGGGAATGTTCTGCGGCTACCGGAGCCGGAGGTGGCCGAGGCTCGCAAGCTCTACTTAGCTCGTTACGCCAACAGCAAGTATTGGGTAGATTTTGAAGACTTCTCTTTTTACCGCCTGGACGCGGTCGACGTTTACTACGTGGGCGGCTTCGGAGTGATGGGCTGGGTATCCGCCTCCGAATATGACCGTGCACAGCCCGACCCTCTCGCTGACTCAATGGCCGAAATCATTCAGCACATGAATGCTGACCACAAGGATGCGCTCGTTCTGCTCGCCCGGGTATTTGCACGCATTGAGTCGCAGGAAGCAACGATGACCGCGGTCGACCGCCTCGGATTTCATGCGCGCTTGAAAACCCAAGATGGTATAAGGGGTGCTCGCATTGCATTCTTGCGAGAGGTAAGCAGCCCGGCAGAAACCAGAGAGGTTCTGGTAGAGATGGTGCAGCAGGCGCGCTCGGCGGCGTGAATGTCCGCTATCGGAGCCGCCGAGTTGGCTCGGAATCCCTTACTATGGAGGGCTCCTCCAATGACCGCATCCCGTTCAGACGCGCTGGTGCTCTTCGGTGTGACGGGAGATCTCGCCCACAAGATGATCTTCCCCGCACTCTATGCGATGGCGAAACGAGGCGCCCTCAAGGTGCCGGTAATCGGTGTCGCCTTCCCGAAGTGGAGTCTGGAGCGTCTGCGCAAACGTGTCACAGACAGCATCAAGCGATCCGGCGGGATCGATAACCAGCGCGCCCTCCACCATCTTCTGTCCCTGCTCACATACGTGAGTGGGGATTACAAAGACCCAGGCACTTTCACGGCGATAAAAAATGCGCTGGGCAGCGCGCGGCGCCCAGCGCACTACCTCGCTATCCCGCCCTCACTCTTCGAAACAGTGATCGAAGGACTCGGTGCCGCGAGCTTGGCCGAGCACGCGCGCGTGATTGTCGAAAAGCCCTTCGGACGTGACCTAGCCTCCGCGGAGGAACTCAACCACGTCGCGCACTCGGTGTTCCCGGAAGACTCGATCTTCCGCATCGACCACTACCTCGGGAAGGAGGCGATCATGAATATCCTCTATTTCCGCTTCGCCAATTCGTTCCTGGAGCCGATCTGGAACCGCAACTACGTGGCCAGTATTCAGATAACTCTATCCGAGGATTTCGGGGTGGGGAACCGCGGCGCGTTTTACGAAACCGCCGGCTGTCTGCGCGACGTGATCGAGAACCATCTCTTCCAAATCGTCGCGCTGCTTGCCATGGAGCCGCCGGCCGGCAGGCACTTTGAAGCCGTGCAAAACGAGAAGGCTAAGATCTTTCAAGCCATGCGCCCTCTAAAGCGCGACGACTTGGTGCGCGGGCAGTACGCTGGCTACCGGAAGGAGCCAGACGTGGCGAAGAACTCCGACGTCGAGACTTTCTGCGCCCTGCGGCTTTTCATCGACTCCTGGCGCTGGGAGGGCGTGCCGTGGTACCTGCGCTCCGGCAAATACCTGGCCGATACCGCGACTGAGGTCCTGGTGGAGCTGAAGCCGCCGCCGCAGAGGCTTTTCGCCGACTCGGCGCCAATTCCAAAAACCGGCAAGGCCAACTACGTGCGCTTCCGGCTCTCTCCCAGTTCCGCCATTGCCATCGCCGCTCGCGTCAAACTCGCAGGAAAGGAGTTCGTCGGGGACCAGCGAGAGCTCTACCTATTCGAAGAACAGCAGGGAGAGGAATCGCCCTACGAGCGGCTTTTGGGCGACGCCATGACCGGCGATGGAGCGCTCTTCACCCGTGAAGACGCAGTTGAGGCCGCTTGGGCGGTGGTCGATCCAGTCCTTAAGAACCACCACCGGGCTCGCCCCTACAGGCGCGGCAGTTGGGGGCCGAAAGAGGCTGACGCGCTCATCGCGTCAGACGGCCATTGGCACAACCCCAGCCCCAAGGAAGCATCCGGATGTTGAGCCCCTGTTTTGGCGGCCGTCGCTACCGCCCGCGTTAATGGTTATGCGGGCATCACGTCAGAGTCCTCACACGCTCAGAACCGGAATCGGCACCGCGCAAATGATGGCGTAGCCGTGGATCCGCAGGTTACCCCCATAGGGGTAGCACACGGTAACCAGCAAATCCGCCTTCGTCTGCTTCGCAGCTTGGCTCAGCACTTTAGGCACGTCACCACTGCCGATGAATACGTCCGCCTTGATGCCCATGTCTTGCTGAAGGTCTGCGAGATGCCGAGAAGCGTCGCCGACCAGCGACTCCTTCCACCCCGGAACTACGTAGCTGCCGCCAGGTCCCCAAAGCTCCACCGAGGGAGTGACGTGGGCGAGCGTAAGGTGGGCATCGAATTCGGCGGCCATTTGCGCGGCCCACGACACAGCTTAGTGACTACGGGGGCTGAAATCGACCGCGCATAGGACGTTGCGGAGGCCAAACTCCTGCGCTGGCGATTCTTCCACGTGGCCTCCAGTCCAAACCGGGCACTCGGTACCGTGTAGTACTTTCGCTGTCACCGAGCCCAGCAGAAACTGGTTGAACGTGAAGCCATGGGAGGGCATCATGATCAGGTCGGCCTTCTTCATCCTGAGCCGTCTCCACGATTGCCTGGGCCGGGTTGCCTTTGACCAACATGGACCGGATGGCCAAGCCCTCAAGCTCCTGCCCGAGAGACTGGTCCAGGTTTTTCGGCGCCCGTTTTGACCATCTCAGCGAGCAAATCCCACCGAGCCAGTCCGGCGTCGTCCTTGGGCACCCCGGCGGCATGGCTCCGCGCGGTCACGGCGTGCAGCATCACAATCTCAGAATGGAAATGGCGGGCCAATGTCGCAGCCTGATGAATCACACGCAACGAGGCGTTCGGGAAATCAACCGGCAGAAGAATCTTCTTAATATTCAACATCGCGCACCAACCGGAGGGTCAAATGCCCCTAGCATCTCCCTTGGCGTTCGCAGCCCAGGTTGCAGTTTAACGCAATCTTCGTGGAACTCCGTTTCTGGACCGCGACACGGTGATCGCGCACGTTTCGAAGTAGGTTGAGAGAAGTTGACCCGGCAGCCATATCGCGGAAGAGCTAACCGCAGCGAGACTATCTTTGGCGCGCGTTCAGCTTGTCGAGTGCGCGCTTCAACTCTTCAAGCTTCTGTCCAGCCTCGCCGAGCTTGCCCTCCGCCGTCAGGCGCTGGTAGTCGGCAAGATCTTTGGCGGCTTCCGCGATGAGCGCATTGAGATCCGCTGCGGGCTGGGGCGACGCGGCGGATGCCGGCGCGCCTCGCACCGGCTCCGCGGGGACTGCCGCGGCGGTCGTTGACGGGGCACTAAGGGACGAGGTCGCTCCGCCAAAAAGGGCCGCCATCGCCGACTCGAAGGTTGGGCCGTACGCGAGCTTATCTTGCAGCGCGAGCACGACCAGACGCAACTCCGGCATCGGACTGCGCTCGGCCTGCAGGTAAATCGGCTCCGCATACAACAGCGCGCGCCCGGACGGAATCACCAGCAGGGCCCCGCGCCGCACGTGCGAGCCTTGCTGATTCCACAGCGTCAATTGTCCGGAAAGCTGCGCGTTCTGATCGATTCGCGCCTCGATTTGCAGCGGTCCGTCGACCAGCTTGGTTTTGGGAAAGTTGTAAACCACCGATGTGCCGTATTGTGCGCCGTCGCTGCGCCCGGCAATCCAGCCAATCAGATTATTCCGGTTGGCCGGCGTGAAGGGCAGAATCTCCACGAACTCCACGCCGGTTTCGCCCGGCAGTTTCATCAGCACGAAGTTGGGCTGCATCGCCTGTGTCGTTTGCTCGCCTCCCTCGCCCATGCCGACTTCGGTGGCGACCGTCCACAGATCTTCCCGGTTGTAGAACGCTTCCGCATCCGTCATGTGATACAGGCCGTACACTTCCGCCTGCAGTTTGAGCAACAACTCGGGGTAGCGCACGTGCTTGCGCAGCCCGGGCGGCATCGTGGCCGCATCCTTGAACAGACTCGGAAAGATGCGGCGGTAGGCTGCGATGATCGGATCCTCGGTATCAAACACGTAAAACGTTGTCGTGCCATCGTAGGCGTCGATGACCACCTTAACGCTGTTCCGCATGTAGTTAATGGGATTGTTGCCGAGAAGGTAATGGGTCGAGTACGGAAAGCTGTCTGAAAGCGTGAACGCATCCATGATCCACGACAGCCGGCCATCGTCGCCGAGCACGATGTACGGATCGGGATCGTAGGTGAGGAACGGCGCTAATGCCGACACGCGATCGCGCAGGTTGCGCCGCATCAGCAGCCGGCTATCCTTGTTCACGTCATCGCTGAACGGCAGCTTCGCGAGGTCGTCGCGGTCGAGCGCGATCACGATGCGGCGCAGGAAACCGCCGAGCACGATGCCGCCGTTGCCTTCGTACGACGTGAGGCTGTTGCTCGCGCCTTGCGGGTAGTTGAATTCCTTCTGCCGGGTCTTCACGTAGACGTCGGTATTGGTCATCTCGCCGAAATAAATCTCCGGGCGCGTCACGGTTAGACCACGCACCGTGCTCTGCACCGGCATGTTGCTCAGGATCAGCGTGGGCAACCCTTCCGGCGTAAATCCATTGACCGGGTTCATCGTGATGCCATAGCCGTGGGTGTAGATCAGCTTGTCGTTAATCCAGTTGCGGCTGCTCTCCGGGAGCTTGTCGACGTTCAGTTCGCGCGTGGCGAGCATCACCTCGCGAGTCGTGCCGTCGATTTCATATCGATCAATGTCGATGTCGGGGAAGTCGTAGTAGGTGCGGATTTCCTGAATCTGACGCAGCGTGTCCTGGAGTGCGCGCCAGTCCCACAGCCGGATGTTCTGCAGCGTAGCCTGATTGTTCTCCGGGTCGGCCGCGTCGACGGTCGTCTCCGCGGGAAACTCGCGCTGCGAGACCCGGTTCAATCCGTAGGCCTGCCGCGTCAATTCGGTGTTGTAGACAATGTAGGGCTTCTCGCGAACCAGTTCGTTCGGTTTGACGATAAAGCTGCTGACGTACCAGGCGACTGCTTGAACGGCGACATAACAGACCGCGGCCGGAAGGACAGCCGCGACCAGCCAGCGTCCGCGTGGCAACCGCACGGCGTTGACGGCTGCGATCGCCGCGCCCAGAACGAGCGCTGCGCATACCACGAGCAGCCCTGTGAGGGTGACGTGCGCGTCCGTGTAGGTCACACCCCCGAAGATCGTATGATCGTCGAACAATCGCTCGAACCGGCCGATATAGACACGCATCGCGACGATCAGCAACAGGAACGCAAACGTGATGGAGAGTCCGCGCCAAGGCAATGTGACGGAGCGGCTGAGACGCCCGGCGAGCACACGGGTTCCGCCCGTGATGAGGATGAAGAAAACGGCGAGTGCACAAGTAATCACGGACAGCGTCAGCAGCCAGCCGGCGATGAGCTGCCACGCGGGCAGCGTGAACAGAAAGAAGTTCAGCGGCTTGCCAAAAATCGGATCAAAGACGCTCGCCACCAGTGGTGGCGCGGGCGTACCAAAAGAGCGCGAGCGTCGGCCATTCCACCATCATGCTGGCGCCGGTGGCAACGGCAATGACCAGCGAAAGGCCGAGCGCAATGAGGCGCAGGACAGGCTCAACCGGCAACTTCACCTGCTGTTGGCCGATGTAAATCGTGTGGCCGCTCGGCAAGTCGGGGAGATGCGCCCGCTTCAGAGCCAGGAACGATCCATACAGAATGAGAAATGTGACCGCTGTAAAAGCCGCGAAGATTCCCCACTGCAGGCTCAGGGTTTTCCAGAAGACGTCCCCGTAGCCGAGCGATCCGAACCAGAGCACATCCACGTAATACGACAGCGCGGTCCGGCCGCCGAAGACGATGAAGGCAAGGACGGCAAGAATGAGAAGGAAGCGTCCGCGTCGGCGCCGCGGCGGATGCGGCGGCGGCCAGTCAATGGACTCAGCCATTGCTCCACCCCGTTCTTGCCAGCATTTCCATGATCAAAGTTCCAAGAAACGGTATTGTACAGTGCCTGAAGAAGAGTAACTACTTTGCGCGGGTAATACCACGAGGGTTGTGATTTGTTCGCCACAGACTCAGCGCTGCCATTGCTCTAGAATACGAACATGAGGATCTTGCTGTTCAGCGGAAAAGGCGGTGTGGGCAAGACCAGCCTGGCCGCCGCCACGGGCGTGAAACTGGCGCAACTGAACTATCGGACCCTGGTGCTGAGCATCGATCCGGCACACAGCCTGGCAGATGCGTTCGATCTCGACACCGAACTCTTCCATGTCCAAACCTCGGAGCCACTGGCGATCAATGATCGGCTTTCGGTCCAGGAGCTGAATATCCAAAAAGAGATCAAGCGCCATTGGCAGGAAATCTCCTCCTATGTGAGCGCCGTGCTGCGCACCACAGGCATCAGCGGCGTAGAGGCGGAAGAACTGGCGATTCTGCCCGGCATGGAGGAGCTCAGCGCCATGATGTACATCAATCAATACCGGCGCGAGCAGCGTTACGACGTCATCGTGCTCGATGCCGCGCCCACCGCGGAATCCATGCGCTTCATCAGCATGCCGACAACGCTGGACTGGTACATGAAGCACATCTTCCCTTTCCAGCGCAATTTTCTCAAGGCGGTGCGGCCCATCGCCAACCGGGTTGCGCCGTTCGAACTGCCGCCCGACACCTACTTCGGCAACGTTCGGGACCTCTTCGACAAGCTCGAGGGAGTGGGTGAGATGATGGAGGATCCGCGGATCACCAGTGTGCGGCTGGTCACCAATGCGGAGAAGATGGTGGTGCGGGAGACGCAACGGGCGTTCGTCTACTTCTCTCTGCATGGGCTCACCGTGGACGCAGTCCTTGTAAACCGTTTGCTCCCAGCGGAGGTTAGTGGATGCCTGGTTCAATGAGTGGCACACCTCCCAGGACGCGATGGTGCATGAGATCGAGGAGTACTTTGCGCCCGTGCCAATAAAGAAGGTACCGTTGTTCTCGCATGAGGTACTGGGCAGGCAGCGGCTAGAGGATCTCGCGCGAGTGCTGTATGCTGAGGGCGAAGATCCGTCCGCCGTGACCCGAACGGAGAAACCCTACACTTTCGGGAAACAGAACGGGCTTTATGAGATTCGTGTTCTTTTGCCTTTCGCCACCAAGGGCGAGATCGAGCTGTTTAAGAAGGGCGACGAACTTGTCGTACAGATCGGTACTTTCCGCCGTCATATCGGGCTGCCGCGATCAATGACCGCCCTGTCGCCGTCCCGGGCGCGCCTGGAGAGCAAGGTCCTCACGGTCGAAATGAAGGAGACTACTATGAACAAGCCAGAGAATAGCCAGTCAACCACAAGCGAGCAAGGCGTTCATGAACGCTGCCCGTGTCGCGAGATCGTGGACACCGTGCAGGCTTTCCTGGGGATTTCGCCTGCTGCCCGGCAGCACTTGACAAGCTCACGCGTCGAGTTCCTCAAGGCGGTCCGGGAGATCCTAAACGACCGTATTGAGCACTTGTCGAGCCAGGGCCAGAAGGGTACGAAAGTCGCGGTTGAGTAAGTTATCCCAGACGCGTGATCGGTCGGAACCTGATCGGTCGGAACTCCGGAACTGGTGTCTCCCAAAGCGTCCTCGACACGGAACTGATTAGGCCGTCGCCTCGCTGATGCCATCTCAGGACGTCCCGGTTTTGCGTTCGTACGGTACGTACACTGGTTCCCAGATATTCGCTTGGAGTTCGCGATCCAGGCCATCTTCGCCGGCAACCTGCGCCTGCCCATCTTGAATCGCCTGGCGACCTACGGCCAGCGCGATTGAGCGACTCAGCTGCCGCGAATCCGAAAGTGACGGCAGGAGGCTTGCCTTCTTATCTTTTTGTGTGGGGACGAGACGTGCCAATTCTTTAGCCGCAGCCATGACCATCGCATCCGTGACGCGTTTGGCTTTGGAGGCAACAATCCCGAGAGCAAGCCCGGGAAATATGTACGAGTTATTGGTCTGGTCGATGCGAACCTTCTTCCCCCAAATAGTCACCGGTTCGAACGGACTCCCGGTGCCGATCAGCGCCCGTCCTTCGGTCCAGTCCAACAAGTCCTGAGGAGTCGCTTCGCAGCGTGCGGTGGGGTTCGAAAGCGGGAAGATGACGGGTCGAACTGTGTTCCTGGCCATTTCGCGCACCGCATCTTCGGTGAAGGCTCCCCCTTGACCAGACACTCCGATGAGGACCGAAGGCTTGGCATGGCGAATCACATCCAGCAATGTGATCTCTCCATTCGGTTGTCTCCATCCCCGCACTTCTTCTTCTTTGCGCGCGTAGGGCAGTTGCTCGGGCCGCACATCTTTGCCCTTTTCTGTGATCAGACCGTAGCGGTCGATAGCGTAGAAGTGACGGCGAGCTTCCTCTTCCGGAATGCCCTTGTCATGCATGAACTGTTCTAGCAGGTTGGTGATGCCTATGCCTGCGGTTCCGAAGCCAAATACAGCGATCTTCTGTTGCTCCAGTGGCACGCCCGTAACGTTGATTGCAGAGAGCAGCGTCGCGGCCGCTACCGCCGCAGTGCCTTGAATATCGTCGTTAAAAGTGCATAGCTGGTCCTTGTAGCGAGCCAGAAGTCGAGCGGCATTCGAACCGGCAAAATCCTCCCATTGCAAAAGAACGTGCGGCCAGCGCTTCTTCACGCTGTTTACAAAAACATCTACGAAAGCGTCGTACTCTTCGCCGCGGACCCGATGATGCGTCCATCCGATGTAAATTGGACTCTTTAACCTGTCCTCATTGTCCGTTCCCACATCGAGCAGAATCGGAAGACAATGCTCCGGATGGATGCCGCCGAGCGCAGTGTAAAGGGCCATCTTCCCGATGGGGATACCCATGCCTCCCGCACCTTGATCGCCGAGCCCCAGGATTCGTTCACCATCGCTGACCACGATGCATTTCACACCGTCGTAACGGGAATGACTCAGGATCTGATCGATACGATGTTTATTCGGATAGCTGAGGAACAAACCTCGTGGCTTTCTCCATATCTCACTGAAGCGCTGGCAACCCTCACCCACCGTTGGCGTATACACCACGGGGAGCATCTCTTCGATATTGCGCAGCAAGAGCGCATAGAACAGCGTCTCGTTCGAATTCTGCAGGTCGCGGAGAAAGCTGTATTTATGGAAGGCGTTCGGCTGCTCCCGGAATGCTTGAATCCGCCGCTCAATCTGTTCATCAAGACTCCCCACATGCGGTGGCAATAAACCGTGCAGGCCAAATATATCGCGTTCGTGATCCGTGAAGGCTGTTCCCTTATTGAGACGCGGAGAATTGATCAGGCCATATCCCGAAAGAGAAATCCGGTGGGTCTTATTGCTTGCTGTCTGCTGTAATTGCTCGTTCATTTCTATCCCTTTCCAAATTCGGATTAGCTTCATCCGACAAGCTCAGAGCTGGATAACATGGCGGCCTAACGCAGTGGTACGGATTTGTTTGCAACCTGCGCATCTGGGGTCAGCCGCTTCAATTCAGTATGCCAGAGCCAGCGGGCCTATTGGTTCGCGCAACAACTCTTTCCCTCTGGTACCCTGCATACACCTATGCGCCTTCACCATAGCGTGTTTTTCGTAGTCGCCATAGCCGGCTGCGTCTTCGCCCAAAATGTCAAACCACTTGCCGACCGCCTCGCCGCCCAGAACGCCCTTTTCGAAGAGCAGTACGAGTCCGATCTCCGCAACTTTCCCGAGCGTGCCACCGCCTTCGGCGACTACCGCTACAACGACAAGCTCGCCGAGTACTCACTCGCAGCCATCACCCGGCGCCACAACACCGACGAGGCCTTCCTTAGCCGGCTTGAAGCCATCCCCAGTACGGGCTTCTCCGACCAGGACCAGCTCTCCCACGACCTCCTGGTTCGTGTCCTCCAGCAGCGCATCGCCGACTTCGACCTCAAAGAGTACGAGATGCCAATCAACCAGCAGAATGGCATCCATACCAGCCTCGCGGATCTGCCGCTTTCCGTTCCCCTCGACTCCGTCAAGCACTACGAGGACTACATCGCCCGTCTTCACCAGATCCCGCGCGTCCTCAGCCAGACCACCGAAGTCCTTCGCGCCGGCATGAAGGACAAGCTCATGCCCGTCCGATTCCTCCTGGAGAAGCTCCCCGTCCAGTGTCAGGGCATCATCGACGCCGACCCTTTTCTGCTCCCGACAAAAAAGTATCCCGCGAGCATCTCCCCCGAAGACCAGAAGCGCTTGACCCAGCAGATCACTGACGCGATCAACCTCGACGTCATCCCCGCCTACAAGAGCTTCGCTGATTTTCTGCGCACGGAATACGCCCCTGAGGGCCGCACCACCCTCTCGGTCACCTCTCTGCCGGACGGCCAGAAGCGCTACGAAAACGACATCTACGCCCGGACCACCACCCACATGACGCCGGACGAGATACACCAACTCGGTCTCCGCGAGATCGACCGCATCCAGGCCGAGATGACGGTTATCGCCAAGAAGGAGGGCTTCGCCGACCTTGCCTCTTTCCGCGCCTCACTCAAAACCAATCCCAAATACATTCCGACCTCTGCCGAGCAGATCCTCGACGATTTCCGCCACTACATCGCCCAGATGGAGCCCAAGCTTCCCGAGCTCTTCACCCTGCTTCCGAAGTCGCCGGTCACCGTCGAAGCCATACCCGCCTTCCAGTCTGCCGCTGCGACCCACTACGTTACCGGCACTCCGGACGGCAAGCGCCCCGGCCGCGTCGTCGTCGCCACCTCCGACTTCGCGCAGCGCTCGCTCATCAACGACGAGGCGATCGCCTACCACGAAGGCATCCCCGGACATCACATGCAGCTATCGGTGCAGCAGCAGCTCACCGGGCTGCCCAAGTTCCGCCTCCATGGTCTCGGCTTCAACGCCTACATCGAAGGCTGGGCCCTGTACGCGGAGCAACTCGGCAAAGAGGTCGGCTTCTACCAGGATCCAGTTTCGGACTACGGCCGCCTTTCCTCCGAACTTTTCCGCGCCGTGCGTCTGGTCGTCGACACCGGAATCCACTCCAAAGGTTGGACCCGCGATCAAGTCGTGGACTTCTTCCGCAAGTCCGGCGCTGTCGACGAGCCCAGCATCCAGTCCGAGACCGACCGCTACATCGCGTGGCCCGCGCAAGCCCTCAGCTACAAGCTCGGCCAGCTCAAGTTCCGCGAACTCCGCGAGCGCGCCCAGAAAGAATTGGGCCCCAAGTTTGACATCCGCACATTTCACGACGAGATGCTCGACGGCGGAACCCTCCCTCTCGATCTCCTCGACGCACGCACGGACAAATGGATCGCACAACAAAAATCAAAGTGACGTGCTGGGAAATAGCTCCGAAGGAAACAAGCTGTTGCGTTCATTTCCCGCCTCTCTTAGTCCGGCATGTTGTCAACAAATTGTCAAATTGATGTCACTTTCTTCCCCGAAATGTGCCATTAACCCGATATCAGGCTAGAGTTTAGGGGTATGATTCAGGGCAATTACGGCGGGCGGGGGTGGTGGTGACCAAGAACGTATCTTCAGCGACGACGACAGCGACGACGACGATGGACGCGGTTCCGGCTGGTGCGGAGCGGATCCTGGTGATCGAGGACGATCGCGCCGTGCAAAAAGCTCTAAAGCGATTGTTTGAGGCCGAAGGCTTTGCGGTGGATATTGCGGGGAACGGCGCAGCGGGTCTGGAGATGTTTCGGACGGCGGCGCCGTCCGTGCTGGTGCTGGACTTAAGCTTGCCGGGGACGCCGGGGCAGGACGTGTGCCGGGAAATCAGCCAGGCAGCGCCCTCGTTGCCGATCATCGTCCTCAGTGCGCGAACGGAAGTGATGGACAAGGTACTGCTGCTGGAGTTGGGCGCGCATGACTACGTGACCAAGCCCTTCAGCCCGCGGGAACTTCTGGCGCGGGTGCGGACGGCGATGCGGCGGTCGCAATCGCTGCGGACTCCGCTGACCGAGACTTTTACCTTTGGCGATGTGAAAGTCGATTTCACGAAGATGGAATTGTGGCGGGAAGGGAAGCTGGTGCCGCTGACTTCGCAAGAGTTCAAGGTGCTGAAGTTCATGATCCAAAACGCGGAGCGCGTGCTATCGCGTGAGGAGTTACTGAACCACGTTTGGGGATACCGGAATTATCCGAGCACGCGGACGGTCGATAATCACATCCTGCGGCTGCGGCAGAAGCTGGAAAAGGATCCCGCGAACCCCTTGCACTTTCGCACCGTGCACAGTTCGGGATACAAGTTTGTGCCGTAGTGGAGCGAGGTCAGAGGTAAGAGGTCAGATTGCAGAGGTGAAAATCACAGCGGCTTACCTCTGCAATCTGACCTCTCACCTCTGACCTTTTATAATCCAATCTCCTGTAACCCCTTCGAGGTTTGACCATGGGCGGAATTCGGTTGCGGACCAAGTTCCTGTTTTCCATGGTGGCGGTATCGGCGGCATTGACGTTCACCACGCTGCTGGTGGTGCGGCACACCGTACAACAGGAGGTGCGCCTCGGAATCCAGCGCGACCTGCAGAATTCCGTTTCCGCATTCCGCAACTTTCAGAAGCAAAGGGAAGTCACGCTCGAGCGTTCGGCGGCGCTCTTGGCCGACCTGCCGAATGTGCGGGCGCTGATGACCACACACGACCCGGCCACGATCCAGGACGCATCGCGGGATTTGTGGCAACTGGCGGGCAGCGACTTGCTGCTGCTGGCCGATTCTTCCGGCAAGGTGATGGCGCTGCAGACCACTCCGCCGGAGATCACAGTTCATAAGGCCCAGGATTTCTTCCCGCAGGTGGTGTCGAGCGACGAGACGCGACACTGGTGGTATGTCGAAGGCCACCTCTACGAAGTTTTTCTCCAGGATATTTATTTTGGTCCCGCCAGCGGACGTCAGGTTTTGGGATACCTGCTCGTGGGTTACGAAATTGACGACCATGTTGCCCGCGACCTGAGCCGCGTGGCTGCGAGCGAAGTGGCGTTTCGCTATGGAGACGCGATTGTGCGCAGCACCCTGAAGCCTGCCCAGGAATCGGAGTTGCTCCGCGTGGCGCCGAGAACAGGAGGCCCGCCGCAGGGTGATCAGATGCCGCTGGGTGGGGAAACGTTTTTGGCGACGTCGGTGGATTTGCCCACGCCGGGCGGACCGGCGCTGAGTCTGTGGGTGTTGAAGTCGTTCGATCAGGCCACGGCATTCTTGAGCAGCCTGAACGAATTGCTGCTGGCGCTCGGCCTGACGGCGGTGCTGGCGGGGAGCCTGCTGGTCTTTCTGATCTCGCATACCTTTACGCGTCCGCTGGAGAATCTGGTAGCGGGGGTGCGCGCGCTGGAGCAGGGCGACTATGCCTATCCGCTGCAGGCGCATGGCGGAGACGAAGTCGCCGAGGTCACGGGAACCTTCGACCGGATGAGAAAGAATCTGCAGAAAACTCAGCGCGAGTTGCTGGATGCGGAACGGCTGGCGACGATCGGACGGATGGCGAGTTCGATCTCGCATGATCTGCGGCATTCGTTGGCGGCGGTCATAGCGAATGCGGAATTTCTTTGCGAGAGCAACCTGACGCCGGGGCAGCGCGAAGATCTTTACGCCGAGATACGAATTGCGGTCAACCAGATGACGGAGTTGATTGAGTCGCTGCTGGAATTCTCACGCACGCGAGAGTCGCTGCGTCCCACCTACGGCGATGTGCGCTCGGCGGTGGATCGGGCGGTGCAGGGCGTGAAGGCGCATCCGGAATTCCAGCGCATACGGATTCGGATTTCTTGCGAAGGGTCAACCGAGGGCTGGTTCGATTTCAAGAAACTGGAGCGCGCCTTGCTCAACTTACTGCTGAACGCGTGCGAGGTGGTGCCGGCGGAATCCGGGAAAATCGATATCGAGCTGAAACGCAAGGGCGAAGAGTCTGGAAATTCGCATCGAGGATAACGGTCCCGGAATCGCGGAGGCGGTGCGCGACCGGCTGTTCGAACCCTTTGTGAGCCACGGCAAGGAAAATGGCACCGGGATGGGATTGACGGTGGTGCAGAAGATTCTGCAGGACCACGGCGGCGACATCACGGTGGAGCAGACTTCGGCTTCGGGAACGACATTCCGCGTGAATATTCCGCTGAATCCCTCGGCGGAAAATGCTTTGGCGGCCCGGCATGTTAACTAGAACCGTGACTCACAAGATGTTTGCCACAGGCTGGTGAATTGTAGCGCCGGCATCTTGCCGGCTGTCCCGAGGGCGTCGCGCCCTCGGCGCGGCGGGCAGGGATGCCCTCGGGACAGCCGCCGGGACGGCGGCGCTACAGTCATAGCGGATCGGGCCGACTCGTTAGCAGAGATCACACGGTCACGGTACCAGACGGGGGTCGGTTGCGAACTCCCGGAATGCAGATCCGGAATCGAGACTTGAAGTGCACGCCCGAAATTCAAAATGAAGTGCGGAAGTCGCGGGAGGCGGCATGACTATGAGCAAGATGCGCTGTTTCGAATGGTTGCGATGGGGGATGCTGACCAGTCTAATGGCGTCGGCTGCACTCGGCGCCGCGCAGGAACCTGCGAATCGGGCGCAGCCGCCTTCTCCGGAAATGTCGCACGAATCGGTCAGCGACTCGGTTCGCGAGTTGCGGGAGCAGGTTCGCGAGTTGCAGGCGGCGGTTGCCGGAATGCGCTCCGATTGGCAGCGAGCGCGCACGGAAACGGCGGAACTACGCCGGGAACTGGAGGAAGTCCGCACAGAAACGGGGCTGCGGAATGCGGTGATAAGGAATGCGGTAGTGAAGTCGGCGACGTCAACGGCCAGCCCCGTGCCGGTGGGGGGCTTACAGAATCTCTTAGAGAACCGGACGCCGCAAGATCAAAGAGCGGAAGATCCGAAACGAAGATCGGAAAAAAGGCGAGCATGCGGCCAGCCTGGAAGAGGAATACCAACTGCTGAGCGGAAAAGTGGACGATCAGTATCAGACGAAAGTGGAAAGCGCATCGAAGTACCGGGTGCGGCTGTCGGGCATTGTTCTGATGAATCTGGCGAGCAATCAGGGTGTGGTGGATAGCATCGATCTCCCCACGCTCGCGTATGCGCGGCCGCCAGGCGATTCAGGAGGAAGTTTCGGTGCGACGCTGCGCCAATCGGAAATCGGGTTCGAGGCATTCGGGCCGACCGTGGCGGGTGCGAAGACGACGGCGGACCTGCAACTCGATCTGGCGGGTGGGTTCCCGCCGATTCCGAACGGAATCAACTCCGGACTCGTGCGCTTGCGGACGGCCACGATGCGAATGGATTGGACAAACACCTCGGTTGTGGTCGGGCAAGATGCGATTTTCTTCTCGCCGAACTCGCCGACCTCGTTTGCTACGCTGGCGATTCCGGCGCTGACCTATGCGGGGAATCTGTGGAGTTGGGTGCCGCAGATAAGAGTGGAACATAAAGTGGCGCTGGGGGAACAGTCCAGCCTGCTATTCCAGGGAGGGATTCTCGATCCGGTGAGCGGGGAAGCACCGGGTACAGTTCCGGGCGAAGTAACGGGCGAAGCGCCGGGCACCGGTTATTACCGGCAGGCGGGGCCTGGGGAAGCATCGCGCCAACCGGCATACGGCACACGGATCGCGTGGACGCGGAATGTTTTCGGACAACCGTTGCGGGTGGGCGTGGGAGGGTACTACACCCGCCAGGATTATGGTTTCAGCCGGAATGTCGATGGCTGGGCCGGAATGACAGATGTCGAGTTGCCGCTCAATCGCCAATTTTCGTTGAGCGGAAAGTTTTATCGCGGAAGGGCTCTTGGCGGACTGTACGGCGGCATTGGTCGCAGCGTGTTGTTCAGCGGCGATCCGACGTTGGCCAGCACGGAAGTGCAAGCGTTGAATTCGATTGGTGGCTGGGCGCAATTGAAATACCGGCCCGCGAATAAATGGGAGTTCAATGCCGCGTTTGGAATGGATAATCCGTATGCCAGCGATCTGAAATACTTCCAATATCCGCAGTCCTACGGGGATGCGACGCTGGCGAGAAATCAGGGAAGCTTTGTGAACATGATTTACCGTCCCCGATCGGACCTGTTGTTTTCCGCTGAGTATCGACACCTGACGACGTATTCGCTTACCAACGGCGGGAACGGCGCAGGGCATCTCAATTTGATGATGGGAGTTCTTTTTGAGCGGAAAGCGGCAGGGTAAGAAGCCGCAGTAAAGAACGCAGTGAAGAATTAGAACTTAAGATAGGCCATCGACGATGAGCCATAGAACAATCATCTGGGTCGCGATGTTGTGGGCCAGCGCGGCGGGATTGCACGCGCAGTCCACGACGCAGATCACGACGCAAATCACAACGCAGATCACGACAACGACCGTGCGCGGGCGCGTCGAGGTCATCGGTGCAAGCGGCGCGGGCAAGAGGCGGCATGGAACGATTCCCGGGACAGTGGTGTGGCTGACGCCAATAGGGACGCCGGCAGCGGCAGGCGAAGCCGCTGCGGCGGCGCCAAATTCATCCCCCGGTCCGCCGGCAAGTCCGGCGCAAAACCCACGCCTGGTGCAGAAGAACAAGAGTTTCGAGCCGCACATCCTGGTGGTTCCGGCGGGGTCGATGGTGGAGTTTCCCAATCGCGATCCTTTCTTCCACAATGTCTTTTCACTTTTCGAAGGAAAGCGGTTCGATCTCGGTCTGTACGAAGCGGGTACCTCGCGGACGGTGCGATTCGACCGGCCCGGAATCAGCTACATTTTCTGCAATATTCACCCCGAGATGAGTGCGGTGGTCATTACTCTGACGACACCGCTGTATGCCGTTTCAAATGCAGACGGGCAACTCAGCCTGGCGGGCGTTCCCTACGGGCGTTACATGTTGCATGTCTGGAGCGAGGGCATCGGTCCGGAAAATGCGCAGCCCCTGGCGCGGGAGATCACGATCGCGGAGAATGCTTCGTCTTTGGGAGTGATTCGAGTTCCGGAAGCCAATGGCCAGCGCATTGCGCATAAGAACAAGTATGGACGCGAGTACGACGAGCCCACGCCCAATAACTCTGTTTACGAGCAGCAACGCTAGGTGCTTATTGAAGAGACCGCAAAAAGGCCGCCTGCTTCTCGGGCGGCCTTCGCGGCATTTCCCTTTCATGTTTTCTTATCTTGCATCTTCGTTTTCGAGCGCCTACTTCAAAGCGATCACACCAAACGTTCCCGCCAGATTGTTGTACGGACCGGCGGTGAAGAAGAGTTGGTTGGTCTTGCCGTTGTTTGCCGCGCCTCCGCCAAACTCAATCCCCCAGAGTTGGTCGATGACGATGTCCTTGCCGTTCGTGTCTTTGACCGTGCCCACAAATTGGCCGGTTTCGAGATTAAAGGCGTTGATGGTCCCGCTGTTCGTGTTGTTCGAGACCAGCAGCGTGTTGCTCAGCGGCCCGAAATTCTTGGGCGCCACGGCGAAACCCCAGGGCTGGTTCAAGGGCTTGCCCGCCGCGAGCGTCTTCACGAACGTTCCGTCTTCCTGGAAAATGTCGATGTAGCCGCCCGGAGCTTCGTCTGCCTGGGCAAACGCCACGTAGACCAATCCATCGATGTCCTGAATGCCGAACGGCACGTTACCCGCCGGCAGCGTGCTATCGGTAAACGAATTGACGAGGTTGAAGCTTCCGTCGTACACGTCGACTACGTTGTTGGCCAGGTCGGCGGCATACAGAAGGTTCCCCGAAGGCCGGTTGGTAATGGCGAGACCGGTGAAGTACCGCGCCGGACGCCGAGTTATTCACCACGATGATCGCGTCATTGGGATTGGCCCCGGGAGCCCAGCCGCTGATGGTCCCGTCCAACGTCGCGAACAGGAAGTGTGAGGCCTGTCCCCCTATCTGAAAATCTGACGATCCGTTGACCACAATTCCGGTTGGTTGACCGGGGCCCGCGCCGGTTGCCGAGGGGATCAAGACCTCCAAACCCTGCTTGACTCCTTTGCCATTGTAGATTGTCGACCAGCCGGAGCCTTGATCGCTGACCCAGAAGGGGCTGCCCGAGCTGCGAGCAAGTCCCCAGCCGTTCACCTGCAGCGGATCCATGAACTTGGCCGTTTTTGCCTGATTCGAATCCAGATTCGTAAGTTGATACTGCGCCAGGGCTGCGCTCGAAAAGAGCGTTACGGCAAGCCCGAGGCAAATTGTGAAAGCAATCTTGTGACGCTGCATACAGGATCCTCCTTAAGGATTGTGGGGCCGGAGTGGAGAGCAAGTAAGTCGCGGATCGCACGACGCTTAAACGATACTTTCTCCCATCCGGTTTGCAGTCGAATGCTAGTTCCGCAGCGGCAGGCAGGTTGTCAACGCGATGTCACGTGTTTGTACAATTCTTGTCGGGAAGGTGGAGCGTTCGCGAGTGATTCGGGCGCTGTTCGCGCAACGCACACGCCGCTTAATGAACTCGCTCAAGCGACCCCGAATGCACACACCCTAAGGAGCGCATGGAGCTCCTGGAACCAGTGCCCTTGCTCATCATCGATGATCTCGGGATGCGCAGGCTGCCCCTGACCGACGCCGAAGAAACTGCCGGCGATCGTCATGCGACGATGAAAGGGCCAGCGCGCTGCCGGCCACGAACTTCCTCTTGTGAGGTTTGACACCGATCTTTGCGCGCAAACTGGTTTATAATGCGCGGTCTCAAGTGAAACTGTGTTTGCCGCTCGCGGAGCATGGGTCCGTTCCAGTGCCCGCGACTAAGGAGGACCAGGAATGAAACTGCATTTATTGGTAGTGTTCCTTCTGCTTTCGACGGCCCTGCTCGTGGGCCAAACCTTTCGTGGGACAATCCTTGGCTCCGTGACCGATCCCTCCGGAGCATTCGTGGCCGGAGCGTCCGTCAAAGTGCGCAACCTTGCCACTGGCCTGGAACGTACGACCGTAACCAGCGGCGACGGCAGTTACAGCGTGTCCGAATTGCCCATCGGCACATACTCCGTCTCCATAACCCTGACTGGCTTCCAAACCGCAGTCACCAACAACGTCGAAGTGGACGTGGCTACCGAGCGGCGCGTGGACGCGCAGTTGAAAACCGGCCAGGTCACGCAGACGGTTGAGGTCTCCGGCGGAGACCTTCCCCAGATCGAAACCCAATCCAATGACCTGGGCGGTGTGCTGACCAGCAAGGGAGTTGAAGATCTGCCCATCAACGGCCGCGATTACACCAAGTTGATCTTCTTGAATGCCGGCGTCGCAGGTTCGCCCGATCAGATCACCGACTCGCCGGGATCGTTTGGCGAATTCTCCATGAACGGCGCCCGCGGACGCTCCAATAATTACCTGCTCGACGGCACCGACATGAACGACGGCTATCGCAACGACCCTGCCATCAACCAGGGCGGCGTGTTCGCCATGCCGTCGGCGATCCTGCCCATCGACGCCGTGGCCGAAATGCAGCGTGCTCTCCAACTTCCAGCCCGAGTATGGACGCAACGCCGGCGCTGTGGTCAACATCGTGACCAAGAGCGGCACGAACGCCCTTCACGGCGAACTGTTCGAGTACTTCCGCAACGACGCGCTCGATGCGCGCAATTACTTCAACACCTCAGCAGCCGCAAGGCGCCATTCCACAACAACCAGTTTGGCGGCTCGCTCGGCGGGCCGATCGTGAAAGACAAGACTTTCTTCTATGCGAACTACGAAGGCCAGCGCGAGACCGTGGGACGGTGACGCTCGCCTGCGTGCCGGAGCCGAACCGCATCAGCTCTCGACTGACCAAACGGCGATCGCCGCAGAACCCGGTGACCGCTGCTATGTTGAAGTTCTGGCCTCAGCCCAACATCGGCCGCGGCAACTATTCCCGGAATGACATCTCAACCCGACTGGACTGCTTCAATGCGGATGCCCAACTCGGCTCCGAATGCATCGCCGATCACTCCTTCATTCAACAACCTCAGCAGCGTGATCGGAAAATCGACCACAATTTCAACCAGAACAATATCGTGACCGGCCGCTATTTCTTTGGCGACAGCACCCAATCGTTCCCTCTGGCCCTGACAGCCTCCGGCGGCCAGCTTCCCGGCTTTAACACCATTACGCCGACCCGCGTCCAGTTGGTCTCCCTCTCCTAGTGCACACCTTTGGACCAATAAGGTGAATGAACTGCGCTACGGCTGGAACCGCTTCGCGGAAGGCTTTTTCCCCCAGGATCAGAACTTCCATCCCAGTTCGATCGGCCTCTGCGCAGCCAGTTCACTCGCGGACTGCTCGGGCTGCGGCTCCGCACGATTCCGGCCTGCCCATTATTCTTGTCTCGCATACGCCGAGTGGCGCCAGCAGCTTCTTCGCGCAGCCCGGCGCCACCTCCGGCGATCCGCGGCAGCGCGTGGACACCAACAATCAGTTCATCGAGAGCTTCTCCTGGAAGATCGACAAACACGACCTCAAGTTGGGTTTCGAGTTCCACCGCACCAGCATTGAGCAGATACTTCGACAAGTATTTCCGCGGGCGACTGAAATTCAGCGAACTCGAGTGACTTTTCTGCGAATGGCATCCCGGAACGTGGCGGATTCGGCAGCCTTCAATACTCGGGCGAACTCCCGTGCGCCACACCTCTCGAAAACGGCTTCGGGCTCTACTTTCAGGACAGCTTCCGTGTGACCCCGCGTTTCACCCTCAACTATGGCTTGCGGTGGGACTACTACGGCGTCGTGGAGGAGAAGAACAACCTGTTCTCCAACTTCCTGGTCACGAGCTTCGATCCCGTCGGCGGATACCGGACGGCACTCGCCCAGGTGGGCTCTCCCGGACTGAGCAGCCTTTACAAGCCCGACATACAAGAACTTTTCGCCCCGAGCCAGCATCGCCTGGGATGTGACCGGCAAAGGGCAAGACCGTGATTCGGGCCGGATATGGTCTCTTCTATGACGCTTTCTCGCAGGACATGTTCCTGGGTCACCTGCCCTACCCGGCCTACTATGCTCCCGGGTCCCGCTTACGGCAACTTTGGCCCGGACCCGATTCCTCAGACGGCGCTTAACGATCCCAGCGATTGACCCAACGGAGTTACATTCCCGGCACGCCGGTCTTTGGCACCGTCCAAGCTGCAGTCCGTCATCGAGTGCGATATTTTCGCCTTCGATCCGCACATCAAGACCCCCTACATGGAGAACTACAACCTCAATATCCAACACCAGCTCACCAGCAAGATCACGCTGCAGGTGGGCTATGTGGGATCGCAAGGGCACCGGCTGTTCCGCTTCTTCGACATCAATCAGCCGAGCCAGGAGGCGATCTGGAGCGCCGACTGCGCTAGCCTGGCAGACCTGGCCTGCATGCACCGCTGCCGGCTGACCATTCAGGATTTCACTGTGCCGCGAACCTTCGGCTAACCGCCGCTCGGCGCGGTTTACATCTTCCAGGAAAACTCCACCGGGCAGTCGAATTACAACTCGCTGCAGGTCAGCTACAGGGTCAACGGCTGGCACGGTATCACTTCAAACGTGAACTACGTGTGGTCGAAGTCCCTGGACAATTCGAGCGACGGCGAAGACTTCGTGCGTGAACGCGGCCCAGCCCCAGGACAGCAACCAGTCCGCAGTTTGAATACGGACCCTCGAACTTCAACATCCCCCATCGCCTTATCTGGGTCGTTCAGCTATGAATTGCCGAACAGGGGTGGCAGCATGGCGACGGTTGAAGAACGGATGGGGCTTCGATAGCTCCGTGATCCTGCAGAGTGGACAGCCCTTCACTCTGAACTACAACTGCGAGGACGATTACAGCGGAGGCGGAGACGGCTATCGACCGCCCGGATGTCGTCGGGCCCATTGTCTACCACAAGACATAATCCCGCTAACTTCCTTCACCTGAGTTCGTTTGCTATGCCGTGCGACACGTCGGGGGTCAGCCTCGCTACGTACTCCGGTTTCGCTACCGACTGCATGCCCGGCACCCGTCACTATGGAAACTTGGGGCGCAATGCCCTGGTCGGCCCCACGTTAAAACAGTGGGATCTCGCCATCTACAAGGATACGGTCCTTGCTGAGCACCTCAAAATGCAACTACGCGCCGACTTCTTCAATATCCTGAACCATCCCAACTTCTCCAATCCGGTGCTGCCGGCATTTATCGCCGACCCTGCAGCGAATTCTATTTCGCCGCTAAAGGTCTACCCGGACGGTACCCACGGTTGCGCGTGCGGGTTTGCTCCTCCAGCCAATGGCCGCGAAGTCGGCAACGGCGCCTATCAAATCGTCGCCACCGGCGACGTGGGCATCGGCAACCCGTTCCTCGGCGGAGGAGGCCCGCGCGGCATTCAATTGGCCCTCAAATTCAGCTTCTAGCTTCGCAAACTCTGCTTCTTTCCCGGCTCCTCCCGCGAACCTGCGGGAGGACGCACGGGAGCGATGGACGGGAGGACGTGCGGGAGCAGCTTTTCTGCGGCGGAGAGAGAATCGAACATCCTCCCTCATTCTCCTCATTTCACCCGTCTATAAACAACCCCACCGATAAAGCATTTCGAGGAGAATGCCGATTACGACAACGGGTGTCCGAACGAATCGAGTGGTGTGCGATGAGTGAAACGACGAGTGCGGTCACATTAGAGTACACGCCTGGTTACATCGGCTATTCCTCATCCAGCGACAGGCTATGGCCGCGTTCATGACTTTCGTAATCCTCGCCGCAGGTCAGACTCGGGCTACACTAAAATTCGAGGACTAGCTTCGCCCTGGAGTTACTCAATGCGCCTTCGCTTTATGCTCTTTCTGATGGCGCTGCTGACCATAGCGGCGAGTGCGTCGCTCGCGCAGGATTCGCACACTTCCCGGCAGGTGCGCAAAGTAGTGTTTAAGGTGGCTCCCGCCTATCCTGATCTGGCCAGACAAAATAAAATTTCCGGGGCAGTGAAAGTCCGCGCAACCATCGCTCCCAACGGTTCAGTCAGATTAGTCGAGCCGGCAGGCGGAAACCCAGTGTTGCTTCAGGCGGCTCAAGAAGCTGTAGCGAACTGGAAGTTCGCCCCTGGTCCGGATGAAACCCGGGAACTGATTGAGCTCCGCTTCGAGCCGCATTGATTGCAACGCCGATTGCTCTGAATGGCGCTATAATCGGGGAATAGTTTTCCTCCCCCCTCCAGCGAGTATTAATGGACAAAGCCCCCGGGGTTTTGATTGCAATTCAAAGAGTTCAGCGCTCAGCGCCCGCACCCCGTCTCCGGCTGCTGAC
This sequence comes from uncultured Acidobacteriaceae bacterium, assembly GCA_963725245.1. Classification (GTDB taxonomy): domain Bacteria; phylum Acidobacteriota; class Terriglobia; order Terriglobales; family Acidobacteriaceae; genus Acidiflorens. The sequence continues at coordinate 46,611 of CAVRYC010000011.1, read as the reverse complement.
CGAACTGGAACCTCGCCATCGTGTGTTCTTCCGCAATCTGGCGGACCTGCTGCTGTCGCGGCCAGTCTCGCAGATCCCGATCACCTCAAGGCCTGCACCTTTCTGGGACGACGTTTTCGTCCCTTCCGGCGCCCCCTGGTCCGCGTTCCTGGAGTCAATGCTATGGCATTTGCTGCTACTGATTGTGTTCGTATGGGGCCAATCCAGAGTATGGACGCCGGTAAAACTTTTCCCGCAGCAAAATGCGGTCCACAGGTCTATCACCTACTACCCGCTTAGGCAGTCCTTTCCAGCAGCTGAGAGCAGAGTGACGAGCGTCGGAGCGCGGTCGCGACCGAAACATACGTCGCCACGTAAACCGCCGCATCAATCAGCGATGCCAGTGACGCCGCAGCAAAAACCGAGCATCGTCACACCACCTGACATCAAGCAGGCTACGGCCCGGCTGCCGAGTTTCTTGGGCTCCCATGCGGTTACACCCATGGTGCCCTTCTCAGCCACGGCGGGCCCGCGGCGGAACGCGCTGGCGGGACCGTCTGGCGTGGTGGCTCCGCCGCCCGAGGTTGACAAAGACGTTGACCAAGCTAAAGCTCGCCGGCTGGCACTGCCTCAAGCTTCTGCGGTTGCTCCCGCCCCACAGCTCGGAGGGCCTTCCGCCGGACGGGCTATGAAGGCGCCCAATACGGGTGGCTTGCGAGTTGTGCCGCCTCCTCCATCGATGCAGAGCGCAGGCAACTCGGCGAGAGCTGGGCGGTTGGGTTCAGGGTTGAATTCATTGTCCGGCGCGGGGCCAAATGTCGTACCCCCTCCCCCGTTGGTTCAGACTGCGCGCAATGCTGCGGGAGATGCACGGTTGGGTGCGATGGCTGGTGCGGGTTCGCAAGTGGTACCCCCGGCTCCTTCGGTTCAGAGCGCAGGCAACTCGGCTGGAGGTACGAGGTTGGGCTCGCTTTCCGGTTCGGAAGTTGTCCCGCCTCCTCCATCCGTCGAGAGTGCGGGCCACTCGGGCGCGCGGGGACGCTTAGGCGCATTGTCCGGAAATGGGTCCGGAAATGGCTCACCGATCGTGCCGCCTCCTCCATCAGTCGAAGGTTCAGGCGGCCCTGCTGGAGGTACGAGGTTGGCCTCGCTTTCTGGTGCCGGTTCGGAAGTCGTGCCGCCTCCTCCATCAGTTGAGGGTGCGGGTCACTCTAGCGGGAGGGGACGCTTGGATGGCTCACCTACCGTGACGCCTCCTTCAGCAGTTGAGAGTGCAGGAAACTCTGGCGCGAGAAAAATCTTAGAGCCAATGGACTCTGGCGCGAGAAAAATCCTAGAGCCAATGGATCCCCTGCCGATGAACGCCTCTTCGGATCCCCCGGCCGTCGAAGAGTTGCCTCTCGGTTTCCTTGGCGTGGTGTTTGCCGCGCCGGGTACCTCCTTCTTTTCCAATTTCGAAGTCTTCGTCGCCAGGCGACGGGTCGGCAAGGACCAACTGCAACTTATAAAGCTGGTTTATGAATTTCTTCCCTATCAACGGCGGCTGTCTGAATATGATCTCAATAGCCTGCCGCCGCGGGTAATCAAGCTGCGCGTAACCCCGGATCCGAGCTGTGACGAGTCCTTGGGGCAGGTGATACAGTCTCACACCGACCCCGCTCTTCCAGCCACACAGTCCCCAAAGCTCCCAGCAGCGTTGCGTTCCGCCGACCTGAACGCAGTGCTGCCCTGTTATCGCACCACCGCAGACGATTTCCAGAAGGCCATGTCGATGTCGCGACCCCAGTGAGCTGACGCAGGAGAATTCTGAGAAGTCGTCCGGCGAAATGTCCTGCGGGGAGCGTTACGGCGCCCAATTGAACTGAGTCGACAGCTCCGCTTAACTGCTTGATAAGCCCACGGGCACCGCCGCTTATTGCGCGATGCTGCTGGCTAACCTGGGAGAACACATTATTCGCATTCCCGCCGATCAGACGGACGGTTCCAATGACGATCACCAGGATCACCGCGAGCATCACCGCATACTCGGCGATGTCCTGACCCTCTTCGCTTCGCCACAATTTTCTCGCCAGATCCGCTGATTTCATGCTCCCTCCCCAACCTGGGATCGCCATTTCACAGCGTTCAAAACTTCCTGCCGATGAACGTCCCTACGCTAACACCTGTATTATGCACCCTTGCTGCCTCTGGACGTAAGCGGACACCGCAGGAAAACCGGGTCGAAAATAATATCTTCGGCAAAAACTGGGGCGGCCCGATGGCGGGTGGAAACTTTCCCCGGCTGCCGGTAGTCTAATCTGCTATATACGTGTGCCTCTTTTCGAATGAAATTTCCGCTACAGCTCTCCGTGGTTTCTATCTTTCTTTTTGGTTGCCTTTTTTGTGCTGAGCCCCTTGCTGCCGAGCCCGCCCGCGCCGGATGCAGCGTCTCCCGCCGCTGTTTCTTCGTCCCCTGTCCTTCCTCCCGAGTTTGCCGGCTGGCAGCTGAAAGGCGTGGTTGCCAGGAGCGACGATCCCGCGTCCGCTGATGCGGTGAATGCGCCGGTTCTGAAGGAGTATGGCTTCGTGCGTTTGGAGAAGGCGGCCTACACTCGCGACGACGGCCGCAATCTAACGATTCGAGCCGCGGTATTTGAAGATGCCAGCGGCGCTTACGGCGCCTTTACCTACTATTATTCTCCCGAGATGGAGGAGGAAACCATCGGCGGGCAGGCGGCTTTTCTGAATAACCGCGTGCTCTTCTATCAGGGGAATGTACTGGTGGATGCGGTGTTCGACAGAATGAGCGTGATGTCGGCGGCGCAACTGCGGCAACTGGCTGGGCTGCTGCCGCAAGCTGCGGGCGGCAAGAACAAGCCGCCTTCGCTGCCCGCGTATCTTCCGAAGCGGACTTTTGCCGGTAGTTCGGACAAAAGTTCGGACAGAAGTTCCGAGAAGAATCTGGAGAAGAACACGACGAAGTACATTCTGGGTCCGGTCACGCTTGATCGGGTCGGATCGCCGCTGCCCACTTCGATGGTGGATTTCAAGTCGGGCGCGGAAGTCGTGATTGGCAAATATGCGCTGAACGCGGGCGACTCCACCCTGATGCTGATCGAATATCCGACGCCGCAGATTGCCGCGGAACGGCTGCGCCAGATTGATGCCTCGCACCAGGTCACCCAGCAGCAACCGGGGGTTGTGCCGATTCTTGATGTAGGCCCGTTCTTCGATACGCGCACCGGCCCGATCCTCGTGATCGCGTCCGGCCCTCTTTCAAAAAGCGAAGCGCGATCGCTGATGTCGTCGATCAGCTACGAGGCCGATGTCACGTGGAATGAAAACACCTACGTGACCAAGAAAGACAATCTGGCAAACTTTCTGTTCAACGCGATTCTTCTCTGCGGAATTGTGGTTGGCCTGGCGCTGGTGGCCGGGATTGCGTTTGGTGGCTTGCGAGTGCTCGTAAAACGGTTTTTTCCCGACTCCGTCTTCGATCGCCGGGAGGCCATGGAAATCATCTCGCTGCACCTGGAAGACGCCCCCCGGCCGCTGCCTCGGGAGCGGTAAGTGACTCAATCGAATGTCGTTAGCGTCGAAAAGAAGGATATTTACCCCATTTTGATCCCGTTTGCTGACTTGTGGACGCACCGTGTAAGTTGTTGAAAATAAGACTATTTAAGTCGAAAATTTTGCTTGACACTGTGCTTTTGAGGCTCATAAGATTCCCGCAGAAAGCTCTGATGGATGGAAACCTCCGTTGGAACTATTCTCCCTTGAAAGAAAAGGCCGCCCAAGTTGCCGGGTGGCCTTTTTGTTTGGAGGCAGTTCGCGGTAGCAGTTCTCAGTCGGCTGGCAACGGGTCCGGTGGTCACTGAGAACTGAGAACTGGGAACTGAGAACAGTCTCTTGCAACTGTGACGTGCTTTCATCCGTATCACCCACAGGTCAGAATTTGTTTAGCCTTGGAGGCCAAGCGATGTTTTGCGATCAATGTGGTGCGCAGTTGCAACCGGGTGATCCACGTTGCGGACGCTGCGGCAAACCCGTGCTTGGACTCGTCGAGCTTCAGCGTAGCCGGGTCCGCGAGCATGTCCGACTGGTGGGCATTCTCTGGATGGCGTACTCAGCATTGCACGTGGTTGCAGGAGTGGTCCTGATCATTGTCGCGCAGACGATCTTCGGCCACGTGATCCATATTCACGACGGCCCGCCGCCTGAAGTCACCGTCTGGCTGCGGCCTCTTCTCACGGTTGTCGGATGGTTGATCCTGGCGAAAGCCGCGGCCGGCTTCATCGCCGGTTGGGGTTTGCTGCAGCGGCAGGAGTGGGCGCGCATCGTCGCCCTGGTGGTGGGCTTCGTGGCGCTGCTGAATGTTCCGATCGGCACTGCCCTCGGCATCTACACGCTTTGGGTGCTGCTCCCCACGCGATCCGATGATGAGTACAAAGCGCTGGCGCAGGCCGCGTAGCACGGGCGCATGGGGCTAGGCAGGAGCGAGGAGCGTCGCCGTCGTACTGTGCCCGCCCAAACTGCCGCGCCCCCATCCCGAACACGGCACTGGACACGGCAAGGTGTGACTCTGGTCACAGACCCTTGGCTATCGAACATCGGATGATAGGAAGCTATAATGATCTGCGTGAGCCGAGTTCGAGCACTTGTTTTAGCCGGCATCGTGCTGCTGTGGGTGGCGGCTCCTGCCGTCGCCTGTGTGTTCCCCGGAGTCACGCTTACTCCCGCCGGGCGGGATTGCTGCCATCACATGGCCCAGCACTGCGGGCAGACCGCAATGCCCGCGAACCATTCGTGCTGCCAAGTTCAGGGTCGCCATAATGCCCTGATTCAGGCAAGCTCTTCGCTTCCGAATCGGCGCGTGGCCATTGCTCACACGGCCATCCGAGTAACGCTTGCGCTCCCCGTGACAACGCGAGCACTGTTGGCTATCGACCTGCATTCTCCACCACCTGACCCGCAGTTCTCGTCCATTTCCATTCTGAGAATCTAGACCGCTACCACCGCCCCACTCAATGCCTTGTCCAAGGTCAAGCTTCGTCTTGATCTGGGCGCCTATGCGTGTCCGACAGGGTTTCGTCTGAAGGTCTGTCTTGTTGTGGAGGAGTTAATGAAAACGGTCAAGGTTCTTATCCTTTTATCGAGTTTGCTGATGTCCGTGCTTGCGAATGCGGCGGATTCTTCCAGTTCCGATCCTCTTGAAGGAATGGCCAACCTGCTGGAGCAGGAGCACCAGCACCCTCGCAGTTCCTCGCCGCCGATGAGCTTAGCGGAGTTGGAATCGGCTGCCCTATCCGGCAATCCTGAAATCCGTCTCATGTCCCGTCGAATCACGATTGTTGAAGCGAAGGCTAGAACCGCGGGGTCGCGTGAAGATCCAGCTTTCATGTATCGCGGCTGGGGCACGCCCCTCCAGCGCCCGTGGGACTTGAACCAGACCCAGCACATGTTCATGTTCAACCAAGCTCTGCCGGGTCCGGGCAAACGGGCATTGCGGGCGGATGTTGCCGGGGAACAAAGCGAAATTGCGAAAGCAGAATTGGAAGACGAGAAGCTCGAAGTCGCCGCTCAGGTAAGAAAGGCGTTCTACGACTTGCTCCGCAATCAGGACGAATTGTTGCTCCACGACCAGCAGGCCGCACTCGCACAACAAGCACTAGAGGAAGCTCGCATCAAGTACGTGGTGGGCAAAGTGCCCCAACAAGATGTGCTCAAGGCACAGATTGCACTCACGAAACTGGTTGAGCACCTTGTCATGTTGCAGCAGGAAGGCAGCATGGCAAGTTCGCGCCTCAATACGCTTCTGGGACGCGATCCCGCATCGCCCATTGCGGTCGAAGGACAATACGCGCCTCCCAATACTTTGCCATCACTCTTGGAGCTTGAGCGGCTTGCCCTGAGCAATAGACCGGAGCTCGCGGCAGCGTCCTCGGCGATTCATCAGGGCGAGGCACAGGTGAAGCTCGCGGAAAAAGGCTACTCGCCCGATTACAACCTCAGCGCGGGATACATGCTTATGCCAGACGGTGCGCGATACCGCAACACCTACATGGCGGAACTCTCGGTCACACTTCCATGGCTAAACCGGGGCCGTCACGATGCCGAGATTGCCGAATCGCAAGCGACCGTAACCGAGAAGCAAGCCGAATACGACTACCGGCGGTCGGTCGTCTTTCAAGAAATTCAAGAGGCTCTGATCCGGGCACAGTCCGCCAAGCGCCTCGTAGATCTCTACCGAGATACACTGCGCCCACAAGCGCAAGCCTCCCTGAAGGCAGCGGTGAGCGCCTATCAGGCAGATCGCACGGACTTTCTCAATCTTCTCGACAGCCAGAACACGACTTTGGACCTGGAACTGAACTACTACCGCTCTGCTTCCGATCTGGAATCGAATCTGGCTGATCTTGAACGCGCAACGGGCGTTCCCTTGAATCGGCAGTCAGGTTCGCCGTCGAAACCAGAGCCCCAATCTGATGCTTCACATTTGTCCTTGGAGGTGCCGCGATGACTAAGCGTGAAAAGCAGTTCGTGATGACTGGAATTTTGTTTGGAATGCTTTTGGCTGCCGTGTTCTACGGAGTCAGCCGTCATTTGCATCGCGGAGTAGGCAAAGTTGATGCGGTCACGGTTGTTCAGGCAAGAGAGAGCGAACCCGACCCACCTTCCCAAGTGGCCGAAAGCGGAGTTAGTGAGACCGTGTCCGCTGTGCAACTAACCATACAGGAGCAGCAGCAAATCGGCGTCCAGACTGTTGAGGCTCAGCGCCGGAGTCTCCGAAGAACTTTAAGCACGGTTGCTCAGGTTGAGCAGCCGGAGACGGGACTCACGTCCATCAGCGCCCGCGTCAGTGGACGCATTGACAAGCTGTTCGTGGATTTCACTGGGCAGGCAGTGCAACGGGGTCAGGAGATCGCCCTCATCTACAGCCCGGACATCTTCAGCACGGCTGAGGAATACAGGCTTGCCTTGGAAAACCGCAAGCGTCTTGGCTCTGGCGCCGAGTCACAGGCAATCTCCGGCGCGGAGGACCTAGTCTGCCGCCAGCCGCAGGCGGCTCGAACTTTGGGGAGTGACCCCACAGCAGATCGAAGGCATTGCCAGTTCCTCGAAGCCGCAAATTGACCTGCCGATCTATTCGCCCGCCAGCGGCGTCGTGACCGAACGAAAAGTAACTGAAGGGCAGTATGTGAGCGCGGGAGAATCGCTGTACACGCTCTCCGACCTGAGCACGATGTGGGTGAAGGCAGAGCTATATCAGCCCGATATGGCCTTGGTCCGCGTAGGTCAAGCTGTCGAAATCAGTTGGGACGCGCCAAACGGAGTCATCCACGGGCGGGTTGCCTTCATCGATCCGACAGTTAACCCGCAGACACGGACTGCTTCAGTACGCATACAGGTTCCCAACCAGCAAATGCGCTTGCGGCCCGGCATGTTCGTACAAGTCAACTTTGCCCTAGCAGAAGGCGACGGCGTGCTTGTTGTGCCCAGATCGGCAGTGGTCGATACGGGCACTCGCAAAATCGTTTATCTCGCCAAGAAGAATGGGATTTTCGAGGGCACCGAGGTGCGCGTCGGTCCGCCTTCTGACCAGTACTACCCGATTCTTGCCGGACTGAAGGTGGGAGATCGTGTCGTTACGCAGGGAAACTTCCTGATCGACTCGCAGACGCGGATTACCGGAGGCATGACGGGATTGTTCGGAGGGTCGACGCAGTTTGAGTCTGGCCAAGAGGCGGCCTCGGCGACAATCCGCTTCGGCTTCCGAGCCGACCCCGCCGCGCCCAAAGGCGGGAGCAATACAACCGTTCATGTAACGGTGCTGGATGCATCGGGAAAACCCATAAACGACGCCGAAGTGAAGGTCGCTCTCGTGATGCCTGCCATGCCCGCCATGAATATGCCTGAGATGCGCTCTCCGGCTGACCTTGCATGGAATGGGTCTGACTATGCGGGCACCTTAAAGGTTCCGTCCTCAGGTTCATGGAACGTAGAAATCGAGGCGCGACGAAACGGGCAGCGACTCGGAACCTATCACTCGCGCTTGGCAGCGCAATGAGGAGATACTGCGATGATTAACCGGCTAATTGAATTTTCACTCAAGAATCGCCCCCTCATCCTCATCGCCTACCTGATCTTGGGAGCGTGGGGCTATTGGGCCTTGCTGAAGACGCCAATCGACGCGATCCCCGATCTCAGCGAGAACCAAGTGATCGTCTACACGGATTGGTCGGGACGGAGTCCGCAGGAAGTGGAGGATCAAATCACCTATCCGCTCACCGTCAACCTGCAAGGGTTGGCTGGAGTGAAGGACGTTCGCTCCTCCTCGGCGTTTGGCTTTTCGATGATAAGCGTCATCTTCCAGGACGACGTTGACCTCTATTTCGCCCGCACCCGAGTGTTGGAGCGGATGAACCTCGCTTCGAGTTTTCTCCCGGAAGGAGTCGTCCCCGTGCTCGGGCCGGACGCCACGGGCGTCGGGCAGGTGTTCTGGTACACGGTGGAAGGCCCCTACGACGGTGGCACCCTGCATTCACTTCAAGACTGGTTCATCAAGTATCAACTCAATTCCGTTGCCGGCGTGGCCGAAGTCGCCAGCATTGGGGGATGGGTACGCCAATACCAGATTGACGTAGACCCAACCAAACTCCGGGGCTACAACATCCCGCTGAGCATGCTGGTGGGAGCAGTGCAGCGTAGCAACACCAACGTGGGCGCGAAGGTTCTGGAGGTCAACGACACGGAAGAGGCGGTACGTGGCGTTGGGCTGATTCAGTCCGTCGATGACATCAACAACATTGTGCTCAAATCCAGCGGGGGTACTCCCGTATATATCCGCAATGTCGCCGACGTGCATCTTGGCCCCGAGTTTCGCCGAGGCGTGCTGGATAAAGCGGGGAAAGAAGTAGTCGGCGGCGTGGTGGTGATTCGCAGCGGAGCCAATGCGCTGGAAGTGATCGAGACCGTCAAGCAGAAAATCCAAGCTCTAGAACCCGGACTCCCGAAAGGTGTGCACATCGTTCCGTTTTACGACCGCAGCACTCTGATACTGCATTCCGTCGATACGCTCAAGACGGCACTGATCGAGGAGATCGTCCTTGTCACTCTCGCGCACGTCCTGTTCCTGTGGCACTTCCGCAGCATTCTGATCGTCACGCTGCCCTTGCCGCTGGCGGTGCTTTGCTCCTTCCTGTTCATGCACTACGCCGGCATCTCATCGAACATCATGTCGCTTGGCGGAATTGCCATCGCCATCGGGGTGCTGGTGGATGCAGGCATTGTGATGACGGAAAACGTCCTCCGGCGAGCCGAACAATACTACGAAGCGCACGGTGAATATAGGTCAGCCATCGAGCAGATCACGTTAGAAGCAGCCAAGCTGGTTGGCCGTCCCATATTCTTCGCGATGGCAATCATCATTTTGGCTTTTGTGCCCGTGTTCGCGCTGACCGGGATGGAAGGAAAGATGTTTCATCCGTTGGCCTTCACCAAGACGTTTGCGATGGTAGGTTCGACCATTATGGCTGTCACCCTCGTGCCCGTCCTGTGCACCATCCTGATCCGAGGCAAGCTCCACCGGGAAGAAGATAACCCTCTCATGCGTGGACTTCGTGCGCTCTACAAGCCGACTCTGGACTGGGCCCTGCGGCACCGAATCATAACTCTGTGCACAGCCGTAGTGATCTTCGCTGTCGCGATGCTGCTGGCAACGACAATCGGCTCCGAGTTCATGCCGCCGCTGAACGAAGAGACGGCGCTTTTCATGCCGATCACTGACCCCAGCATCTCGTTAACCAAGGCTGCGGAAATTCTCCGCTGGCAGGACAAGATCATCGCGCAAGATCCCTTGGTGGAGAACGTGGTGGGGAAGGTCGGACGAGCGGAGAGCGCCATTGACCCCGCACCCGTCAACATGACGGAAACAGTTATCGTGTTCAAGCCCAAGGATCAATGGCCCTCGGGGACTACCAAAGAGACGATCCTGCAACGCCTCGATGAAAAGCTGCGGATGCCGGGCGTGACTAACATCTGGACGCAGCCCATCCGAAACCGCATCGACATGCTCTCCACCGGCATCCGCACGCAGGTTGGAGTCAAGGTCTTCGGAAGCGATCTCGCCACCATCGAGCAGAAGGCCGCGGAGATCGAGAAAGTTTTGCATCAGATTCCGGGAGCGGTAGACCTCTATGCGGAACGGATCACCGGGGCTCCCTATCTTGAAATCAAGACGAATCGCGAGGCTGCCGCCCGCTACGGCATCAACGTGGGCGAGGTGCAGGATGTGATCGAGACGGCCATTGGCGGGAAAAATCTCACCACGGTGATTGATGGCCGCCAGCGCCTTCCCGTAAGAGTGCGCTACTCTCGCGACTTCAGGGAAGACCCCGAAACTCTGCGGACGGTGCTAGTCACGGCGTCAAACGGTGCCCAGATTCCATTGGGTGAGGTAGCCGACATCCGGCTGGTTATGGGGCCAACCATGATTTCCAGTGAAAACGGGCTGCTTCGCGGCACCGTGCTCATGAACGTGAGGGGTCGTGACGTGGGGGGCTTCGTTGCCGATGCCCAACGCGCGGTGGCCCGCCAAGTCAAAATGCCGCAGGGATACTACATCGAGTGGAGCGGACAATATGAGAACGAGATCAGCGCCCGGAAGCGCCTGCAACTCGTCATCCCGATTGTGTTTCTGATTATCTTCTTGCTGCTCTACAAGACCTACAACTCGTTCCGGGAAGCTTCCCACGTGATTCTGGCGGTTCCGTTCGCGCTGAGCGGCGGGGTCTTCCTGCTCAAGATGCTGGGCTACAACTTCTCGGTGGCCGTGTGGGTGGGGTTCATCGCCCTGTTCGGCACGGCCGTGCAGACTGGCGTGGTGATGGTGATTTATCTGGAGGAGGCGGTAGCTCGCAAGAAGACTGCCGAGGGAATGCTGACGGTTGCAAGCCTCCACGAAGCCGTGATGGAGGGAGCCCTGTTGCGTCTCCGACCCAAGGTAATGACGGTTTCGACCATCGTGGCCGGACTGCTGCCCATCATGTGGTCAACCCGCACCGGAGCGGAGGTCATGAAACCACTCGCTACGCCCGTGCTCGGCGGCATGGTGAGTTCTCTGCTGCACGTGCTTATCGTCACTCCGGTCATCTTCACATGGTTGCGCGAACGGGAAATCAAGCGGGGTCTTAAGCAAAGTTAGCGCCATCGTGGGACTGATGATGTAGCCCCGCTGTCCCGCGAGCGGTGCCACTTCAGCGATCGTACTTTACGACGCAGCGCCTCTCATTTTTGCTCTTATCGGCTCGTTGTCGTAATACAGACACAGCAGTTGACAACGGCGGCGCACAAGCCTAGCATTCTACGTGAGTAAGTTACCTCTTTCTTACTCGTTCAGGTTCTCTGAACTAAGTCAGCCCATCTGGAGTTTCCCCTCTTAGCTTCCTGGGAAGGTTCACAGCCGAAGATGCTGTGAACTCTATCCAAACTTCGCGGTGCAGCCCGGAGATAGTGTCCGTACATATTCAAGTACGGCCGGCTTTCGTTTGATTTGAGTCTATGCGGCGTCCGCTAGGGGGCTCACACCTTGCCTGTCCATCTTTAAGTACTCAGATCACTGGAGGATTTCATGGAATACTTTCGCCTAGACCATCCACCGGATCGACTGATTCTCTGTAATCGTTCGAACTGCGAAAACATCGCCGACTATCTGGAAGTCAACGATCATGGGCGTGAGGACTTCGCCTGCGCCGCCCACACCGGCAGTGAAAGGTATGCTTCAGTTCTGCCGAAGGGCGTGCCGAGTGCCCCACGGTACCAGAGCCAGCCAGCGGCCTAACCTGCTCTGCGCCGTTGTGGCCAGTCTCTGCATTCACCGCAACCGTGATGCAGCTCGAGTCCAGATCGTATGACAGCAGTTGTACAGCAAAAACCGCCAAGCAATTTGGTAAACTAAACAAAGCAAACCAGAAGCCGACGTAGCTCAGTTGGTAGAGCAGCCGATTCGTAATCGGCAGGTCATCGGTTCAAGTCCGATCGTCGGCTCCAACCTAACCCCAATCCTTCATTGCAGTTTATCGATTCCGGCAGGGCGCTCAGAATCGGCTTAAGTGTCCCGAAGGTTCAATGCCTTCATCAACTCAGCCGACTTCGGCGCCTCGCAACGATCCAGGTCATCGATGAACACGAAGACCGTCTCGTCCTGGGCGTAACACTCGACCATCTTGCGGAAGTCCGACTGTGGCTTTCCTTGCCGGGCCCGTCAGCGGCACCCGGCTTGGATGGGTTGGCCTAGCCGGCCAGCAAGGAACTCTAGGAAGCTCCGGAGTGCAGTTGCCTTCTTACCAGTTTGGTCCAAACCTCCGTTTCTATTATTGACAGTTGTTCGGGGCGAGATAAGCTGAGGACAGCATACAAAAAATCTCCGAGGTCGTCTCTCATGAAACGTTCGCACGGCAGAGCCTTTTGCGCCGCGTGGTTGAGCTTGTGTTTCTGGACCGTGGCGCTCGCGCAAGATCCCACGAAGGTCGAGCCAACGCACTACAAGCTGGCTTTTGAGAATGAGTATGTGCAGGTAGTGAACGTCCACTATGGGCCGCATGAGAAGTCGGGTCTGCACGCGCATATAGGAGGTGTGGTCGTCGTTCTCACTGCCGGGCATCTCCGGTTCACGGATGAAAATGGCAAGACCCAAGAGGTGTTTGCCAAGCCGGGTGATCCCCGGTGGTTCCCGCCCTTCAAGCACAGAGTGGAAAACCTCGGGGATACGGTATACAACGCCGTCTATATCGGGATCAAAAACCAGCGTCTAGCCAACCAGGCCAGCCTGAAGGCTGGGCCGTCGGAGATGGATGAGCAGACGAAGAAGCTCGTGGCAGACGCTCTTCTGGCCGCGGTGAAGTGAGGTCGCTGCACACGTGAGTGACCTCTGGTGGCAGTGTTCTCGAGCTAGGGGCTGGCTTCAGGCGGGCTTTCCTTCTTGTGCTTCATGGAAAACAGGAACTGCATCCCCAAGTAGCCGAAAAATTGCGGCTGTTCGCTCGCCGGTCCGCGGAAGCTGCGTCCGGCCATGAACAGCAGCACGAAGTGCTCTCCGAGCTTGTAGCGGCCTCCGCCATCAAAGGTGTTCCAGTGATTGGAACCATCGGTGTTGGCGGTGTTATACAATTCGGCATCCAGCTCCAGCCTTTTGTTGACCTCATGGCCCACCACCAGTCCAGTAGCCCAGGCTGCGCCCTTGTTGCTGGCGAACCAATATCCGATTTCTGGATTGACCTCGAACGGCCCGACCTTCTTAGTTAGCTCGATGGGAAGATAGAACCGGACGCCGGAGTCGACGAGTCCGCGCTGAACCGAGTTATCGGGGTTGTTGAACTCGAACTGGGGATAGGTCGAAATCTGCAGGCCCTTTTCATCGTTATCGTAGAAGCGCCACTTCACGCCCGCCAGCGACTTACCCAATCCGCTGCGAGTCGGGCCGCCGTTGGTACCATCCACCAGGTACGGCACCTGGTACTTGAGTTGGATTCGGGGACCCCAGCCGTAGTTGGCATCCAGGATGGGGGCGTTGTAGAGGCGCTCGCTGGGATGGCGCTCGACGTAGCCCGCGACGTTGATCTCCCAGTTGCCGTCGCCGGGAGTGCCGGGGTCATCGCCGATGAAGGGCGGCCCTGCCTGCGCCACAGCCGGCAGCGAGAGCGCGACCGCCAGCATCAGGACCAACAGCGGGCCTGCGAATATGCGGAATGGAATCCTTATCTCCAGCAGGGCGACGAGAATGGCTATTTCCCCCAAAAGCAAAAATTGTTAGCGGGTGATTTCAAATCGGATGAGGCCCTGCGATTAGCCTAGCCATTGCTGTGGGCTGCCAATGGCTTCGACCAGATCCCGCAGAAACTCCGCCGCCCGTGCACCATCCACTACACGATGATCGCTCGAAAGCGTCAAGGTCATCATGGGACGGACTGCCGGGACGTCCGTCGACCGGCACGACTCGGTCGGCGATACGCTCCGACGGCGAGAATCGCGGCCTGGGGCGGAATGATGATCGCAGTGAATGCGTCCACTCCGAACATGCCGAGATTGCTGATCGTGAAAGTGCCCCCCGCAATATCGCCCGGACGCAACTTGCCACTGCGTGCGCGTTCCGCCAGGTCTCGCCGCTGCACCGCGATCTCGCCGAGCTCGACTTTGTCGGCATTGTGAATTACCGGCGCAACCACTCCGTCGTCTACCGCCATCGCCAGTCCAATGTTGATCTCGGCATTGGCGCGAACGCCTGCACCGGTCCAGCTTGCGTTCATGCGCGGGTGCTTCTGGAGAACGCGCGCAACCAGCGCGACCAATAGATCGCTGTGCGTGAGTTTCACTCCGCGCGATTTTTCAATATCGGGCCCGAGTTTCTGCCGCGCTTCGTTCAGAGCGCCTGCCTCCACGTCGCGGACGACGAAGAAGTGGGGGACGCTCGTCCAGCTAAGCGTGGTGCGTTCCGCCATCAGCCGGGATATTGGGCTTCCGCCGTCGACCGTCGCGGGCGGTGCGCTGGCTTTGGATTCGGCAGCCGCGAGAATGTCGGAAGCGAGGATTTCTCCGCCCGCGCCCGATCCGCGGACATCGGCGAGATTGACGCCGCGTTCGCTGGCGAGGCGTCGCGCTTTGGGGGAAATCTTAATGGCCTGGTTTACGGCTTGCGGAGTGGATGTCGTTGGAGTCGGAGGTTGATTTGCGGACGCTGCAGTTGAGATCGCAGAACCCGTGGGAGCGGCGGCGGTAGTTTTTCTTCCCGATTCCACGGCGACTTCATCCGCCGGAGGAACCTCTCCGGGACGCACGATCCAGGCGATGGTTCGGCCAACTGGCACTTCGGCCCCGGCCTGCACCTTGACGCCAGCAAGCACGCCATCGCCGGGCGATTCGATCTCCATCACCGCTTTGTCGGTTTCGATTTCCAACAGCGGCTCGCCTTTGGCCACCGCCTCCCCTTCTTTTTTCAGCCACGAAATGAGCTTGCCAGTTTCCTGCGCCATTTCGAGCGCGGGCATAACCACACTGATCGCCATAGTTAGATAGCCGTGAAGTAACTCAGTTAGATTGCCATTAGTCTGGAAGAGCCTTGTGGAGACGAGGCTTGCCTCGTCTCCCGCCGGCTGCATTCACTCAGTCGCCCACTCCAACGCGTTCTTGCCGGGAGCTAGCTTCGATCATCTCGCGCACGCGCGTGCTCGGCTTCGATTCGGTTTCCCGGATTGCGGGAAGCGGACCATCCACCGTGAAATAGTGTCTGCCGGCTACCAGAAGCTCTTCGGCGGGGAAGCGCGTGATGACCTCGTGGCCGGTTTCGGTGACGACGATTTCTTCTTCGATGCGAGCGGCGCTCCAGCCATCCGTTGAAGGCCAGAAAGTTTCCAGCGCAAACACCATGCCGGGCTTGATTTCGCAGGGGTGATCGAGCGAGACGAGACGGCTGATCACGGGCTTCTCCCAGATAGCCAAGCCAATGCCGTGACCGTACTGCAGCGCAAAGCAGGCTTCCTCGTTCGGGAAACCGAATTCCTGCGCCTTCGGCCACACGGCGGCAATCTCGGCCGTGGTACGGCCCGGGCGCACGAGTTCAATCGCCGCGTCGAGATATTCGCGACACCGTTTATACGCGTCGTTCATCGCGTGCGAGGCGTATCCGATGGTGAAACAGCGGTAGTAGCAGGTGCGGTATCCCATGTAGGAGTGGAGAATGTCGTAATACACGGGATCTCCCGGACGGAGCACGCGATCTGAGAAAACATGCGGATGCGGATTGCAGCGCTCTCCTGAGATCGCATTCACAGCTTCCACGTACTCGGAGCCGAGATCGTACAGCACCTTGCTCACCAGGCCAACTGCCTGATTTTCGCTCATGCCCGGCTTCATGGCGCGGTAGAGTTCGTCGTAAGCGGCGTCGACCATCATGGCGGACGTGTTGAGCAATGTGATCTCGTCACGCGTCTTGATCAGGCGCGCTTCCGACATGAGCGCCTGCCCATCGACGACTTTGATTCCTTCTTTCTGCAGAGCAAAGAGGACCGGCAATTCGATGATGTCGATGCCCAGCGGTTCTTTATGCAGGCCGCGCATTTCTAACTCGATGCGAATTTTCTTTGCCACATCTTCGGCGCGCCCCATCTCCGGCGTCATGGCGCCGCGCAGCATGGAGATTCCGGCACGCGACCGCTCTCCGAGCCAGGGACAATGTAGTTGGTGGTGTTTCGCCGCCGATCCGAAATCCCACAAGATCGGCTCGTCATTTTGCGGAAGGAGCGTGAAGCGATTCGCCTTGTCCTGAGCCCACGTACCGATGTGGGTCGCGGTCAGGTAGCGGACATTGTTCATGTCGAAGCACAACAGCGCTCCCATCTCGGACTTCTTTAGAAGATCCTTGGCCTTCGCCAGGCGCTCGCGGCGCAGGCGGTCGAAGTCAACCCGATTTTCCCAATCCACCGCCATCGTTCCGTATGTGGGCAGAGCCATAGAATCTCCTTTTGCTGAGAGGTCAGAGGTTAAAGGTCAGATTGCACAGGTAAGATACCTACGGCGGAGTCGATGGTTCCACCTCTGCAATCTAACCTCTCACCTCTGACCTCCCTCTACCGTCCGCAGAGTGCGCGGGCGGCCTCAAACACGGTCTGCTCGGTTGGCACGGTTGCATCTTCCAAAGGCGGCGAGAACGGAATTGGAACATGCATCGCGCCCATGCGTTTGACCGGAGCGTCCAGATCGTAGAATGCGCCGGTGGCGATCACCGACGCAAGTTCGGCGGTGACGCCATAGCGTTCGTAACCTTCGTCGAGAACGATCGCCCGCGACGTTTTCTTCGCCGATTCAATCAGAGTTTTTTCGTCGAGCGGCCACATGGTGCGCGGATCGACCACTTCGGCGCTGATCCCGATTTCCTCCAGCAGCGTCGCCGCGCCCAGCGCCACTTGCACCATGCTGCTGGTGGCGACCAGAGTGATGTCCCCGCCCACCCGTTTCACATCCGCTACGCCCAGCGGGACCGTGTAGTCGTCCGCAGGCACCGAGCCTTTGAGCTTGTACATCATCTTGTCTTCGAAGAAGACAACTGGATTCTCGTCGCGAATCGCCGCCTTCAGCAGTCCCTTGGCGTCGTAGGGAGTCGACGGGAGAACCACCTTCAAACCGGGAACGTGGCAGAACCACGCATGCAGCGATTGCGAGTGTTGCGCAGCGGAACGGCGAGTTGCTCCCATCGTGGTGCGCATCACCATCGGCACTCTCCACTTTCCGCCCGACATGTAATGGACTTTGGCGGCTTGGTTGACCATCTGGTCCATGGTCAAAGTGATGAAGTCGCCAAACATGATGTCGACCACCGGACGCATTCCCGTCATGGCCGCGCCCACGGCAAGCCCGGTGAAACCAGCTTCTGAAATCGGCGTATCGAGCACGCGGTCTTTGCCGAATTCCTCCAACAGGCCAGAGAGAACTTTGAAGGGAGTGCCCGCCTCGGCGACGTCTTCGCCCAGAATGAAGACCGTCGGATCGCGGCGCATCTCTTCCGCCAGCGCCTCGCGAATCGCCTGCGCGAATGTCAATTCACGATCGTTTTGCGTGTGAAGATGGGTCTCAGGCATACACGTCCTCGTCCACTTCATCGACGGTTGGGTACGGTGCCGCCACTGCGAAGTCGACTGCCTTTTTCATCTCGGACTCAAGTTCAGCCTGCACGCTATCAAGCGCTGCCACATCGGCGAGTTTCTGCTCGACCAGCCACTTCCCGAAATTCGCGATCGGATCCCGCTCCGTCTTCCACGTTTGTTCTTCCTGCTTGGAGCGGTAATATTCGCGGTTGATGTCCCCGACGTGATGTCCGTGGTAGCGATAAGTATTGCAGAGCAGGAACCGAGGACCGTCACCGCGTCGGGCGCGTTCCACCAATCGCTGTGCGATGGCATGCACAGCGCGCACGTCCTGACCATCCACGCTGGCGGCCTCCAAGCCGAACGCAGTCGCCCGCATCAGAATGTCTCCGGCCGTGGTTTCCGAATAATGCGTATATTCCGTGTAGAGATTGTTCTCGCAGACGTAAATCACAGGAAGCTTGAACAACTGGGCGAGGTTCATCTCTTCATAGAGCACGCCCTGGCCGAGCGCGCCTTCTCCGAAGAAACACACCGCCACGCGGCCGTTGCCTAGACACCGCGCCGAAAACGCGGCTCCAGTGGCAATGCCGGCGCTGCCGCATACGATTGCATTCGCCCCCAGGTTGCCGGTCGCCGGGTCTGCAATGTGCATGGAACCGCCTTTGCCCTTGCAGTACCCGGCCTTCTTGCCCAGCAGTTCGGCGAACATTCGATCGGGGGAGGCGCCTTTCGCCAAACAATGTCCGTGACCGCGATGCGTGCTGGTGATGTAGTCGGTGCGCTCGAGCGCTTCGCATACGCCCACCGCGACCGCCTCCTCACCGATGTAAAGATGCGCCAAGCCGGGCATCAACGCCCGCGTGTAAAGTTCGTTGACCTGCGCTTCAAATTGGCGGATGGCGACCATCTGCCGGTACATCCGGAGCCACAAATCGACTTTTTCCGAAGCTTCTCTCGGCTGTGCGGCAGTCGTCATTTTTGCACTTCCGTAATTACTCCCGACATGCGCGCCAAAACGTCGAACATGACGGCAAAGTCCAGCTTCTCCCAGCCCATGCCGCGCGCGGCGGTCAGGAACTCGTTGCTAACGGCGGTGGTGGGAAGGGGAACATTCAGCTTGCGGCCCAACTCCATCGCCAGCAGCATGTCCTTCTGCATCATGTTGACGTCGAACCACGCTTCTTCCGGTTGCTGCAAGACGAAGGGACCGCGATACTGAATCATCGGTGAGGCGATCGCGCTGTGCACCATCACGTCCACGGCGACCTCGCGCGGAATTCCGCTCTTTTCCGCCAGCAGCACGCCTTCGGAAAAAGCCAGCATCTGCACGGCCAATTGCAGATTCAACGCAATCTTCATGGCCAGCGCCACGCCGTTTTCGCCGACATGCGTCACCTTTGGTCCAATATCCAGCAGCAACGGCAGCAGGCGCTCGAAAGTTTCTTTGCGGCCGCCGACCATCACCGAGAGCTTGCCTTGCTGCAGCGTGATGACGCTGCCCGAAACCGGCGCGTCCACCATGTCGGCGCCCTTCTCGCGAACTTTCGCAGCCAGTGCGCGGCTCACTTCGGGGCTCACGGTGCTCATGTCGATGTGGAACTTGCCGGCGCCAATGCCTGCGAGCAATCCCTCCGGACCGTCTGTAACCGCCGCGAGCGCGGCGGCGTTGGTCACCATGGTGAACGTCACATCCGAAGCAGCCGCCACGGCTTTGGGAGAGTCGGCAAACTTCATGCCCTTGTCGATCAACCACTGCGCCTTGGAGCGCGTCCGGTTGTAGCCGGTCACGGTGTGCCCTTTTTCGAGCAGGCGGGCGACCATGTTGCCGCCCATCACACCGAGACCGATGAATCCAAGTTTCGCCATACAACAATTTCCCTTTCGTTCTATAAATCCGCGCTTGATGAATTCAGCTTGAATTGCGCAACTACTTTTTGCCCAACGAAGACGAATCCGCAAGCACCTGCTTGAGATGGGCGCGCATCGCTTTTCGCGCCGCCTTCGGATCGCGCTGCTCGATGGCCGCCAGTATTCGCTTGTGATGGAACTGGCCCCGCTCCGGCCCTCCGTCCACATTGAAAATGCGGCTGCGCTGCTCGCGCAAAAGACCGACAATCGAATCCAGGAGCGAGAGAATCAGCGGGTTTCCCGCCGCTTCTGCCAGCGCTAAATGGAAATCCAGATCCGCTTCCACATAGGCGTCGGGATCATGCAGGTTGCGATCCATCACGGCGACGGCTTCCCGCATGGTGCTCAGCAATTGTTCCTCAATTCGGGCAGCAGCCAGGCCGGCAATCTCCGGCTCCAGTACCAGCCGCAACTCCGCCAGGTTCGCCAACCCTTCCTGCTGATTGATGCGGATCATCAGATCCAGCGACTGCCGAATCGCATGGGAAGTCCCATTCGTCACGAACGTGCCGCGCCCAGAATAGGCCTCGACCAAGCCCTTTTCACGCAAGGTCTTCACTGCTTCGCGCACCGCCGTGCGGCTGACTCCAAAGCGCTGGGCCAGGTCGCGCTCCGCCGGCAGTTGGTCCCCAGGCTTGAGCTGGCCTTTCAGAATGGAGTCTTCCACCTGCTGCACAATCTGCTCGTACAGGCGAGACGTTTTTACCGCCCGGTACATTGGCTTGGAGGCTAAAGAATCTAGCGCTTCGACTGTCATTAAGGTCCTCAACTCACTCAGGTCCGATCAATTTCGCAAATAGGTATAGTGGTCCAACCAACATACCACACAAATGCTGCATCTACTGAATCCAAACCGTCTTGATGTTCACAAACTCGCGGATCCCTTGCACGGCCAGTTCGCGCCCGTGGCCTGAATACTTCACCCCACCGAAGGGCAGGCGCGGATCGGACGACACCATCTTGTTCAGGAAAACCATGCCGGCATCGAGTTCGTTGATGAATCTTTCGGTTTCCGCGGGATCGTTGGTCCAAGCGCTGGCACCCAGCCCGAAGCGGCTGTCGTTGGCGATCTGGATGGCCTGATCCACATCTTTCACGCGAAAGATTGACGCCACGGGGCCGAAAAATTCTTCCTTGTAGGCCGGCGAATCTTTTGGAATGTCGGTCAGCACCGTCGGCGCGTAGAAGTTGCCGGGACGATCCAACGGATGGCCCCCGGTCAGCACGCGCGCACCCGCGGCCACAGTTTTTTTCACATCGGCATCAAGCGTAGTAACAGCGTCCGCGCTGGACAGCGGACCGAGTTGCGTGCTCTCCTCGAACGGATCGCCCACGCGCAAGTCCTGCATGCGTTTGACGAACTTGCGCTCGAACTCGTCGGCAATTTTTTCCGACACGATAAAGCGCTTGGCCGCGATGCACGACTGCCCGTTGTTTTGAATCCGCGCCTCGACCGCAGTGGCGACAGCCGCATCCAGATCGGCGCTGGGCATCACGATGAAAGGGTCGCTGCCGCCCAGTTCGAGCACGACTTTCTTGATGCGCTTGGCGGCGGAAACTCCGACCTGAACCCCCGCCTGCTCGCTGCCCGTTAAAGTCGCGGCGACGACACGGGGATCGCTTCAGGATGCCATCGACCGGCCCCGAGCCGATCAGCAGCGTCTGGAACTCGCCTTCGGCAAAACCGGCGCGGCGAAGAATGTCCTCGATCTTCAGCGCGCACTGCGGAACGTTCGAAGCGTGCTTCAGCAGTCCGACATTGCCCGCCATCAGTGCCGGCGCGGCAAAACGAAACACCTGCCAGAAGGGAAAGTTCCACGGCATGATGGCCAGGATGGGACCAATCGGCAAATAGCGGATGAAACTGCGCTTTGCTCCAGTCTCCACAATTTCGTCGGCCAGGAATTTCTCGGCATTTTCCGCATAGTAGCGGCATCCGGTGGCGCACTTCCGCGCCTCGCCCACTGCGGCCTTCAGGGGCTTGCCCATTTCGAGCGTCATCAAATGGGCGCAATCGTCTTTTTCCTTTTCCAAAATCTCGGCAGCGCGCATCATCTTGCTTGCGCGTTCCGCGAATGAAGTCCGCCGATGTTTTCGGAACGCGGACGCCGCCAATTGCAATGTTCTGCTCAATTTGCGCCGCAGTGAGAGGCTCGAAAGTTTTCACGACTTCGCCGGTTGCGGGATTGATGGTCGCTATTGCCATGATGGATTCTCCACCTTACTAGTTGGGGTAGCCAATGCCCAAGATGTCCAAGCCTAAGCCAGCAGTTTCTGGGAGGGACGGCTGTCTTGTGGTCGGACCACAATACTACTTGACTGGTAGACCGCGTCAAGGTATATCTTCCAATCGCACTTGATTCGCTACAGAAACCAGCTTCGGTAATATGGGTGTCCGGACCAAGAAAAACGTTCTATCCCCCTATTGGAGGCTGCAATGCATTCTCCGTTGAACGGCATTCGGGTTTTAGGGATCGTCTGTGTGGTCCTTGCCATCTCTCTTCCCATGTTTTCCCAAACCACGACGGGCCGCATTCTCGGGACCGTTAGCGATCAGTCCGGCGCCAATGTGGCGGGAGCTGCGGTAGTCGTCACCGATGTACAGCGCGGCACGACTCGAACCATAACCACCGATGACTCCGGAAGCTACGTCGCCCCGCAGTTACAGCCCGGAGTTTACAAAGTCCGTGCCGAAGCGAAGGGTTTCAAGACCGTGGAGCGCGTAAACATCGTCTTGGAAGTTGCGCAGGATGTCCGCGTCGACATCACGCTATCGACCGGGCAGGTTTCCGAGACGGTGGTCGTCAGCGAGGAGGTTCCGCTGGTCAACACCACATCCTCCACTTTGGGCGGCACGCTGAGCAACGCCGAGATCAACGATCTGCCGCTGAACGGCCGCAACTACGAGAACCTGCTCCAGTTGCGTCCCGGTGTGGAGCGATATCCCGGCGGCGGATTCTCGACGACGAGCACGAACGGACTGCGCGCGGAAGACAACGCCTACTTCGTTGAGGGCCTGTTCAACAGCGAGCCCTATTCCGGCCAAGCCATTATCAACGGCGCCGGCATCGCTGGCGATTCGGCGACCATTCTGCCCATCGACTCGATTCAGGAGTTTAACGTGGAAGAACTGGCGCCGGCCGAATTCGGGTGGAAGCCGGGAGCGGTGGTTAACGTCGGCCTCAAGTCCGGCACCAACCAGATTCATGGCACGGCGTTCGCGTTTGGCCGTGACGGCGTGACCGACGCTCGCAACTTTTTCAACACGGTCCCCAACGCCAAGCTCGGCAGAACACTGGAACAATACGGCGGCAGCGTCGGCGGCCCGATTGTCAAAGACAAAGCTCTTTTTCTTTGGCGCTTACGAAGGGCAGATCTATGACGTAGGAAACTCTTTCGGAGGCGTCACCAGCCCCTTTATGGCCCGCCTCGCTGAGCGACGCCGGCAACTGCCTTATCCACCGTAACCGGCGACTGCGCCAACAGCATCACCGACGCGATCCATGATCTCGTAGGGCAAGGAATCACGCCGAGCATTGCCAGCATGCAAATCGCGGGGTGCACGCCAACCTCAGGTCTTACGGTCACTTCCACGATTACATGCAACGGAACTGGCTTCCCCACGAACAATACTCAGAGCATCAATATCTCGAATGGTTTCTCCAACGACGTCACCATCTACAATGCGATCGGCAAAGTGGATTTCAACGTCAACCAAAACCACCGCATCAGCGGGATGTACTTCTTCGGGAACAACTCGGGAACGGTCGAAGACTTTCCGGAGTTGCAATCGAAGTGGCGGTCGAAGATTCACACGCGCGCCCAGGTGGTTGGCGGAAGTTGGGCATGGACTCCCAGTGCCCGTTGGGTGAATGAAGCGCGCGTTGGATATAACCGCCTTTACCAGCCGACATTGCCGGGCGATCTCAACACGCCCGCGTCCAGTTACGGGCTCGACACTGGCGTCTCCGGTCCATTTTCGGGCGGACTGCCGCGCATCTCGTTTGGCGGCTACTTCTTTCCGGGACTGGGTGGCTTCAAATGGCCAAAGTTCCAGGGCCCCGACTCCATCACACAGGCCATCGATCACGTTTCCTACACCGCCGGCAAGCATGCGCTGAAATTCGGGGCGGAGTTCCATCGCAATCGGGTCACCAACGCAGCCTACGGCAATGCCCGTGGCAGCATTACCTTCCTGGGGGCAAACACGCCGACTCCTGGCAATCCGAGTGTGCCTCTCAATACCACGACCTTGGAGGACTTTTTTTCCGGTGCGCCGGTCAAGGCCTCACTGGAAGTGGGGAATCCGACGCTGCACCTGCACAACTGGGCCTATGGGTTATTTTTCCAGGATGACTGGCGGGTCGCGCGGAACTTTACGGCGAACCTTGGGGTGCGCTATGAGTTCAGCTCCGTTCCGGGGGAAGATCATAACCTTCTGGGTAACTTCGATCCGAACTTTGGGTTAGTGCAGGTGCAGACCGGCACCAACGCAATCAGCACCCTGTACAAGCCCGATCACAAAAACTTTAGCCCGCATGTGGGCTTTGCGTGGGACACCACGGGAACCGGGAAGACGGTGTTACGCGGTGGAATGGGACTGACTTACGAGACGGTCAACTGGCAGTCCTTCATTGCGTTCAACAATGCCTTTGGGCCGGGTAGCGTTCCAACCGAGGGAATCATTCTGGGCGGCACCATCAACACCGGAAACATTACTGTGTTCCCGAATTTCCCCTGGGACAATGGTCCGGTTTACGGCAACACTACGACCATCGATTGCAATGCCAGTCCCTGCCCGATCATGAGCGTGGACCGTAACCTGACCACTCCCTACGTGTGGAACTGGACCCTGAGTATGCAACACGCGTTTACCCCGAACCTTACGTTGGAGATGGCCTACGTCGGTAACCACGGTGGGAATTTAACCGGCATTCGCGACATTAATCAGCCGCCGGTGGGATCGGGCTGGCCGGCCGCAAACGTCAGTGCTTGCACGACGGATGCACTGGTGAAGGGCTTTTACGACACCGCGAACAACGTTGCCTGCCAAGTCGCCCCCGAGGTGGGACCGTTCACACGAAGTTCCCATATCTAAGTAACATCTTCCAGATGGGGAACATCTATCGGTCTAATTACAACGGCCTGCAAGTAACGCTGAACTCCAGAAACTATCATGGCTTGAGCATGGTGGCCGGTTACACCTGGTCGCACTCTCTCGATGACGTGGGCGCAAACTGGGATTTCGGCTACGGATCGGGACTGCCGCAGAACGCTTATAACCCGGGCGCTGAATACGCCAACAGCGATTTCGATGTGCGGCATCGCCTCACCCTTTCGCTCACCTACGCTATCCCCGGCAAGAAGGGCTACGCCCAGACCCTGGAAGGTTGGGAACTCAACTCCATCGTCACCTTGCAAAGTCCGCAACACTGGGGGGCGATGGATGAGGGAACCGATGCTGCCGGCATAGGTCCGTTGCCCGTTAGTCCTCCAGCGAACAGCCCCATCCGGTGGAATTTCTATGGAAACCCCGACGACTTCAAGTCGGGGCCGACAGGCACTCCATTCTTCCCCGGACAGAATGCTCCGTCCGCCCCGACTAGCAATCCGGCCTGCAATGCAAAAGCTCTCGCGCTGGATGGAGGATCCCCGGGTGCAGCAACCGAATCATTGGCCTTTTACGGATGCTACGCGAAAGGCAACTCCATTATGATTCCTCCGCCACTGGGAACCTTCGGCACCATGGGACGCAACATTTTCCCCGATTCCGGTTTCCGCAATGTGGACTTCTCGCTGGCGAAGAACTGGCATTTTGGCGAGCGCTTCCGCGCCCAGTTCCGGGCTGAGTTCTTCAACATTTTCAACCATCCCAACTTCGCCAACCCCTACGGCGGCCAGAATGGTTTCGGCTTCAATGATCCTTCCGCGGGTGGCTTCGGTTGCGGCTGCGCCACTCCGGACGTCGCCGCCGCCAACCCGGCCGTGGGTTCGGGAGGCCCGCGCTCGGTTCAACTCGGCCTGAAGCTTATTTTCTGATCGCGCAGGGTTCGTAAATCGGGGTCGGACTCGCCCTCTGGCCCCATCTTTTTCCAACTGGAAAGGAAATTCATCCTGTGTCAGCACCATCCGCGCATCGTCACCCGCCCCTGCGACTAACTCTGTCATTGGCAATAGTTCTGGCTCTGATCTTCCCGCTGAGTACCCCTTGCTTCTCGCAGCAGCGGCCCGAGCGCACCATCGAAGAAATCAAGGCCGAAGCCGTCCATCGCGCCGAGGTGGGACAGTACCCGCTCATCGGACTTGATCCCGCCGACGTCAAGGAAGCCTTCAACTCCATCCATACTCGCGATAAAGACGAGTGGGCGGCGGCTTTTATGGGAGTGGCCGATCGCTACATGAATGAGGCCAAGTCGCTGGAGAAAACCGACCCGGTGAAAGCGAACGCCGACTACATCCGCGCCTGGCGGCTTTATTCCTTCGGACGCTGGCCGATTCCCGCGTCTCCCGGCAAGCAGCGCTCGTATGAAAAAGCCATCGAGGCCTTCCTGGCGCACGCCCGCTTCTGGGATCCTCCGCTCGAAATCGTGAAAATTCCGTTTGAAGGAAAAGAAATCATCGGCTACCTGCGCTTGCCGAAGAATGCAAAAGGCCCGGTGCCGCTGGTAATCGCGGTGAATGGTCTGGATAGCCGCAAAGAAGATCTTGCCGAGAGTTTCAGCGCGATCCTTCCTTTCGGAGTCGGTTATCTCGCGGTCGATGGCCCCGGAACTGGGCAGAACGCCGATCAAAGTCAGTGAAACTTCCGAGCGCTTGTTCTCGCGCGTGATCGATTACATCGCAATCCCGTCCCGAGATCGACAAGAACCGCGTTGCCATGCACGGCGTGAGCTGGGGAGCGTACTGGGCCACGAAGATGGCAATCGTCGAGCACGCGCGGCTGCGTGGAGCAAGCGCGCAGTCGCCGCCTGATCGATAAATTCTTTCACGAAAGATTTTCTGATGAACTCTCTGCTCGGCAATCGCGAATATCTGTTCGATCAGGTACCCGGCGCTGATGACATTTTGGAAAGCGTGAACACGCTGGAGGAAATGGGCGGAGTATCTGCCGAAGATGTCGCTGGTGCAACAGGGATTGCTGGGCAAGCCGATGGCGCCCATGTTGATACTCGCGGGAGTCAACGACACCCAGGTTCCCATCGACGACGAATATCTGCTGCTGAGCAAAGGCGACGTGCCGAAAGAAGCATGGATCAATCCTCACGGCGGGCATCTCGGGCGGCAAGTTGGTGTGTGGCCCGATCCGCGCATCTTCAAAGAGGTAATCATTCCGTGGCTGGTGCGCACGCTTGAACCTGAACCTGCGAGATAGAGCCATTAGTTAGAAAGAGAGCCATTAGCAATTCGGTTCTTTTTCCGAGATACGAGTTAACGACAAACATCTTAGGACAGACGATCAGACGACCAACGATGGAGACCCTTACACCCACGCAAGCGGGTCTTGCCAACGCCGCACCGCCGACATCCAGCAAGTTGCCTTTCTACCGCGAACTCTGGGTGCAGGTGCTGGTGGCCATTGCCCTGGCCATTGTGCTGGGCTACGTGGCCCCGGCCCGCGCGATTGCCATGAAGCCGCTGGGCGACGCTTTCATTCGCGTGATTACGATGATCATCACTCTGATCATCTTCTGCACGGTGGTCACCGGAATCGCCGGCATGGAGAACCTGAAAAAAGTTGGCCGCGTCGGCGGCATGGCGCTCGTTTACTTCGAAATCGTTTCCACCATTGCCCTCCTGATCGGGCTCGTGGTGGGCAACGTCGTGCGTCCGGGCAGCGGCTTTAACGTAAACGTCGCCACGCTCGACGCCAAGGCAGTCGCCGACTATGCCGGCCAGGCAAAAACGCAAAGCGTCACCGAATTTCTGATGCACATCATCCCGACGACGGTGTTCGACGCCTTCGCCAAAGGAGATATCCTCGAAGTAGTTTTCGTGGCCTTACTGTTCGGCTTTGCGCTGTCGGCCGCCGGAGCCCGAGCCAAGCCGCTGGTCGAACTCGTCGACTCCCTCACTCATGTCGTATTCCGAGTGGTGAACATTCTGATGAAATTCGCGCCCGATTGGAGCCTTCGGCGCAATGGCATACACGGTCGGCAAGTTCGGCCTGGCTTCCCTGGGTCCACTGGCCAAGTTGATCGGAACTTTCTGGCTCACCTCGGTGCTCTTTGTCGTGATCGTACTCGGCGCCATCGCCTGGGCCGCCAGCTTCAACATCTTTCGCTTTCTGGCATACATCAAGGAAGAGATCCTGCTGGTGTTAGCGGTAAGTTCATCCGAGATCGCAATCCCGAATCTGATGGCCAAGCTTGAGAGACTCGGTTGCTCCAAGTCTCTGGTGGGGCTGGTGGTTCCAACCGGCTTTACCTTCAACACCGATGGAACAAGTCTGTACATGACCATGGCTGCTCTATTCGTGGCGCAGGCGACCAATACCCATCTGACTCTGACCCAGCAACTCACCATTCTCGCGGTAGCGGTTCTCACCTCCAAGGGGGCCAGCGGCGTACAGGGCGCATCTTTCATCGCGCTCGTGGCCACGCTTTCTGTGATCCCAACCATTCCCGTTGCGGGCATGGCATTAATTCTCGGAATCGACCGCTTCCTGAGTATGTTCAGAGCCGTGGTCAACATGATTGGGAACGGAGTAGCGACGCTGGTCCTGGCGCGTTGGGAGGGAGAATTGGAGCGCGAAACGCTGCGGCAACATTTAGCCAGACCGGCTTAGAGCCCCACCGTTTCGTATGCCTGACCAAGGGCTTGAAGAACGCCAGGTGCGATCAAAATCAACGCGCTCAAAGCGCAAGCGCGATGGCTGATTCGGAACTGGTAAGTGGGGTGGCGGGTCTTTTTGGTGTTCTCCTTTCCGTACCCGATGCCAACCTGGCTTAAGGGAAACACCGTGCTACTTTTGCAAATTCGCAAGCTCGGCGTTGCACAACGTCCCATGAGGAAGATTATCGGCTATACAATAAATTCGGCGTGGCGAACAAATGACAAGTTGTACATGTTCCCTCACGCGGCGCGCTAAGTTGCATCAATGCCAGAATGCGCAGTGTACTGGGACGGGCCCATTTCGCAGTTCTTCAGCGTTTCCAGCCGATCTCCCGAAGACCCTGCCCCCTCACAAGTGGCTATTTGGGGCCTTGTTTTCCGCAGCGGTCTTGTGCGCCGCTGCCTTCTCGCGATCGCATTTCTGACCTTCATCTTGGCTGCCGCCCACGCACGGGCTCAAGACAACTACGAAATCCAGGTGTACGGGTCCGACCTCATCGATCCCGGACACACCATGGTTGAGCTCCATAGCAACTTCACGATCGACGGCTCGAAGGCGATCGTCGATGGTGTTTATCCCACCAATCACGCCGAGCATGAGACCGTCGAGATCACCCACGGCTTCAATGACTGGTTCGAGTGCGGCTTTTACATTTTCACTTCCATAACCGAGGGTCAGAGCTGGCAGTGGGTCGGGGATCACATCCGGCCGCGCGTTGCCGTCCCTAAGAAATGGCACTGGCCCGTCGGTGTGAGCCTCTCGAATGAAATCGGCTACCAGAGACGGCAATATTCGGTGGACACATGGACATGGGAAATCCGTCCGATCGTGGACCAGAAAGTCGGCCGATGGTATTGGTCCCTGAACCCCACGCTTGACCGGTCTTTCCACGGTGCGAGCGTGAACCAAGGCGTTGTCTTTTCGCCAAACTTCAAATTTAGTTACGATTTCATGCCGAAAATTGCTGGAGGTCTGGAGTATTACGGTTCGGTCGGCCCAGTGACGGGATTCGATGCGGTCTCGCAACAGCAGCACCAGATTTTCCCCGCGATTGATTTAAATATCGCACCGCAATGGGAGATCAATTTCGGCCTCGGCGTGGGTCTCACCGGTGCGACCGACCACTTGATTGCCAAAATGATTCTGGGTTATCGCTTTAATTTCTAACCGTCGGCTCCAACATAACCCCAATCGCTTCTTCCTCTCGCTTTCTCTGCTTTCCGATTGCAAACGACGCATGATCGAGCAGCGGCTGTGTTACAATCCGCCGTTGCAGCCAGGAACTCAGGCTGAACTGCATCCTAAAATGGATCTTGCTCCATGGGCCAAGCTAGTCTCAAAAATTCTGACGACAACCAGTTCCTCCGCTCTTCCGGGCTGCAAAGGCTCGTCAGGTTGAGAGACTTCGGATCCAGCTATACACTCCTTCGCCGACTCGACGACTCCCCGATGTCGGTACAGGCTGGCTAGTGCGATTGCCTGGGTGCGCCGCTTGCGGCAGATACAAACGAGGTGCTTATGTCCGTCGTAGCAAATCCTCCATCCTCCCCATCTCCGGCCACCAAGCCGGAAGCCGGAAGCCCGATTCCCGCCATCCTAATGGCCTTAGTCACGGCCGCAATCGTCGTCCTTGCCTGGACCGGCACGACGCCCACCAAGCCTTGGCAGCAAGGCTACGACCCCTTCGGTCACTGGTGGCTTTCGACCATTGTTGCCGCGCTGCCGGTGATCGTGCTCCTCGGGACTCTGGCCATCTTCCGGATGAAAGCTCACTACTCCGCTTTCTTGGGACTGGTCACGGCGCTAGTGATCGCCACCGGCCTGTTCCATATGCCGGTCAAAATGGCGAGCATCACCGCCATTTACGGTGCCTGCTATGGATTGTTCCCTATCGGCTGGATCATCCTGAACGTCATCTTCCTGTACCGCATGACGCTGCTGACCGGCCGCTTCAAGGTCTTGCAGCAGAGCATGACCGGCATCACCCAGGACACGCGCCTGCAACTGCTGCTGATCGCCTTTTCCTTCGGCGCGTTCTTTGAGGGCGCATCCGGGTTCGGAACGCCGGTCGCGGTGACCGCGGCGCTTCTCATCGGCCTGGGCTTTAAGCCGCTGCAGGCCTCGGGCTTGTCGCTCATCGCCAATACTGCACCCGTAGCCTATGGCGCGCTCGGCACGCCCATCATTGCCCTCGCCGCGGTCACCGGCTATTCGGAGTTCACTCTGGGCGCACAGGTTGGCCGCATTCTGCCATTCTTCTCCGTGCTGGTGCCCTTCTGGCTGGTGTGGGCGTACGCAGGGTACAAAGGGATGAAGGAAATCTGGCCGGCCGTTGCGGTGGCCGGGGTTACCTTCGCCATCCCGCAATTCCTGATTTCGAACTTCCACGGGCCGTGGCTGACGGATATCGGCGCGGCCATCATCTCGATGGCGTGTCTTATCCTGTTCCTAAAGATATGGCAGCCGAAAAAGATTTGGGGGCACGAGGGTGAGGAGGAAGGTGAGCAGCGCGCCGCTCGCGGTCAGCACGGTTACAGCCGCGGCGAGGTCGCGCGCGCATGGCTGCCGTGGCTGGTGCTCAGCGTATTCGTTTTCTGCTGGGGCACGAACACCGGCAAGAAGATCATGAATACTCCGGAAAAGGTGTTCACGTCCATGAGCACCTGGTCGACTCCGCCGAGCAAGATCACCAACCCGAACTTTCCTGTGACCGGTCTCAACAAGCTGTCCCAACGCATGCCCCCGGTGGTAGTGAAACCTACGCCTGAGGGCGCAGTGTTCGGCCTCAACTGGCTCTCCGCCACGGGGTCGGGCATTCTGTTCGCGGCGATCATCTCCGGCTTCATCATGGGCCTCTCGCTCCCGAAGATCGTCGCCATGTGGTTTCAAACCATATGGCATATCCGGTTCTCGCTGATGACCATCGCCGCCATGCTCTCGATCGGCATCATGACCCGCTACTCGGGCGTGGATGCCACTATGGGCCTGGCGTTCGCGCGAACCGGACATTTGTATCCGTTCTTCGGCACCTTGCTGGGCTGGCTGGGCGTGGCCCTGACCGGTTCCGACACCGCGTCCAACGTGCTGTTCGGCAGCCTGCAGAAGATCTCCGCGCAGCAGATCGGACTCTCTCCCATCCTGATGGGCGCAGCCAACAGTTCGGGTGGGGTCATGGGCAAGATGATCGATGCCCAGAGCATCGTCGTGGCCAGCACCGCCACCGAGTGGTACGGACACGAAGGCGACATCCTGCGTTACGTCTTCTTCCACAGCATTGCGCTCGCGGCGTTGGTCGGAATTATGGTGACCCTCCAGGCGTATGTATTTCCGTTCACCCGTCTGGTGCTGCGGTAGATTCGTATCAGGGCATCGCTTTAGCGATGCCGCAAGTTCTTCAAAATCAGATGCCCCTTTAGGGGCTGGACACAGCAAATCAAGAGCGGTGAGCGTGTGGATCCGGGCGGCCCGCGCAAGAAGCTGCCATCGCCTAAAGATTGGATTGTCTGAAGGTTGAACTCGTGAAACGCAAAGTATCGCTATTCGTCCCTTGCTTCGTGGACCAACTGCTGCCCGAGGTGGCGGTCGACACGGTCAAGGTGCTGCGCCGGATTGGGTACGCAGTCGAGTTCCCCGAAGATCAGACTTGTTGCGGCCAGCCTGCTTTCAACACCGGGTACTGGAACGAGGCGCGGCCGTGTGCGGAGAATTTCGTTCGAGTTTTCAAGCATGCCGAGGTGGTCGTCTGCCCCTCCGGTTCCTGCGCCACCATGGTTCGCACGTTTTACCCCGATCTGCTGGCTAAGAGTTCGTTGCGTGAGGACGCCCTCGCCGTTGCCAGCCGCACGTTTGAGCTTTCGGAATTTCTGGTGAAGGTCGCCGCTGTCACCCAAGTCGGCGCAACTTTCCCTCACACCGTTACCTATCACGCCTCCTGCCACGGGCTGCGCGAGCTGCACTTGCGCGACGAGCCTCTGCAGCTTTTGCGCCAGGTGGAGGGGCTGAAGCTGATTGAAATGGTCCGCTCCGAGGAATGCTGTGGTTTTGGCGGAACCTTTGCCGCCAAGTTTTCCGACATCTCCGCCGCCATGGGAACTTCCAAGGCTGAGAGTGTGGCCGCGACCGGCGCCGAGTTCGTGACCGCGATCGATCCCAGTTGTCTGTTGCACCTGCAAGGAATCCTGGGCAAACGCCACGCGCCCACCCGCACCATTCATCTTGCCAGCATCCTCGCGCAGGAGAGCTCGCACGCAGGAAAGCATGGGTCAGGAGAAATCGTGAGCCAAACCGCGGCACAACGCTTCCTGCAGGACGCCGCCGTGAAGTCGGCGGACCTGGTGCACCGCGAAATCATTCAGCGCGGCATGGACAGCTACGATGCAGCACACCTCAAAGGGCGCGCGCGCATCAAGGACTGGGAAGCCGCTCGCCAGAAGTGCCAGGAGATTAAGCGGGAAGCCATCAATCATCTGGATCGCTACCTTCTTCAGTTCGAAGAAAAAGTGATTGCGCGCGGCGGACATGTTTTCTGGGCGGCCAATAGCGAAGAGGCCTGCACCTATGTGAAGAACCTTGCCACGCGGCTCGGTGTGCGCACCGTGGTGAAGTCGAAATCCATGGTGACGGAAGAAATCCACCTCAGCCCGGCACTGGAGAAGGCTGGCATCAAGGTCTGGGAAACCGATTTTGGCGAGTTCATTGTGCAGTTGCGCGATGAACCGCCCTACCACATCGTCACCCCCGCCATGCATCTCAACCGCGGCCAAATCGCCAAGTTGTTTCGCGAAAAATTGGACCCGGCAATCGACAGCGACGATCCGGCGTATTTGATGGCGGCAGCGCGCCGCATATTGCGCCAGGCCTTCTTTGCCGCCGAAATGGGCATTTCGGGCGCGAATTTTCTGGTGGCGGACGCCGGCGTCATTGCCATTTCCACCAACGAAGGCAATGGCCGCCTGTGCACCAGCGTTCCTCGCATTCACGTGGTGGTCACCGGCATTGAGAAAGTCATTCCCCGGCTCGAGGATCTGGCCGTGTTATGGCCGGTGCTGGCCACCTCCGGCACGGGGCAGGGAATCACGACCTACGGCACGCTGATCGGCGGTCCGCGCCAGCCGGGCGAAGTGGACGGACGCGGAAGAATTCCATGTGGTGCTGGTGGACAACGGACGCAGCCAGTTGCTGGCCGATGCGGAACAGCGCGAGGTGCTGCACTGTATTCGCTGTGGCGCCTGCTTGAATATCTGTCCCGTCTTCCGCCACGTCGGAGGACACACTTATGGCACGACCTATCCCGGACCGATCGGCAGCGTGCTTACGCCGCATCTGAATGGCATCAAGGAGTTCAAACACCTGTCCTACGCGTCGTCGCTGTGCGGCGCTTGCACCAGCGTTTGTCCGGTGAAAATCGATCTGCATCACCACCTGCTGCAAAACCGCCGCAACGCCACCGAGGCGGGAGCCACAAAGTCGAGTGAGCGGCTGATGTTCCGGGCTTGGCGCTGCGCCATGCTTCATCCTCGGATTTACGCGCTCGGTGGCTGGTCGATGCGCAAGGCTCTGCGCATGATCTACGGACTGGGGCTTGCGGGATCGATCCTCGACCCGATGCGGGTGTGGAACCGTTATCGCTCGCCCGTGCCGCTGCCATCCGAATCATTTCGTGCGCGTTGGAGAAAAGGCCTTGACGCAACAAACTAACGAAGCAAAGAATCGCAAACTGAAAATCCAAGCCGCGACCGGATTCTGGAGCGGATTCGCGCTGGATTGCGCACCGTAGTCCCGGAGCCGGCGGCGATGGCGTCGGGCCGCGTGATCTTTGAGCCAGTCATCTTTGAGCCAATCGTTAATCCTCTCGAGCGCTTCCAGCAGGAATGCGTTGCCAACCTCATGGAATGCGCGCTGACCGCCGATTCTGCCGCAAGTGCGCGACAGCTTTCGAAAGTTCTCCAGTCGCTGCCTGAGGGAGAAACTTTCGTGCAAGACGATCCATCGCTGCGCCGGCTCATCGAACTGGCCGCGCCTGCTCGGGCGATCCGCTGGTCCAGTCAAGGCGCGCCGGGCGAAGCTTCGCAGGCCACGGTCACGCTCGCCGAAGCTCTCATCGCACAAACCGGGTCGATTCTGGTGACCGCTTCGTGCGGCGGGCGAGGCGCCTCGGTGATCGCCCCCTGTCACATCGTTTACGCGACTGTGGCGCAACTGGTTCCCGATCTGGCCACTGCCCTGAGCCGCGTCTCACAGGAACGAAAACTCGACCAGCAACTCGTTCGCGTGCGTCATCAGCGGCTCCAGCCGCACGGCCGATATCGAAAAAATTCTGGTGCAGGGCGCGCATGGACCGCGAAGGCTAGTGGTCATCTTGCAGACCGCGACCTAGTGTAGTGTCCGCAAGTTCGTGGCATAAATCCACGCTGTCATCCTGAGCATAAATCCACGCTGTCATCCTGAGCGAAGCGAAGGACCTATGTAATTGACCGCGCAAATGCATAGGTTTTTCCCCTTCGGCCACGCTCAGGGTCAAGATGACAGATCATACTTATGGCCGCAACCGCGTGATGAGTCCGGCACGGATGTCAGGGTTCGGCCTGTCCCAGCCGAGTCAGCCGCGGAATCAGGATCAGAATGAGCCCATAGAAAAGAAGCGAGACCACAAGCGATCCGGCATTGCCGAATCGCAAATCCTCGAACAAGAGTTTCAGGGCGCCAAAAGCGACAGCAGCGTAGGCAACCCAGCGCAGTTCGACGCGTTTCGAACGAGAACCGAGATAGCTCAGCCCCAGGGCAAGCAAACATGTCACCACCGTCCGAACCACCGAAAGGCGCGAAGCGATCAGCCCCACGCGACCCGAGGCGAGCCACACGATCGCAACAGTAGCCAGAGCTGCCGCTGCGAAACTGAACAGCACTGCCGGAACTACCCAAAGCAGCCGCCGCTTAACTTTATCTCCGGAAACCCGCGACCCGATGGCGTAGCAGACGAAGGCCGAAACGGCCACCACCCAAACTCGCCAGTCCGGGTTCCCAGGCACGGTCCCCGCCAGAGCGTTTTGCGCATAACTCGGAAAAGGCGAGTTGGCTGCCGCCGCCGCCAGATAAAAGGATGCGTGCATGCCGAGGCTGAGCTTGCCGGTGCGTGAGTACAGGAAGGCTGTGGTCGCTGCCGCCAGGCACAAGAAAGGTACCTGGAAACCTTCAGGAAAAAGCATGAAGCTTCCCGCCAGCAGAAGTGCGGCTGCGTAGTTCGCGCACACCCGGCGATTTCGCGTGTATGCGTCCGCCACGAACCGCGACAGCGCGCCCCAGTAGCACACCCCTGCTGCCAACAGGAAAAAGACGCCGAGCGTCGGCGCCGAAGCGCCCTGGCTGGCGCGGAGAGATCCCCAACTCGCAACCACAAACGCCACCACGCCCTGCGCGATTTCAAAGATAGTGAGGCGATTGCGCAACGCGAAGCTGCGAATCCCAATGCTTCCCAAGTAGATGGCAAGCAGCGCAAAGCACAGCCCCGTCAGCGTGGTTGCGCCGATGGGACGATATCCAGCCGGAACGCCCTCGGGAGCTGCCAGGAGATAGACGAGCAGCCAAACCGCCAAATCCGCGGCAACGCGGGAACCGCTCTCAGACTGAGCCTGTGCCCCAGGCAAGCAACAACTTCAGTGGCCAAGGCTATGGCCAGCAGCGCAGCCGTAAAGGGCACAAGCTCATGCGTCTCGACGATGAGCGCCAAAGCCGTGGCCACCGCCGCCAACGTTGCCACCCACGGTATCACTTGCAGGTTTTGCCGCCAGGCCAGCGCCAGCGCAAGTACAACGAACGCCACCAGCAGAGCTGCCGTGACGCTTGGTGGCAGAACCTGGAAACGTACTGTGCCCTCCCACAGCAGAGGCGCGAAGATCAATGCGGACGTGACTCCGTAGGTGACGCTGGCAATGTGACTCTTAGCGCGAATCCGGACGGCCCAGACCAGCCACATGCCCGCGTACAGAATGGCGACGGCCAGCACCGGCAAGTGTGGCAACGTGCCCGACTCAGAAATAGCACGGAGCAGGTAAGCCCCGGCGATGGCGAGGATCGCCTTTCCGAACACAGGCACGGCCGCAGCCGGTCGTTCCAACTGGGGTTGTGCCGGCAGCATCGCGGGAAGCGGTTGGGCGGCACGGGCAGCTTCAGCCTCTACAGGAGCCGGCTTCTCCCGCTGCTCCTCTAATGCGGAGACGCGCCGTTCCAGTTCGCGCAGTCGTTCGTTGACTTGCTCCACATCCAACGCGATCCCGTCGTGCACTTGCGCCATTTGCTTCTCCGCATCTGTCCCGTTGCGTCGGAGCTAGTTGATTCCCCGCGCCGGAGCGGCGGCGCTGATGGCGGGCGCCGGGCTTGACTCCAGCCAGGGTGGCAGGAGTTTCACCAGAACCCACAGAATGACAAAGGGAAGAATCATGAGTATGAGCGCGGGTAACAACCCTTCTCGCGTGGCGAAGGCCATCTTGTAAGTGGTGTACCCGAGAAAACTCTTGGAGAAAAGCTGGCCGCCGATCACCACGTTCCAGCGCATGGCAAAGATGCCCATCAGAGTCAAACATCCGGCTGTTCCATAGATCCGCTTGCGCGTGGCCTCGGCGAGCCTCACAAACTGGATCAGACCGATCAGCGCAATGGGCGTTACCGTGCCCAGCAGGATCTGGACGATCACCTGGGATGTCCACAAGCGCGTATGCACCATGAAATCCAGGCTGCGGAAAGACTCGTCGGCCTCATAGATTCTTTGCAGCAGGTCCAGCATCTCCAGGCTGAAGTCGATGATGAAGGTGTAGAGCAGATAGCGCGCGATCGTGTCCAGGCAGCGCATGTCGATCTCCCGCCCGCGCAACCGCGAAGAGAACATGTAAATCAACATGACCGCGGCAATGCCCGACACCATGGCCGAGAACACAAACACGATCGGCATCAGCGGCGATGACCACCAGGGGTTCGCCTTGACCGAGCCAAAAATGAAGCCGACATATCCGTGCAGAAGAAACGCGGAGGGAATGCCAATCAGCGTGATGAAATACCCGAGTCGCTCATCGATATGCAGCGAACGTTCGCTGATATTGCTGGAGCCCAGAGTCAGGACGCGATAGACCAGGCGCTTCCAGCCCCTCTCTTTCTGGGACATCACTACAATGTCGCGCCGGTAGTCCAACCATATCTCCAACAGCAGCACCGCCATCAGGTACCAGAGATAAACAAAGCCGAACATCGCCATGGCCGAGGAACCGTGCGGCGTCAGATACATTTCCAGGGAACGTTCCGGATGTCCCAGGTGCAGTTGCAGCGGCAGGGGGGCAACCAACAAAAAAGCAAGTGCGGTGAGCAGGGCTAGTCGATACGTCGGCTTCACTGCCTGCACTTGGAACACGCGTTCGAGCGAGGCCAGAATAAACGCCCCGGCCACCAGTCCCGTGATGAACGGATAAAGAACGATCAGGATGCTCCATTGGAGCTCCACTTCGTTCGGGTACATGAAGCCTTCGACGGGTATTTGCACGAGCCTCCTTATCGCACCGAACCGTCCATGCCGTTGTAAAAAACCTTCGCCCCGGTAGCCATCTGCGGTTTCAGAACCTGAACCGCATGGGTCTTCAAGAACTCATGAATCGGATCTTTGGGATTCTTCAAGTCGGCCAACTGGCGCGCGCCCGTGGGGCACACCTCGCAGCACGCGGTGGTCAGTCCCTTAGTGATCCGGTGATAGCACAGCGTGCACTTCTCCGCCGTGTTGGTCTTGGGATTGAGGAAGCGGCACCCGTAGGGGCACGCCTGGATGCAATAGCGGCAGCCCAGGCAGTACTTTTTGTCGATCAGCACAACTCCATCCGGCCCGTCGAACGTCGCACCCACCGGACACACCTGCGTGCAGGGAGACTCCGCACAGTGATTGCACAGCTTGGGCACGAAGAAGTTCTTGCCGCCTTCGTCGCGCTCGTGCAGGTAACCGTGCTTGCCGCCATCGGGCGCTTCCACCTCCGGCCTTTCAATCCTAAAATCGTCCCGATGGTAGCGCTCCACCCAGGTGCGGTAGTAGCCGTCCGGAACATCATTCTCCTCCGCGCAGGCGCGCACGCAAGTGCCACAGCCGATGCACTTGGTGATATCCATCAACATGCCCCACCAGTGATCCGTCAGCTTATAGTTGGGCGAGGCCTCCGGCGTTCCCGCGAGAACGTACTTCCAGGCCACCGCGGCGGCAGGCATCAGTACCAGCAATCGACGGCGAGTGATATCCATTATTTCTTCACCTCCGTCTCAATTTTCGGGCGGTGCGGTTGATGGCAAGTGTCACAGGCGAGCCCGCCGGAGTGATCCGCCGTAACCACCTGAGGAAATCCCCTTGGTTTGGCGCTGTTGGCCTCGTGACAACGGGCGCAGACCACCGCCGTATCCAGTTTCTTGGGTTGAACCGAACCGGGATCCTCTGCATGCTTGGCTTGCGCTCCATGGCAGGCTTCGCAAGCCACCACTACATGTTTGCCTTGCTTCTTCACATCCACCACGTCGGTGTGGCAGCCCTCGCAAGTTTCGTGACCGGCAAAGGCAACCGGCCGGGCGGCTATCTCGGCGATAGCGTCGCCGCGGTAGTGTCCGTACTGCCCAAAACTGTGAGGCACGAGCGCGGTTCGCAAGACCACAAATGCAATCAGAGCCAGTACGATGACGGCCGCAAGCCGGATAAGGTGTTCTGTGTCCTTGAATCGCTTCATGAGTGGATCAGCTTTTCTGTTCCGTTCTGTCGTCGCAGTTTCGTCTCGACTTCCAACGACCGGCGCGAAGCCATGAGCTGTAATCCAGCAATGCGCTGTCATCCAGCACTGGGCTGTGACCCAGCACAGGGTTGTCATCAAACAATGAGCTGTCATCCTGAGCGAAGCGAAGGACCTATGCATCTGGCGTGCGGCGATCAAAAACATAGGTCCTTCGCTTCGTTCAGGATGACAAAGGCGAAACGCCTGGGAAACGCGCTTTCGCCACAATAACGATTGGCTCGGCGCGCCAACTGCCGGGGCATCTTCATGCCACGTCGAATCTTGTGATTATCACTAGGATGTCTTACTAGGACGATGATCGAAGTCACAGGCGTCTGTGATTCTGGTCACGACGCGCAGTGCGCACCCGCGGCGTCGGGCCGATATCTCGTCGTGCACACCGTCATGCACGCAGTCATGCGCACGCCTATCGCCGTCTTTCTCTGGCGTACTCTGACATACGCGAAAGTCAAACGCAGAACTGTTTCCGACTCGCGGAGCGTCCAAGCGACTGAAGGTTGTGTTCGGCTCCTATTTCACTGGCGCGAGTATGGCATCCAAAAGATCGGGTGTCGACTCGACTCTTTGCAGGTGCGGATACCGGAGTCCGCCGTGGTAATCCACGGTCAGGGTAATGAGCTCCTTGCCCCGCTTCAGGAGAAGCTTGATGGGCGCTTGATTGTTCTCGGCGGCAACAATGGCTTCGCGGAGGTTGGCCACGCTGAAGGCTTGGTCATTCACGCCTCGCAGTTGCATCTCTGGAGTCATACCTGCCTTGAAGGCCGGACCATCCCACCGCACGTCTGTGATACTTCCGGGCCGACCGCTGTCGCTATCATCATCATCACCGCCACCGCCCTTCACCAAAAACCCAACTGACGTAGCGAAGCTCGTGGGACGAGACTTGTCCATATGCTTCATCCACTCCGATTCGGTGTCGTTGTAAACCAGCCGATAGCCACCTTGCGTAATACCGTTCTCCGGCACCTCCGGCTCGACCTGGTAAACCCGTGTGCGGAAGAACCCTGTCCAATCATACGGCTGTACCGTGTTCAAGACTTTGACGAGATCTTCAAAGGTATAGGTGACAGTAGAGTAGCTTCCGTTATCGATTCCGAAAAACAGCTTCGCGAAATCGTCGAGCGACTTTTGTCCCTTGCTAAGCTCACGGATTTTCGTGTCGGCATCAAGCCAGATGAGGTCCGATTCCGGGTAGTAGTCGTACGAACGCTGCCAACTCGGCCAAAATTCCGCAGTGGCGCCGTGAGACGAGATGATGGGCTGATTGGTAGTGTCCTCCAACGAACGCCAAGTGCGTCCCGGGCTGATTTCGAAAGTCGCAGCGATCTGCGCGATCACGTCGCGCGCCTGCTCCGGCGTACGCATTCCGGAACGCGCCGTCAGAACATTGCCGTAGTAATCCGTCAAGCCTTCATATACCCACAGCAAATCGTTCTGCATCGGCACATTGAAGTTCGGCGTCCAGAGGTCGGCAGGGCGGCGAAATTTGCCGTTCCAGGAATGCACGTATTCGTGCGGCAGAAGAGCGCGACCACGAACGCCTGCGGCCCAATCGGTAAAGTAATTGGCACGGGTGCCATCCTCACTCGACTGGTGGTGTTCCAGTCCCTTGCCGCCAACTGATTCGCTAAGCGAAAACAAGAAATCATAGTGATCGTAGTGACGAGAGTTGAAAAGCTTCTGTGCCTGGATCACTAGATTCTTGTGGTACTGCAGTTCTTCCGGCGTGATCTCCAGCTGATCGGGCTTATCCGCGAAAAGATCGAGGTAAACTGGATTGTCCGGCCCCGTCGACAGGTCCACGCGCTTATAGTTGACGCCCGCATACAACGGCGAATCGATCAACGTATTCAGCGGAACTTCCTTAAAGCGAACCACGTCTCGGTTCTGCGATTTCACATCCAGCGCCGTGGCGAACTTCCAGCCATCTGGCAGCTTCAGTTCGGGAGAAAATTGAATCCGTCGTGCGAAGTATCCCGCCGGATAGAGAAGCACGCTGTTCCACGTAAGGTCGGCGATTTTGTTCGAAATTCGTCCCTGCTGCGGCTTGACCGGAGCCAGATATTGAAACGTCAGTTCGAGCATGCTCGCTCCCTTGGGCACGTCGATGTGGAACTCCCACATGTTCACGCGATCACGCACCCACGGAACGCCCTTACCGTTCGCCGCGATGATGAGCCCTGCCAGGTTAACGACCGGATTCGATGGCGAGTGCGTCCCGGGGAGCCACTGCGGATAAAGCAGCGTAATCTCGCCGGGCTTTACCGGAATCGCCTCACGCACATTCAGTACGCGTTCGTTTACGTTCGTTAGATCGACGCTAAGAGAAATTGTGCCGACATAAGGCTGGTCAACCGGCGCGGGTGCCGGTGCAGGCAGCGGCACGGGTTGCGGACCCGCTGTGTTCTGCGCGTACACCGTGCCGGTTAGAACGATGCAAAAGGCTGCCAAAGTAGCCGCAAAGAAGTGTTTACAGAAGAACCAACGTGGCATAAAGATTCTCCTAAACTCGCGTCCCCACCGGATGACGGTGCAATCCAACGTTCTCACCTTCGAGCAACCGGCAACGACATATGGCGAGCCATGGTTGTCTCCAATGTCGAAGACCGACAGGATGTTGGGGCGGTTAAGTGCCGCTGCGGTCAGTGCTTCCTGCGTGGCAGCCGGTCACGATCAGCCGAATACGAGCTGGTCAAAACTTTGAATCGCGACGATGCGATCGAGCCGGGCATCGCGGGCGCGATAAACCTCACTCACGCCGCCCGCGCCAATCGGCGACTGAATCTTGTAAGGGCCGAGCTTGGTACCGGGATTGAGAGCCATAGAGTTCCAGAAGTTGAATTGACCTCACTCTTTCTCCAGATACTCACCGGGAACATCATCCTCTGGCACCTCGTGCGTACGCACTTCCCGCTCGTCTGCGTCGCCAGCACTCTCGACACCAGCGACGACTTCGGCCTCGAACGCATTCCCCTCCTCAAGCAGTTCGTCGACGCTCTCCGAATCCGCGCCTTCGAGGCGAGACAAGCCCTGTAAATCTCCCGACTGTTCACCGGAGCGCGGCCCTCGTCGTTCGGGCGCAAACGCCACCTCACCCATACGATTGCTCTTCTTCCGAGGCTGCTTCGTAGCCCCGGCCTTCTTTTTTTCTGTCCTCTTCGGCGCTGGCTTCTGCTTCGCCACTTTCTTATTAGAACGTTTCTCCGCCTTCCTTGATCTCGCCTGCTCGCGCATGGTTCTCTTCGTCTTCGTCGGCTTCTTCGTAGTTTTCTTTTTGGCAGCCATTCGCGCAGTCTAGCACCGGAGCACAGGTGCCGAAAAGCGGAGCTCCACCGACTCGATCCGATCCTAATCGAATCAATTTCGGTGACAATGTCGGGTCCCATGCCCGAGTAGACTTTGGTAGTACCGACCACGGTGGTACCGACCACGGGTTTTCGCTTCAGAATGGCACTCCGGGCGGTGCCGGTGTATTCCGGGTTAGTGTTCTCTACGGCCCACACAATCGCTTCCCGCTATTATGGAGCGACGGCCCTTGAGTTATGCTGAATGTTTCCTGACACCGAGACATCCTCTTTCGCATGGCGAGCCCTCAAGCCGAGTTCTCCCCGTCATCATCGAACCGGAAACTGATCCTGGCCGGCCAGATCGCCTTTTTGCCCACCGGCATCCTCACCACGCTGCTTGGCCCCATGCTGCCCATCCTGATTGCGCGTTGGGCGCTGAATGACACTCAGGCCGGCAATCTGTTTCTGGTGCAATTCCTGGCGTCGCTGGTGGGCGTGCAACTCGCGGGAGTTCTCCTGACGCGCTGGGGATTCCGTCCCGCGTTTCTGTTGGGGCTGCTGTTGATGGCATGCGGAGTGGCCACTCTCTATATGGGATCGCTCGGGTTCGGGCTGGCCTCTGTGGCCGCGTACGGTTTGGGACTGGGGCTGATTATCCCGACGAACAATTTGCTGATTGCAGAGATTGGGTCCAGTTCGGGTTCGGGCCTGAGTTCGGGTGAAAGTTCGAATGATAGTTCGAGTGATAGTTCGGGTGATAGTTCGAGAGCAAGTTCGAGAGCAAGTTCGAGTGCAAGCGCGGTGAGCCTGCTGAATTTTTTCTGGGGCGTCGGCGCCGTCTTGTGCTCGATCATGGTGGCGTGGACGGCGGCACACCGCTTACTGCCATTTTTCCTCGGCGCGGTGGCGCTGTTCCTTGTATTGCTGGCGTTGGCCATGCGCAATCTGCCTTTTCCGGCGGCGGCGAAATCGCCGGCAGCAAAATCCGCGGCGGCAAAATCCTCGGAGTCGCCGGCTTCATCTTCATGGCGAGAGCTGGCGAAGAGTCCGGCGATTTGGCTTTTTGCCGCCGTCTTCTTTCTCTATCCGGGAGCGGAAACGGCAGTGGGAGGATGGGTCGGCTCCTATGCCTCGCGGCTGGGATCGCGCGGCGCGGCGATGGCGTCCATGATGCCGGCGTTTTTCTGGTCGGCGCTGACGGTGGGCCGGGCGTTCGCAACCGCGTTTCTGCATCACTTCTCCGAGCGCCGCGTCTTGCGGGCAGGCTGTGCCGTGGGAGCCGCGGGCATCGCGCTGATGCTCTGGGCTCCGGCCCTGGCGGGAGTGATTGCCGGAGCGCTGATTACGGGACTGAGTTTCTCTACGCTGTATCCGGTCACCGTCGCCCGATTTTCCGAGCGCTTCGGAATTGCCGCTCGCAGCATTGGCTCGCTCATGTTTTCTCTGGCGGCGGTAGGCCCGGCGGTTATTCCCTGGATGGTGGGCGTGATCTCTCATGCCACGGGGAGTCTGCGCGCCGGACTGCTGCTGCCTCTGGCGGCTACCGTGATTTTGTTTCTCGTCCACCTTTTTGATTGGTGATTCGGAGTGGCACTTCGGATGTAACTTTCGTGTGGCGCGGGCGCCCTCGCGCGGCTGGCTTCTCTCGGGCACCGGCGGAGGGCTGACGCCCGCCTATTTTTCCGAAATTGGTGTTTTCAAAGAGCGCCGACAAAGAGCGCACAAAGAGCGCCGACAAATATGCGTGCGTATCGCAGCGCTTTAACCGCTGCGCCACCCAAAAAGCAAGAACAAAATCGAGTTTTTCAGCACTCCGCTAGGCCTTGGTGGCTTCCACCGAATTCCGGGCCGGGGCTGGAATAGCCGGTCGCTTGCGCTTTTCGGACGCCCAGACTCCCACGCGGTAGGCGAGCAGGATGCCGAGCACGATGCCGTACTCGATGGGCTTGCGCCGATCGGCCTTCACCAGCCAGGTGTAATGCACCACCGCCAGAATTCCGGTGAAATAGATCAGGCGGTGCAGGCGCTGCCAGTTCTTGCCGCCCAAGCGGCGAATCGACCATGCTGTCGACGTCAGGGCCAGGGGAATC
This sequence comes from uncultured Acidobacteriaceae bacterium, assembly GCA_963725245.1. Lineage (GTDB taxonomy): Bacteria > Acidobacteriota > Terriglobia > Terriglobales > Acidobacteriaceae > Acidiflorens. The sequence continues at coordinate 2,097 of CAVRYC010000011.1, read as the reverse complement.
ATGAGGACGAAGGCGGTGAAGCCTACCGTGATGAATCGGCGCTTGGCGATGTCTTTCAACATTTCATGGACATCGAAAAACTTATCGAGCCAGATGTAGGTCAGAAAGTGGAGCGTTCCGTAGAAGAATGCGAACAGTCCGATCATACGGCGGACGCCGATCAGCCAGTATTGGCGGGTGAGGCGGCGCAGGGGCGTGATCGAGAGGGTGGTGAGAACTAGGATGAGCGTCCAGTCGCCGGTCGAGTGCGTGATTACCTCGATGGGATTGGCGCCCAGACCGACATGAAAAGCCTTCCAGGCGAGGCGAGCCAGCGGGGCGAGCGCGGCGAGGAAAATCGCGATCTTGGTGAAACGGAGACGCATTTTGGCAAAACCGAAGTTTGTCATCCCGAGCGAAGCGAGGGATCTGCAGTTCGCCGCAAAATGCAGATCCTTCGCTTCGCTCGGGATGACAACTCATTAAGGGGACGACAAATCATTAGAGGTGCCGGAGCTTCAAATCACAAATCACAAATCACAAATCAATTCCTAGAAGTTCTTCTTCAGGTCCATGCCGGCATAGAGGCTGGCCACCTGGTCGTAACCATTGAACATCAGGGTCGGCCGCTTGAAGAATTCACCTAGGCGGCGTTCCTTGGCTTGGCTCCAACGAGGATGGTCGACGTTGGGATTCACATTTGAATAGAAGCCGTATTCGTGGGAATTGGCCTGTTGCCAGCTGTTCAGCGGCTCGCCGCCGGTGAAGCGGATGCGGACGATCGACTTGGCGCTTTTGAATCCGTACTTCCATGGAATCACGATGCGCAGCGGGGCGCCGTCTTGATTCGGGAGCTCCTCGCCGTACATGCCGAAACAGAGCAGGGCGAGCGGATGCATGGCCTCGTCCATGCGGAGACCTTCGACGTACGGCCACTGCAACACGTTGGTGCGCTGGCCGGGCATTTGTTTGGGATCGTATAAGGTGGTGAACTCGACAAACTTTGCTTTGGGCAGGGGGTCGGCCCGCTTGATCAGTTCGCCCAGGGAAAATCCGACCCAGGGAACGACGATGGACCAGCCCTCGACACAGCGATGACGGTAGATGCGCTCTTCGGGAGCAGCCATCTTGATGATGGTGTCGACGTCGAGCACCTGCTTTTTCTTGACTTCGCCGTCGATGGTCACGGTCCAGGGACGGGTTTTGAAATTCTTCGCCAAGCCGGCCGGCTCGTATTTGTCGGTGGAGAATTCGTAGAAATTGTTGTAGTTAGTAACATCCTTGTAGGGCGTAACCTTTTCTGTCGTGCTGAAGGGGCTTTTCTGTAGGCCATCGATCTTGGCGTTGGCGTGGGCGGTGAGCGATGGAGTGACCAGATCGGCAAAATCACGGAAGGCGACACCGGTGACGGCAGCCGCGCCGACGATCGCTGCGCCCGCGAGGAACTTGCGCCGGTCCAGATAGGTCGCTTTGGGAGTAATTTCAGAAGACGGAATCGCAGCCGGTTTCCCGATCAGCATGGTTCACCACGCATGTTTCACCCCGATTATTGTTCACCCATTGAAGTACGTACGGCCGGCAGACTCGGATGGGTCCGATGGCGAAAGGCCACACTTCGTTACCCACCTAAGTATAGGACGCGGGGACGGGGGAAAAGTTGCGGTTTTCGGCGTATAGCCCCTAAAGGGGCATTTCAATTCGAAGAACCCTTGAAGGGGCATGGCTTCAGCCATGTCGTTACGACCCGCCAAACAGACGGCTTTACAGGCTGCGGAAAAACTCTGATTCGGGAGGGGTTCGGGAAGGGCGCGACTTCACAGCTTGCGGAAAAACTCGGATTTTGATCTTGTTTTGAAGGGGCGCGGCTTCAGCCGCGCCGTAAGTGCAGCAAATCAATCGCGGCTTTAGCCGCTGCGGGCGGCACAGCGCGCAATCCGACTTTTTCCGCAGCCGGTTCAGTCGTGCCGTTAAGTCGTTGAAAGTGTGTCCGCGCTTTAGCGCCTGACGTGTGCTTCTTGCGCCCTCGACGACTCTTTCCGCAGCCTGTTCAGCCGCTGAGAGTCGCTCCTTCACCGCGTCCAGTTCTGCCAACGAGTACTTAATCAGACCCCCTGAGTC
>CAVRYC010000010.1:0-100261 GCA_963725245.1 uncultured Acidobacteriaceae bacterium | reverse complement strand
GAAGTTCGGGACTATCTTTGCGGGGCCGACGTGAAGATTAGTTCCAGCACTTTGCGATGACTGTCGAAAAACAGGCGTTTACGCTCGCGAGCGGGTCAATGAGCGTAATGGCGATATTACGCCAACTGACGGAAGAGGGCGACAGCCGCTGCAATCACGGCAAGGGGATAATAGGGCAAGCGTAAAGAACTTATTTTCCTTTTGCATCCTCGGTGTGACAGGCGGAAAAAGTCAATGGGTCTGAGCGAGAAGTTATGCACATGAGGCCACCCTCTTTAAGACGATCGACGTAGGCTGATCCAGGTGCTTGGAAACAATGGCGTGCTCGTGTTAGTCTGATCGCCGAATCTGAACGCCGGTGTAGGAGAATCAGATGAGGTCCAAGATCGCACGGCGAAGCGGTGTGTTGCTCCATCCCTCGTCGTTTCCGGGACCTTGGGGCATCGGCGACCTCGGGCGCCAAGCGTACGCGTTCGTCGATTTCCTCGGTGATACGCGCCAGCAGCTCTGGCAGGTCCTTCCCTTGGGACCGACCGGAGACGACGGTTCCCCATATTCGTCGTTCTCTGCGAGCGCAGGAAGTCCCTTGTTGATCAGCGTAGAGGAGTTGGTGGACGAGGGTTTCAGCGCGCCGGCGCCGCCAGAAAAAATGCCCGAATCGCGACCCGTCGATCAGCGCCAGGTACGAGCCTCGAAGTTACCCGCGCTCAAGCAGCTCTGGCAGGAGTTCGAGAAGACGTCTCACCTGCGAGCTGACTTCGAGACCTTCTGCGCGGGAGTGGTCGACTGGTTGGACGATTACGCCCTGTTCATGGCGCTCAACGACACCTATCCGGACAAGACCTGGAACCAGTGGCCGGACGGTCTCGCCAGACGCGAGCCCGCAGCCCTGGAACGGGCTCGCCGCGACCTCGGCGACCTCGTGAGCTTCCACAAATTCTCCCAGTTCGTCTTCTACCGGCAGTGGTCACGGCTAAAAGACTACGCGCATGACAGAGGAATCCGAGTCGTCGGAGACATCCCGTTCTACATGGCGTTCAATAGCGCCGATGTGTGGGCGAATCCGCAAAATTTCGCGCTGGACCCGCAGACCCGTGAGCCGCGGTTGATGGCCGGCGTGCCGCCCGACTACTTCAGCAAGACCGGACAGCTGTGGGGGAACCCGGTGTACGATTGGAGGCATCTCGAGCGCGAGGGCTTCGACTGGTGGGTCGGGCGATTCAAGCGACTGACCCAGCTCGTCGACATCGTGCGCATCGACCATTTCCGTGGCTTTCAGTCTTTCTGGCAGGTCAAGCGTGGCGAAACGACTGCGGTCAACGGAGAATGGGCCGAATGCCCCGGAGACGCCTTCTTCCACACGCTCGAGCACGAACTGGGTCACCTGCCCGTCTGGGCCGAAGACCTGGGCTTAGTGACTCCACAAGTCGAGAAGCTGCGCGACGACTTTGATTTCCCGGGGATGAAGGTCCTGCAGTTCGGGTTCGACGATAGCGGGCCTGAGAATCCCTACCTGCCGTTCAACTTCCCACAGAACTGCGTCTGCTACACGGGGACGCATGACAATGACACCACCATCGGCTGGTGGACCAGTCTCGCCCTTCCTCAGAAACAGCAAGTGCTGGCATATGTCGGACACGATGGACCGCTTCACTGGGCGATGCTCCGTCTCGCCATGAGCTCCATCGCTGACAGCGTCGTCTTCCCTCTGCAGGACGTGCTCGGCCTCGGTTCCGACGCGAGAATGAATTCCCCGGGCCGCGCGCAGGGCAACTGGTCCTGGCGCTATCCTGCCGACGCCTTGACCGACGAGTTGAAAGGGCAGCTCAAACTTATCACCACGACCTATGGACGGTCGCCACGATTCGCGACGAACAGAGCGGGTAATACACGGGGATGACGACGTTCACGGTCGCCAGTGCGCTGATCCTCCCTGCTCAGAAACTAAGTGCCCTTCGCGAAACGCACTCTTCGAGCCAATATTCGTGATGTGTCCAAGTGGCGGCCGTCTGCGTCTGCGGCACCGCTAGTTTGGATCCGGGCAGAACAACTTTTCATCTCTAGGATTTCAATACCGTGCACACCGAGGCGCAGATGGGGCCGCCTATATTGAATGTGGCGGCTACCTTGGCACCCTTCACCTGCAACGGTTGTGGGGCCTTCCCGAGCAATTGCCGCGCACACCATCCGAGCATGGCGACACCGGTTGCGCCAATGGGATGGCCTTTCGCAATGAGACCGCCCGAGGTATTAATGCCACATTCGCCATTGACCGCGGCTTTTCCGTCGACCCAATACTGTGCGCCTTTGCCGTACTCGGCTTTTCCTAAGACCTCGGTGCCGAGCGCTCCCATGACCGTGAAACAATCGTGGATCTCGGCGACCTTTACATCGTCCGGCTTGACCCCCGCCATCTTATAAGCGCTTTGCATGGCCTTGATCGCACCCGCGGGACGAAGCACATCGCGGCCGGACTTTTTGAGCGGGTCGGTGGCCTGCGCGTACCCGGCAATCTCGACGCAGTCTTGCTTGTCGACGCCGAGCTTTGCCAGTCCCTCCTCAGTAGCGAGGATGAGCGCGGCATACCCGTCGGTGATCTGCGAACAATCGTAGGTCTTGAGCGGCAGCCCTTCGACAATGTAGCGATTGATGCCACCGATCTGCATCGCCTGTTCGACCGTAAGGTTGACATTGCGCATCTGCGCGTACTCGTTGTGATGGGCGTTCGCGTACTCGGTGACGGCGATCTGCGCCAGGTGTTCTTCCGGAATGCGGTGCACTTTGAGATAGCACTCCATCACTTCCGCAAAGAGGTGGGGGAAGATGTATACCTTGCCTTCACGTTCGTCGGGATGCGAAAAATACCCCAGGGCTTGGCCGATGAGCTTTCCGTCCATCTTGCCTTCGGCGTCGCGCATTTTTTCGTAGCCGATCGCAATTCCGATATCGCCCCATCCGATTTGCAGTTTCTGGATGACGGACAGGATGGCCTGGCCACCGGAGGCGCACGCATTTTCGACCGACTCGATCGGCTTACCGGCGAGTCCCGGAACCTCGGCCACGAGGCCTGCGAGCAGTCCTTGCTGGTTGAGGGATATATTGCAAGTGGCGCCCACGGAGCCTACATCGATGGTGGAGGGTTCCACTTTGATTTCCGCACAGGTCTCTGTAACGGCGCGTTGAAGAATCTCAGGCACAGTCATGCCCATGAGCTTTCCGAATTTCGATTGATGATAGGCGGCGATGTAAATGTGCTTCATAAACTCCTCCTTAAAATGACTTCCGCTCCGGCGTGGCAGCATCGCTTCCGTTGGCGAGGCCAGACTTCGGATTCTGCGACTGATCGTTCTGCAACCGATCCTTGTTCAACCGATCCTGGAGTTCGAGTTTCAGGACCTTACCATAGGCGTTGCGGGGCAATGCTCCTATAAAGATGACCTGACGCGGCAGTTTGATCTTATTGATTCTGGGACGAAGGAACTCGATGAGTTCGAGGTCGCTGGCGCTCGCGCCTGATTTCAGCGCAACGAAGGCGACTGGAACCTCGCCCCACTTCTCGTCGGTCGTCCCCATGACGGAAACTTCGGCAACGGCCGGATGATCGAGTAATTCCTTCTCGATCTCCGCCGGATAGATGTTGACGCCGCCACTGATGATCATATCCTTGGAGCGGCCTGCGATGTAGAAGAATCCATCCTCATCGCATCGCGCCAGGTCGCCGGTGTGGAACCATCCTTCGGCATCGAGCACCTGGGCGGTAGCGGCTGGATTGTTCCAATAGCCCCGGCAAACGTGTGGTCCGCGCAGGCACAGTTCGCCAACCTCAAGATCGCCAACCTCATGTTCGCCAAAATCATTGGTTGCGACCTGATTATCCTCGGGATCGTTACCCTGGAGACCAAGGAGCTTCGCCTCCGTAAACATCATCGGCTTACCAACAGAACCAGACTTGCGCAGGGAGTCCTCGTCGCTCATGGCAAAACAGTTCACGCCGACCTCTGTCAGCCCGTAGCCTTGGCGAAAAACCAGTCCGCGCTCCTGGTAGGCATGGAGAAGTTGTAACGGCAGCGGAGCGCCTCCGCTGGCACACCAGCGCAGATGGCTGCAATCGAGCGTTGCGAATTCTGGCGAATCGAGAAGCATTTTGAAGATCGTCGGCACGCCGAAAAGAAGCGTGCACTCGTAGTCCCGGAGAGCTCGTAACACTTCAGCGGCGTCGAAGCCGTCATGCAAAACAATGCTGCCCCCGATGGCGAACAGCGGGGTCATGAATACGGTGAGGCCGCCGGCGTGGTACATGGGCGTGTAAATCTGAACCCGGTCACTCTGCCGCAATTGCCAGGAGACAACCGTATTATATGCGTTCCATGCAATCTGCCGGTGTGGAATCATTACGCCCTTCGGCCGTCCGGTGGTGCCGCTGGTGTAGAGCAAGCAGAAAATATCCTCGGGCTGGAGTCTCGTTGCGAGCGGATCTGGACGAACCCGATCTATAGCTTTGGCATAACTCAGCGCTTTCGGGGCACTGTCCTCCGCATCCAGACTGATTAAGTGTTCGAAGACCACGAGTTGCTGGAGCTCTTTCGCGAGTTTCTCGTACCGTGCGGAATACATGAGGCAGCGCGATCCGCAGTCCGCGAGTATCTGGTGCAGTTCGTGAGCCGTGCTGCGTGTCCCGAGAGGGACGAGGATGATGCCCGACTTACCCGCTGCCCAAAAGGCATCGACATATTCAACCCGGTTCTCGGAAAGGATGCAGACGCGATCCCCTGGGACGAGAGAGCAGAGATCTGTCCAGACGCGCGCGCACTGCAAGGCACGACGATTTAGTTCCGCATAAGTGAACTGCCGACGCGTGGGAACGTGGATCAATGCGACCGCGTCGGGGCTAAGACGGGCGCGCTCTCCGAGAATATCGCCGGTGATCACGAGTTCTCCCCAGACTGTGTGGAGACAGATTGCGCAGTAGCGGGTGCGCGGGGCGAATCTGACGCCATAATTTGCAACAAAACTCGCGTCAATTCTCGGGGACGCTCGAGCTGAGGTCCATGGCCGCAACGCTCAATGACCGTAAGCGTGCAATGCGGAAGCTGCGATTGCAGCTTCTTCGCATAGTCCAGTGGGACGAGACGATCGGAGGCGCCCCAGATGAGATCGACCGGCAGTTGGAAACTTGCCAGTTTGTCATCGAGCAGATATTTCGACATATCTTCTTCACCGGCAGCCAGCAGCCGCGAAATCGGACCAGTGTTTGAGACGCGAACTAGATCGTCGAGGACGAAATTCGGCCGACGAGGCGTGGAAGGATCCAGCACGGCATCGAGCGCGCGACGAGCCTCTTCGCGGTCCTTTGGCATGATGCCAATCTCCGATGGGCTCTTGATGGGGCCGCCATCGATGAGGATAACTCGCGTCACCCGCTGCGGGCATTTCTGCGTGTACAGCATCGCCATCCAGGCTCCGAGCGAATTGCCTACCAACACCAGCGGTGCGTCTCGCCATGGAGTTGCATCGAGCACCTGCTCCAGTGCGGTGAGCAGCGTTCCCAGACTCAGCGGACCCGCAACCGGGTCGCTCTCGCCATGGCCTGCAAGGTCCGGGATCAGCAACTGAAAGTGGCGCTTCAGCTCGGGCGCCACTTTGTTCCATGTTCCCGCTTGATCGCCTGCGCCATGAAGCAAGACCAGTCTGGGACCGATGCCGCCATGCCACACGATCTGTTCTCCAACCGTGGTCGTAACTTTCGTTTTCCGAAGACCGGCTCGGCTTAGTGCGCACCTCCGCAGCCAGAACATCGTGGCGACGGGCCTCAAGAAAAAAAGAATAAGGAAGACAATCAGAGCAGTAACTGCGGCGAAAACCAACAGCAGCACAATCTTGATTGCCAGGCCCATTCCGCTCCTCTCGGCCGGCTTGGTTGGAAGTCAAGTCCGAAAGCCGCCTACGGCATACGAAACGCGCAGCCCGCCTGGTTGTAGCCGACCCCGGAGCCGACCATCACGACCAGGTTACCGGACTTCACCTTGCCCTGCTCGATAGCGTGGTCGAGTGCCATGCCGACGCAGGCGGAACCGGTGTAGCCATATTGTTCCATGATGGTGTGCGCACGTTCCACGGGTACCCCGAGACGCTCCATCACGCGCTCGATCGTAGGTTTTCGCACTTGCGTAAAGATGAAGCAATCGACGTCGCGCAGATTGAAACCACCGTCCTTTGCGAGTCGTTGTACGATGATTGGCCACGTCTCCTCGTTCAACTCCGGAGGATAGCGGTTCTTGATCGTGCACGCGGTGCGCCCGGCCTTAACGGAGTCTTCGGTCGCCGGTTCGAAGGTGCCTCCGGAATAGATTCCCCAATAGTCGTGATAGGAGCCGTCGGCGCGAAAGGTCGAAGTTATAAAGCCCGGAGAAGTTGCGGGTTCGAGCACCGCCGCGCCCGCGCCATCGCCATAGAAGAAGACCATGGGATCGGCAGCGGACGTAAGTTTGTGCATGAGATAGACGCCGACGACGAGCACCGTCTTGATCCCTGGATTTGCAGCTATGATTCCCGCGGCCGCGGAAAGACCGGTTGGAAACGAGGCGCAGGCGCAACCGACATCGAACGTTCCGGCATTTTTTGCGCCCAGCTTATACTGCAGTACGACCGAAGTAGCAGGTGTTATGTAATCCGGCGAATCGGTGCCGAGGATGATCAGATCGAGATCTTCGGGTTTCTTGCCGGCGCGCTCCAGTGCTAGCTTGGCTGCGGGCAGAGCGACATCGCTGGTAGCCCAGTTTTCGGGGGCATGCCAGCGCGTCTTGATGCCGCTGCTGGCCTCCATCTTATCCACGAAATCCGGGATATGTTTGAACCGCTCGCGCAGCATGTCATTAGTCACTTCTATCTCAGGTACGTATCTCCCTGTGGCGACAATGGTTGCATAACGCGTCATGAATACGCCCTCTTGAATTACTGTAAGTTACGTCCCCAGTACTAATCCGCCGTCGACCGAGAGCACGGTACCGGTAATGAACGATGCCGCATCCGAGGCTAGCCACACGTAGGCCTCGGCAACGTCCTCAGGCTTTCCCATGCGACCGAGGGGCGTGTGCGAAACCATGTTCTGGACGACCTTCTCCGGCATCTTCTGCACCATTTCGGTCGCGATGAAACCGGGAGCGACGGCGTTCACGCGGATATTATATTTTGCCAGTTCACGCGACCACGTCCGGGCAAACGCGATGACTCCCGCCTTGGTGGCGGCGTAATTTGTCTGACCGAAATTTCCATACAGACCCACGACGGAAGAGGCGTTGAGGATCACGCCTGAGCCTTTGCGGATCATGTGAGGCACGACGGCCCGCGAGCAAAGGAAGACACCTTTGAGGTTGACCGAAATGACTGAATCGAACGCATCATCGGTCATCGTGCCGGCAACTGCGCCATCCTTCCACTTAACGAACTGCGCGTCGCGCGTGATGCCGGCGTTATTGATGAGCACATCGACCGCGCCCCAGCGTCCGACAACTTCTTCGACGGCAGACTCGACATCGGCGTCACTGCATACGCTGACTTTGCGGAAGAGCGCCTCTCCTCCGAGCGAGGACAGTTCGCGCAGCAACTCTTCCTGCCCGGCATCGTTGACATCCCATGCCGCCACCCGGCAGCCTTCGCTGGCAAACCGCCGGGCCGTGGCGAGGCCGATCCCCGCCGCGGCGCCGGTAACGATGACGACCTTACCGCGCAGACCTGTATCTTTCATGCGCCCCCTAAAAGTTGTACTTCAGCGCAAACTGGATCACCCTGGGCCCCGTGGTGGTCGACACGATGGACCCAAAGTTGGACGAGGGATATATAACGTTGACCGGGTTGGCAAAATTAACGTTATTGAACAGATTGAAGAACTCGGCCCGGAACTCCACCTGTTGGCTTTCCGTGACCGGGATGGACTTGATGATGGAGAAGTCGGTGTCGATCTGTTTCGGTCCGCGGATGATGTTCCTTCCTAACTGCCCGAACCCTGGATCACCAATCGTCACGGGTTGCACGAAAGCGCTCGTGTCGAAATAGGGATTGGGATTAGTTTTATTGTTCCCCAATCGGTCGGCAACGTCGCCGCCCTTGATCGCGGATTGGAGTGTTCGGCCGGGCGCCAGGTCGGCCATGGTTGCCTCAAACGCGGCATCTTGGCCGTAGATGGAGAACGGAACGCCGGATTGCAAGGTTACGATTCCCGACACGCTCCAAGTGTTCACCAGCTTTTTCGCGAAAGCCGAGCCGCCATGATAAGCGTCCGGCAGGTTATATAGGTAACTCGCGACGAAGCGATGCCGCCGGTCGAAATCCGAGGAGCCATAGTTGTGCTGTTCATTGACCATGTCGCCCGGGAGCAGTGTGACGTCGCTGACGTCACTGCCCGGAGTAATAATCAAGCGAGTGTGACAAAGTGTAGCTGAGCAGCATTTGCAGGCCGTGGGAGAAGCGCTTGTTGAGAGTTGCCTGCAGGGAGTTGTAATTGGAGTTAGAGTTGCTCTCCATCAGGAAGCTCCCCAGTCCTGGAGCCGTCAGATTGCCAAAAGCGGGGAAGAAAGGTCCGCCTAGACTTCCCGCTGTGGCCGGGACCCCGATCCCAGATGGCGGAAGTCCAAGGGTCAAGACCGGGGTAGCTCGCCTGGTTGAACGAGAACAGGCGCGGAAACTTGCGTCCCAGCGAACCGACGTAGCCCAAGTCCAGCATCCAGTTATTGGCGAAGCTGGTTTGCACTCCAAGGTTGAAGGTTTGCACATAAGGAATGCTCCAGTCATGCAAGTCCGGATAGATCCCGGTGGCCGGAACTATGGTAGTCGGGGGAATCGGACCCAAAAAGTACGATTGTCACGGGCAACAACGCCGGATATCCTCCGAAGGGAAAGATGCTTGGTATTGCTAAGATTCAGCGGGAATTCGCTGGGCAGTGGAACCTGCACAAATGGATTTTCGTTCTGGGTGAACAGCGCAGTCGCCAGCATTTCGTAAGGCATGTTGAACAATTGGCTGTTAAACAGCCGCATGTTCGGCCGGTCGTAAAAAATTCCGTAACCGCCGCGCAGGACAATGTTGCCCTTGTCCGTCAGTTGGTAAGCGAAGCCCACCCTCGGCCCGAAGTTCTTGTAGTTGGGATTCACCAACCCGTCGCTGACTTTGGGAATTCCGGGCAAGTTTCCATTACCAGCCTGGACGAAGCCACCAGTGACGACCGAGCCGCAGGTGCTCGGCACGGCTGGGCAATCCGCGCCAAACCCCGGTATCAGCAGAGGAGTGGTCACGGCCTTCGACGGGTCGAATCCGACAAAATGGCCATGGGTTTCTGTGGTGGGACCGAAGTAGTCATAGCGCAACCCGAGGTTTAGCGTGAGGCGTGGCGTAACCTTCCAATCGTCCTGGAAGAAGGCCGAAAAGTCGTTGGCGCGGTTGTGGAGGCTGTTAGTTCCAGAGCCGATTGCGGACAGGCCAGTGAGCCCGGCTAGAAAATCTGTGAAAGGACTGCCAGTGAGGATGCCCAGGTAGAACAGTTCGCCATTGGGGAATACATCGAAATAGGGAGCATCCAACTCCTGCCGCTTGTATTCGCCACCGAATCTTCATGGTGTGCCGGCCCTTCGTCCATGTCATCGTGTCGCTGACGGGATAAGTGTTGGTCGCAGCGTAGGTGATGCCAAGCGGAGACGGCCCCAGGGTGAACATGTTCAGGAAGGACATCGTCGGCATGCTAGGGAACAAGCTGCTCAAGGGAGACGTAATTCCTAAATCGGCCGAGGTGACGGGTGTAGAAGGTTTGCCAGGGCCGTAAATCGTGCTCCAGCCGAACCTGAATTCGTTCAGCAAATGACTCGAGATCACCGACTGTACGCCTGCCGAAAGCACGCGCTGGTAGATGTCTTCCTCGGTCGGCCAGCCGGGCGCCTGCAGCGGGTTGCCATCGCCAAACTGATTGTAGAGCGCCTGATTTTCCCGGTTGAACGCTTGAAAGTATTTGGCGAAGAAACGGTTTGCTTGCGTCAGCTTGATATCCAAATTGGTGTTGAACTGGTCTTCTTTGTAAGTCGAGTTGGAGGGAATCGTTTCCAGGACAGGCGCGGCCGATTGCGCCCGCTCCGGGTGCGCAACCGCGCCGGTGGTGCAACGCCGGGTGCCGAGGAATCATAAGTTGCCCGTTGGGAAGCCTTTGGTTCAGGGCTGTCACAGCGACAGGATCGATGGACCACGCAGGCCATAACATGTTCGCAAGCGTCAGCTCAGAAACGACGCGGATCTGCGCTCCGATCCTAGGAATGGCCGGCAGGAACATCGTGGAGAGCGAGTTGGTCAGCGAGGTGCCGTTGGTTTCGCGGGTGCCCTGATAGGAGATAAAGAACCAGGCTCGATCCTTCACCAGCGGACCGCCCAGAGTGCCGCCAAACTGGTTGCGCCTGTATGTGGGCCTCGGCGTGACCACTCCTTCCTGCTCCGTTCAGGAAGAAATTGTTGGCATCCAAGACCGTATTCCGCAGGAACTCGTAGGCATCGCCATGGAGCTTGTTCGTGCCGGACTTGGTGACTGCGGCCACGTTGCCCCCGGCGTTGCGACCCGCGGAAGCATCGTACATGCTGGTTTGCACAATGAATTCCTGGAGCGAATCCATGGACGGGACGGAAAGATTTGGGTTCTCGCCCGTGCCAATGGAATTCGCATCCACGCCGTTGATGATCATGTTGTTGGAGAGCGCGCGCTGGCCGTTGACATACACAGCGACATCGCCGCGCCCCAACTCGGAGGAGTTCCCGAGCGAGCCCGAGGCTCCAGTTGTCATAGCTAACAATTGCTGGAAGTTGCGGGTCGGCAACGGCAGCGAATCGATCTCCTTCTCATCGATGACGGTGCCGCGGGCAGAACTTTCCGTCTGCACCAGCGGCGACTGGCCCGTCACCGAGACCGTGGTCGGCGCGCCGGCAACTTTGAGGGCAACGTCGGCTACCGTGCTTTCGGTTATCTGGACAACGACGCCTTCAAGTTTGGCCGATGCGAATCCGCTCTGGGTCACTTCGATCCGGTAGGCGCCCGGGTCGAGCAGGGGAAACGCGTAACGGCCGTTGCCGCCGGTTGTGACTTCGCGGCGCACGCCGGCGTCGCTAGTCAAGGCGACTTTTGCGCCTACTACGAGTGCCCCGCTGGGATCCGTCACCACGCCTACGATTTGGCCGGTGGTGGCCGTCTGCGCTTGCGTCATCGGTGTCATGAAACAGAGAATGGCGGCGGCCGCCAGCAGGGTTGTGAGTGTTCGCATATTTCCTCCTTGTTGTCGCAATTACGGCTTCCGAGTTCGGTCCTTCCGGCTACCGGTGTACAGACGGACAAACTGATCGACAGCTTCCTCGTCACTTACGCCCAGATAGCGCTTGGCGCCGAAGAGTTTCTCCACCAGAAAATGGGTAACAAACTGCAGGTACAAACTGACATAGGCCAGCCCGGGGTTCACGTCGCTGGGAAAAGGAATCGGCGCCTTTTGAAACAAGGCCGTCGAATAGGTGCGCAGACCTCCCGCAACTTCTCGATAGCTGTGAATGAAGTGCTTATGACGGAATTCAACCACGTCGACGTACATAAGACGCCAGTAGTCCAGGTTCTCCGACACGACGCGGCCGACGGCCATCCCCAACTGCTTCAGCGATTCCGGATCGGGAGATTGCATCAAGGGAAAAATCTTTGTCCTCCGGAGGGCTTCCATTTTCTGCTCCATGTGCTGGACCAGATCGATGAATATGTCTTCCTTGGTTGGGTAGTAGAGGTAGAGCTTGCCCATGGAAACGCCGGCCTTGTGGGCGATTTCGCGGACGGTCGTACCGTGAAATCCTTGCCGGGTGAAAAGCTTTTGGGCGGCGCGTTCGATTTTGCGCCGGTTCTTGGCGACGGTGTCGTCCAAAAGCTTGGGCATTTTGTTCATCCGCTCGCGGTATCAAGACGAGCGCTCGCTCTAGGTGGAGAATTTTAAAACGCCGCCTTTGGACTGTCAAGAGGATTTTGCGGTCGCCCCTGGAACTAGAATCGGGCCTCGCGTAGGTTCAAGCCGCTGATGCGGGACGGAAGTTTGGTTTGCGGGAAGTCGGAAAATTCCATTGGCGCTTGCCACCGGTTCCGGTCGGACGACGGGGCCTTAGCGGTCGCCTCAGCATCGATGTGGTCGTTCTTGCTTGTGTCTTCACGTACGACTTCCCTTACTGCGCCGGCATGAGCCGCACCTCATGACGTTGCTACTTTCAGCGACTGAGGAACGAATGCGCACGGTTCGGTGCAACGAGCGAAACACGTGCGCGGTTTTTTCACGGTCGAGGCCCGAAGCCAAGAGCTGGAGTGGAAATAAAATTGGAAGGTGCTTTAGAATCAATCTTGTTAATCATGTCGGGGCGTAGCGCAGCCTGGTAGCGCACCTGCCTTGGGCGCAGGGGGTCCGCGGTTCAAATCCGCGCGCCCCGACCAATCTCGTTAGTCGCTGCTTGCCGGCCCGAACCGGTTTCAGCACTGCCCTATTCCGCTCGTCTTCGCGCATGACCGCTGCGCACGGCTGGGACGGGCGAGGGCGCCCGTCCCCACACGAACTGCGATAGAAATTGCTCAACTCGTTGCGCGCTTCTGTGCCGCTCCGCAGCTCCCGCCAGGAAAGCAAGAAAAATCAGAATGCGTAACGCAGGGACTCGGTCACGTTGTTCGCGTGGAAGTAGCGGGGCGCAGTGGGGCCGACGAACGAACCCTCGGCGTACTGGTAATAATTCCAGCCCATATTCCAAGCCAGTTTATGGCCCAAATCCACGCTCAGGTTGGCCACCGGTTGCTGGTACCTGTACTGTAAGGAGCCGAGAGGCTGCAGAATGTTGAACTGCGGGGTGCTGCCGTCAACATTGGTGATGCTGTAGCCGACGTTGACCGTCACTCGTTTCTCGGGCTTGAACCTGATTGCGGTCATTCCGAAATTGGTGTGGTTGGTGTAGTACGAGTTAGCCAGCAGAGGATTGGCCGACTCGTTAGTTGTACAAAAAGTGCCAGCGCCGGTGGTGGCGCCGGTCACGAAGGGAAGGCTTACCCACGATTGGCGGCGTGTCGTTGAAGCAGATCAGGGCATTCTGGATCACGCTGTTGAAGTTGTACGCCAGGTCCAGCCCGATGCGTTCGCGCGGTGCGAGCGATGCGGTGAGTCCGTAGTTTTGGTTGTGTCCCACGTACTTGGTTTCTGGGTCGGCGTTGGATTGTTGCAGGATGTTGATGGATCCGCCCAGGACCGCCCACGGGCGCGGTGTGTAGGTCGTCTGGAAGCGGTAGCGCCCTTCCTTGCGTGGCGACATGCGGACGAACACGCTGTTGTAGTTCGTGTGCTCCAGATCGAAACTCAATCGCAAGGCATGGGTGGGCCGTGCCCAGAGCCCGAGGAGCGCCGTCTTCTCCAGACCCACGAAATGGTCCAAGTCTCCGGGCAGATAATCATTGAAGTGGTTGAAGGCCCGATCGCCATAGCGGTAACCGATGCGGGCTCCCGCTTTTTTCGAAATGTCCCAGGCTAGTTCGGTTTGATTTCTCTTCCAGGTCTGGTTGAAGGACGAAAGGGTCAGGGTGGTCGACGTGGTTGGCGTGGTAGCGCTCAGTGGAGTCAGTAGGCTGCACGTAGCATGAACCGTGACAGTCACTGTCGACCTCGGTGAAATTGCCATTCTGCGGAATGCGGTAGGCCCAAAAATAGAATTTCTCGATCAGGCGCAGATGTTGGGTCAGATGCACTGTGGCTTCGAGATCGAGCACGTTGGAAATCCGGTTCGCGCTGGCTTCGCCAGTGCCGTTGAAGGCCCGGGTGAAGGTGCGCGTAATCAGACCGTTGAAATTCTCGTCCAAGGGCGTGCTCATGTTAGCGGAACTATAGGAAAAAGAACCGACAAAGTCTACCCGTTGGAAGTAATTGCTGCGCAAACTGACCCGCTCGGTGGGTGAGGAGGTACGAATCCGCTGGTACCGCAAATAGCCGGCGAGGTCGGGGTTCGATGCCGTGGGCAGAGAGTAGGCGCTGCAGTTGTTGTTGGTCAGGACTCCGCTGGAGTTGATCAGACTGGTTGCCGGCGCCTTCACGGCGCAGGGCGTATTGTTCTTAGTGTCGATGGACAAGCCTAGCGAAACTTGACCCACAATGGGAGCTACCCCCGGCACCGCTTCCAGGAACGCCGGCGCGAAGGGAGCCAGTCCGTAGCTCGTGTCTCCCATGTAGTAATTGAGGAATTGGTCGTAGCTGAGAACAGTTCGCGGCGCGATTCTAAGATCCACCCCCATGCGGTAGGCGTTCATGGTTGTGTTCCAGTCTTGGAGGAGCAGAGCTTCCGTACCCTCGTGGATGCTGCTGAACGAAGGCCCCGTCATGTTGTTGCGCGAAAACCCGAAGCGGAAGCTCACCCGGGACTGCGGAAGCAGGGTGAGGTCGACATCGCTCATGCGCCGCGTCGTGTCAAATAAGTGGGGCGAGTTTTGCACCTGAATCGTCGGCGTGGAGGTTGAGGGATTCAGGGGATTGGCCAGCAAGTCGAAGTCGGAGAAATTCTGATCGCGACGGAAACTGGCTTGAAAGTTGTACAACTTGTGCTTGTCTGCCCGAAGCCGCAAGGCGTTGTTGGGATCGCCTCCCCATCCAAAGCTGCTGATATAAAGGTTGTCGAACAGCACGCCCGTGTGATCCAGAGATTGCATCGAAAGCGTCTGGTCGAGAAACCGCGGGCCGGTCTGCAGATTCACCAACGTGTCGTACATATCCTCGCTGCCGGTCAGGTTGTTGACCCGGACGCCCAGGTCAACCGACGAGTGAATCAGGTAACCGCCGCTGGTCACGCCTTCCGGCTCACCCGACGGGTTCTGGCCGGCGCTGGAAGATTGCGCAAAGAGCAACCTGGGCGACGACACGATCAAGACCGCAGCCAGCGTGGCGAGGACTAGCGCGAGGCGCAAAGATTTGGCCATCAGCTTTCGCCCCCATGCGACGGCTCCGGTTACAGAAGAGCCGAGGAAAGATTGCAGGTCGAGTTTTCTTGGCGACGCCATCGGTTCCCCCTCACTTGAAAAAGACACTGCTGAAGTTGGATCCATGAATCTGGGTGTGACACAGGGTGCAGGCCTGATACTTCGCCGATTGGTTGTGTGCGGGCCCGATTGGGCCGCCGGCCGTCAACGTGGTCGAGAAAGTATGGCACTGCAGACAGAGCATGTTCACCAGGCTGACTTTGAGGAGCCGCGGATTGGTGGAACCGTGGGGCGTGTGGCAAGCGATGCAGCCCTCGGTCTTCACCGGCACGTGCTCGTAGACGAAGGGCCCCTGCTTGTCGGCATGGCACTTGTAGCAGATGGCATCCCCGCTCGGCAGGGCCCGCACTTGCCGCACGGTCGCCGTGCCATGAGGGTTATGGCAGTCATTGCATTGCACCAAGCCCTCGTTGACCCGATGGTGCCAGGGTTTGGCAAAATCAGCCTTGGCCGAGGTATGGCATCCGTAGCACAACTGGGGCTGGCTCTGGACCAGCAGGCGCTGACTTTTAGCATGATGGGGAGAGTGGCAGTCGAGACAGCCGACATCGCTGCTGGAGTGGGCGGATTCGGCAAAATGCGACTGCTCGTGACCTTCGCCGTGGCATTTCAGACAGCGCGTGCTGGTCTCCTGCCGCGAGTGGTCCTCGAACACGAATATCTTGGTCTTGTCGCCTCCCCCGGCCACGTGGTCCGCGCCGGGACCATGGCAGCCCTCGCAACCTTGGTGCGAGGGCTCCTTATTGAGTGTGGTCTTCCAATGCGGCGTTTTCTCCCAGGCGTTATAAATTTCCTCGTGACAGGTCTTGCAGGTCTCCGCTCCTACGTACTTGGAAACATCGGATGAAGGCGCACTGGCCACGGGTGCGGCGGCGGATTGACCGTTAGCTGATGGGCCGCTCTTATCGGCGACCTGCTGGCGCGCCTGCCCTGGAGCAAAGGCGACGACCACGAAAAGGAGTAAGACCGGGAACAGCACAACTCGACCAGACCTGGAATTTGCTGGCATTCTCATGAGCACGCCCCCCTTCGACACCGGCGGTTTGTCCTGAATGTGTGACCAAGAAACCTTGTGGCGGCTCACAAGTCTAAAGTCGCCCGGTTTCATCTTGTCAACCAAATCCTCTCTCATCTCTCATCCTTCATCTTTCATCCGCGAGGCCCGCCATTCCGCATCGCCCGGACCCTGGAACGGCAGGGTGCGCTAGATTCTCCCGGCCACGTTGCCCAGATCGCGATAGAGAAGCGCTCTCATGGTTGTGCCGGTGCTTAGCGTTGCGGCACTCGCAGCCGCCAGTCCGAGTTCAGCAGTTGGCAGCGATAGCTGCTCCAAAACATAGCTGCTCCAATAACTTAATGACCGAGCATGCAGCGATTCACAATGCCGCGATTGGTCAATATTGCACACTTTTCGAAAAATAAGAAAAATAAAATAACGAGAACGAGCCGCGTAGCACACATTAACGTGAGGCCGCGGGACAAGGTGCAAGTCGAGTCAACCCCCAGTTATGCTGCTGGCAATCTGCCTATCTCCTGCCGATTCATTCTCTTTTTCACCACTGCTCGAGCTTTTGTTGAACAGACTCCAAAACCCCGCAATGAAAAAGCCTCTGTCCGAACCTTTTGCGAGCGAGACGAAGCCTTCAGCACCTGTCCGCCCCCGCGGTCGATCCGCGATGGGTCAGCCCGCTCGGTCGCGATGTGAAACCGTACTGTCATTAAATGAGAAAATCCTATTGAAGATCGCTTGCGGCTGTCTGTGACGATTGAACTAAAAAAATGTGATAAATCAAATGCTTGGTTTTATGCAGCAACCGCCTTCGCCTCTTGTTGAGTCACCTCCGATTCTGCTGGCCGCCAATCGTCTAGTTCATGCCATCGTCTCTTCCACAGTGCTCACACATTTCGTAGGCACGACGACGGATCTGCTCTTGAAGTTCGCAGCGCAGGCCGTTCGCAGATCCGAAGCGGCTTCATTGGCATATCTCCGCGACACAGGCGAGTGCCTGTAAGCATGCGGGGCGCCGGGTTGCTGTTCAGGGTCTCCGAAGGGCCGATGGCAGAAAGCTGAATTGCGATCTTTGTGTCCGGGCCCAAAGATGGTCAGGCGCTCGACGTTCCGGTGCACGTTCCCTCAATAACCATTGCATGCCCTGATAACGTCGACCGCCGGTCAAGCCTAGCGATTCCTGCGTCAAAACTTTCTTTCAACCTCTGGGCTATTTTTCGCATCTTTCTATGACGAAATTGCGGCTTCCTTAGAGAGACGAAATTGCGGCTTCCTTAGAGAGGAAAAACATGGCTTCTCCAGCCCCCGCTAAATTCCGAATCGACGTTGACATCCACAATCTCTTGATGAATACCGCCTCTTCTGGACCAAAGCCACCTGAGGTCACGGGTGCACCCTTGCCGGACCCGGTTTTCCCCCAGTATCCGGATTTGCTCCAAGACCCGGGTCCTGAGGTGATACCGCAAAAGCGTGACTGGACCTATGAGCAAGTCTGGCGCAAAGTTCGTGGCTGGCTTCTCCCTTACATGCGGTCGCGGGTGCTACTCGGCGAATTCCATCCGATCACCGCGTATCTCTTCCTTGATTACAAGTGCAATCTCGACTGCTGGTACTGCTGGGCCTTCAACAACAAGGTGAAGGGCATGACGGAAGATGTCGCGAAACGCTCCATCGATTGGCTGCATGATCATGGCTGCCGTGTGCTCGCGCTGATGGGCGGTGAGCCGCTGCTGCGCCCGCAAGTGGCACACAAAGTCGTCTACTACGCCGCGAAGAAAGGCTTCTGGATCTATATCGGCACCAATGGCCGCCTATTGCGTCCCGAGGTGGCTGACCGTCTCGGCGATGCGGGCGTTGCTGTCTTCAACTTTGCGCTGGACGCATGGGACGAAAAACCCAGCCTTCCGAAGGCGTTTGTTCCCGGACAGAAGAACCTCGAATACCTCATCCGCAAACAGTACGTCTACGGCTACATGGTGTTCTTCAATATCAACATCTGCCGCAACAATCACGAGGACGTGCGAAAGCTCACCGAATACGCGCACGCGCACCGGCTCGCCACCGACTACCACATCAATGAAACGCCCATGCTCGAACAGGACGAGCACTTCAAGCATTTGAATGAGAACCCGACCTACATCCGGCCCGAGGATTGGCGTTCGGTCGATGCGCTCATTGACTGGATCATCGAGAAAAACAAAGCCGGGTACCAGATGGTGAACTCAGTCCAGCGGTTGCAGGAGATGAAGGCCTTTGTCCGCATGTCCTCAGGACTCGACCTGAAGAAATACGGATGGTATGGCGATGGTACGGGTACGAACGGCAGTGTTGCCGCCATGCTCGCGCACACGCCGGGCATTGCGCAGGACGCGAGCGGTGAACTGCATTTCACGGACTGGAACTGCCGCGCTGGTCAGAACAATGTCATTATCCGAACCGACGGCACGGTCGCTCCATGTTTTCCGATGTATCCTTCGACATTTGACTGGGGGAACATCGACAATCCGAAGTTCGACCAACAACAGCTTAAGGAAATGAAACATACCTGTCAGCGCCATTGTTTCTCCACTCTCAATCACAACCTCGGTTACTGCTACAACGACGCCCGCGTCATCAAGTGGATTTGGAAACAGGCGGTCACCAACCGCATGAAAGGAGGGGCGAGAAGCTTTGAGGATTGATGCTGCGCCCCTTGTGGAAGCCAAGATGTCAGGGATGCCTGGTGGTTGGCATGGGTCGCGGCGGATGTCGGCATTTTCCTGTGCCAAGGGTGCCGCCAGATCGTAACGGGTGCGAAGTGCCAGTCTTGCGGTGGCGAGAAGGAGTACGAAGGTCTACTGTTCCATGATCTCCGTCGAACTGGCGTCAGAAATATGATCCGCAACGGAATTCCTGAGAAGGTCGCCATGATCATCTCCGGCTTGAGACCCGCAGCGTGTTCGACCGATACAACATCACAAACTATGCTGACCTCGTCGACGCGGGTCGCAAGATTCGTGGAGGTCGAGAGCGCATCAAGCAGCAAGCATAAGAGTTTGACCACAGAACAGCCCCAGTTAATGCAGATGACAAAGGCCAAGAGACCAACTAGACTGTAAAATCAATTACTTGCATCTTGTGCCGGGATGGCGGAACTGGCAGACGCAGCGGACTCAAAATCCGCCGGGCTTCGGCCCTTGGGGGTTCGACTCCCCCTCCCGGCACCAGCTCTAACTCGCATCGTTGCCTTCACTTACTTCACCTTCCGTATACGCGCGCAAGATCAGCCATCAGCGGAGTGTTGCGTTCCGCTCAGGCCACTCGTGCCAAAGCCCCTGGGTCCTGAAGCGGCAACCCAGCCCAGGCTATTATTCTGAAACGTGACTGAAAAGCCAGACACACACCCCAAGACCCCGCTTCGCAAGGGCTTCCTCCGATCCTTTATTCGATGGCTTGTCATCGGTGTGGCGCTTGTTTGGTCGCTGGCCGCGCTGATCCTGGTGGCCACCCGGTGGATCGACCCACCGTCAACCGCGGTGCACCTCCAGCGCCGCTTGCAGGCTTGGATTCACCACAAGCCGTATCACGAACGCTACAAATTCATTCCGCTCAGCCAAATCTCGCCCGATCTCCAGCACGCGGTTATCGCCGCGGAGGACGCGCGCTTCTACCAGCACCATGGGTTCGATTGGCACGAGATCCAAATCGCTGCCGAAGACGATTTGGAAGGCGGTCGCACTCGCGGAGCTTCCACCATTACGCAGCAACTTGTAAAGAACCTATTTTTCGGAACGGGCCGCTCCGTCCTCCGCAAGGGTGCGGAGTTCACCCTGGTACCGGTGGCCGAATTCGTCCTCGGCAAGCGGCGCATTCTGGAGATCTATCTCAACGTGGTGGAATGGGGCCCTGGTATTTATGGTGCAGAGTCGGCGTGTCGTCACTACGACGGAACCGCGGCCCGGAATATCGGCCGGCAAGAGGCGGCACGGCTCGCCGCGATTCTGCCGGCTCCCCTGAAGCGACGGCCCGAGCGCATGAATAACTACAGCGCGGCCATCCTTGAGCGGATGCGCCAAATGGGTTGGTAATCGCGAGTAACTTCTTACCCATGCAGCGCGTATGATTTGCGCCACAGCGCCGTCTGCCGTCGCGGGGAGCCGAGCAGAAGTACAGCGCCCAAGAATTTTGCCCATACGCGAAAATCGGATACACGCTCTGGACGACTCTACCCGCCTTTGAGCTCCCACGCTGCCGGATGCAGGCGTGACGTTATCAGGCCGTTCTCCTGGAAGGCATCGCGTCCACCGGTTGCTCGGTTTCGCTGATCCACTCCCACACGCGCCGGCCCCGGTCGTTGTTCTGGCTGCGCGCCTCGCCATAATCCACCAGACGATTCAAAACAGTTGTGACCGAGGCCAGCGGGTCCTTGTGCCGCGCCAAAATTGCAGGAGCATATCGTTCCAGTTCCGCGCAAATCTCGCGGGCTCCAAGCGGACGCTGGACTTCCATCAACACCCTTCGGCAAGCCTTGGTGAAGCCGGGCTGGCGGCCATTGGGCTTGCGGTCGATCAGCTCCAGCAAATCGTCGCCCAGCACCTGGTCCCCGAAAAGATTCGCCAATCCGGCGATCGTCTGCTTCACCGTGCCAATGCGCTTCATAATCTCGGCACGCTGCCGCATGAGCTGGAGGAGTTCTTCGTGCGCAGCCTTCACCACCTGCTGCGCCGAAATGCTATTGGCCTGAACATCGATCGCCTGCAAGCCACCGCCGCTATTCTTACCAACTTCCATAAACGCCTCCTCCAGAAAACAAACGACGACCAGGATCCCTCGACTCTCGTCTTCTAATACGGGAAAGGACCCTCTGAAGTTCCATTGGGAGTTGGACTCGTCTGCACAGGAAAGGTCATCGAAAAAAGAGTGAGTGTGGCGCGGACACTCCTGTCCGCGGCCTTTGCGGATTCTCGATCAGTGCTCCTTGGAAGAGATTAGCGCACGCGGACAAGAGTGTCCGCGCTACACGAACCGTCTACCCCATCACGGTAGTGTGCTCCGGCCGGATTTTGTAAAGCACGCGCACCTCTCCCGGCTGCGCGTACGGATACTTGTCGACTCCCAAATACTTCTTCGCCATCTTGTCGATGTGTTGGGCGGCGCCGTCCTCAGTAATCTCGACCACGGTGCCGCGGATCTCCAGATAGCGATAGGGATCGTCGGGATCGACAATAGCCAGCGCAACTCGCGGATCGCGGCGCACATTGCGATCCTTCTGGCGTCCGCGCGCCGAGTTGAAGATGACGTGCTGGCCGTCGAAGTCGCACCAGACGGGAGTGACCTGCGGCCGTCCGTCGGGCATCAGGGTGCCCAAACTGGCAAAAGCGCGCTTCTGGAAAAGGTCGGCGTATTTTTCAGGAATCACGTTGGACATCGCTGGCTCTCTCCTGGGTTGATGGATTTGGTTAATCGATTACCGGCTAAATTCTTGCTGCCCCGATTATAGTAGCCTTTTCGGAGGGCTCGATTTTATGCGGATGACATCAACCCCGGCAAAAGAATCGGCGCGAATATTCTGTTTATGGTTCGTCTTATTATGGTTCGTCTTACTACTCCTCGTCGCCAGCCCTCTTCTGGCGCAGCAGGCCGCCGTCGAACCTCCGCCAACCGTCGTCTTCATGACCGATTTCGGCGTCGCGGACGACTCGGTGGCCCTCTGCAAGGGCGTCATGTACGGCATCGCGCCCAACCTCCGCATTGTCGATCTCACGCATCAGGTAAATGCTTTTTCAATTCGAGACGGCGCCCGCTTCCTCTTCGGCGCCACGCCCTACTTCCCGGCCGCAACGGTATTTGTGGCGGTCGTCGATCCCGGCGTCGGCAGTTCGCGCAAGGCTGTGGTCGTGAAATCGAAGCGCGGGCAATTCTTCGTGCTGCCCGACAACGGCCTGATGACGATGGTCGAGGACCGCGATGGCATCGAAGGCATTCGCGAGATCACCAACCCCGATTGGATGGTCGGCGCCAAAATTTCCTCCACCTTCCATGGCCGCGATATTTTCTCTCCCGTCGGCGCTCACATCGCCCGCGGCGACGACTGGACCCAGGTCGGACCCCCGGTCAAGGAGTTAGTCCGCCTCGATCTGAAACCCGCAAGACTCGACGACAAAGGTCTGAGCGGAGAAGTGATCGCCCTGGACGGCCCGTTCGGCAACCTGATCACGAACATCAGCGCCGAAGATTTTCTGAAGCTCGGCTATCAGCGCGGCGATAAATTGAAGGTCACGATCGCGGGACGCGAACTCGAGATGCCGTTCGTCAACACGTTCAGCGATGTGCCGCTCAAACAGCCCTTGCTCTTCATCGATTCGCGCGGACGAGCCAGCTTTGCCCTGAACCAGGCAAGCTTCGCAGCGGCGTATGACATAAGTCCGCCGCAACCGGTGTTCATACCCCGCAAGCGCCACTGAGTCCGCCGATGTTCATGTGGTGACGGGCCTCTGGCCGAACGGTCCGTAGCGAAGCCGCATTCGTCGTCCCAGCCGAGCGCAGCTCGTCCCCCTAGCCCGCCTTCTGCAACTCCCCCGCAATCCGAGGCAGCACAGCCCGCAGCAGCGCGATAAGCTGCCCCATCACTCGCCGTCCCACTTCGAGCACTTCTTCGTGGACGAGCACCCGATCGAGAATGCCGGCGGCCATATTCGTCACGCATGAAATTGCCAAAACGTTCATCCCCATGTGCCGCGCGGCGATTGCTTCCGGGACGGTTGACATGCCCACCAGATCGGCGCCGATGGTGCGCAGATATCGAATCTCCGCCGGAGTTTCATAACTCGGCCCGGCCAGCGCCGCGTAGACGCCCTCGCGCGGCGGAATCGAAAGCTTCTTCATTTCCTCCAGCGCCATCTCGCGATAGCGCTTGGAGTAGGTATAAGTCATGTCGGGGAAGCGCGCGCCAAAACGCTCGTCATTCAGGCCCGTCAGCGGATTCTGTCCTTGAAGATTGATGTGATCGCGAATGACGACCAGCGCGCCCTGTCCGTACTCCAGGTTGATGCCCCCGGCAGCGTTGGTAAGAATCAAAGCGCGTACCCCAGTTCGCCCAAGCACGCGCGTCGGAAACGCGACTTCAGCAGCCGAATAGCCTTCGTACAGATGCACCCGTCCTTGCATCACGGCAACGCCAACGTCGCCGCACTTGCCGATCACGAGTTGTCCGGCATGACCAATCGCCGTCGAACGCGGAAATGTCGGGATGTGGGCATAAGGAATGCGCACGGCGTCGCTAAGATCGTCGGCAAAAGCGCCAAGGCCAGAGCCAAGCACAAGCCCGATCTGCGGGCGCAGGCGGGTCTGCGAAAGCACAAAAGCAGCAGCGGATTCAGCGCGAGTAAACAGGTCTGGGATGTCATAAATGAATTGCGTCCTGAGGGAAGCGAAGGACGCATGTCGTTCCGCCCAGCCGGGCAAAGCCTCGGCAGCGCTCTAAAATTTCTTCTCGAACTCGGCAAAAGCCCGCTCCAGTTGCCACTGCAAGCGAGCACGCTCATTCGCCCCAATGAACTTCTCACATTTCCCGGTAGCGCGACCGCCCGACGCTTTGTCATCCGCGCACGCCGCAGCGCGACGCAACGCGCGTCCATCGCTCCACAGACTATCACCGGGAATAAAGCTGTGTTCCAGGCTCTCGCGCGCCATGCGCTTCAGATCGGAATACGACAAGCCATAGGTCTCGACCGCCCGCAGATATTCATGCGTCATATCGCTGCGCGAAACGCCCTCGTCGTCGGTAGCGAGCGCAACCGGCACTCCGTATTTCATGTACACCGGCAGCGGATGCCGCTCGCCGCTGACGCCCAGAATCACATCATTCGACGTCAGGCAAATTTCCACCAGCACATTCTTCTTCGCCATTTCCTGCAGCAGCCCAATCGGGTCGTCTTCGCTCATGACGGCCACGCCATGCCCAATCCGTTCCGCGCCGCCGCGCTCAATCGATTCGCGAATGTGAAATCGCAAGCCCTCGGGTGGAACCAGCCCCATCGCCAGTTCGCCGGCGTGCAACGACACATGCGTCGCCGGATAAAACTTATGCAGCGCCTCGATGATCCGCATATGCAGATCAAAATCGTGCATCGGCACGTAATAGTCTTCGGGCATCACCAGGTTGAAGCCAACGAAGCGTGGATCGGCCTTCGATAACTCGAAGCCAAGCAGAATCTGCGCGAAAACCTGCTCCCGAGGCAAGCCCCGCAGCACCTGGTACAAATAGCGGATCGTAACCTCGCACCCCGCAGCAGCCTGCGCCGTCCCGCAATGCAGCACTTCTTTCTTGCGAGCTTCATCGGAGTCGAGTTGGCCGCGAACCGACGCCACAATGTCCGGCATTCCGCCCGCGAGCAGTTTGTCGCGGAGCTTGCTGAAGTCGTCATCCCATCCAATCTTGTCGCCCAGCATGGCCGCCTTCATTCTGTCGGCCGTTTGCATCACCTCCACGTATTGCAGATGATCGGCCGCCGCCCGCGATGACACTTCGGCCAGTGCGTCGCCAATGTGGTTCACCAAAGCTGGACCAAACTTCTCAAACGTAGCGAAGAAATGGTCGTGACCCGATTCCTCCTCGCGATGCCAGTTGCGCATCGACCAGGCGTCCACCAGTTGGTCGTAGAGAATGTGGTCCTGATAAGCGCAGCGCACCGACGGCTTGTCCCTGTACGGCTCGCACGAATCGCACAGCGCAGTAATCAGCTTCGAAGTGCTGCGGTCCACGCAGAGAGCGCTCTCCGAGGCCCAGTCGATCATGCTTTCCGCATAGACCGCGCCGCTCAGGTGGACATGCAGGTCGCCGCCCTTGGGCATCTGCTGCAGAAACGCCAGCAGCAACCCCGGCTGATGCCGCACCGCTTCCAGATATTTCGCGGTCTTCTCTTCAGGGCTTTGCGCCCGGGAGCTTTGTGCCAGTGCCGGTGCCAGTAAAAGAAGCGGTCAGGAAACAACCGATAGCTGCCCAACGCAGGCTGCGCATCACAAAAAGGCCTCCAACATTGGGATTGTAGAGAAAGCACGTGGAGGACGTAAGTATCCGGCGGAGAACCAGAGCCCGGGCGCGGAAAAGTGAGCATTTATGCGGGTGAGCCGTCGATTTGCACAGTCACAGTCTTATGTGCACATCCGACAAAAGCAGCAGCTTTGCCCGGGAGAAACCGCGAAATACAGCATGAATACTGGAGATTTCGAAGTCAGACATCGCGCGAATTGCACAATTTCCGTGTCACCGGCCTGTGCATGAGCTGCACTCGATTGACGAATAAGAAGTTAGAGACGCATGAATTTCATTGACGTAAAAAATAAGCGTGGTAAAAACATAATCGTTCTTTGACACGTTCTGAAGTTTTTCCGGTTGGTGCGGCGTCCGGGGCTCAAGCGAAGTCACTCAGACAACCGCGAGGTGAGTCTGGGAGGGCAAGCAAGGGTCTATAGCTAAGCGCTGGTCGAGGAGAACAGGAACCTCTGTTAAAGGCAGGATAGAGTCCCGAGGCGTTGGACTGATTTATCCGGTTGGCGGTGAGCCCGGAGCCCGAGCAAAGATCGGCTTACAATGAACCCGCAAGGGAGTTGTAGGAAAAGGTCAGCAAGGGTCTAAACGCGAGCTACTGGCCGAGAGGAATGAGTCCAACATCACCTCGGGACTCTCTATTTTTGTGTGGTCCTAGGCTCGCTCCCCTGTGCATCTCTGTGCTCCCCGTGGTTGGCTTTCTCCGGAAGCCGACGTCCCACGGGATCTCCCCGCGCGGCGGCAAAACTTGAGAAATGTTCCACGTGGAACACTATACTGCTATTTATGTTAGTATCATTGTGTACTTACAAATGGGCTCAAATGACAGCAAGCAAAGCGGGTTACGCACCGAGCCGCGCATCGCGAAGTAGTGACTAAAATTGAGGCCCGGCGGGGGTGTGGTTAAATAGCCACTATGGGGTAGTTATTACACTGTAATTACTACAAAGTCCGTTATTTCGTGACCCGGCAGGGTGAAAGGCAAGGCCCGTTGTGAGATCAGTCTGCGACCCCACAGAGCGGTTTCCCCATCGGAGGGCTGGGCCATCGCCCATCACCCCACCGCAAGCGCTGAAGACTGAAGGCTGCGACCGAACTCCGCAGCCCATGCAATGCAAACCGCTCGATCAGGCACAGCCCTGCGCACGCGCGCCGGATACTCATCGTAAGTGTGGCCATCAAGCAATCGACCGGTCTTAGCTTTTCGAACCCCGCCCCATTGCTTGAAGAAAAAAGGCACGCCCTGCTCCCGGCATTGCCGATGAATTGAGACCACCCACTCCCGCTTCATCGGACGCGCCCCCGGCCCACTCTCGCCCCCGACAATCACCCAGGTAATCCCTGACAAGTCGATTTCGCCAAGGTCTTCCAGCAACGGCTCAATGGACAGGAAGCGAACCTTCGCGGGAGCCTGTCGAAGATGATTCACCCGAGGTAACCCATGTTTCCGATCCTCGACGCTGACGCCCCACCAGATGTTTTCCTGTTCCGCCGCAAACCGTAACCTGCCCTGAGAGCAACTGCAGCAGCCTCTCCGACCGCTTAGTCAGCACCTGATAAGTGTGCCAATTCGCCGTCGCCATCACGCGCGAGACGGCCTCAGCATATTCATCCGGCACTCCCGTCTGAAACAGATCGCTCATCGAGTTCACAAACACCAGTTTCGGAGACCGCCAGCCAAAAGGCTCAGTAAGCTTCGCCGGCACCAGCCGCAAATCAAACCCCTGCTCATAAGGATGCCCCTTAACCCCGCGGAACCGCTCCGCAAACGTTTCGGCATAGCAGTGCTTGCACCCGGGGCTAATCTTGACGCAGCCGCGGACGGGGTTCCAGGTCGCGTCGGTCCATTCGATATGAGAGTTGAGTGACATATGTCAGATTTGCTCTCGACCGAAAAGTATCAACGTAGCGTGACAGCCGCCCCCTGCTGTCCAAGCCGAGCACAGCTCGGCAGCCGTAGCTAATTGTATCGGCCCACGGCCGATTGCCTGAGTTCCTCCCGCTCTTAGCAATGGCGTCAGCCTTGCGTTCGTGTTCTTCAGCTTCTCTAACCATCCCCGCGCTTTTTGAATCATCGAGAACGCGTTCCAACTCTTCGCGTTCCATGGTCCCCAAACGCACGCTTTCTCCGCGCTTGAGAGTGCCGATTCGAATTCGTTTCAGCGCCAATAGGTCAGCGCCTGATAATACGGCACTCCCCATGCACGCGGCGCCAGTTTTTCAGCCTCGTCAAATAGTGAGAAAGCCTCGTCGATCTCGCCGATCCATTCTTTGATCCTTCCCATATATATAAAATCCGTAGCTTTCCGTCGGTCGGGACGTCTGATGACATCGGTGAAGAACCCCACAGCTACTCTGTGACAATTCTGATTCCATCCTTATCCTCCTTGCCAATGAAGTAGTCGGTCATGCATTCTGCGCGAATTCGCTCCAGCATGACGCTCTTGGGTATCCTCGTCAGCCACTCATCACAAAACTTTCGACACTCCTCGAAGATCGCCGTCCGAGCCATACCTGCTGCTTTTTGTACCGCCCACAATTCCGCATAGGCTGACGGCAAATTCGACCCTGCGATGTCGTTCAGTTCCTCGTCCGGATCGGCCAATTCTTCTAGCTGAAACCATGCCCTCGCGAGATTGACGCGAGGAGCCAAGTATCGAGGTTCAATGATCTTCGCATTTCGTAAGAGTTCAAAGCACCGGCAAATGCCTTGCAGCCTACAGGGTAATCCCTGTCAAGTTCCGTTCCCCCGATCCCGATCAGCACGACTCCCATCTCGTCAAGGAGTGTACGTCCCTGGAGGTTCAAGTCGCTTCTCCGTAACGCCTTCGCCTCAGCCAGCTCTGTGCTGCTTAAATAACGCTACGGTTAGATTCCTAGAATTCCGGCCTCATTCGGGTAACCTTCATCCCCTCGCGTGCGATTCGTTCAGCCTCAACTTCATCGCGACTCCAGTAACGCGAAAGAGAGGTTCATGAAGTATTCGGGGGGCTTCGCTTTAGCGCGGCTAATGCTTAAGAGAACCTTGATCGCTTCATCGGGCTTTCCAAGTTGAACTAGGCACTGCCCGAGGTTTGTAGCCACTAGCTGGTGCATCGGATAATCAGGGTACTTGCTCAAACATATCAGCTACAAATACTGAGTCAGAATCGTTTCTGGCCTTGCCCCATTCCCCAACTCCACATAGCACCTCCGCCTCTCTCAAGTACTGTTGCAAATCCTCCATTTCGACAATCGCATAGCCACCCTTCCCGGCGATCGCACTTGAAAAACCCTTCTTGTCTATCTCGCCAGCGCCGACGAGCGGTAGCAAATACCGACGCTGCGCCAAATAATTCTCCCTCTAGGGTGATGCCACGCGATCTGGCAATACTCCCTACCGCCCGCCGAAGTTCCGTGTAGTCTTGGAATCGATCTGCAGGCTTCTTCTCCAAACATCTCTCGATAATCTCGTCGGTACCAAATGCCGTCCTCTTGAAGAATCCGCCCAGCTTTGGCGGAGCGACCTCCAAGTGTTTGTAGGCAATCTCCTCAACTGCAGACCCAAGAAACGGGACGTTCCCCACTTCCCATTCGAACATGATGCAGCCGAGGCTGAAGATATCTGCCCTATGGTCGATTTCTCGTTTGCCAAGTATCTGCTCCGGCGACGAATAATGGACAGTCCCAATAAATTGGCCTGTCTGAGTTAGATTGGAAGGCACTCTTGTATTGCTGCGCGGTTGACTAGGGGGAACAGCAATACGGTCCCGAACCATCGCGATACCCCAGTCCGAAATGAATGCCTGGGAATGCTCATCCAAAAGGACATTGTTCGGCTTCAGATCGCGATGAATGATCCTGTACTCGCGAAATACCCAATCTAAGACACCAATGAGCCGGTCAATCGTACGAAAAAAGAATGCTGGAGATCGCTCCGAAAGGTGTGCGCTCAGATCCCCTCCGGACATCCACCGGGCGCAAACGCATGGCCATTGGTTAACCTTAGAAATGCAATAGGCCTCAACCACGCCATCACAAGCGGAGGCCGTGGACCACAGTTTTAGCTCCTCAAGGAACCGCCGATAGCCGATTTCGTCTAGGCTAACGCCGGTCCCCATCGTCTTGAGCGCAAATGGCCTACCGGATTCGACGTGGATTATCTTGCAGCAAACTCCCATACCGCCCGGGAATACGGCCTCGACGCGAAAATCGGGGCTTGACAATCCAAGCGTGGCCGCCAGTTCTGGAAGAAGCAACTTTTCGTTTGGGCCAATCGCCATTTCGACGGTCTCCGGGTTTGCACGGGCACTTGCCTTCATTCTAGCTTGGTAACGATTTGGGTGGGGGCTGCTGGACGGCGGTGTTATTGCCCTCGTCAAGCATTATATAGGATGCTAATCTAATGCTATAATCGCATCATGATCGATGTCACCCAAGACATTCATTCTCTCACCACCTTCAAGCGCAACTCCTCCGGCCTGATGAAGCACATGAAGAAAACCGGGCGTCCGCTGGTGCTCACCGTGAAGGGCAAAGCCGAGGCCGTCGTCCTCGATGCCAAGGCCTATCAGGAGGTAGCAAGTCAACTGGACGCCGTGGCCAGCATTCGCCGCGGACTGGCTCAAGCTCGCAAGGGCGCGGGCCGTCCGGCAGATGAAGTGTTTGACGAGTTGGAACGCGAACACGCGATCAAATAGAAACGCTACAGCGGAATATTCCCATGCTTCTTAGGCGGGTTCTTGTCCCGCTTAGTCTCCAGCATCTCCAGCGCCTGGATCAGCTTCTTGCGCGTCTCGCGCGGCTGGATGACGGCATCCACGAATCCGCGATCGGCGGCCACGTAGGGATTCGCCAGCCGCTCGCGGAATTCTTCGATCTTTTGCTTGGCGAACCGCTTCGCGATTCTTGGCGCCGTCCAGTTCGCGCTTGTAGACGATATCCACTGCGCCTTCCGGCCCCATCACCGCGATTTCGGCGCTTGGCCAGGCGTAGTTCACGTCCGCGCGGATGTGCTTTGACGCCATGACGCAATACGCTCCGCCATAAGCTTTGCGCGTGATCACGGTGACTTTCGGCACGGTCGCTTCCGCAAACGCATACAGCAACTTGGCGCCATGCCGGATGATTCCGCCATACTCCTGCTGCGTGCCGGGCAGAAATCCGGGCACGTCTTCAAACGTCACCAGCGGAATGTTGAAGCAGTCGCAGAAGCGCACGAAGCGCGCGCCCTTCACCGATGCATTGATATCGAGCGTGCCGGCGAGCATCGCCGGCTGATTGGCCACGATCCCGACCGGCTTGCCGTTGAAGCGCGCAAATCCCACGACGATGTTCTTGGCATAGTGCTCGTGAACCTCGAAAAAGTAGCCGTCATCCACCACCGTTTGAATCACGTCTTTCATGTCATACGGCATGTTCGATTGATCGGGGATCAGCGTGTCGAGCTTCTCGTCCAGACGATCGATCGGGTCGGTGCAGGTCTTGCGCGGCGGGTCTTCCAGATTGTTCGACGGAATAAAACTCAACAGCTCGCGGACCATCGACAAACACTCGGCATCGTCGCGGCACATGAAGTGCGCTACTCCAGAAGTTTCGTTGTGCGTGTGCGCGCCACCGAGCTGGTCCTTGGTGACCTCTTCATGCGTGACCGTTTTGATCACGTCCGGCCCGGTGATGAACATGTACGAAGTCTGGTCCACCATCAGGATGAAATCGGTGATGGCGGGCGAGTAAACGGCGCCGCCGGCGCACGGGCCCATGATGGCCGAGATCTGCGGCACCACTCCGCTATAAATCGTGTTGCGCAAAAAAATGTCGGCGTAGCCGGCCAGCGACATCACGCCTTCCTGAATGCGCGCGCCGCCCGAATCGTTCAGTCCGATGACCGGCGCGCCCATCTTGGCCGCCAGATCCATGACCTTGACGATCTTCCCGGCGTTGGCCTCGGAGAGCGAGCCCCCGAACACGGTGAAATCCTGCGCAAAGACAAAGACCAACCGTCCTTCCACGCGGCCGTAGCCGGTGATGAAACCGTCGCCGTAGAACTTGTGCTCCTCCATGCCGAAGTCGTGGCAGCGGTGCGTGACCAGCTTGTCGGTTTCCTCGAACGTGCCTTCGTCGAGCAAAAATTCGATGCGCTCGCGCGCCGACATCTTGCCCTCTTTGTGCTGCCGCTCGCGCCGCTGTGCCCCGCCGCCTTCCTGGGCCATCTGGTCGCGTTTTTTCAGCTCGGCAATTTTCTCTTCGAGTTTCATAGGCAGACATTATAGGCGCGCACCAAAACATTTAAAGTGTAACGGCTGCCACAAGCCTTTGTGACCAGAGGCTGGACCTGCGCCCGTGTGGGGACGGGCGCCTCGCCCGTCCAAGCCGAGCGAAGCTCGGCAGCCGCTGCTGGCTCCCGCAACGACGCCTTGCGGCTACGCACGCAAGGTAGCGGCGTCAAACATATTCAGAAATTCGATTTTCTTCTCCGCTGGCAGAAACGATGCCTCAAACGAATTGCGCGCCAACTCTCTCAGATGTTCGTCGGTGAAGCCGAACGCCTCCTGCACCAGTCCGTACTCCGCGACCAGCGATGTGCAAATATGGCCGGATCGTCGCTGTTGAGGGTCAACATCAGGCCCTGGTCGAAGTAGCGCCGCACCGGATGCTGCGCGAGCGCGGCGCAGCAACCCGTCCGCAGATTGCTGGTCACGCAGATTTCAATCGGAACCTGGCGCTCGGCCAACTCTTCGATCAATTCCGGATCCTGCCCAGCGGTAAGGCCGTGGCCGATGCGTTCCGCCTTGAGGTTCAGCGCGCCCCAGATGGACTCTGGCCCGGCGCTTTCACCGGCGTGAGCCGTGAGATGAAGACCGTGCTCCGCCGCGCGCCCGTAAACTCCCGCGAACCACTCCGGTGGACCCGCGAGCTCGTCGCCGCCAATGCCGAAGGCAACCACGTTGCGATCGCTAAACTGGATGGCGAGATCGAGCACGCTCTGCGCTTTCTCGGCGCCGAACTGCCGGATGGCATCGAAGATCCACACGAGCGAAATGCCGAAGTCTTTCTCTCCGCGCTGGCGGCCACGTTCCAGACCTTCGAAAATCGCGGGGAAATCCTGCTTGCGCCAGAGGCAGACGCCGACCGAAACAATCACCTCCGCATGCAGAACGTTCTGCGCTTTCAGGCGCTCCATCAGCCGGTAAGTGATCAGCTCGTAGTCTTCCGGAGTGCGCAAGTGTGCCGTCACATCCTTGAAAGCCGCAAGGAAGCCCGCGAAGTCCTTGTAGTTGTAAAGTTGCTCGACTTCGGCGAGCGAGGCCCCGTCCATCCCATGACGCTGCCGCAGTTCCAGCAGTGTGGACGGCTCGATCGAGCCTTCAAGATGCAGATGGAGCTCAGCCTTCGGCAGCGAAAGCACGAAGCGGGAGGGCTCCGAGGGCATGAGGAGATTCTAAAGGATCGGGCGATGCAAAAGATCGGGTCATCGGGTGATCGGGCCATCGGGCGATCTTAGTTCAAAATCAGAATCCAGATCACCCGATCACCCGATGGCCCGATCATCCGATCTCTTTCCTGAACTCGCTATGATGCCGGCTGTAGAAGATGTAAATCACCAGCCCCATCGCCAGCCAGATCACAAAGCGCAGCCAGGTAATCAGCGTCAGCCCGAACATCAGCCCGCCGCACAGAATCACCGAGATCAGCGGAAACCACGGCACAAACGGCACGCGAAACGCACGCTTGCGATCGGGCTGATTGCGTCGAAGAAGAATGACCCCGAGCGAAACCAGCACGAAGGCAAACAGCGTCCCAATGTTGGCGAGATCGGCCGCATCTCCAATATCCACGAGTCCGGCGGGAATTCCCACCGCAAAGCAGGCGATCCAGGTGGACCAGTACGGCGTCTTATATTTCGGATGCACGGCCGAGAACAACTTCGGCAACAAGCCGTCGCGCGACATGGCGTACCAGATGCGCGCCTGCCCATACTGAAACACCAGCAACGAAGAGATCATCCCCGTCAGCGCTCCGATCACGATCACCGATCGGAAGAACGCGTGCACTCCCAGATACTTCATCGCGTAGGCAACGGGGGCTTCGGCGGCTTCTCCGGAAACGAAAGTCGTGTACTTCATCATGCCGAGCAGCACGATAGCGACGCCGACATACAGCAGCGTGCAGACGATCAGCGACATTATTATGCCGAAGGGCAAATCTTTTTGCGGATTGCGCGATTCCTCCGCCGCGGTCGAGACCGAATCGAATCCGATGTAGGTGAAGAAAACGATCGCGCCTCCCGTCACAATCCCGGCAAAGCCAGATGGCGCGAAGGGCGTCCAGTTCGCGGGCTTCACCAGCATTCCGCCAACGACCAGAAAAGTCAGGATCGCGCCGATCTTAATCGCGACCATGATGTTGTTCGTCTCCGCCGATTCCTTCACGCCGCGCACCAGCAGCAGCGTGAGAATAAACACGATCAGGAAGCCCGGCAGGTTGAAGTAAGCACCCGTCCATTGCCCGCCGGCCCAGACCGGACTCGCCCACTTGTCCGGCAAGTTCAGACCGAAGGCCGCCAGTTGCGCTTTCGAATAACCGGCAAAGCCCACCGCAACCGCGACGTTGCTGACTACATATTCAAGAATCAGGTCCCAGCCGATGATCCAGGCAAAGATTTCGCCGAGCGTAGCGTACGAGTAAGTGTAGGCGCTGCCGGCAATCGGGATCATCGACGCCAACTCGGCATAGCACAATCCGGCAAAACTGCAGGCAATCGCGACCAGAAAAAACGAAATCGCAATCGAAGGCCCGGCCGGCGGACGGCCGTGCATGAGCGCTCCCGCCGTGCTCCCGGTTCGCAGGAAATTCACAATCAGGTCGAGCGCCTGCGCGTGCAGGATGGAAGGCGCCTGGAAATATTCTCCAGCCGCCGCCGTTCCCGTAAGCACGAAGATTCCCGAACCGATAATGGCGCCGATGCCGAGCGCCGTCAGCGACCACGGCCCCAGCGTTTTACTGAGCCGGTGTTCCGGGTTCTCCGACTCCGAGATCAGTTTGTCGATGGACTTGCAACAGAAGGCCTGGCTGTTGGAAGTACGGACGACGCCGGTTGCTGGCTCATGACGATCAATGTTGATTGCGACAAGAGTTGGTTGTCTCCTAACAGCGGAAGTCGGGCATGAGCGCCTGCCCATGCCCGCCACTGGACGCCCGTCCCTGCACAGGCGAACGGCTTACCGTTTCGCCTGACCGCGTGCCAGCTTTTTCACCTTGCGCTTTTTCGATCCGCGCGCGTAATCGCGGGGCTTCTTCGGCTTTTCCGCTTTGATCTTCTTGCGGGAGGCTCGCTTGGTTTTCTTGCGTTCTTCTTTGCTTAGCGTCTTCGTGTTTGCCATGATTGCGGTTCGTTTCCTCTGCTGTTTAGGTTTCGTATCAGTGTTTAGGTCTCGTATCAGGGCATCGCTTTAGCGATGCCGCAAATCTTCGAAAGCGATTGCCCCTTCAGGGGCCGTGTTTCTAGCTCGCGGCTCGAAGCTCGCAGCTCTACGCCTTCTCCAACTGCGCGTACCGCTCCACCAATTTCTTCAAACCGAAGCGAGGAAATTGTACCGTAATCTTGGCGTCTTCCCCATCCCCTTCGCGCTGATACACCGTCCCTTCCCCATATTTTGGGTGCTTGACCTTCTGCCCGGGACGGAATCCGCGCCTGCCTTTGGGCTCCTCCAACGGCATTTTCGGAACGTTGAACTTCTTGCCCCGCGAAGCAAAGAACTCGGCAATGTTGTCGATGGAGTTGTAGCTCGCGAGCGGAGCCGCCGTCTTCGGCTTCACTTGCGAAGCCTTGACCCGCGCCGGATTCCAGGCAGCGCTCTGGTCTTCGTCTTCGTAGGAATAGTGCGAAGACTCGGCCCGCTGCCCGTGTGGCGCGGACACTCTTGTCCGCGAAAGGCCGGCGGAAGAAGAAACGCCGAAGACACCGCAACGGAAGATGCCCGCCGCCGCGATCCGCCCAGCTCTTCCACCAACTGCGGCGGAACTTCCTCCAGAAATCGCGACGGCACGCTAGCCTCGGGCATGTCCGTACCATAGCGCCGCCGATACACGGCGCGCGACAAAATCAGCGTGTCCATGGCGCGCGTCATGCCCACGTAGCACAGCCGCCGTTCTTCTTCGATCGAATCGGGCTCGAGCATGGTGCGCGAATGCGGAAACAGGCCTTCTTCCATTCCGGCAAGAACCACCAGCGGAAACTCCAACCCCTTGGCCGCGTGCAGCGTCATCAGCGTGATCTGCGCGTGCTCGTCGTACTGATCGGCATCGCTAACCAGCGCGGCATGATCGAGAAATTGATCGAGCGTCTCCCCGCGATCGCGCGAGTCCATGGCCGCGTTCACCAGTTCGCGCAGGTTCTCGATGCGCGAGAAAGCTTCCGGCGTGTCTTCCTCTTCCAGTTGCTTGATGTATCCAGTGCGGTCGATCAGAAATTTAAGAATCTCGGCAGTATTCGCCGCCGCGCCCGGAGCGCGAAAACCCTCAACCGCATCATCGACCTCATCGGTCACTTCGTCGGTGGAGCGACGGGCGTCCTCGCCCGTCCCCTCGTCGACTCAGCCGATCGCCAGCAGCAAAATCAAAGCTAAAGTTGCCAGGATCAAAATCCGTATCGTCCCCTGCTTGCGTAGGGACAGCCGCCGCCCCCCGCTGTCCTGACCCTCTTTGGGCTGGTGTCTCCGACCTTCTAAGCAGTTCGCGGGGGCTGGAAACGGGATAACTGTACTGATACCGTGCCGGCGGTCTCCTGGCCTGCTTGGTTTCGCTTTGAATGGGTTCTTTTGAATAGTGCTCAAGCTGGTCTTGCAGTGAGAATAGTTTTTCAGCGAACCATACGTGAGCCTTGGCGTTGAAGGGCAGATACTTGTCTACGCATGTGCTGCCAAGCTGCTTGATACCGTCGACCTGATGCTCCACGATGAACGTGAAGTTCCTTTCGATATCTTTGTTACAGTGGTCACATATAGCGCTAGCGTACTCGTAACCTTCCGGGAAGGACTCCCCTGGGAGCGGATGCAGTTCGTTGTTGCCTTCGCGATGACGGATAGCACCCCGAAACTTCCATCCACTGATGCGCGGCAAATCTCCGCTTGCACTTAGTCGATAATACAAGGGCCCGCCATCAGGCCCGATAGGGCCCTCTTCGTGTATGTGAATTGTCGGAGCCTGAATTCTTCTTCGAGCAGCTGCTGTTGCCAGTCGCTCTAGTGCTTTTTGGAGGTCCCGGTATCGTTGAGGCGCAACTCGAAAAACCCGTTTTCCGTTCTCGGTAGTTTCGCCTGGTGGAATCTCAAGCTGTGGGCCCTCGGGCGGAACAGCAGGGGAACTCTCTGAGTTTTCCGGTGCTTTCCCGGTGCTATTTCCGGTCGCCTCGCTCGGCTCCGATCCATCCGGCAGAGCGCAGCTCGGCAGCGTCGGCCCCCGCACCGCCGCCCGACTTCGCCGCAGCCGTCTCCTCCACCCGCTCCACAAACGTTCCCGCCAGCATCGCGCGCCCATCCTCAATCAGCGCCCGAAAGCTCTTCAACGCCGCCAACGCCCGCGCCGGCAACAACTGCCGCGTAATCGCTTCGCCCACCGCGCCCCACATCGACAACCCGGTTTCAAGCGCCAGCCGCTCGATCATCTCGATCGTCGTCTTCCCAATCCCGCGCACCGGCGTATTGATCACGCGCAAAAGCGAAACCGAATCATCCGGGTTCTGGATGACCTTCAAATACGAAATCAAGTCCTTGATCTCAGCCCGCTCGTAGAACGAAAACCCGCCCACCACGTGATACTTCAACTGATAGCGCCGCATCGCCTCTTCGAACAGCCGCGATTGCGAGTTCGTCCGGTAGAGCACGGCCGCCCGCGCCGTTTCCCCGTTCTCGCCCGCCTGCTCGCACGTAGCGGTTGATCGTATCGGCCGCAAACAGCGCCTCGTTCTCGCCGTCCGGAGCCTCGTAGTATCCGATCTTCGCCCCGCCCTGCCGTGACGTCCACAGGTTCTTGCCCTTGCGCCGGACGTTGTTCGCAACCACTGCCGACGCCGCCCCCAGAATATTCTGCGTCGAGCGATAGTTCTCCTCCAGCCGCACGATTTTCGCTTCCGGAAAGTCGCGCTCAAACTCCAGAATGTTGCGAATGTCGGCCCCGCGCCACGAGTAGATCGACTGATCTTCATCGCCCACCGCGCAGACGTTGTGCCCGCTCGCCCGCCAGCAACCGCATCAATTCGTACTGCGGACGGTTCGTGTCCTGATATTCATCGACCAACAAATATTGAAATCGCCGGTTGTAATATTCGCGCACCGCCGCCACCGACTTGAGCAGGCGCATGGCTTCGAGCAACAGATCGTCGAAGTCCATCGCATTCGCCTTGAGCAGTTCCTTGCGATACTCCTCGAAAATGTGCGCGATACGCTCGGTCTTCGGATCCGCCGATTGCAAGTAGATTTCCTGCGGATCGAGCATGTGATTCTTGGCCCAGGAAATCCGCGATAGCACGTTGCGCGGCGTCAGTTGCTTGTCGTCCAGCCCCAGCCGCCGCATGACGCCCTTGACCACTTGCTGCTGATCGCTCTCGTCGTAGATAACGAAATTCTTCGTGAGCCCGATCGGCGGCTGCCCCGGCACGGTAGAAGGAATCCGCAAAGCCTCAATATCCCGCCGCAGCACGCGCACGCAAAAAGAATGGAACGTAGAAATCACCGGCTTGGCAATGCTGAGCCCGCCCACCAACTTCTCCACCCGCTCGGCCATCTCGGACGCGGCCTTGTTAGTGAAAGTCATGGCCAGGATGGATTCCGGCATCACGCCCATCTTCTCGATCAGATAAGCAATGCGAAACGTGATGACGCGAGTCTTCCCGCTGCCCGCCCCGGCCAGAATCAGCACCGGCCCCTCGGTAGTCTCGACCGCTTCGCGTTGTTGCGGATTTAGATCGTCCAGAAACGACAAAAGAGAATGGCTCCGAAATGCGCTAGAGGAATTTTACAGGAAGGGTGTGTGGGGCGGGCAGGCATACCGGGCCCACACGTTGCTGAGCGTGTGTGGAGAGAATGTGTGGGGCAGGCATTCCTGCCCGCCCGGAAGTGCCTGTATAGTGCAGGCATCGTCGGACTTGAAGTTAATCTATTCTGTTCATTCTATGTTAATCTTGACAATCTGTTTCGATCTATGTACTCTCAGCTATAAAGGAGGGTCGAACGTGAACACCGTGAATGAGCAAGCGAAGAAGATTGGGGCCGATGAGATACGTGATTACAGCGCAAAGACCTTTGTCGTACCGGCACGGCAGAGGGGTCAAAAAAGGTTTTCTATTAGAGTCGGGGACGTAGTTCGTGAACTGAGATTGTATCGGAGCATACCTGCTGTTTGCAGCGCGCTTAAGACGGAAGAGTTCCAGAGAGCCAATGGCCTGAGATTGGTCGACGCGACCGGGCCCAAGTCTGGTATGAGCACGACGGTGGTGTTCACTTACGAATTTGTCGATCCAGATCGTCCGGCAGAGCCCAGTGTCGATGCTTGGTCTCGTCTACGCGGGGCCCTGAAAGAGGTTTTCGCCGAACTGGGAGGAGGCGAGGCTTATCTTCAAGCTGAGCGGAGCAAGTTTTACGCTGCTGAGGAGCGCAAATGAGTCGCGTGTATTGGGATAGCATGCTGTTCATTTATTGGCTTGAGGATCATCCGCAGTATGCAAAGCAAGTTGATGCGATTCATTCGCGGATGAAGCAGCGTCAGGATCGACTCATCACCGGCGCCTTCACCTTTGGGGAGGTGCTCGCAGGAACCTACCGCCAAGGACGTGCAGAACTGGCAGATCAGTTTCGCACGCTGT
This sequence comes from uncultured Acidobacteriaceae bacterium, assembly GCA_963725245.1. Lineage (GTDB taxonomy): Bacteria > Acidobacteriota > Terriglobia > Terriglobales > Acidobacteriaceae > Acidiflorens. The sequence continues at coordinate 61,340 of CAVRYC010000010.1, read as the reverse complement.
TGAGAAGTGTTGTTGCAGAAATAGTGCCGTTCACCGTCGCAACGGCAGAACACTACGCGCGAATTCGCGGCGCGCTCGGCACCACGCCTGCGGATGCCATTCATCTGGCGAGTGCGGCCCAGTCTGGCACCGACCTCTTCTTGACGAACGACAAAAGTCTTGTCGGGAAAATCGTACCGGGAATTCAGTTCATTGCGATGCTCGATACGCAAATACTCTAACGGTCCGAATGTTCCACTTCGGTGGTTTCGACCGCTTCGCGTTGCTGCGGGTTTAACTCGTCCAGAACGACAACAGAGAATAGCTCCGAATACGCTAGATGGATTTTACAGGAGGTGACAAAACTTTTGGCAGCGGGTCAGTGAAAACGAAATCGAATAGACAAATAGCCCGACCAGCACTATCGTGGCGAGCGTTTCAAAGCCAACGCACGCGGCGTACTGCCGCCTGTTTGGGACTTCACTCCAGCGCCTCCAAGCTCCGTAGAAGTGAAGTTGGATCACAGTCACCGTCGACGCTATCCAGACCATCGCTATGGCAAGCAGATAGGGGCGCCAATTAACCTGGGCAGCAGCTATCAGGGACAGGATTGAAATCGCCCAAAGTAGCCCTTCCGCGTGTCGCCTCATTTCGCTGCCTCAGATCTAAGAGTGTCTCATCGCCGCATCTTGCGATCCAGTTTGCCGTACACGTCCCTGATCTCGACGCCGCTCTTAATGAAGCCCTCTGTCGCCTCAAAAAACCAGCCGGTTGCTTTCGCTCTCCGCGATAACGAAATCCAGCGCCCGCTCAATGGCCTCAATCTCGGTTTTCGCCCCCAGAGCCTTTTGAACACGCTTGATCTTCGCGGCATTCAAATCGAATGCGTGTTCTCGACTCGCCTGCCGCCTTGGCCATAAGCGCCCTCCTGGGTTCTAGGATAACAAGCTCCTGCACGCGCATTTCCAAGATCAGGCGGGTCCTGAATTGCGGGAGCCGGTTGGCAAGTGAGTGATAAAATACACGTAGGCGAAGCCTATGAGCGGAACAGTCGCGCCTCACCATCCATTCGGCGACCGCATTGTTCGAGACCGCAAAATCTGCGGCGGGGAGCCGGTCTTCAGGGGCACACGCGTACTACTCCGCACCGTGCTGGCCAGTCTCGCCGCCGGCGACGCTACCGAAGCCATTCTCACCGACTTCCCGAGTCTCAAAGCCGACGATATTCGCGCCGCGATCGCATTCGCGGCAGCCTCTGCCGAGGAAGACCTCCCCGTTCCAGCCGTTCCTTACGTCTAATGAAGGCCAAACTCGACGAGAACCTCCCGCTGCGGATCGCAACTCGTCTCCGGGAACTGGGCCACGATGTTCACACCATCCGCAGGAAAATCTCTCCGGCTGCGACGATTCCGAGCTTTGGATGCAGGCCCAGCGGGAAGGCCGCACTCTCATCACACAGGACCTGGATTTCTCGGACAGCCGTCGCTTCACGCCTGGCACACATTGCGGCGTTGTGCTGGTTCGGTTGCACTCGCCCAGCCGATTGCGGTTGGTGGAACGACTGGAAGAGGTATTTCAGGCGGAAGCGGTCAGCGAGTGGGCGGGTTGCTTCGTCGTCGTGACCGATCAAAAAATCCGCGTGCGCCGGACGCCAAAAGAACGGACCTGAAAATACCGCGCCCGTAACCCGGGCACAGCTACAAACGCGCGTGGAACATCCGAATGAGAATCCCCTCACCATCACGCTGCTATAATCAAAAATTGCGCTCATGAGGAAGAACAACCATTAGCAGTCGCGGCCAATGAAACGCCGCCGAAGCCCCTGCCCCGCGCCGAATCCGCTCCACCACCGTCCTCTGCGTCCGCCGCGACGACAAAGTTGTCATGGCCGGCGACGGACAGGTCACGCTCGGCGAATCCGTCATCAAGCACGGAGCGAAGAAAATTCGCCGCCTCTATCAGGACAAGATTCTTGCCGGATTTGCCGGCTCGACCGCCGACGCTTTCACCCTGTTCAGCCGTTTCGAGGCCAAGCTGGAGCAGTATCACGGCAACATCGGCCGCGCCGCCGTCGAACTCGCGAAAGACTGGCGCACCGACAAATTTCTGCGCCATCTCGAAGCGCTGCTGCTGGTTTCCGATAAAGAAGCGACGTTCCTGCTCAGCGGCCAGGGAGACGTGATCGAGCCCGATACCGGCATTGCGGCAATCGGCTCCGGCGGCCCGTTTGCCCAGGCCGCCGCGCAGGCCCTGGCCGATCACACCAAGCTCTCCTCGCGCGAAATTGCCGAAGAAGCAATGAAGATTGCCAGCCGGATGTGCATCTATACCAATGACAAGGTTACGATTGAGGAACTGTGACGCACACGTAGGGACGGCCGCCCTCGGCCGTCCTGTCGAGCGCAGCTCGACCCCAACTATGTAAAGGTGCCGGGGCTTCGACCCGGCTTGGACGGCCGAGGGCGGCTGTCCCTACACGAGAATTTATGGCAATTTACTTACCCGGAACCGCCGAAGAAGAACAAGTCACGCTCGACGAACTGACGCCGCGCGAAATCGTCACCGAACTCGACAAGTACGTTGTCGGACAAAAAGACGCCAAGCGCGCCGTCGCCATCGCCCTGCGCAACCGCATGCGCCGCCAGAAGCTCGCGCCCGAAATGGCCGAAGAGGTCATCCCCAAGAACATCATTATGATCGGCCCCACCGGCGTGGGCAAAACCGAAATCGCCCGCCGCCTCGCCAAGCTCGCCAACTCGCCCTTCCTCAAGGTCGAAGCTTCCAAGTTCACCGAAGTCGGCTACGTCGGCCGCGATGTCGAATCCATGATTCGCGACCTGGTTGAGATCGCCATCGAAATGATCCGCGAAGAGAAACTCGAAGACGTCGCGGATAAAGCCGAACTGAACGCCGAAGAGCGCCTGCTCGATATTCTGCTGCCCCCGACCTCGACTTCGACCTCGACCCGTCCAGCCGAATCCAGTTCGGGCGGCGTGGTCATCGACGCCAGCACCAGCCTGACCGAATCCTCCAGCCGCACCCGCGAAAAACTGCGGCAGCAGTTGCGCGAAGGCAAGCTCGACGACCGCACCGTCGAAATCGAAACCCGCGAGCGCAATTTCCCGTCCTTCGAAATCATCTCCAACCAGGGCGTCGAGGAGATGGACGTCAACCTCAAGGACATGTTGCCCAACATCTTCGGCCAGCGCACCAAAAAGCGGAAGATGAAGGTCAACGAGGCCTTCGAGTACCTGATCCAGGAAGAAGAGCAGCGCCTGATCGACATGGAGCAGGTCACGCGCGTCGCCATCGATCGCGTGGAAAACTCCGGCATCATCTTCCTCGATGAAATCGACAAGATCGCCGGCCGCGAAAGCGGCCATGGTCCGGACGTTTCGCGCGAAGGCGTGCAGCGCGACATCCTGCCCATCGTCGAAGGCACCACCGTCAACACGCGCTACGGCATGGTGCGCACCGACCACATCCTGTTCATAGCCGCGGGCGCGTTCCACGTTTCGAAGCCGAGCGACCTGATCCCCGAACTGCAGGGCCGCTTTCCCATCCGCGTGGAACTGCAGTCGCTCACCATGGCAGACTTCGTCCGCATCCTGACCGAACCGAAATCTTCGCTGACCCGGCAGTACATCGCGCTGCTCGAAACCGAAGGCGTAAAGCTGGAGTTCACGCCCGACGCGCTCGAAGAAGTCGCGCGCTTCGCCTTCCGCGTGAATGAAGGCACGGAAAACATAGGCGCTCGCCGTCTGCACACCATCATGGAGCGCGTGCTCGACGAGATCAGTTTCGAGGCGCCCGAAAAGAAAGGCCAGCAGTTCGTGGTAGACGCGGCCTACGTGCAGAAGATGCTGAGCGAGATCGTGAAAGACCAGGATTTGTCGCGCTACATCCTGTAGGAAATCTCTACCACAGAGGACACAGAGGTACACGGGGGAAATCTAATGATCTTCCCTGTGTACCTCTGTGCTCCCCGTGGTTGTCTCTAGCTCCTTTTGCTCTTTTTGAGTCCCGCCCCTATCTGCGAAGGTCAAGCTTTTCCCATCGATGCCCGACGACTCGCCCACACTGCCTCTGATACTCTTTCCTTCTTCCGCATGAAGCTACATCCTGGAAAGTTCATCGCGCCGACCGCACTCTGCCTGCTGTTAGCCGGTTGCGCCCAGACCGGACCGCCGCTGCCGCCGTCGCTCGAACTTCCCAAGCCGCCCGCGGATCTGCGCGCCAGCCGCAAAGGCAACCGCGTCACGCTGAACTGGAGCGAGCCCACGCTCACCACCGACCGCCAAAGCGTGCGCTACATCGGTCCGACCCTCATCTGCCGCAGCCTTGAATCCGAAATCGCCGCATGCGGGAATCCCGCCGCCACGTTGCCAGCACCGCCGCCATCTCGCCGCCCCGAAGAAGTCACGCCGCGCACGCACACGAAATCAGGCGCCCCGCCCGCTGCCCCGCAGACCTACACCGACACTCTGCCCGCAAGCCTGCAACAGCAGGACCCGTCCGCCGAACTCACCTACGCCGTCGAGGTCTTGAACCGCAACGCCCGCGGCGGAGGATTGTCGAATCGCGTGCACGTCTCCGCCGTCGTGACCCTGCCTCCGCCGAGCGATCTATCCGCCGAACTCACCGGCGATGGCGTAGTGCTCACCTGGACAAGCGCAGGCGAATCACAAAACCTGCCCACGAACTCGCCCGCTAACATTCCCGGTAACTCCCCCGCCGTGCAACATCGTTATCGAATCTATCGGCGCGACGAAAGCTCCGGCAAAGACGCGATTGCCGGCGAAGTCCCAGTCCCAGTTCCATCGACCGAGCGCGGCCCCGTTCGTTTCACCGACTCCAGTTTCGAATGGGAAAAGACCTATCTCTACCGCATCACCGCCGTGACCATCGTCAAGCGCCCCGACAACAGCGAAGTGCAGGTTGAGGGAGACGACACTCCGCCCGTGCGCGTCATCGCCCATGACGTCTTCCCGCCTTCCGTACCCGCCGGATTGCAGGCGGCATACTCCGGCGAAGGACAAAAACCATTTATCGATCTCATCTGGGCGCCGGTGACGAACGCCGATCTCGCCGGATACAACGTCTATCGCAGCGAAGCCAATGGCGCCGCAGGCGAGAAGACGGTCAAGCTGAATTCCGAGCTGGTGAAATCGCCGTCGTATCGCGACTTCGCGGTCGCCTCCGGCAAAACCTACACCTACTCAGTTTCCGCCGTGGACGTGCGTGGAAACGAAAGCCAGCGCTCCGAGGCAACCAGCGAGCCCGTCCCGTAGGGAGGTCGTGTGGGGACGGGCGCCGCGTCTTAACCACAGCGAGCACCGAGGAACACAGAGGACGTCTTGCCAACCAACCATTCAAATCGGCTCCAAAGTTATGCTTTCCCCGTGTTCTCGGTGCTCCCGTGGTTAAGAATCTGCCATACCCAGAACACCCTCCAAGATTTCCTTCGTGATCTTTCAGCCTTTATGTTTAGATATTGCTCTGATGAAATACTGCCGATTCGTTCTCAACGGTTCCGCCCACTACGGCCTGGTCGAGTCTGTCGCGGGCAATGACGAAGAAATCACTCGCCTGCTCCTCCACGCTCCCGCAGGAGAGCGATGGCGACGTCGAAGGCCTTCCCAGCCGCCGCATAGACCGCATCCCGCTCGCGCAGGCATCTCTGCTGCCGCCGGTGCAGCCTTCGAAGATCGTCTGCGTAGGCCGCAACTATCGCGAGCACGCCGCCGAACTCGGCCACGAAGTTCCGCAGGAGCCGCTGCTATTTTTCAAACCGCCCTCTTCCCTGCTGCCGCCGGGCGGAACGATTCTTCGGCCCAAAGTTTCCGCGCGCACCGACTACGAGGGCGAACTGGGAGTCGTGATCGCCCGCCGCTGCCACCGGCTCGCCGAGAGCGATGACGTACGCCCCTACATCCTCGGCTACACCTGCGTAAATGATTTCACCGCCCGCGATCTGCAGAACAAAGAACCGCAGTGGGTGCGCGGCAAGGGCTTCGATACCTTCTGCCCCGTCGGACCCGTGGTCGCCGACGGCATCGATATTGACCCCTGGGCGGGCGTCCAAGTCGAAACCCGAGTCAATGGCGATGTCCGCCAGTCCGGCAACACGAAAGATTTTATTTTCCCGCTCGACGTACTCATCCGTTACATTTCGCAGATCATGACCCTAGAACCCGGCGACCTGATCGCGACCGGCACTCCCAAAGGCGTGGGGCCGGTAGTCGCCGGCGATGCCATCGAAGTTTCAATCGAAGGCATCGGCCAGTTGCGCAATCCGGTAGCCGACCAATCGTAGCGCTGGGTGCGTTGCCTTGGCTAGCATCGGACAAGCAGCCCTCGCCCGTCCAAGGCCGAGCGCAGCTCGGCGCTGCCTCTGGTCACAGTAACTCTGGATTCGCCATAGGAGGAAGCACCCATGGAAGACGCCCAGCGTGGTTCCGAACGATGTTTCGCACTCTTCAGGCAGGCGATGCGGACGGCTCCGGCAAATTCTGGAACAGGACCCCGCCGCCGCCGAGGCGCGCGACGCAACCGGCGTGAGTCTGCTCATGCATTCCATCTATCGCGGCCGCCGCGACCTGACGGAACTGATCGCGAGCAAAAAGCAGGCGCTCGATATCTTCGAAGCGGCCGCGCTCGGCCGGCTGGATCGCCTGAAAGAGTGCATGCGCGATGCTTCCAGCATCAACACCCGCTCGCTCGCAACGTTCAATCGATTCCCGTTCAAATGACGGCTTCACCCCTCTGCACTTCGCCTGTTTTTTCGGCCAGCCCGAAGCCGCCCGTCTGCTCATCGAAAGCGGAGCCGCGGTCGACGCCGTGGCCGCGAATCCGACCCAGGTCATGCCACTGCACTCCGCTGCCGCAGCCCGCAACCTCGAAGCCGCCCGCTTGCTGCTCGAACATGGAGCGCCCGGCATTGTTAATGCCCGTCAGCAAGGAGGCTGGGTTCCAATCCACGCCGCCGCCCAGAACGGAGACCGTCCGATGGTGAACTGTTGCTCAACACCGCGCCAATCCCAAACTTGCCAACAACGACGGCAAGACTCCGGCCATGGTGCAGAGAAAAAGGCCAAGTAGCTGCCTTCTGGAAAGTAACTCAGTCCGTGGCGGCGCACGCCGTTCAGCGCGGGTGTCAAACTCGCTAAGTCCCAGCTGGACAATCGATTCTCCAAGAATCAGCGCTTGTGCCGACAACCAGAACCGGAGTAGCTGCCACCATGCAGTTCCCGCTCACCGTTACCCCGCGACGTTGCGCCTCGCAATCTTGCATCTCCGATCCATGCATCAAACCGTCTATAATGGAATCACAGTTCCTCGGCGAAGTTCGATCACCCGATCAGAAAACTAAAAAAGCGAAGATCAAAATTATGTCGACGAAGTTGAAGGTCACAATTATTGCCAGTTCGCTGGCCATTCTGCTGTTCACCGTTGTGGGCGGTTTTGTCAACGTTCGCGCATCTTCGAATGATGGCGCCTATCGCCAGATCTCGGTCTACAGCGAAGTGCTGTCCCGCATCCGCCTGGAATACGTTGAAGAGCCGAATATCGCTGGCGTCACCGAGGGCGCGCTGCACGGTCTGCTGGAGTCGCTCGACGCCAATTCCAGCTACCTGTCGCCGGCCGAGTACAAGCGCTACAAGACGATGAAGAGCGACGGCAAGGCGGATATCGGCGCCACCGTCTCCAAGCGCTTCGGATACGCCGCCGTGGTCGCGGTCATTCCCGGAGGCCCGGCGGAAAAGGCCGGGGTCGAGAACTCCGACATTATCGAGTCCATCGAGGGCAAGACCACGCACGACATGTCGCTGGCTGAGATTCACGGCATATTGTCTGGAGAGATCGGATCTACGATCACCGTGGCGGTGGTCCGGCCGCGGCGCGCCGAACCGCAGAAGGTTGTGATCACGCGCGATATGGTTACCATCCCGCCGGTGGGCGAAAAAATGCTCGCCGACAACGTCGGCTACATCCAGGTGGACGCGTTCCCCGAAGGCAAGTCGCAGGAGATCGCCGGCAAGATTCGCGACCTGCAAAAGCAGGGAGCGAAGAAGCTCGTACTCGATCTGCGTAACTCGGCCAGTGGCGCGGAGTCTGAGGGCGTCGCCACCGCCAATCTTTTTCTTGACCATGGCACCATCACTTATCTGCAGGGGCAGAAGTATCCGCGCGAGGCATTCAACGCCGATCCCGCCAAGGACATCACCAAGCTTCCCGTGGCCGTGCTGGTGAATCGCGGCACGGCGGGCCCAGCCGAGATTGTGGCCGCCGCCATCCTCGAGAACGCTCGTGGCGACGTGGTCGGAGACAAAACCTTCGGCGACGGCTCGGTGCAAAAACTGATCGAGATGCCCGATAACTCCGCCCTGATTCTTTCGGTCGCGAAGTACTACTCGCCGAGTGGAAAAGCAATTCAGGATGCGGCCGTCACCCCGAACGTCCTGGTCGCTGACACTGCGGCAGACGACGGTGGATTGCCCGACGAAGATCAGCCGGCGGCTCCCGCTGAGAAGAAAGACCAGCACCCGAAGAACCTGCAGGACGACCAACTCAACAAGGCGTTGGAAGTATTGAGAAACCGGGAAGCGAAGAGTTAGAAGTTTCAAGGTTTCAAAGTTTACAATCGCTCGCTTCGGCGGGCGATTTTTTTTGCTTAGCTGAGCGATAACGACTGACGCTGCGGGAACCTCGAAGCTCTGGATTACGATCATACTGCGTGCCCCTTCGCGACTACCACTATCGTGCCGCCCTCGGATCGGGGCTCAGCTAGCGTGCGCCCTTGCATAGAAGTGTTCATTGCAGCCTGGTACTCACGCACGCGGCGATGGGGCCGTTATTACTGGAAGCATCCTTGAGGCGCTAAAGTTGCTCTCGTAGAAATACCTCGGGCGATGTTTCCGGCACCTGCATTGGAATTGGAAGCGTACTTCACTCGACGGAGTGGCTTCTTTTTCCTTCAAGCCAATCAACGAATATCCTCAACTCGTCAATAGCGTGAGCGGGGCAGCAGGATACGACCAGTTGGTTAAGAAACCATCCGATCGCGGCCTGCTCCTGGAAACGGAGGTGTCAACCGATATCTTCATCTCTTGGACGGCACGGAAGTAGACTCCGACGCATCGTAGGGCAAGAAGTCTTCATCTCCTAGAACAAGCCCTGCCTCGTTCCAGAACTGGTATTCCGGCGGCGTGTGCCAGGCTTGTTGACCGTGCATTTGCAGGAAGCGCATTGCTGCCACCAGCCGCAACTCGGTTTGCGGCCCATCGTCACAGCAAGACTGCATCGCACGGATCACAGCCTCGCTGACGTCGAACTGCACTCCATGCCTACATAGTGCTCCAGGCAGAATCGAAAAGTTTAGGATGAACTCGGTTTCAGGGATGTATATGCGAACGCGCAGATAGTGTTTAGCTTATTTAGTGAATTCGCCACTTCTAAGGCTAGCATCGTGAGGGGTTCCGTTTGTGAGCCCATTAGCTATTATCAGATAATGCGTCAACAGCCTGCCACTTCCGTGAACATTGAAACCTTGAAATCTCTCGAAACCTTGAAGCCTGGCCGTTGAGTTACCATTAAAACGTTGAAACTCTGAAACCTTGAAACTCGCCCCTTGAAACTCATCTATCAACATCTTCCTTCGGTGGAAATCGCCGGACGGAAGCTGGTCGGAAAGGTCCTGTTCGGGCTGCTCCTGCTGCTTTCAGCCGCTGTCGGCGCGGCCGTTGGATTGCTGCTCGTGTATTCGACTGGCCTGCCCCAAGTCGAAGAGCTCGAACGTTACCGTCCCAGTTCCGTCACCGAACTCTACGACGGACAGGGCAGAGTCATCGGCACCTTCGCGCTGCAGCGCCGCGTCATCGCCAGCTATGACGATTATCCGGAGGTTCTGCGCAATGCGCTGGTCTCGATCGAAGACAAGGATTTCTACCGGCACTCGGGCATCAACATCTGGCGCATCGTAGGCGCGGCGTATCGCGATATCGAATCCGGCGGGAGAGTGCAAGGAGCGTCCACGCTCACCATGCAACTCGCCCGCAATCTGTTTCTCTCTCCCGACCGCTCGTTTTACCGCAAGGTGCAGGAGGCGCTGCTCGCCATCCAGATCGAGCGCCGATTCACCAAGCCGCAGATCTTCACGCTCTACGCCAACCAGATATTTCTCGGCCACGGCGCCTACGGCTTTGAAGCCGCTTCGGAATACTATTTCAGCAAACCGGCGCGGCAACTCAAACTGGAAGAAGCCGCGCTGCTCGCGGGACTTCCCAAGGCGCCGCAATATTACTCGCCCATCAACCACCCGGAACGCGCCCTCAAACGGCGCAACCTCGTGCTCAATGCCATGCTGGAGGATGGCAAGATCACCGCGGCCCAAGCGGCGGAGACCAAGAGCAAGCCGATCATGCTCGACTTGCAGAAGGATCCGAATTCGCTGGCGCCGCACTACGTGGAAGAAATCCGGCGCTACCTCGAAGCGAAGTATGGCAGCGACCAGGTTCACGAAGGCGGACTGCGGGTTTACACATCGCTCGATATGGATCTGCAGAAATCCGCGCGCCAGGCGCTGCTCGACGGCCTCGCTGCCTACGAACGACGGCATGGTTGGCACGGCAAGCTTCTGAACGTAATCGCGCAGGGACAAAAGCTCGACAAATACGAAGATCCGGATTGGGATGCGGAGCCCGAAATCAACGGATACATGCACGCGCTGGTGACACAAGTCTCGCCGAGCGCCGCGGAAATCCGCTTCGGCCAGCACACGGCCACGCTCTCGCAGGCCGATATGGCTTGGATGAAGACGAAGACGAAGCTTCCCGACGTTCTCCATGCCGGCGACGTCATCTACATCAAAGTGCTTTCGCTGGATGCGGGCGGAAAAGCGCGCGTCAGCCTGGAGCAGGATTCAGGGACCGAAGGAGCCCTAGTCGCCATCGATAACGCGACCGGAGAAATCAAGGCCATGGTGGGCGGCCGTGACTTCAACCTCTCCAAATTCAACCGCGCCACGCAGGCTCTGCGCCAGGTCGGGTCGTCTTTCAAGCCGTACGTCTATACCGCAGTGATCGACCGTGGTGGCAGCCCCGACGACACCATCGTGGATGCGCCGGTAACTTTTCAAACTGCCTCCGGCCCTTATTCGCCGCACAACTACGACGCCAAATTTGAGGGCACCATCACCCTGCGCCGCGCTCTCGCCCAGTCCAGAAACATCCCCGCGCTCAAGCTTGCCGACCGCATCGGCATTAAGACGGTGATCGAATACGCGCACCGCTTTGGCATTACCTCAAACATTCCCGCATATCTTCCCGTGGCGCTGGGCTCGGCGGAAATCACGCCGCTCGAGCAGACCTCGGCCTTCAGCGTGTTTCCCAACGACGGAGTGCGCGTCGCTCCGCGCTACATCACCAAGGTGACCGACTACGAGGGCCGCGTTCTGGAAGAAGATTTTTCCGACATCAAAGACGTCGTCAGTTCGCGCACCGCGCGCGTCATGACCTCGATGCTGCGGGAGGTGGTGCTCCATGGCACAGCGGTCGCCGCCGCCAAAATGCCTTATCCGCTGGCCGGCAAGACGGGAACGACCAACGATTTTACCGACGCCTGGTTCGTGGGCTTTTCTCCGTCGCTCACCTGCGGCGTCTGGATCGGCTACGACGAAAAAAAATCGCTCGGCGAGAAAGAAACCGGAGCCCGCGCCGCGCTGCCCATCTGGATGCAGTTCATGACCGTCGCCCTGGCGGGCAAAGATCCCGGCGAATTTCAGCCGGCGCCGGGTCAAGGAAACACGGCCGTCGCGCAGAAGAAAGTTGACACTCAAGACGTAGCGCCCGGCGACGGCGAAACGCATTAACGGTCCGTGGCGAAACTGATAGCCCGTTCTTCAACTCCCAATTCGCCAGACTTTGTCATCCCGAGCGAAGCGAGGGATCTGCATTTTGCGGCGGACTGCAGATCCTTCGCTGCGCTCGGGATGACAATTCACGAGGAATGATCTCCTCGTCACCGACCAACTTCCGCATCAATCGACCCATCCGCACGATTCGATAAAGAGGAAACAGCGCCTCCGGCAATTGCACAGCGGCAACATCTCCCACGCCCGGCGTCCACACCAGTCGCCAGAGATATCGCCAGCGGTCGCCGCGCCGCTCGCGCAGTTTCAGGATCAGCCGGAAGTATTCCGTAGATTCGAAATCATAGGAGGCGCCGCGAACCAGACGCGCGGCGAATTCGGCGCCGAGAGCGGGCACCCGAGGATCGGCCGCAATCATTTCCTCCGCGGCTTGGGGAAGCTTCGCCCGAAGCACGTTTTTCACCAGCCAGAAACTTACGCCGAGAATACGAGCGATTCCCAGCGCGCGCGCGCGGGAAAACGCCAGCGAGTAGTCGATGGTCTGGGCTTGAGACTGAGTTCGCAAAGTCTCGGCAATGTCCGAAAGCCAGATCAGACGCGTCCAAAGATGCTTGGCGGCGTGCAGGCACAGCACCAGCAGCGAGTCTTCGGGAGCCAGGCACGGCACTTCGCACCCGCCGACGACAGTGCGGCCGGCGCGCGCCATCAGATCTTCCACGCCCAGATCGTCCGAGTGAAGATCATCCGAGTGAAGATCAACCCCATAAAAATGCGGCAACAACGCCCACTGCAGTTCGACCAGATTCTTTCCCGCGGCGCCGTCAAACGCGCGCTCGTAGCCGGTCCGCAGCCACAATCGCTCGACGGCCGGCGAAAAATCCGCAGCAGGGCGATACCCGATTTCAGCAAGAGCCTGCTTGGCTCGCTCGAAGTCGGAGGAAGAAATCAGAAAGTCGAGATCCGAAAAGCTGCGCAGGCCGAGATCGCGGTAAAGCGATTGCGCCAGCACCGCCCCTTTGTACGGGACAGCCCGCAACTGCCTGCGCTCGAAGTGCTGCATGATGCGCGCCAGTTCGACTGTGAACCACAAGCTGCGCCGCAAGTTCGCTTCGTACGCAGAGCGCAGCGTGCGCTCGATTTCCGCTGGAAGGCCGCGAGCATGTTCGATCAGGTTGCGAGCCGCGAGCGGAAGAACTCCGTGGTGCTCAGCCAGACGAAGAACTTCGCTCCAGTCGAGGGCGGCGCGATTCCAATTCGCAATGCGCTCGATCCGCTCCGGAGCCAGTTCCGCGCCAGCCAACGCGCACAGGAACTCAAATTCGTCCGCCCTCTGCGGCACAGTACTCGACGCGGGAGACGGAAACAAGAGTTCAGTCATGGAGGCGGATTCCCGAAGAATAGACAAGCGACCGCAACCCAGAATCAAAAGGATCGCGAATCGCCACTATAATACAGAGTCTTCGGCGTGTGTCCGAAGCTTCGTTCGGACTTTCGTCGGGACTTTCGTCGTTCCCTTCTCATGGACCGCGTCGTCTTCGAATCCGTTCGCAAGGTCTTTCGCCATCGTCCAGCTCTGTTCAATTGGCTGGGCAAGGAGCGGGGCGGCGAAACGATTGCCTTGAAAGACGTTTCTTTTTCGGCAGCGCGCGCCGAGGTCTTGGCGCTGCTCGGGCCGAACGGCAGCGGAAAAACCACGGCCCTCAAGCTGATCTCGACCATGCTCCTGCCCGATGCCGGCTCGGTTCGCGTGGGCGGCTTCGATGCACGGCGCGACGCCGGTGAAGTGCGGCGGCAGGTCGGCATCGCGGTGGCCACGGAGCGCTCATTCTTCCCCCGTCTCTCCGCGCGTGAGAATCTCGAATTCTTTGCCGCGCTCGACGAAGTCTCGCGCAGCCGAGCGAGCGCAAAGGATCAAAGAAGTTCTCCGCGATACCGGCCTCGAAGAGCAAGCCGACACGCTGGTCATGAAGTTCTCCAGCGGCATGTATCAGCGGCTGGGCATCGCGCGCGCCCTGGTCAAGCGCCCCAGCGTGCTCTTGCTCGACGAACCGACGCGCAGCCTCGACGCCGCCACCACCGCCCACTTCTGGGCCACGATCCGCGCCTTGGCGCGGCAAGAGACCACGCGTTCTGCTCGCCACCCACAACTTCGCGGAAGCGGCTGCCGTCGCCGATCGCCTGCTCCTGCTGCATCGCGGAGAAGTGCTCGCCGATCGCTCCGTGGGCGACGGCGAAAGCGCTGAGGCACTGCGCACTTTTTACTTCCGCATGACCGGCGAGATTGATGAGAAGATTTGTAATGTGTGAGATTTTGTAATGTGGTAATCGGTTATTTCGCAATTTAAAACGCTCTGAGGGCACAGGACAGAAATTGTTAGATTACCAAATTACCCAATTACAAATTACAAATTGTCTTATGACTTCGACCCTCGACAAGCTCCATGCCATCCTGCGGCGCGATCTGCTCACGGCCGTCCGCCACCGCAGCGGCTTCGTCGTGACCCTGGTCGGAGTGTTCACCGAACTGGCGGCTTTTTATTTTCTATCCCGCGCCATCGGTCCCGGCTTTCGACCCGGCGGCGTCGAGTACTTCCCTTTCCTCATGGTGGGCACCGGCGTCTACACTTTCTTCGTGATGAGCGCGCAAGCCTTTCTGAGCGCGGTGCAGGAAGCGCAGCAGACGGGAACGCTGGAAGTGCTGATGACGACCTCCACGCCTCCGGCTGAGCTCGTCATCCTCAGCTCCATCTCTGCCTTTGCCGGAAACCTGGTCAATCTGCTGGTCTATCTTTTCGCGGGAGTGGCAGTTTTCCGGGCAGCGATCCACGCCAACTTTTTTTCGTGCGTGGCGGTATTGATTTTTTCTCTGGCAATCGCCCTGGCCCTGGGGATCGCCGCGGCCACGCTTCAGGTTGCGTTCCAGAAGGGTTCGGCGCTGCTCTGGCTGCTCGGCTCCGGACTCTGGTTCCTGAGCGGAACCATGTTTCCGATCCAGAGCTTGCCCCGCCCGCTCGAGCTTCTCGCCCGCGCGGTTCCTCTCACTTACGCCATCGATGGCATGCGCCGGGCGTTGCTGGAGGGGCAGTCCATCGACCGCGATGGCTCCCACATTGGCCGCCCTGGCCGGGTTTGGCGTGGTCCTGCTGCCGCTCGCGCTGGCCTGCTTGTCGCTGAGCTTTGCGGCGCGCGCGGCAGGATGGAACTCTGTCATTTTATTGAGGATTGTTGCGTCGCCTTTGTCCGTGTCTGCGCCGCCTCCAAGTCAGTATTGGCACCGGGGAAAGCCTGTAGTACACTGCCTTTACTCTTATCAAAACTGGGGATAGGCAAGGGAGAACCAACCCTTTCCACTATGACCGGAGCCATCAGAAAAGACTTCCTCATGCTCGAAAACACCACGATTACGACCACGATTACGGCGCGCTCGAGTGGGAGCGCAGAACGCTCAGCTTTGCGTGGCTGACGCTTTGCGTCGCAGTGGTCGTTTGGCGTCTGCAAGTTCACGGGGAAAGCATGCTGCCCGCTCTTTGGCCGGGCGATGTGGTCGAAATCGCAAGCTGCTCGATCGAAGACGTCCGGCCCGGCGAGATCGTGCTCGCCCGGCGTGATGGCCGCCTTTTCTTGCATCGCCTCGTCTCCACTGCCAGCCAGACGGTTTTCGGCTGCGCGGCGATTCCATGCCTGGCTCCGACCCTCCGTACCCCGCCGAAGCGCTGCTGGGCCGGTTCGTGAGCAAGGCTGACGAAAGGCGAGGCTCTCCGGGTTTAGCGTGCGCTGGTTTGGATTGACATGGCCTGGCGGGAACTGGTTTGGCGCGAAATGGTCGCGTGCGTTCGGAATGGTGCTTTGTCATTGTGGCGTGGCACGGCGTCTTGCTCTGAAACTTCACAGCCGCCGGCACGCATCGGCGCGAAATTTTCCAAACCCGGAACAGGCCACAGAGCTGGCTTCCCTGGGCCTGCGTTCAGAGCTGGATTCAGGTGAGCTGGGAGCCTTATGATGGCCGCGCCCCGAAAAGTTGCGTGTGTCGAGATCGGAGGGATCCCGATCGCCTTGTCCACCTGCGACGAGGCTTTTCTCGATCTGCTGCGCCAGCGCTATGACGGGTTCCTGAGTTCTTCGCCTCCCGAGTTTGAGCTTGAGTTTGATCTTACCGGCATGGGACCGGCTTCCGATGACGACGTTCGGGTCCGCCGCAATGTTGACGATGACGAGTGGATACTCGAGCGCGGAGACTTCCGCGCCCGCTGGGACCCGCGCACCGGACGAGGCACGCGTGCGGCAGAATGCCAATCCGTATTCTCTCGATTCGGTGCTGCGCATTCTGCACAGCCTGATTCTTGCCGAGCGCGGCGGATTCCTGCTGCACGCCGCCAGTGCGATTTGCGACGGCCGGGCCTATCTGTTCTCGGGCGTGTCCGGCGCGGGCAAGACCACGATGACGCGGCTGGCGCCGGCCGACATCACCCTGCTTACCGACGAAATTTCCTACTTGCGCCCGAGCGCCGGACGGGTACGCGGCCTTCGGCACGCCTTTTGCCGGAGAGCTGGCCAAGGCCGGTGAGAACTGCACGGCTCCGGTCTCCGCTCTGTTTTTTCTGGAGAAGGGTTCGGAGAACCGTGTCGATGAGTTGTCGTCCGCGGAAGCCGTCGCGCCGGCTCATGCGCAATATTCTGTTCTTCGCCGAAGACCGGGGCCTGGTGGAAAAGCTTTTCGCCACGGCATGCGATTTCGTCGGAAGGGTTCCCATTCGCCGCCTGATGTTTTATCCTGATGCCAGGGTGTGGGACGCGGTTCGCAACTTCGACCGCAACTTCGAACGCAGAGTCGCACGCAATAACGAACGCAATTTTTTACGCAACTTCCAGGAGGCGCCCGAGCATGCCTGAAAATTGCATTTACATTGCGCGCAGTTCTGCCATTGCCGCCCGCGCGCTAGCCGGCGAAATGATGGTCATGAACTCGGCCGATTCGACTTTCTTCACGCTGAACGAAGTCGCAACCACCATCTTTCAAGCTGCCGACGGTCACACTCCCTTGCGGGAAATTGTCCGCGACCAGCATCTGCGAGCAATTTGACGTCGATCCCGTACAGGCCCAGGCAGACGCCGAGCAGTTCGTCGCCGAGCTTTCCAGCCACGGAATTCTTCTCGTTTCAAGTCAACCGCTATCGTCAGACACAAATCGGGACACAAATCGGAAGACGAACCAGGAGGCGCCCTGATGAGCCTGATGAGCGAAGTGGGCCAGAAGGCATTTAACCTGGGCGTGCCCATCGCCGTGCACATTGACGTCACCTATCGCTGCAACGAGCGCTGCGTGCATTGTTATCTCGATCATGACGACCACGGCGAGATGACGACCGCCGAAATCAAGGACGTGCTCGATCAACTGGCCGAGGCCGGCGTTTTCTATCTCACCTTCAGCGGCGGCGAAGTCTTCATGCGCCGCGACTTCTTTGAGCTTCTCGAATACGCCCGGCGTCTCATGTTCAACGTCAAGATCAAGACCAATGCGGTGATGATCCACGAAGAGGAAGCGCGGAGAATTCGCGAACTGGGCGTTGACACCATCCAGATCAGCGTCTATTCGCATCGTCCCGAAGTGCACGATGCCATCACCAAGCTGCCGCACTCGTTCGAGCGCACCATCAAGGCCATCCGCTTCTTGCGCGAACAAGGGCTGCGAGTCACCATCGCCAATGTGCTGATGACCGTGAATTCGTCCGATCATCTGGGCGTGCAAAAACTTGCCGCCGAACTCGGCGTGCATTACACGCTCGATCCCACCATCACCCCCATGATGGACGGCGACACCTCCGTTCTCGCGCTGCGCATTCCGGGAGAAGAACTCGCCGGAAGTTTTCCGCAATCCGGCGCTGGTCGCCAGCCAGGAAGAGTTCTGCGCCCCTCCCAAACCGCCGTCGGAGGAGGATCTTGAGGGTTACTCGTGCAGCGCGGGCCATTCCTTCTGCTACATTTCGCCCTACGGCGATGTCTTTCCCTGCGTGCAGTTTCCGCTGCCCACGGGAAATATTCGGCAGCAGAAATTCTTGGATATCTGGAATTTTTCTCCGCGAGATGAAAGAGGTTCGCTCGATCCAGGCCAAAGACCTGACCGTCTGCTCGTCGTGCTCGCACGTCACCAGTTGCACGCGCTGTCCGGGCTTGGCCTATGTGGAAGGAAGTATGCGGGGCCCGTCCACCGCCGATTGCGAGAAGTCGTTCTACCGCACGGGCGTGCCCACGGCGAACATGCTGCGGCAAGGGCTGTCGAAACCACGCACCATCTGCACGCACCCTGATCCAGATTCGGCCCATCGCCGTTCCTGCGATGACGTACGGGCGTCGACCGTCTCACGGACGTGCTGTCCCCGGCAGCAGCGTTGTGGCTACGCTTGAGGTCGATAACCGCTTCCGCGGCGGCCAACTGTTCCAGCATGCGCTGCAAGGCGGCGCGGACATCATGCGTCGCCTCAGTGAACTTGAGCGCCGCCCCAATACCCATGTCCATGCGCACGACCTCGCTTTCAACTGTAACGTTCGTATGTTCGTGCGAGAAGGTGAGTTTCAACTTCGATCCGGGCAACAGCAGGCCGCTGGTTTCAACATAGCAACCGCCCAGGCTGAGGTTGGTAACGATGCCCACGATCGCCCGTTCCAGGCCGTTGCCGGAAATTTCCGTGGTGAGCCGGCCCTCGCACCCGCGGATACAGACGGCGGTTCTTCTGCGTCGAGTGACTCCGCTTCTGCAGATACATGCGTTTGTCGGCTTCCGAGAGGATTTTTTCGGCATCCATCCCGTCCTCGGGATACACCGCCTTGCCCACGCTCAGCGATAGAATATCTCTCGTTGCAGATGTCCTTCCCAGCCTGTCTGTGCCAAGTCGCGCATCTGCTCGGCTTTGCGCGCGGCCGCTTCGGGTGTGAGTCCAGGGGCGATGACCACGAATTCGTCGCCGCCCATGCGCGCGACATAATCGTACTCACGGCTGGTTTCCTTCAGGGAATGCGCAAACAGCCGCAGTACGCGATTCCCTTCCAGGTGTCCAAAGCGGTCGTTGATCTGCTTGAAGCCATCCAGGTCGGCGACCATCACGGTCAGCGTTTTGTTGTCGCGTTTGCAGCGCGCCATTTCCCGGTCGAGTTGCAAGAATAGCGAGCGCGCATTGGGAAGACCGGTGAGGTAATCGGTAACCGCCGAACTCTCCGCCTGCTCGTACTTCATCGCGTTCTCGATGGCCAGCGCCATCTTGGAACTTACCGCCAGCAAAATACGCAGGTGGTCGGAGGTAAAGAAATCTTTTTCCGCGTGGTACAAAGCGACCACGCCGACCACGCCTTGCAAGCCCTCGAGCGGAACCGCGAGCGCTGACATTCAGCGTGCTGTACTTCGAAGTATCGTTCAAGTAACCGGGCTCGACCGAAGGATTGCCATTGAGGATCGGTTTGAGGTTTTGCGCCACCCACCCCGACAGCCCTTGTCCAATCGGAATGCGCAGCGAAGCAAACAGCCGGAAGTTGTCGCCATTCACATACTCCGGCACCAGTTCATCGCCCTGGCAGATGTAGATCGCAATCGCATCGTAGAGGACAACCCGCCGCAGCTTCACCGCAAACACCGAGAGCGTTTCGCCCAGACTGAGCGAAGCTCCCAGATCCTGGCTGAGTTCGAAAAGAGTCTGCGCTTCCTGGCGCGCGGCCGCGATCGAACTCAGAAAACTGCGCTCCGGCAATTGCTGCCGTCCTTGCTCCTCGAACCCGGCTGCCGGCTTGATGGACGGCTCATCCTTCGCGTCTTCATCTTTGACTTCCGTAGATAGCTTCTGCTTGTTCAGGCCGTCGGTGCGTTTGTGAACCAGTTGCTCCAGCTCCACGTATCGTCGTTCGAGCACCCTCACCACTTGCGGATCAAATGCCTTTCCCGATTCCTCCACCAGCCGCGCCATCGCTTCATGCAGCGGCAACGCCCGCCGGTATTGCCGGTCCGAAGCCAGCGCGTCCAGAAAATCCACCGCCGACAGGATGCGGGCGCCAATCGGAATCTCGGTCCCTTTCAGTCCCATCGGATAGCCGGTCCCATCGAACTTTTCGTGATGGGCCCGTACGATGGGCACAACCGGGTAGGGAAATTGCACGCGTTCCAGGATTTCCGCTCCCACCGTCGGATGAATCTTCATTTTCTCGAATTCTTCCGGCGTCAGGCGGCCCGGTTTCGAGATGATGTGCTCGGGAATCGCCAGCTTGCCGATGTCGTGCAACAAGGCTGCGGCCTGCAAGGCTTCCATTTCATCTCGCTCAACCTTCAGTTCCTTTCCCACCTCGACGGCGTAGACACGAACCCTCTGCAAGTGGTCGTGAGTCGTCTGATCCTTGGCCTCGATGGCCAGCGCCAGCGCCTCGATCGTGCGCATATGCAAGTCGGCCATCTCTTCCACGTGCCGCTTCTCGTCTTCCAGTTTGCCCAGGTAAAGGCGGTAGGAACGGTAGATGAGGTACACCACCGGAAGCGTCAGCAACGACGTCTGCCAGTCGGTAAAGCTGTGCAGCCAGCTCATCGCGCCGGCCAGGCCCGCAGCCACCAGGTAGTAGGGGAAGCTCCAGAAGTAGCAGTCTGCCCACACCTTTCGCAGCGACCTGCGCTCCGTCAAGGAGATGACGGCGGCCATCGGAACCGTGTTGGCCACGAAGTAAACGCACGCCGCCAGAAATAGCAACGTAGAAGGGTTATCCACGGCGTGATGCGTCAGGAAATAGCGATACAGGGCAAAGGTCACCGCGATGGCCAGCGCCGTCGAACAGACGTTGAAGGCGACTTGGATCGGAATCGGATGGTCTCCTAAATACTGCACGACCACCGCCGCGCAACCCAGCGCCATGGCTTCCGGCAAGCTCAGTTCCAGCACGCCCAGCAGCAGAAACAGAAAGTTCACTGACATCGTCCCGGCAATGCCAGGCAGATTCACCTTGAGCCGCGAGGCGGCCAGCGCAATCGCGAGATAGCAGGAAAACTTGAGCGGATTCTCGCTTCCCCCGTGCAGGAGCGAATAGGTCAGCACGGCCGTCCCGCAGAGCACGACCACGGCAACAAAAAAACGTGGCGCCGCGCTCATGTCCCTCCAGGATTGAGGGCAAGTTTTCATTCCAGACGGACTCCTCCCCGCGCACGGGTCCCAATTCCCAGGCGCAAAAACGAGGGATATTCATTGATAACAGGCACGGGAAGGGCAGGAAAGGATTAGGCTATTTGGAGATAAACTTCCGTAACGGGGGACGAGTAACCTATGGCTGTTACTTCGCCTTCCCAGCATCCGAGATAAACTCTTAAAGCCATAGAAAACACAATCCCAACCACCGCCAAGGCGGATCATTGCAAACTGAGGAGCCGGAATGTCACAGGACAACAACGCCGGGAAAAAGCGGCACTTTGCAACTTTGGCCGTTCAGGCTGGCCAGGAAGTTGACCCTGCCACGAAGTCTCGCGCCGTGCCCATTTACCAAACCACGTCGTACGTGTTTGACGATGCCGACCATGCGGCGCGCCTGTTTGCCCTCCAGGAATTCGGAAACATCTACACCCGGATCATGAATCCGACCACCGATGTGCTCGAAAAGAGAATCGCGGCACTGGAGGGCGGAGTGGCGGCACTGGCAACCGCTTCCGGCCAAGCGGCCGAGACCCTGGCTGCGATTACGCTGGCCTCCGCCGGAGACGAACTCCTATCGACCACATCGCTTTACGGCGGAACCTACAATCTCTTCCACTACACCCTGCCGAAACTGGGCATCGCGGTGCGCTTCGTCGATGGAGACGATTTCGACGGCCTGAAGAAAGCGATCAATTCCAAGACCAAGGCGCTCTACACCGAGACGCTCGGAAACCCGAAACTCGACGTGGCGGAGATCGAGACCCTGGCTCGCATCGCCCACGAAAACGGTGTGCCTCTCGTCATCGACAATACTTGCGCCTCCCCGGCGCTGGCTCGTCCCATCGAGTGGGGAGCCGATATTGTCATCAATTCGGCGACCAAGTTTATTGGAGGGCACGGCACGTCCATCGGAGGCGTGATCGTGGATGCCGGGAAGTTCGACTGGAAAGCATCGGGGCGTTTCCCGGACTTCGTGGAACCCGACCCCTCGTACCACGGAATTTCCTACACGGAGGCGTTTGGACCACTGGCGTTCATTCTCAAGGCCCGGGTGCAGGGTCTGCGCGACACCGGCGCGGCGCTCTCGCCGTTCAATGCTTTCCTGTTGCTACAGGGCGCCGAAACGCTTCATCTCCGCATGCAGCGCCACTCGGAGAATGCCCTTGCCGTAGCCAAGTTCCTCGAAACCCACCCCGGCGTCGATTGGGTCAATTATCCCGACCTGCCTTCCAGCAAGTACTATTCGCGGGCGCGGAAGTATCTGCCCAATGGCGCGGGATCGCTCGTCACGTTCGGAATCAAGGGCGGTTACGAAGCGGGACGTAAGCTGATCAACTCTCTGTCCCTGTTCAGCTTGCTGGCTAACATAGGCGACGCGAAATCGCTGGTCATTCACCCCGCGTCCACCACCCACCAACAGCTCTCCGAAGCCGAACGGAGGGATACCGGAGTTACCCCAGAATTGGTACGCTTATCGGTAGGAATCGAAGACCTGCGCGACATAGTCGACGACCTGACCCAGGGATTGGAGAAGGCAACCGGGCTGCCAAAGGCAGGAACGACAAAGTAAGTACGACTAACAGCCCGTGGGGCGAGTACGATTTGTATCAGAGTATGCTGTATCAGGGTATGCCTTTAGGCATACCGTAAGCGTTGTGTTATGAATGCGCCTTCAGGCGCTGGTTTTTGGCGCGTAGTTTCACCACGGGCAGCAAAGTAGGAGCAACAAGAATGCCGACCATCATTCCGTCGGTCCGAGCGAAGCACTCTTTTGCTGAAAAGGAGGGCTTCGCCCTGGAATGCGGACGCGAACTCCGCCCCGTGACTCTTCAGTACGCCGTGTACGGTGAACTCAACGCGGCCCGCGACAATGTGGTCCTCGTCTGTCACGCGCTCTCGGGCTCCGCCGAAGTCGCCGATTGGTGGCCCGAGTTGTTTGCCAACAATGACTTCTTCAGCATCGACCCCTATTGCGTAATCTGCATCAACATTCTGGGATCGTGTTACGGTTCGACCGGTCCACAGTCCATCAATCCCAGCACCGGGAGGACGTATGGGCCGGACTTCCCGCTGGTCACCGTCGGCGATATTGTCCGATCGCAACGAGAGGTTCTCGATCACCTCGGAATCGATCGCATTCAACTCGTCATCGGTGGTTCGATTGGCGGCATGCAGGCCTTGCAGTGGGCAATGGATTTCCCCGGCCGCGTCGATAACTGCATCAGCATCGCCGCGACGCCGCTCGGGCCTATGGGACTCGCCCTCAATCACATGCAGCGACAGGTCATTCGGCTCGACCCCAAGTGGAAGAATGGAGACTACGGCGACCAGCCACCGGCTCTCGGCCTGGCCCTGGCACGCAAGATTGCCATGTGCTCTTACAAGTCGGCGGAGTTGTTCAGCACCCGCTTTGGGCGCAATCCCAACCGGAACGGCGAAAATCCATGGGCGGAGCCGAACGCTCGCTTCGATGTGAGCGGTTATCTCGATCATCAGGGAGAGAAATTCGTACAAAGGTTCGATACCAATTCCTACCTCTGCATCACGAAGACCATGGACACCTTCGACCCCGTCCGGAAATACGGCTCCATCCACGCCTATAGCCGCATCAAAGCCCGCGTCACCCTCGTGGGCATCTCCTCCGATTGGCTTTTTCCAGCCTCCGAAGTGCAATCCTTGGCAGGTGAGCTTAGAAGCTGCGGCGTGGATTGCATCTACCGTGAAATCGAATCCACCCACGGCCATGACGCTTTTCTCGCCGAACCCGACAAACTCGCCTCCATCCTAGCGACCCGACTTTCTCCGCGCCCCACCCCAGACTGAAGCGGATCGAGGCAGCAAGCGCACCCCAAGTTGCAGTGGAGCGACGGGCGGCCTCGCGAGCCTGCCCTGAGCCCAGTCGAAGGGTCCCGCCGGGCCGGACGCCCGGCGGTTCACTGAATCAGGTCAGAAGTGAAACCCAAGTTGAGCCGTCAGCGCGCGCGGCGTCACATAGTGCGTCCCGCTGAACGTCGAAAGGAAGTTATACAGCGCCAGCTTGTTGGTTATGTTGATGGCGGTAAGCGTGAGACTCCATTTGTAATGGTCGCCTTTGAACAGATTATCTTCGCCTAACGAAACATCAAACAGGTTACGCGGCGCGATGCGCGGCGGATTGTGGTCGTCATTTTCCGTGTTCGGCGCTGGTACCTTTATGAGAGTGGACCCAAACTGCGATGCCAGGCACGTGAAGGGCAGCGCAGTGGTTGGGGTTGCGTGAACCCCATTGCAGGTGAACCCAGCTTGGAACTCCTGGTCAGCGGTCAGGGGGGTTCCGAACGCATCTGTCATGTTGATGGCTGGCTGCCCGCCTAGTGTTGTTGCTGCGGCGCGCAATTGCCACCGTAACACGGTGCCGTCGCCGGCCACCAGACCGCTGTCGTATCGCCAATTGAAGCCGAGCCATGGTCCGGCTTTCCAAGGCTGATATTGCAGGTGCGTCGTTTGGTTGAATTTTTCGTCGTGGTCAATGCGGAAGGGGGTTCCAGCTCTGCCCGACCGTCACTCCCAAGCCGCTGGTTTGGGGCGGAAAGAAGCGCGCGGCCACGCTCGACATCACTACCAGCGCCGTGAATCCATGAAAATCCGGCACGCTCACGCGAATGGCGTATCCCGGAATCTTGGAATTGTGCCATCCGATGGGAAAGAAGATGGGAGTCGCGGCCAGCGTGCTGAAATCGTAGCCGCTGTGCGTGTACTTCCAAATGTAATCCCCGCTGACGACGGCATAGCGCCCGAACGCCTGCTGCAAGCCCGCATGGAAGTCATTGCGAAAGCCTGGCGTATTTGGCTTTTGCACGCACGGGATAAGGTCTGCAATGACAGCGATGTTGCATCCTTCGCTGGCCAGGACAAGGTTCTCATTGAACGGACTCTCCAGCGTTCGCGCATAGGAAACGCGCAGCACCGTGTTAGTCCGCTTAATGTTGTAGGCTACTCCAAGACGCGGCTCGGCTTGGCGAGACGTTGTCAGGCCGTTGTAGAAATCACCCCGCAGTCCCAGGTTAAGGGACCAGTTTCCCTTGGAGATCGCATCCTGAAGGTAGATGGCAAGTTCTTTTACGTCCGTATGGCCGTGAAATGGAAACGAGGCACTGCTCGAACCCGAACAGAGATCCTTGGGCGACGGAGTCGGCCTGGTCAGATCGTAGCAACCCAGCAATGAAATGAAGTTGGGGTTGGCGGTAAACGGTGTCGGATACAGAGTTTGGTTGGTCGTCGTCGCCGTCGGGCACTGCGATGGGTCATTGAGCCCAGGGTTGCCAACAAATACAGGGACGGGGCCGTTGGGGGGAGGAGTTGCATCCACGCAAGGCGCGTTGAGTGTCGGATCGACAATTCCGAAATTGAAATTCTCGGTCAGGAAAGTTTGTTGGTACGTAGCCCCCAGCTTAACGTTGTTGATGCCCTTCACATACGAAATATCGGAGCGGAGCCCGGTATTCGCCAGCGTCCGATACTGAGAGATGGTCTCCTGCTGCAGATTGGAGGGGCCAAGGTCCGCGAACGGGTCCTTGCTGGGATAGTAATTGAAGGCGTCCCGCCGCACCCAGCCGCCGAAACTAAAGACGGTGGTTGGACTGATCACTCGCGTCCAGGTGGGTGCGATGTTGAAAGTCTTAATCAGCGCGCGTTGGTCGGTGGGGCCGACGACGTTGCCGTTCGGATCAAGACCCCCATTGGCCACCACCACTCCATTCCACAGCGTCGAATTTTGGCCGTCAAAGCTGTTGGGCGTCTGGAACCACGAACGTGAAACACCCAGGTTCAGGTGAATCGAGTCCGCCGTCGAGAGTTGATAGTCCACGCGGTCGAAGAAGTTTTCCTCGTTGCCCTTGTCGTGCATTACGCTGAACTCCGGCGGATCGAGGAACCGGCCGCTATTCAGCCCGTTCGCAGAAATGAAGTTTCCCCACTTCTGACCTCCGTAAGCCAGATCAAAGCCCACATTGGATGAGCCAAACGATCCGTACGAGGCATTCACGCTGCCGCGCGGTGTGGTGACGCCCTGGCCGGAGCGCGTCGTCGCTACAATCACTAGGCTCGTCTTGCCTCCATATTCAGCCGGCGGCGCCCCGGGAATAACTTCCAGTGACTGGATCGAATCGACCGGAATCTGGTTCGAGAAAATCTTGCTTTGCTGATCGGTGATGGGCTGGTTGTCGACCGAAAACGAGTTCGAAGCGTGATCGCCCAGTCCATGAAACAGGCCGTTCGAATCGGCAGCCACTCCCGGTGCTGAAAGCGTTACCAACGAACTCACAGACGAGGACTGGCTTTCTAGTGGAATTTTGTCGAACAATCCCCGATCCACATCGGTGTGACCAATCGGATCGTTCTCCACCAGATCCGCCCCCGCCTCGACCGTGACCGTGTCGGTACTCCTGGCCACCGCCAAACTGACTTTCACATTCACGCCCAGCGCCGACCTGATGTCCACATCCTGCGCGTATTGAGCAAATCCCGTAGCCGTCACCGTCATGTGATACGGATTAAACGGCACGTTCGGAAAACTGAAATTCCCCTTGCTGTCGGTGTTGGTTGTCCGATCATACCCGCTGACCAGGTTGTGAATCTCGACGCTTGCCGTGGGCACCACCGCGCCCGAAGGGTCCAGGACGGTGCCGCTAATCGAACTTCCGCCCGACTGCGCGTAAGCTTGAAGACCCAATGCAAAACAGAAAACCACCGTACAAGCCGCATGAAGCGACTTTTTGTAAGAAGTCAGCATGAACTCCTCCAGAAGAAATTGGTCCAAAAGATCAAACATACGGTTCAGGACACGAACCGGCCTCTACACAACTCCATTTGATCTTTAGACGCTGGGAGGCGGGCGCACACACAGGGCGAAGGCTATCAGGCGTTGCTTGGCGGGAACCGACGGCGGCCGAAAGGTGGCGACGACAACGAATGTGACACGCGTCAGTGTGGACGGAGCCTTGGGAGACGCTGATTGGGCAGCGGCACAGACCGAACACTTTGCCGACTCGATCGCGCTCGAATGCTGATGCGCCGCGGATGCTATTGCCGACCAGAGTGTCAGCAAGACGCACAGCAACGCAATCCGCTTCGCGATAGGCTTCATGACGGCTACCCCAGCAGCCTGTTGTTTGAATCTATAACAAAACAGAAACGAAGCGCAACAGCGCATCTTGCCCTGCAACTGGTGGGACTCCGGTCCTCCGGATTCTAATCCCCTCGGCTAGACCAACTTGTCTGGTTTAGCGGCGACGAGAAAAGGCGTCCGGCGCCGGAAATTCGTCGCAACGCCGGAATTAATCGCAAGTCTGATATACCATACCCGGTATGATATGATCGCAATCGGACACCGGACCATGAGCCACACGATCAAGGACAAACAAAAACTAATTCTGCGAGCCAAGCGCATTCAGGGACAGGTCGAAGCCCTCGTGCGAACCCTTACCGAGGAGCGCGACTGTTCCGAAGTCCTGCAAGTCATGAGCGCTGCCAGAGGGGCGATGAACAGCCTGATGGCCGAACTCCTGGAAGGGCACATCCGCAGTCATGTGCTCAACGGAAAGCACAGGGCCACTTCCCAACAGGTGATGGCAGCGGATGAAGTGATCGACATGGTCAAGTCCTACCTGAAGTAGCAAGCCGCAGTTGGCAGGAAAGGGTTACGGTATGAGCGCTTCTCCCTTGGTGGAAAAAAACAGTGCGCCGATTTCTTCCCTCTCTCCCATCAAGGAAGCGGACCACGCCTCGGAACATGAGCACAGGGTCGAATGGGTTGAACTCGCTCGCATCGCGTTTGTGGCACTGGCCGCGGCCGCCGCCTGGTTTCGCGTGTGGGAGCCGTTTCCGCGTGTCAGTGTAATTGGTATCGGGGCTGCCCTGATCGGCGGATACCCGATTTTCAAGGAAGCCTTCGAGAATATCGTCCAACGAAAGATGACGATGGAACTCTCGATGACCATCGCGCTGCTTTCGGCCTTGGCCATTGGTGAATTCTTTACTGCCCTGATCATCACCGCCTTCGTGCTCGCCGCCGAGGTTTTGGAGGGGCTCACGGTCGCACGCGGCCGGCGTGCCATCCAGGACCTAATTGATTTTCTTCCTCGAACCGTCTCCGTCCGGCGCAACCACGAAGTCACCGAAATAGCCGCCGAAGACCTCCGGCTCGAAGACACGGTAGTCGTGAAGCCGGGTGGCAGAATCCCGGTAGATGGACTTGTGCTTGGCGGACGATCTTTTGTGGAGCAGGCAGCCATCACCGGCGAGGCCATGCCGGTTGAGAAGTCGCCCGGCGATCCTGTCTACGCGGGAACCATCAATCAATCGGGAGCCCTGGAAGTCAGGGCGCAGAAACTGGGTCGCGATACGACCTTCGGCAGGATCATCGAAGCCGTCGAGCGGGCAGAGAAATCGCGCGCCCCCATTCAGAAAACAGCGGATCGCTTGGCTGGCTATCTGGTGTACTTCGCACTGGGGGCTGCGGTCCTGACCTTTCTTATCACTCACAATATCAGGTCGACGATTTCGGTTGTGATCGTTGCCGGGGCATGTGGCATTGCAGCGGGAACGCCTCTCGCCATTCTTGGCGCCATTGGCCGTGCCGCACATCACGGGGCGATTGTGAAAGGTGGTCTCTACCTGGAAGCGCTGGCCGCCGTGGACATTGTGCTATTGGATAAGACTGGCACTTTGACCTTCGGAACTCCTCAAATTCGGGAGGTCGTCGCGAGCGACGGGTTCGCTCTGCGCGAAATCATCGCCGCTGCCAGCATCGCCGAACGCAAGTCCGAACACCCGCTTGCGAAAGCAATTATTGCACGGGCCGCCGAACTCGCGGTTCCTGTCGTCGAACCTGATGAGTTCTCGTACACGCCCGGAAGAGGCGTCAGAGTGACGTACAGCGGCGAGGAGATTCTGGTTGGCAGCCGGGCGCTTTTGATGGAGCGTGCTGTGAAGGGGATTCCGCCAGCTAACAGCGACGGCCGAGGCGGGGTTTCAGAAGTCCATGTCGCTCGTGGTGGACAGATGATGGGCACGATCCGCATCGCAGATGTGCTGCGTCCCGAAGCGAAGAATGCGGTCGCGGCAATGCGAGATATGGGCCTGAAGACGGTTCTGCTCAGCGGAGACGCACAAGGAGTAACTACGTCAGTGGGGCGCGAGCTCGGTGTCGACGAGGCCGTGGGAGAACTTCTGCCCGACCAAAAGGCCAAGTGGGTAAGGGAACTTCGCGGAAAGAATCGCAAAGTCGCGATGGTCGGGGACGGCGTCAACGATGCTCCAGCCCTGGTGGAGGCAAATGTTGGAATTGCGATGGGTTCAGGAACGGACGTTGCCAGGGAAACCGCCGACGTCATCCTGATCGGAAGCGACCTCTCCAAGCTTGTCGAAACCTTGCGGGTGGCACGGCGCTGCCATGGCATCATCATGCAGAATTTCGCGGGCACTCTGGCAGTGGACAGCATAGGGATAGGAATGGCGGCTTTCGGTTTCTTAAACCCGCTAGTGGCTGCTTTTATTCATGTTAGCTCGGAGATGGCATTTATTCTCAATTCCACGCGATTGTTGCCGCGCAGTGCGGAAATCAAGCGCTGAGTCTGTGGGCCTGGTAGCTGCTGCCTCCATAACAAGTTAGAAAATGAGAACTTAGAAGCACTTCAGCTACCCTTTGCTACCTCGCGGTTGCCGAATCACAGGCCTGGCCGGGAACCAACAATAGCACTATCACCGGCGAAGGCATTCCCCGACAATCATTGGAATAGAAATTGGAGTTACCGCCAGCGGTCGGTAATTGCAGCGCCACCTGCGTCTTAATTTGATCTTTCTCAGATGTGCCCGCGCTTGCTCCAAGGCGGGTTTTTCGAGCTCAGACTCAGGGAGAGGTACCATGTCAGGACAAGTCATTTTGTATTTTGAGGACCAAGCGGACGCCTTGCGCTTCGCCCTCGCCGCCGGTTCGGTGATGGCAGGAGATGGAACTCGCGTCACCGGCGATTTAGTCCAGGAAACGGCCCGAGTCACGCGCATCCGGTTGGACGCCGCCAACAAAGGAAAGGGCAAGCAACCCAATCCTAATTCCAACGAACGCGTCGCCTAACCGCGCCCCTGCAAGCCGGTTTCATCCGCGTGCTCAACCACCGCGAGCGAAAGTTCCCGCCGACGCGGCGCGGGCCGAATTAGCGCGGGCCCGAATTAGAATGTCTGCTATGCCCATCGCTGAACAGACTTCTTCTTCCTCTTCATCCACCGCGTTCGACCTCGCCTGGGTTCGCTCGCAGTTCCCGGCGCTCGCGCAAACTGTCAACGGGCATCCTGCCGTCTTTCTGGATGGGCCCGGCGGCACGCAAGTGCCGCAGCGGGTGATTGACGCCATCGCGGATTATCTGGCGCGCAACAATGCCAACACCGGCGGCGCTTACCAAACCAGCCGCAACACCGACCGCATGATCGCGGAAGCGCGCGCGGCGATGGGCGATTTTCTAAATTGCGATGCCGATGAAATCGTTTTCGGCGCGAACATGACGACGCTGACTTACGCGATGAGCCGCGCGATCGGGCGCGAACTCGGCCCCGGCGACGAGATCGTGCTCACGCTGCTCGACCACGACGCCAATTTTTCGCCGTGGAAAGCGCT
Organism: uncultured Acidobacteriaceae bacterium; assembly: GCA_963725245.1. GTDB lineage: Bacteria > Acidobacteriota > Terriglobia > Terriglobales > Acidobacteriaceae > Acidiflorens. Next base: position 30,694 of record CAVRYC010000010.1, on the reverse strand, counting down.
GGAAGAAAAAGGCGTAGTCATCCGCGCGGTGAAGTTCAACCAAGACGATTGCACGCTCGACATGCACGACCTGGCGGCAAAAATTGGCAAGCGCACGCGGCTCGTGGCGGTTGGCTATGCGTCGAATGCGGTGGGCACAATCAACGACGTCGCCGAAGTGGTGCGACTGGCGCGGCAAGCGGGAGCGCTGAGTTACATCGATGCCGTCCACTACGCTCCGCACGGACCCATTGACGTGCGCGCCCTCGACTGCGATTTTCTGGTCTGCTCGACTTACAAATTTTTCGGTCCGCACCTGGGCGTTCTCTACGGCAAGCGCGAGCACCTGAAGCGGCTGCATCCGTATAAAGTCCGGCCCAACACCGACAACATTCCTAACTGCTGGGAGTGGGGCACGCTGAACCACGAAGGCATCGCGGGAATCAAACCCTGCGTGGATTACTGGGAAGCGCTCGGCCGCCGCGCGAATCCCGCGGTCACCACCCGGCGCGCCGCGATCCTGGCCGCGTACGAGGCGATCCATGGGCACGAACGAAAGATGATGGAGAAGATGATCGCCGGCTTGCTTGCGATCCCTGGATTGAAGCTGTACGGCATCACCGACCCGCGGCGTTTCGAGAATCGGGGCGCAACGTTCGCGGTCCGCATCGAAGGCCACACGCCGCTGGAACTCGCAACCAAGCTCGGCGAGCGCGGCTTCTTCACCTGGGACGGAAACTACTATGCCCTGAACCTGACCGAACAGTTAGACGTCGAGCGCCTGGGAGGATTTCTGCGCATCGGCCTGGTGCACTACAACACGATGGAGGAAGTGGAGAGGCTGCTCGGGGCGCTGCGGGAGATTGTGGCGCTGAGCACGATCGGCAACTCCCACGTAGGGACGGCCGCCCTCTGAGCCGTCCAGTCGGGCGAAGCCCGACCGCGCCTGCTAGGGCCGCAGTTCTTCCACGCGGCCTCCGCGTCCTATCAGCGCCAACTTCGCCAGCCCGATAAACAGCCCGTGTTCGACGATGCCGGGGATGTTGCTCAGCGCCAAGCGCCAGCGCCGGCGGATCCGCGATCTTCCCAAAGCTGCAATCAAGAATCTGATTGCCGTTGTCGGTGAGGTAAGGACTGCCGTCGGCCTTCGTGCGCAATTTGGGCGACGCGCCGAGCGCCACGATCTTCTTCTCGACCACGGTTCGCGCAAACGAAATTACCTCAACCGGCAAAGGAAATTTCCCCAGCACGGGAACAATCTTTCCCGAGTCCGCAACCACGACCATCTTCTTGGAAGCGGACGCGACGACCTTCTCGCGCAGCAGCGCACCGCCGCCGCCTTTAATCAAGCGCAACTGCGGATCGACCTCATCGGCGCCATCGATGGTGATGTCGATCTCCGGATGTTCGTCGAGCGTGGTCAGCGGAATGCCGACTGCGCGCGCCAGATCAGCGGTCTTGACGGAAGTTGGGATCCCGATGATTTTCAGTCCCGCTTTCACGCGCTCGCCCAGAGCGACGACCGCGAAGTAGGCGGTTGAGCCAGTGCCTAATCCAACGACATCGCCATCACGCACCAGCTTGGCGCCGGCGCGGCCGGCGGCTTCTTTTTCTTCTTCATTTGCCATGACTCACTCGTTTCACGACTCACTCACTTATTGAAAATTTCTATGTAGGCAAGATAGCCCGCCAGCACCAATCCGAAAATAGCAAGCAGGTAAGACACAAGGTCGATCACGAATCCGGCGGGCTCGAAAGTGTTCGAATCAAGTTGCATCTTGGTCTTACGGTAGCGGCCGAGACCGGCAAGGATAAGCAGCACTCCACCGACCGCGGAAATAATTCCCAGCCATGTAGTGAAGCCGGGAGTGACCGACTTGTATCCCTGAAGCTTCATGAATTCGCGCAGTGCGATGGAGAAGCGTCCGATGGCGAATCCGAAGATGATGGTCGCGACGCCGGTTCGCACCCACGCCAGAAATGTGCGTTCGTTGGCCAGGTGGTCGCGCGCGCGATTGGGGTTGGGATTCTCAGGCATGCGCTTGAGCAGGCAAGTCTAGCAAGCCCGCTATTATTCCACAGCCTTCTGAATCAGCGCAGCGATTCCGGCGATGTTTTTCAGGAGGTCGGCGGGAAAGCCGTGACGCTGCTGCAGGTATTCCGGTGAATTGTAGGAGAGCCACACTTGGCCCTGCTCGTCTTGCCACGCCAGTGCTTTCAACGGAAGGTCGATAGCCAGCCTGGGCGCGGCAACCATCAAAGGCGTGCCACCTTTCGGACTGCCGAAGATCAGTAACTGCGTCGGCCGCATTTTGAGGCCGACCTTCTCCGCCTCTCCGCTGTGGTCGATGAGGGCAAAACCATGATGCCTTTTTCTTTGAGGATCGACTGCAGCCGTGCCAAAGTTTCGGGCACGGAGTAGCGACTGGACACATCAATCATTCCGCTGGCCATGGGGCGCCTCCGGTTTATGAGCAGTGGTAGTTTAGCCGAGCTGTCCCGCCCGGCCGGACGAGACGGCCATGCCTCCATCGCATGACTTCTGCCTGAATCGGCCCCACGAGCCCGATCATCCGTTATTCTATAAGAGACCTTCTATGGCGACTTCAACTCGAAATAGTAGCAAGAGCGCGGCTCCTCCAATCATTCAAAACTACGAACGGGAACGTGTGTTTGAGCTGTTCCGGCAATTTGGATATCTGGAGGCCGAACTGAACCCGCTCGGCCTGCTGCCTCCGCAACCGCATCCCGACCTGCGGTTTGATAACAATAACGACAACGAATGGGCGCGCGAAGCGCGGCGCATTTATTGCGGAAGCGTAGGCGTGGAGTTCATGCACATCGTCGACCCGGAGCGGCGGCGCTGGATTCAGAATCGAATCGAAGCATCGAGACCGAACCGGCTGCCGTCGACATCGACATCAATCACGACCGCGCGCTGGACCTGCTGGTGCGCGCCGAGATCTTTGAGCAGACGCTGCAACAGCGCTATCTGGGCAACAAACGCTTCTCCCTCGAAGGCAGCACGTCTCTGTTGCCGGCGATGGATCAGGTTCTGGACGTGGCCGGCGAGCGCGGTGCGGTGGAACTGGTGATGGGCATGAGTCATCGCGGACGGCTGAACGTCATTATTCATTTGGCCAACCGCCCGCCGGAGCAGGTCTTTGCCGAATTTGAGGATGTGGATCCACGCAGCGTATTGGGGTCGGGCGACGTGAAGTATCACATGGGCGCGACCGGCGAGTACGTCACCAGGAGCGGGAAGAAAATTCATATCCACCTGGCGTCGAATCCCAGCCACCTCGAAGCGGTCGATCCGGTGACGGTGGGACGCACGCGCGCCAAGCAGGACCGCGCCGGTGAAGGCGGCACGGCAAAGTATCTGCCGCTGCTGGTGCACGGCGACGCCGCGTTCGCCGGGCAAGGCATCACGGCTGAGACGATGAATTATGCGGACCTCGCCGGCTACACCGTGGGCGGAACGATCCACGTAATCGTCAACAACCTGATCGGCTTCACCACCAATGCCCGCGACGAGCATTCCTCGCGCTTCTCCGCGCAACTGGCGCGGCGGCAGGCGATTCCCATCTTTCACGTGAATGGTGAAGACGTGGATGCCGTGATGCGCATCGCGCGCATCGCCACCGAGTACCGCTACAAATTCGGCACCGACGTGGTCGTGGACATGATCGGCTACCGGCGCCATGGGCACAGCGAAGTGGACGATCCCACGGTCACCCAACCGCTGATGTATAAGGCGATCAAAGAGCATCCGCCGCTTGTATCAGATTTACGCCAAACAACTCGGCATGGATGATGAAAATATCGCCGAGCGAGTGCAGACGGTCAAGAGCGAGTACGAGGCCGCGCAGAAGAGCGCGACGCAAGTCACCAAGAAGCCGCTGATGCGCGATCTGCCAAAGTACTGGGACGACTATTTCGGGGGCCGCTATAAACCGGATTACGAACCGCCCACGGGCACGGGCATTGACCGCGAGGAACTGGCGGAACTCACCGAGCGTTTGACCACGTATCCGGAGGGTTTCCACATCCATCCGAAAGTGAAGAAGTTGCTGGAGCAGCGGCAGGAAATGGGGACGGGCAAGAAGCCGGTCGACTACGGCATGGCGGAGGCGCTGGCTTTTGCGAGCCTGGTCAAGCCTAACTTGGGGAAGCAGGGGATTCCGGTGCGCCTGAGCGGGCAGGACTCGCGGCGCGGGACATTCAATCAGCGGCACTCGGTGCTGCTCGATATTGAGGATGAGACGGAATACATTCCGCTGCGCCACATCGCGCTGGGCCAGGCGGCGTGCGACATCTACAACTCGCCGCTTTCGGAGGCGGGCGTGATGGGATTTGAATACGGCTACAGCCGCGATTATCCCGAAGCGCTGGTTCTGTGGGAAGCGCAGTTTGGCGATTTTGCCAACGTGGCGCAGGCGGTGATCGACCAGTTTGTGTGCGCCGGCGAAGAGAAGTGGAAGCTGCTGTCAGGACTGGTGCTGTTGCTGCCCCACGGCTACGAAGGGCAGGGCCCGGAGCATTCGAGTGCGCGCATCGAGCGATTTTTGCATCTGGCAGCGCGCGACAATATCCAGATTTGCCAGCCCTCGAATGCGGGGCAGTATTTCCACCTGCTGCGGCGGCAGGCGCTGCGCAAGTGGAGGAAGCCGCTGGTGGTGTTCACGCCCAAGAGCATGCTGCGGCATCCGGATGCCCTGTCTCCGCTGGAAGATCTGACGCATCAGCGTTTCTGCCGGTGATGCCGGACACAGAAGCGCAGGACGCCAAACGGATTCTCGTCTGCACCGGCAAGATCGGACACGAACTGCGCACCGAACGGCAGAAGCGCAAAGACTTGAGCACCGCCATTGTCTTCCTCGAGCAGATGTATCCGTTCCCCGAGGCGGAACTGGCGGCGGAACTGGAGCGTCACAGTGCGGCGCGAGATATTGTGTGGGTGCAGGAAGAGCCTGCCAACATGGGTGCGCTTACCTACATGCTGCCGCTCTTGAAGCAGCATCGCAAACGGCCGCCCAGTTATTTCGGTGAAACGTTCCGGGAGCGCGAGTCCGGCTACCGGTTCGGCAAAGGCGCACGAGGTCGAGCAGAAGACGCTGCTGGCCCTGGCGTTCACCACGGTGGACTGAAGTCCCCGAGGGACAACCCACTTCTACTGACCGCTGCCCAGCGTATATGACAACGACGGGCAGACGGGGCAAGCCCCGTCTCTACAGCGACGAATCGATCGGCTTACGGCCAGCGCTTAGCTGCCTCTTCCCAGCCGGCGACGCGTGCCGGAGGGTTTGCAGCCTGGGCGTTAACCGCCTGCGGAATCCGAACCGGCTGCGGCGCGCTGGCAGCTAAGCTCGGTTTCGGCGCTTCAGCCATCTGCTCTTTTTCTTCCGAAAGCAGCGGGGCGGCGATGCGCAAGGCCTCAACTTCTTTTTCCAGCCTGGCCAGTTCAAGTTCCTTCTGCCGCAAAACTTCGTACACATTCTTCATGCTTGGGCACCTGTGTGTTGGAACAACGATTAAGCGCAGACTATGGTTCCACCGGCCTTTTGTCAAGGAAAACGGCACCCGGCGGTGCATGAGTGGTTATCGAAGTTTGGTCATTGGTCATCGAAAGACCACGATGGCGACCAGAATGCCCAATATCAGGACGACGATCGCCAACAGATTGATGGGGTTCGCCAGCCAGGATTGTTGTGCTGGCGCCGAGTTTGCCAGGAAGGCCGGCACGAATTCCTCCGGCGTCGGCACCGCCGGAGTCGGCCCCCGGAGTCGGGCGAGGCGCCCCGCTCCTGCTCGCGCTCCTGCTTCTCGCGCTCCTTCGTCTCACAATCCAGACAGCGCGTTCTCCCCTCGGAAATGGGGAATCCGCAGGAAGCGCATTTTTGCGAGAGTAGCATGGTCTCGGGGACTGCAGCGGTCGCTGGCGACGGAATTCCGGGCGCCTCGGCGGGAGGGACTGTAGGCTCGGCTATTTCGGGTTGAGAGGAATGTTAACGGGAACGCTAAGGGCGTTCGCTGAGGCCTCCGGCGCGCTGCTTGCCGTGGAGATTCGGGCAAAAGTTCGGGCAGACTTGCAGGCAGACTTTCGGGCAAAGGCTCGGGCAAGAGTTCCGATAAGAGTTCCGATAAAGGTTCGGCGGCCTTTTCCGGCTCTTGCCTCGGCGCCGGCGCAGGTGCGGACTTCTGCCGCTGCTCGGCCAGATCGAGGGCCGTCAAAGTGAGCTCGGCCATGCGCTCGAGCGCGACCAGATCGCGCTCTTCGAAAGCGTAGGGGTGATCGGAAAATAGTTCGAACAGGCCGCGAACCTCTCCCGTACTCCGCACCAACGGCAAAACGACGATGGAGGCAATGCCCAGCGCCCGGCAAGCTTCCAGATTCACGCGCGGATCGGTTTCCGCGTTGTTGCAGCGCAGCAACTGCCGGCGGGCAATGCTTTCGCCGGTCAATCCCGAACGAACCTGCAGCCGCGCCCCGACTGCTGGCGCAGAAGGCCCAGTGCTGGCGCGGCAAACCATCTCCTCACCCCGGGGCAGAGCGAGGGCAGTTCCGGTCGCGCCGGTGATGTACTGCGCGCGTTCCACTAACAACTGCAGCGCGGAGTCCAGTTCCGTCTCTGCAAGCGTGCGGCTCCCATTGGAGTTATCGCCTGCTGCGCCGACTGCAGCCGACCGCTCCCGTTGCAGACGACTGATCTGTAGACGACTGATCCGTAGACGACTGATCCGTGGACGACCGATCTGTGGACGATCGATCCGTTCCCGCGCTCGCCGTCTCCTCCGCGTTCGCGGTCTCCTCCGCGTTCGCTGACGGGAATGAATCTTCGGGTTGGGAGCTTTCGTGCATGGAATCGCTGTCAAAGCCGCGTTTCGGCAAGCCAATTTTCGCCAGTCTAGAATAGCCGAGAATTACACCGAAAGGGCTGAACCGAGTCTCGCCTTGGAGACCTTGGCTGTCAAGCGGACCGGGCTCGGAGATATTGCGGAATCATCAACGATAACGATAGGGAAACCAGCAGCTTGCTTTGCGTTCACGGGACTACTGGCGCGGAATCCGTGATTTCGACCGCCATGCTCGGCGGATGGAGGAGTGTGTTGTGAATCAGGCAATGATGCACCGCGTTTTCGACTCCGGCCCGATGCTGCTCGGTCAGTGCTGCGGGCGCTTCGATTTCAATATGAAAGTTATCGATGCGCGCGGGATCCTTCAGCTTGTCGGCAGTGACGCGGACGCGCGTGCCTTCGGTTGCCAGCTTGTGCTTGCGCAGATATTGCGCCGCGTAGAAACCCGCGCACGAGCCTAACGAAGCGAGCAGCAGCTCCGGCGGTGTCATGCCTTCGTCGTGACCGCCATTCTCCAGCGGCTGGTCGCTCAAGATGGCGTGCTGACGCGCCTTGATTTCGAACTGTAACGCTCCCAGATGTTCCACTGTGATTTCCATAAGGGCCCCCAAACCTGTCGAACCATACTCAAACCATACTTATCAAAAAATCGATGAGACCAACTCAACCAACCGCTGCTTCAAAGCTTAACCAGCGAGCGCAGCGTCGAGGTGAGCCCTCACCATTTCGCGGGCCCGGTGCAACCGCGATTTCATCGCGGCTCGCGAGATTCCCAGTTTCTGCGCGACCTCGTCGCCCCGCAGATTCTCGACATCGCACAACACATAAACCGGGCGGTACAGTGCGGGCAACGCCTCGATCGCTTCGTTCAGCAATCCCTTCATCTGTTGCCGGGCAAGTTGCGCGTCCGGAGGAGGCTCCGATCCGGGAAACTCGCGGCCTTCGTCCTCTAATGTCGAGAGTTGCAAGAGCGGGAGCAACGCTTCGCGCTCCTTCAATTGCCAACAGACGCGTTTCGCGATTTGCGCAAGCCAGGCTCGAAAAGCTGCCGATTCGCGCAATTGATCGAGATGGCGGTATGCCTTGAGTAAGGCCTCGATCAGCACGTCTTCGGCATCTTCGCGGTTGCCGCACACGCGAATCATCTGCCGATAGACGGCATCCTTGTGCTGCTTGGCCAATGCGTCGAAGTCCGCCGATCCACTGTCCACCGATCCACTGTCTCCATCACGACCCATTGTGGCATTGCCGAGGCTCTAACACATAACACACGCGTCACGGACGACCCTCGGACTGTTCCGCCGGAGGACCGCCGATGGCGCACTGCCTCAGCCTGTTCCAGGGCATTTTTCCCAGGATGATCCCCATCGCGCAGATGTCGGTGAGTCCGGCGAAGGTTAGGCCCAAACCGACGAATCCGCAGAGAAAAACCCACAGCGGATTGGCGGTCAGTGCCAGGATAACGCCCGCCAGCACCAGCAACCCCGCGCCCAGACGGACTTGGCGCTCCAGGGACCAACGCGTCCTCACGCTGGCAACGACGGGGAAGCCGGCTTGGATCCATGCTTTCGTGCCCCCCTCGAGAACCGTGATCTGCCGCTGGCATGGCTCAAGCAGGCTGGCGGTCATGCGTGCCCGCTTGCCTGACTGGCAGATGAGGACGATGGGAAGATTGAGATCGAGATCGTCGAGGCGCGCTTCGATCTCCTCCATCGGGATGTTGATGGCACCGGGAATATGGCCGGAAGCGAACTCGGAGCCGGAACGCACATCCACAAGCAGGGCCACGCCGGACGGGCGATTTCGCAATTGAGAGACTGATAAGGCGGAATCCAAATTTCCTCCTACATTAGGGAAGAGCGGTAGTCTGAGGAAAAGGATTCAAGAGTCTGCCAGGGAGGCGATTAGAGCGAAATTTCGTCCTACTGCGATTTTTCGTCCTTATGCCGCAGCCATTCGATGAACATCTGTTCTTTTGGCTTGTCGTAAGCCATGAGCAAGTGGCGGATGCTGCGTCCGCTGACAAAGTGGCAAACTTCTTCCGCCAGGTTCTTGGCATGGTCGCCGGCCCGTTCGAGCGATTGCGTCATGAAAATAATCTGCAGGCTGGAGTGGTGCGCGACGTTCTCCGGATTCTCGATGTGCCGCAGAAAGATGATATTGCGCAGCCGGTCCATCTCCGCATCGGCGCGGAGCACGTCAATCGCTTTCTTGACGTCGCGCTGGGAAAAAGATTGCCCGACATCGGCCAGCATTTTCTCCAGGACCGTAGCCATCTGGGTCAAGTCGCGAGCATCCTGCGCGTCGATGCGGCCTCCCGCAGCTTGCGCGCTGGTGGCAAAGCTCAAGAGCAGGTCCCCGATGCGCTCCAGTCCAATCATGACTTTCATACACCCCAGCAGTTGCCGGGTTTCGGCTTCTGGGACGCGCGTGATGCAAGCGGTCACACCCGAGTCCACTTCCAGGTCAATGGCATCGAGTTCTTTTTCGCACTGCCGGATGGCGTTCAGGCGGGACATGGATCCGGTGGCAATGCCCTCGGCCGCGATGGCCGCCGCCTCGCGCGCCAGTTCGCACGCCTCCACGGTTCGCTGCACCAAGCCGGAGTGCGAGGGCTCAGGCGAAGGCGTTTTTACGCTGGCTGTACTCATAGGTATAGGTAAAGGTAAAAGCAAACACGTATAAGTTTAAGTCAAAGACCGCCCCACTGCCTTGGATGCCGGATCCGCCCTGGTCGACGCAAGCGCCAACAACCCGAAGTGTGGCACACAACCCCAGCAAAAGCATAATTGGCGCGGTTACAAAGTAGGTTACAACCCGGTAAATTTCCTGTCGCCGAATGAAAAAGCAGGTAATGGTCAGTTTCCGTGTGGCCGACGGGCTCACAGTGTAACGAACGATCTCGCGCCATAGCTCCGCTGTCTCCTTTAGGCCCCGAAAATTTTCAACTCCTAACATCCGACCCCAAGGGTGTCATGCTAATTCCACGTTACAAGCGAAGCCTCATTCGTGTGGTTCTGTTGCGCCGGCGCTGCAAACGATGTGATAACATCCTCGCGAATTCGCAGGTATTTCTTCAGCCTACGAAGCAGTCATCTTTCCCCCGAGAGGAGGCTAGCTATGCAGACAAAGGTTGACGCGTTAATGACAAGGGGTTGGAACGGGCTGATCGAGCTGGGCATATCAGTTCTGGAAGCCTTAGCGCTGTGGATTGTCGGCCGCTGGCTGATTGGCTTTGCCATCAACCTGATAGGCCGCAGCATGACCCGTCAGAAAATCGATCCGACCCTGATCCGCTATATCCAGAATGCGGTTGCAGCTATCCTCAACATAGTACTGGTCGTCGCCATTCTGGGCTTCTTCGGCGTCCAGACAACAAGCCTGGCGGCACTTATCGCCGCTGCCGGTGTGGCTATCGGACTGGCATGGAGCGGGCTGCTGGCAAACTTCGCAGCCGGAGTTTTCATAGTTATTCTGCAGCCCTTCAAGGTGGGTGATTTCGTGGTCGCCGGTGGAGTGATGGGCACGGTTCACGAGGTCGGACTGTTCGTCACCTCGATCGATACCCTAGACAATGTCCGCAACATCGTCGGAAACGGCAAGATCTTCGGCGATGTGATCCAGAATTTCTCGACCAACACTTTTCGCCGCGTGGACTTGACCGCTCAATTGGCGCACGGGGTTGACGTTCACGTCGCCATGTCGCTTCTGAAAGATGCGCTGAAGAAGATTCCCAATGTGGTTCAGACCCCAGCTCCGGATGTCGAGATCCTAACTTTCACCCTCGCCGGCCCGGTGCTGGCGGTTCGCCCCTATTGCAACAATAAGGACTACTGGCAGGTCTATTTCGACACCAACCGCCTGATCAAGGAGACCGTTACCGCAGCCGGATTTGCCGTGCCCGAGCAGCATTACATGGTTCGTATGAATGCCGCCGGTGCAACTGCGGTGCACTCTAATTAAAATCTTTACGCGGAATCCGCCTCCGAAGCGGGCAGAGTGAACAAGAACGTCGAGCCGTGGTTAAGTTCGCTCTCGGCGCGAATCGTTCCCCTCGTGCGCCAGAACGATGTGCTTGGCGATGGCCAGTCCCAGCCCGGTGCCCCCGGATTCCCGCGAGCGCGCTTTATCGACGCGGTAGAAACGCTCGAAAAGACGGGGCAGATGCTCGGAAGAAATGCCCGGCCCGAAGTCCCTGACGTAAAATTCGACGCTGCCCTCCGCCGCGCGGGCTCCGAGAATAACTTTCTTTCCCGAAGCCGCGTACTTCAACGCATTCTCGATCAGGTTGGAAAAAATCTGGTGGATGGCTTCGCGATCCGCATTCACATTGGCCGGCCGGGCACCGAGTTCTCAATCACCAGCTCGACGCCATAAGACCGCGCCACTTCACGGAAACTTTCCAGCGCATCCTGCAGCAGTTCTTCGGCGCTGACCCGCTGCATGTCGAACCTGTGCTCGCCCGATTCGACGCGCGCCAGCGTGAGCAGATCTTCCGTAAGCCGCGACATGCGCGCCGCGTTCTTGCGGATGATTTCCAGAAACTCGCGCACGTGATTGTCTGCCAGTGGGCTGTCGAGCAGCGTCTCGGTGTATCCCTGGATGGAAGTCAGCGGCGTGCGCAGCTCGTGGGAAACGTTGGCGATGAAATCGCGGCGGCTCTTTTCCATGCGCTCGGTCTCGGTAAGATCGCGGAGCACGGCAACCGCGCCGCCTCCCGGCATGGGCGCCGCGGTGACATCGAAGGTGCGCCCGGAAGCAATGGTGTTCGAGCGCGCGGACGCTGACCACCTGGTCGCGCGCCGCTTCTTGAATCGCGGCGAGAAAGTCCGGGTCGCGGACGCTGTCGATCAACGGCGCATTCAGGCGCGGAGCGCGAAGCAGCAGACGGTCCATGCCCCGATTGGCCCACTGCACGCGTCCGTCGACATCGACCGCAATCACCGCGTCCTGCATGCTGTTGAGAAGAGTTTCCAGCTCGCGCTGGCTGGTTTGAACGCGAGCGTAACTTTCCTCCACCCGGCGCGTCGTCTTATCGAGTGCCGCCGCCACCTGCCCGATCTCGTCCGTCGAAGTGGAAGCGATTCTGGCGGTCAGATCCCCGCCGGCCACGCGCTCGGCAAAATCTACGATCCGCTGCAGACGCCGGCCCACATATTGCGAAGCGGCCGCCGCCACCATCACCGCGAAAACGAAAGCGGTGAGCGATCCCCAGAACAGCGCCACGGCAGCGGACGATCCGTAATTTCGATCTCGGGCAACGGATACGCCAGCCGCACCGCTCCTCCAGAAACCGGCGCCGCCACGTACACAAAAGGAACGCCGAGACTCTGACTCTTGCGTTCATCCACGCCGACTTCGCCGGCGAGAGCAGCGACAAACTCCCGGCGATGCGCGTGATTCTCCATCGTGCTGGGATCGGCTTCCGAATCGGCCAGCACCTTCCCGGTAGGATCGATGACGGTGGCGCGGGCTCCCGCCGCCTGGCCCTCCTGGGCGGTAATGTCGGCCAGAGAATGCTGCCGGTCCGCCTCCACGCGATGGGCGAACATCAAGGTCTTCTGTTTGAGATTGCGCTCGATCTGCTCGCGCAGGGTTCGTTCCCAGACCTTGTGCACGGTCAACTGCAACGTGATCGCGGTTACGCCAATCACCAGCAGAAACACAAACATCAATTTAAAGAAGATGCGACTTCTCAACGCGCGACCTCAAAGCGGTAGCCGGCCCCCCGTACCGTCTTCAAGTAACGCGGGTTCTCCGGATCGGGCTCAATCTTTTCACGGATGCGTCGCACATAAACGTCCACCGAGCGCGGCGTGACGTAAGCCGTATCGCGCCACACCGAGTCGAGCAACTGGTCGCGAGTGAAAACGCGTCCGGCATGCCGCATGAAGTGGTCGAGCAATCGGAATTCGGTGGCCGTGGTCGGCACCTGTTTCCCGCGAACCGTCAACGTCATCGCGCCCGGGTCAATGTGGATTTCGTCGATTTTGGTTGGCAGCGGCGGCAGCGGCCGCTCAAAACGGCGCAGCACCGCTTTGACCCGAGCCACCAGTTCGCGCGGGCTGAAAGGCTTGGGGATGTAATCGTCGGCGCCCAACTCCAACCCCAGAACGCGATCCGCCTCGCCGCTCTTGGCGGTCAGAAAAATCACCGGCACCGACGCCAGCGACACCGACTGCCGGATCTGCCGGCAAAGTTCCAGACCGTCTTTTCCCGGCACCATGATGTCCAGCAGAAACAGCGCCGGACGCTGCCGTTCGGCATCGGCCACCACCAGATTGCCGGTCGAGTAGAGTCGCACGTTGAAGCTCGCCCCTTCCAGATGATGGCGAACCAGGCGGGAAATATCCGGGTCGTCTTCCACTACATAGATCGTCGGTTTCACGCGAACCATTGTAGCTGGGAAATGTGTCGATTCGATAAAAGGAGTGATGAACGGATTCCGCAGCGTTCCGATGAACTGCCCCGGAGGGGCGCGCTAACTTAGCCCAGCGCTTCAGCGCTGGGAAAAAGTGGGAAGAATGAGCTAAAGTCCCGGAGAAACGACCGAGTTCTCAGCTACGTTCTCAGCGTTGCGCTTATATGGGCTAGCGCAGCGCCATTCCCGCCTCCGCCGAAAAATCCATGCCGACAAATTCCCGCCGCAGAAATTTCGGAAAGGCCGCGGCCGCGATCATGGCCGCATTGTCGGTGGAAAGCGCGCGCGACGGAAAGAAAACCGGAAGGCCCTGCATCCCCGCTTCGCGCTCAAACGTGGCCCGCAATTCCCGGTTGGCGGCCACGCCGCCGCTCACGAAGAGAGTTCGAACGTCATACTCGCGCGCCGCCGCCAGCGTCTTCGCGACCAGATCGTTGACCATGGAGCGCTGAAAAGAAGCCACCAGATTGAGAGTTTGCCGGTCGCAAAGTCTGCGAATGTCTTCGAGCGTCGGCTTGTCAATGCCAGCGAGCGCCTGCCGCCGAGCCTCAATCGCAGGCTTCAGTTTCTCAGTCTCGACGTATCGCAAAACCGCCGTCTTGATTCCGCTGTAGGAAAAATCAAAGCATGCCGGCCCACGTCGTCCTCTGCCGCCGGAACCTGCCCGTGATTCTCTTGCTGACGATCGCTTTGCTTGTGATCGCGCCGGTCCGGGTGCTTGATCTGCGAAATCTGGAACTTGACCGCCTGCGGATCGCCGTGCGGCGCAAGCCGGTCGATGATCGGTCCTCCGGGATAGCCCAGCCCGAGCAGCTTCGCGACTTTGTCGAACGCCTCTCCGGCGGCGTCGTCGCGCGTGTGGCCGATGTTCCGGTAGGTCCAGAGATTTTCCTGCACCTGGGCAAGATAAAGATGCGTGTGCCCGCCCGAAACCACCAGCGCCAGCACCGGAAAATGCAAGATCGCCATTTTCGCTTTGCCGCCGCTGCTCCAGCAATACGGCATGGATGTGTCCCTCCAGATGGTTCACCGCGATCAGCGGTTTCTCCAGCGCGAAGGCCAGCGCTTTGGCAAAGCTGATGCCAACCAGCAAAGCGCCCGCCAGTCCCGGCCCTTGCGTGACCGCGATAGCATCGACGGACTGATAAGTCTGTCCCGCTTCGGCCAGAGCCTGGCGCACCACCGGAACAATCGCGCGCAAGTGCTCGCGCGAGGCAAGTTCCGGAACCACTCCGCCATAAGGCTGGTGAGTGGCGATCTGCGAGGCAACCACGTTCGACAAAATCCGCTGCCCCGAGCGCACCACCGCCGCGCCCGTCTCATCACAGGAGCTCTCGATGCCGAGGATGTGCGCGTCAGGCATAATTAGCTGTCAGCTGTCAGCTATCAGCTATCAGTTTCTAGTGTAGACGACGTGCGGTTGGTCTTGCTCTACCTGATGGCTGATGGCTGAATGCTGCTGAATGCCGAACGCCAAACAACACGCCGCCGAAATCGTCCGCACCCTGCGCGAACGCGGGCACCAGGCCTACTTCGCCGGAGGATGTGTCCGCGACCTGCTGCTCGGCCGCGAACCCGCCGACTACGACGTTTCCACCGACGCGACTCCGCAGCAGGTCATGCAAATCTTCCCGCAAACCTTCGCCGTAGGCGAGCAGTTCGGAGTTGTGCTGGTGCCCCCAAGCAGAGACCGGTGGAGACGACGGGCGCCCCTTCGGCAGGCTCAGGGCAGGCTCTCGCCCGTCAAGGCGAGCGTCGGTAAGGGAACCGTCGAAGTCGCCACTTTTCGCTCCGACGTGGGCTACTCCGATGGCCGTCATCCCGACGAGGTGCGCTTCAGCAAAGACCCGCGTGAAGACGTTGCAGCGCCGCGATTTCACCATCAATGGCATGATGCTCGATCCAGCGACAAACGAGATTTTGGATTTCGTCGGTGGCCGCGACGATCTAAAGGCCGGAATCGTGCGCGCCATCGGCGACCCCGAACGCCGTTTTGCCGAAGACAAACTCCGCATGCTCCGAGCCGTGCGCTTCGCGGCGCGCTTCGATTACAAGATCGATCCCGCAACCATGGCGGCAATCCAAAAGTTAGCGCCGCAAATTCACCAGGTCTCCTGCGAGCGCGTGCGCGAAGAACTGACCAAGATGCTCACCGAAGGCCAAGCCCGCCGCGCCTTCGAATTACTGGATACAACCGGCCTCTTGCCGGAAGTCCTGCCCGAAATCGCCGCCATGAAGGGAGTGGAGCAGTCGCCGGAGTATCATCCCGAAGGTGACGTCTTCGTGCACACGCTGCTGCTGCTCGAGAAACTGCAACCCGGCGGTTCCGGTTCTATCTCAAAGACGCTGGCCTGGGGAGCGCTGCTCCACGACGTAGGCAAGCCGCCGACCTTCCGCGTCGCGCCCGACCGCATCCGCTTCGATGGCCACGTGGAAGTAGGAGTGAAGATGGCCGCCGAAATCTGCCGCCGCCTGCGCTTCTCCAACGACGAGACCGATCAGATTCTGGCGCTGGTAGACAATCACATGCGCTTTGGCCGACGTCCAGCGCATGAAGCAATCCACGCTGAAAAAGTTTCTCCGCCTGCCCGCCTTCGACGAGCATCTGGAATTGCATCGCATCGACTGTCTTTCCAGCCACGGCCAACTCGACTCGTATGAGTATTCGCGAGAGCAGTTGCGTTCGTTGCCGCCCGAGGCGATTCGTCCCACTCCGCTGATTACCGGCCGCGATCTGATCGAAGCAGGTTATGAGCCCGGCCCACGCTTCAAAGAAATCCTGGCCGCGGTCGAAGACGCACAACTAGAAGGACGACTCGCGTCGCGCGAGGCGGCGATGGAGTATGTGCGGCGAGAGTTTCCAGGATAGTTCCGAGGCACGTGTAGCGCGGACACTCTTGTCCGCGTGTCGCGCACAGCTAGGAACCTCAAGGTTCGCAAATCCTCCAGCGGGAGAAAACCGTGGGAGCCGGCTGGCGGGCGCGGGTTTAGATTACATATTGTTTTTTTCGCTGTTGGCTTTGGCTGGGACCATTCCGCATTTGTGGTCCGGGCCGATAGCAGGCTTGGATCGTGCCGGGCGGAAGGTCTTCGCTGTCGATCTTCCGATCTTGGTTGGCATCGGCATCGCGGGCCCACCCTTCGCGAAAAGCACGCAAAGGATGGGGTACACCACGTTCATTATGGGGAGAAAGGAACGCGATCTTGCAGAACGGTGTGCCACGCGCCTGTTACTCCGACTCGACCAACGGAATGCCGCACACACCCGCCAATCTTTGTCGAAAGTCGTCCCAGTCGCGGCCTCTTCGGGCGAGAACCTCAGCGACATCAAACCAGTGGTTCGTCGTCTGTGACTCGGCTTGAAGTTTGGGAAGTTCGAGGCCCTGCTTAGAGATTATCGTCCAGAACTCAGGAAACCCGAATCTTCTGGCCTTCTGGTGCGACTTCTCGGCCTCACCTGCGCGGTTGTGCGCATTGCTGACATCAGTACCGCCTTTGACTTCGATGGCGACTCTAAGATGGGTACGATCACTCACCTGCTCCCGCACGCAGACATCGGGGTCATGCGCCAAATCAATGAAGACGATCCGCCTTGCTGAGTTTTTTAGCGTCAGCCTCTTGTCGGTTGCTGCAACGATGTACTTGGCGACAATCTCTTTGATGGCGAGGGAAGATGTTTTTCATGGCCGTCTTCCCAATCTGCGTGTTATTGGATCATTGCAACTGAGAACCAAAGGTGAGTAGCGGCAGTTCGTGTAGGTCGCGCTCTGTGATCTTGGGAATCTGGCGTACAAGTTCCGCAAGAGGATTCGCCATCGCTTTGCAGAAGTTGGGCACCATGCATCGCGATTTTTCGGACATAGCGCCTGATTCTTCCATGCTCTTGAAGCGGCCCAAGCCTGTCGAGCCTTTGTAGAAGCTCTTCTGCGGCGCACCCAAGAGGAGGCGATAGTAGCCAACCAGAGAAGGCTTGTTCTCAATGACCGAAGGGACAGGGAACACATATTCATCGCGAAGACCCGCCGCTGCAAGAATCTTCTGAGCGTCCCCTGGCACGTATTCACGAATCTGCTCCTTGACTATTCCCTGGTCCAACTGGCCGAGAGCTTCGGAGAGCGCATCCATAAACCACTGCCTGCGAGCGGCAACTAACAGTTGATAAAAGCGCACTTGACGAGCTGGGGTCGGTGGATTCAGAACGGGCCCGACACTCGTTGTACCGGAGGTCGGAGTGGCCTTCTTTATGCTCTTAGGCATTACAGTCAGCTGCGGCTACTCGCACTTCTTCGACTTACGAAACACCAGCCAGTAGCAATGCTGACGCCTGGTATGGTGCGCCGTCTTCCACTTCGGGTCGATGATGGGCCCTTTGCGAATTTTTACTATGCAGTCGCATGGCATGAACCCAGCCTCGCGTGCAGCATTTATCAGTTCGATGTGCGCCCACTGGTAACGGTGATGGTGGACGTAGTCCGTGATCTTGCAGAGCAGAATGCCTTCTTCTCTCAGCACTCGATAGGCTTCACGAACAAACGGCGGGAACGTATGTGTAAACGTGTAATGGTTTTCCTTCGACGAGCGCAGGACCAGGCCGAAGCGCGTGTTGAAGTCTTTCTCGTTGTCTCGGCCCTGATTCGGAATGTGTGGCGGGTCATACACGACCGCATCGAAACCTCCATCCCGAAACGGCATCGCGGTGTTGTCAGCGACCACACTTGGCCTGTGCCGCGACTCGATATCCAATCCGATGACAGGCCTCTTGCTTCCTCTCCAGAAGCGCCCGCCGTTCACGGTTGCGTCGAGAATTCTCCTCGGCTTCATTCGCGGGTAGAAGTCCAGCATCTTTTCGAGAAGCTCCGCGTCTTCTCCGTACCAGACAGACGGTAAGGGTTCGTAATGCACAGCCCTTTGCTTGTCTGCCTGAGGCTTTCTGGGTCGCGGAAGCGGCTGGAGAACAGTGGCCATTGTGGGGAAAATCCCTTGTACACTCTCATTGTTCATAGTGGCAACTGTGAATCGCTCGCAAAACAGGTGCCAACTGTGGATTTTCTAGTACTTAGGTTTAGAGTGTGACATGCCCTCTAAGCGAACACAAGGCGAAATAGCCGCAGGCGTCTTCACTTCCGCAACTTGACCACTCACCTTTTTCATCACATCCGGCCCGTGTGCGCCATCACAGACGCCCAGCAAGACCAGTGCGACAATATCCCCTGATCAGGGCAGTGCAGAACGCCGCTCTCCAGAGACGGCCAGCAAAGCTGCCGCAGCCCGATGTGCTAGTAGCTCTTTGATAAACATAAGTGGAACGACGAGCGAGCCTCAGGCCACGGCCAAAAAGCCACAAAATACGCCCAAAACGGGAAAAATTCAGCTAAGTCCTTATTTCCGAATATTTTGAAAATAAGTCCTTTAGGCTCTGAATTTTAGCGGCGCGACACCCGCTAACCCCTTGATTCCACTAGATAGGGGGGAGGGGGGTAGTAGTAAACACGGGTTAATACCTATATAGTAAACAGTCAAAACCCGAGCAGGCGAACCAATCCCTCTCACGGGTCCCGTTTTCATCTTTGGCAGCTGGCTTTTCGCGGACAGGAGTGTCCGCGCTACACAAGCCACGCAACCACACAAACTATTCTTCGTCCTGATCCCACTCTTCCGGCGCGGTCTCGGCAGCCGCGCTCGGAGCCGGTTTTTGCAGATCGATCGGAGGCAATCCCGCTTTCTTCAGCTGTCCGTTCAGCGCCGGAATATCTTTTGCCTTGAGGTCGGCCCACGCCGACAACTGCTCTTCGAGCGCTTTGTCCAGTTCTCCGAACATGGCGACTTGCTGGGTCGTGGGCGCGGCGTCGGCGGTATCGAGAGCGGTTACGAGCGCGTTGAATCCGCTATTCAGGCGCGCCAGGCTGCGGCCTACGGGAGTGCTCAAGTAGCGCGCGCCGTAGCCGCCTGCCTGGCCTTCGATGGGCGCAGCTTTCGATTCCAGTGCGGCCGCTGCCTTTGCTGCCGCTGCGAGCGCTAAGTTACTGGTGGCACTATTTGCGAGCGGCCCACTCGCGAGCGCTTTCAACTGCGAGCGCAGGCTGCGCACCTGCTGTACGGCTTCGTAATCGCGGTGAAGAGCGCCGGCAATTTTCCGGTCGAGTTCGAATTGCCGGCGCAGATCTTCGGGCGATGTCTTCACGCGCGGGTCCATGCGGATTTCGAGCGGCTGCTTCTCAACCATCTTGCCGCCGCTGTTCGAGAAGCTGACAGTGTACTTCCCCGGCAGCACGGTCGCGCCCAAGGGATACAGTGGCGTGTCGTGATAGATCGCCGAAATCGGGTAGTCGCGTGTCAACACGTCCGGGGCGGGGTAGGTCAGATCCCAAACGAAGCGGTGCATCCCCGCGGCCGCTGACAGCGTCCGCGGCGGACGCACCCAGTACATTGGTAAGTTGAAATCTTTTTCGTTGACCGGCGCGGGCTTGTCGACGCTGGAGAAACGACGGACTAAGGTTCCGCTTTCATCGGTAATTTCGATTATGACCGGCGCGGAGGCAGCGTCCTTGAGCCAGTAATCAATCATCGCGCCATCCGGAGGATTTTGTCCGGCGGGTTCTTCGGGCGGCAGGGGCGTGTCGGTGCTGTTGTTGCGGCGCACGCGATAAGTCAGCTGCGGCGCGAAGAGATACCACGCTGCATTCGCAACCTTGGAGTTGAGCTGACGCAACGGAGTGATGTTGTCGAGGATCCAGAACGAACGGCCGTGAGTCCCTACGACTACATCGTCGTGATGAATTACTAGATCGCGGATCGACGTCGGCGGCAGATTCAGCTGCAGCGATTGCCAATGGTCGCCGTCGTCCCAGGAGACATAGACGGTGCGTTCGGTGCCGGCGAAGAGTAGGCCCTTGCGCTCGGGATCTTCGCGAACGGTGTTGACGGGCTCATTCTCGGGCAGGCCGCTAACAATCTTCTGCCACGACTTCCCGCTGTCGTGCGTGCGGTAGATATAAGGATGCAGGTCATCGAGCCGAAAGCGGTTTACCGCGGCATAGGCAGTTGGGGTATCGAAATGTGACGCGTCCATCTGCGCGACCTTGCTCCAAGGCGTCAGTTCGAGAGGGGTCACGTTCTGCCAGTTCTTGCCGCCATCGCGCGTGACTTGAATCAGGCCATCGTCGGTTCCGGCCCAGATCAGGTTTGCATCTTTCGGCGAAGGAGCAATGGAATAGATCACGCCACGATGCTTGCCCTTGGCCGGATCGGCCGCGACAAACGGTCCGAGAGTCGCTGGAGATCCCGGATCTTCGCGCGTCAGGTCGGGGCTGATGATTTGCCAACTGTTACCACCGTCGCGTGTGGCAAACAGCACGTTCGATCCGAGATAGAGCACGTGCGGATCCGCCGCCGAGAAAATCAACGGAGCGGTGCGATTGAAACGATATTTCCCGGTGCGCAGAACCACTGGCGAAACGTCGCGCGTCTGTCCAGTATTGCGGTCGAACACCGTAGCCTTGCCGCCGTAAATCAGATTCGGATGCAGCGGATCGGGCGCGACGTAGCCCCATTCTTCTACGCCAACGGTGGTCCAGTCGCGAAAAGTAATTTCGCCAAAGTCGCTGCGGCTGGCGGTGCCGACCGACCCGCTTTCCTGTTGGCCGCCATACACCCAGTAAGGGAACTCGTTGTCGGTGATGACGTGATAGAACTGCGCCGTGGGCTGGTTGTACCAGGAACTCCAGGTCTGGCCGCCATTCACGCTGATGGTCGCGCCCTGGTCCACGGCGAGGGCGATGATGTCGGGGTTTTCGGGATTGATCCAGATGGTGTGGTAGTCGTCGCCACCGGGCGCGCCCTTGATGGCCCTGAAGTTTCTGCCGGCGTCGGTGGAGCGGTAGGTCGAAGTGTTGGCCACATAGATCACATCTTTATTTCGCGGATCGACGCGCACGCAGGCGAAGTCGTCGCCGCGTCCCACGACGCGTTCTTCGGTATTCACCAGCTGCCAGCTTTCGCCGGCATCGTCGGAGCGATAAACGCCGCCGCTCTTCTGAGCGTCCCCCCGCGCATCTACCAAGGCGTACATGCGATCGGGATCGCTGGGCGAAACAGCGAGGCCGATGCGGCCCAGCTTGTCGGCCTCAGTCGGCAGTCCTTTCGTGATTTGCCGCCAGTTACCGCCGCCGTCGGTCGATTTGTAGAGTCCGCTGCCCGGGCCGTCATAGCTGCCGCCGGTCGTCCACGGCGGACGGCGCGAGGCCCACATGTCGGCGAAGATCACGTGTGAGTTTCGCGGATCGAACACGAGGTCCACAGCGCCGACGTTCTCGTCTTTGTAGAGAACCTTCTGCCAGGTTTGACCGCCGTTGAGTGAGCGGAATACGCCACGCTGTTCGTTCGGGCCGTAGGGATGCCCTTCAGCCGCGACGAAGACGCGATCAGCGTCTTTGGGATCGACGATGATGGATGCAATCTGCTGCGCGTCGTGCAGGTCGAGATGCTTCCAGGTGCGGCCCGCGTCGGTCGATTTGTAGATACCGTTGCCTACGGACAGATCCGGCCGGCGCAAGCCTTCGCCACTTCCGACATAAATCGTGTTCGGATTCGATGGCGCGACGGCGAGGGCTCCGATTGAACCGGAACGCTGGGCGTCGTTTGGTTGATCGTTGCTAAGTTGAGCGTTGTTGGGCTGAGCATTGTTAGGTTGACCATCGAAAATCGGATTCCAGGTGCGGCCGAAGTCCGTCGTCTTCCAAACTCCGCCATTGTTCGGCGCCATGTAGAAGACATTCGGCTGGCCCGGAACGCCGGAAATCGCCACCGTGCGGCCGCCGCGAAACGGGCCGATCATGCGCCAGCGAAGTTCCTGGTACATCGCCGGATCATACTGCTGGGCGGAAAGAGCCAAAGGAAAAAGGAACACGATAAAGGCGAGCAGAATCCACAAGAGACGCTGGTTCACGGTGGGTCCTCGAAGAGAGGTAAGGATAAACCACGGCAACGGCGATTGGACAGCGTTGGGGCTACAACCAATTTAGAGTTGCTGCGACCCTCGGCAGTCTGCCGAACTGCGCTCGCCCTGGACCCTTCGACTTCGCTCAGGGCAGGCTCGCGAGGGCGCCCGTCCCCACACGAGCATCTTGTCAAAAAGAAAACCCGCCCTGCGGCGAGCGAAGGGCGGGTTTCAGGCTTTTAAACTCAGGTCCTTAATGGTTATCAGCCGGCTTCTTCGCTGGTTTCTTGCCTTCGGCGGGAGCAGCGGCGGCCTTTGGAGTCCAAAACTCGGGATCTGCCTTAACCCACTCGTCCCGTGGGTAGCTCATGCGCGGATTAAACGCGAACAGGTTCGTCTGGCTCGACTCAATCGCTGCCGCCGACAACGCAGCGAGCTTCTTCATGCCCTCTTCACCCATCACCGCTTCAAAGTCTTTACCCGCCGCGAAGTTCTTGTCAATCTCCGCCGCCGACTTCATCGGGTTGAAGATGATGTAGGTCGTGTCGGGAAATCCATAGACCGCCGAATAGGTCACCCAGTGAGCGTCGGGAATCTTCTTGTAAGCGGCGGTTACCAGCTTCACGATTTCGTCCCAATCCTTGTCATGTCCCTGCTTAACCTGGAAGCGCGAGATTTCGAAATAGCGCATGTGAGCTATGTCCACCTCGGGTCGCAGGCTGTAGTCCTCACGGTATGCCAACGCGCCGCTGTCGGTCTCGCTCAAGAGTTCACCGTCGACGGCAGCGGCGTGGTCAAGGGCAGCCATCAGCGCTTTATCCTTTTGGGTTGCGAGCGTGTCCTTTTCCCACGCGGCAAATGACTCGTAGCCGGTGAGAAAGAGGGCACGTGACGGACCCGAAAGAGATTCCACAGCCAGATAGTGGGTTGGCCATTTCGCTTGCTTCATGGCCTGAACAAACATGCTTTCGGTCTTTTCATGTGCCATACCCGACTTCCCTGGTTTCGTATACTCCCGGAAGACCGTCAGTACTTTGGGTGGCCCGCCAGCGTGCATGTCCTGGCCCACGGCGATGGCGGATATTCCAGCAGTAAGCAAAAAAACGAGGGCGAGCACCGCCCCGGCGATTCTTCTCATAGTTGACCTCCTCGGTCACACAGATGGCACGGATTTTTCTTTCTTAACTCCAAAAACGGGGTAATTGTACGCCCCTTTCGAATTTTCGCAACCTACTCTAGGGAGGAGATTTCAGCTGAGTACGCCCGAAGGTCTGGCCATCAGTCCCGGCACGCGGAATCGCTTCATTGCGAGCCTGCTCTTGCAATGATCCTCTCGACCAGCCTCTCTACAACACGACGGAAGCAGTGGGCGCGCTCCCGAGATAACGGCGCAACGCGTCCGGCCATTCCGGCATGCGGATGTTATAGGCGTGTAGGCTATCCGGCGACAGAACGGAGTAAGCCGGCCGCCGCGCCGGGCGCGCGAATTCGGCGGTGGTCACGGGCTTGATTGCGGTCGGCAGGCCGGACGCGCGCACGATTTCGGTAGCGAACTCGTACCACGTGCAGTTGCCGGAATTGGTGACGTGCACAATCCCGCGGGCGGAGGCGCGGCACAGTTTGGCGAGAGCGGATGCGAGATCGCGCGTGAAAGTTGGGCTGCCACGCTGATCGTTCACGACGGAGATCTCAGGACGAGTCGACGCCAGCTTCAGAATCGTCGCCGGAAAACACTTGCCTCCATGCCCGAACAGCCACGAAGTCCGGGCGATGCAGACTTCGGGCAGTATATCGAGAAGCCGTTCCTCGGCCCGGGCTTTACTCTCGCCATAAACGCTGGTCGGATTTCTGGCGTCGCCGGTTTGGTAAGGCGATCCCTTGCTGCCATCAAAAACGTAGTCGGTGCTCAGGAACATCAGCCGCGATCCGGCTTCGCGGGCAGCCTCGGCCACATTGACGGCGCCGTCGCAATTCACCGCGAAGGCCAAGTCGCGGTTTGACTCGCAGCCATCGACGTCGGTATAGGCGGCGGACAGGAGAATCCAGTCGGGACGGGAATCGCGAATCACGTCGCGAACGCGCGCGTGGTCGCGCAGGTCGGCGTCTTCGACAGACAGCGCGGTCAATTGCTCACCGCTCGCCTCGTTGCCGCTCAACTCATGAACCAGATCCTGGCCAAGCAAACCGGACGCACCGAACAAGGTGACGCGCATAGCGGCATTGTAAATTGGAACTCCGCGGACAAGATTGAAACCCAGCGACATTGTCTTCTTCTCGATTCGTCTCTACTCGGTCTCAGTCGGTTGCGGCGTTCGCACCCGCCGCCGCAGCGCGTGCAGGATGAGCGATCCGCTGATGCCGAAGCAGACGACGGCGGCAAATGCCACCAGATCCAGCGCACGGCGCGTCATCCGGAGGTAATCCGCGAACAGCGAGACCATGGCACAGACAATGCCGAGGACGTTGAGCCAGAGAGGAGAATGAATATTCGGAAGATCCTGCCGAAACCGAACCTGAAGCAACAGCGCGGCCAGCCCGATGGCAGCCACCACGACCAAAGCGACAGGACTGTAGAAAGCATTCGGCCCGGTGTAGATCACGACCAGCGCCAGCGCCAGAATGAGCAGACCTGATGCGATCACGGTCCACCGGCGCGCAACTCCGGACCGGGACCCGGATTGGGACGGTGACCCGGAACTGGTCACCAAGCGATCTCCTCGCCCTTCTGCATATTGCCATTGTATCCGTCGGCCTTTTCCTCTGCGCTCAGGCGCGGCTCGGCATCCATTCCGCCGCGCGATTTTCGCCGTGCGACATAGCGTAGAGGACCAGTTCCACCCGGCTTGAAATCCCCACTTTATCGAAGATGCGCAGCAGATATTTCTTGATCGTGTGTTCGCTGAGGCCCAGTTCGGACGCGACCCCGCGGTTGGTCAAGCCGTCGGCTACGAGCGCGACGACCTGCTCCTCGCGAGGCGTCAACAAACACCTCCCAGTGGAGTTGACCACACGCAGCGTGGGCACCTCGGACAAAGCATCCAGCACGTAATTCATCTGCTGGCTGTTGATCCAAACCTGCCCCTGGGAAACGCACTGGATGCACTTGCAGAGCATCGGAAAGGGAGTTTGGGTAAAAAGAAAAATGCCCTTCGCCCCCGCCCGCAAGGCATTCACCACCAGTTCGCGGTCATCGTTCTCGGCCAGCAGCACGGGGGCGATCTTCGGATACGAAACGCGCAACCAGCGCAGCAGGCTCAAATCCGGCAGGTGGTTGCCCGCAATCAAGACCACGTCGGCCTGATTCGATTGCAGGAAGTCGTGGAGAGCAGACGTCTCCAAAGCAACAGCGGAAACCTGAAAGTCCCGCCGGCTTTTCAAGGCCCGGGTCAAGAGTTGGGACTGTATGGGACTCGAATCGGCGACCACGACTTGCACTATTTCGGTTTCGACCGTCGGGGTTCTCGTGGCCAGCTTCGGGGAGTGCATGGTATTCACACTCCCATCATGCCCCAAGGCGCATGGACCGGATGTAGGCCTCGTCACACCCCGTTGGTGATGAATTCCGCGCCTCCTGCTTACTTTCGCAGGGCTACTCTGGTGCACCCCACGTTCGCCGCAGCACTCTTCCGCCCCGGCGAGCGGCCGGGCCGCCAACTTAACCCTGGCGGCCCATCCGCCGATTCATCACCTTTCCGATGGCCGGATCGTGCCCTGTACCGCGGTGGACAGTACTTTCCAAGTCTTGTTGTGTTTTGAACGCAACGATACCTTCTGGCCAACAGCTCAAACGTCCGAGCTGCTTTAGTTCGCCGTTCTGAGCAACGGTGAGAGTCCGGAGATGAATGTATTTACTAAACAAGTCGTCTTGGGAGCTGCGGGCATGCTCATCCTGCAGCTAGCCGTGGTCACCTCCGCTCAGGAGACTGCGTCGTCGCCAGCTTCGGCCCCTGGGTTATCTGCTCCGCCAACCGGCAAGATCGCGGCGGCGGAGAGCTCGCAGAGCCAGGACCGGTCCGACACGAGCATTTCCACCAACGGAGCGATCACACAACCCGGAAAAGCGGGTGGCAAGGGAGATCCTGCATTCGGAGGGGAACGCCACCCGCTTTATCGGCTCACGAAATCGGACACCGTGGACGTAAATTTCACTTTTTCTCCCGACTTTAATCAGACTTTGACCGTGCAGCCCGATGGCTTCGTGGCACTGAAAGGTGCGGGCACGCTGTTAGCGGAAGGACTCACGGTCCCCCAGATGCAGCAGGCGGTTGCCTATGCCTACCGCAGCTTTCTGCACGAGCCGGAGGTCACCGTGACCTTAAAGGATTTTGACAAGCCTTACTTCCTCGCTTCGGGTGAGGTGGCGCGGCCAGGAAAGTATGAGTTGCGCGGGGATCTGACCGTAAACGAAGCCGTGGCGATTGCCGGCGGCTTCACGCAGCAGGCCCGTCATTCGCAGGTCGTTGTGTTTCGCCGGATTTCCGCGTACGTCGCCGAATCCCACGTGATTGACTTGAAGAAGATGCTGGATTCTCACGATCTTCACGAAGATCTCCACCTTCAGCCCGGGCGACTTTATCTTTGTGCCGCAGAGCCGGATTTCAAAGATTCGCAAGTACGTTCCGACCAACGCCATGAGCTGGTACATGAACCCATTGCAGTTTTAGCAGAAAGGAGTGGCAGCATTCGCTGATTGCGTCTTCAAAATCTGGCGAATTCCCATAAAGCCCGCCGGGTCTGATCGGCTTTGCTGTACGATCCATGTCCGCGGAATTGAACGGAAGCTCGCGCACCACTCTTTCCCCAACACCCCGTGAACTTGCGGCCACGCTGTTCCGGCGTCCGCGCCTCGTGGCCGCTTCTTTTGGGTTCGTATTGCTGGCAACGATGCTCTTCGTGGTCCTCTCGGCGCGATATGAATCGCACTTCAAGGTTCTGCTGCGCCGGGGCCGCTTTGACCCCGTCGTCTCTTCCCAGCCCGCCAGCCCCATGGATTTCACCCGTCCCGACATTACGGAAGAAGAACTCAATTCCGAAGTCGAACTGCTGAGCGACGAAGATCTTCTGAAGCAAGTTGTAAAAATGGTTGGGCTTGTTCCAGCGGACACGCCGGACTCCGAGCGCCCAGCCGAGATCGAACATGCCGTTCGCAAGCTGTCGCGCCGTTTGGATGTCGAAGCCCTGAAAAAGTCGAACCTTATCCAGGTCAGCTACAAGGATACCGATCCGGAACGAGCCGCCCGCGTCCTCTCAGCGCTTTCTACCCTCTATGTGCAGAGGCACACGAATCTCCAGCGGCCCTCGGGAGAGATCCAGTTTTTCGACCAGCAAACCGCGGAATCCGAGAAGAGACTGCATCAGTCCGAAGCCGAACTGGTGCACTTTACTCGCGCTCGGGGCGTGGTTTCGGCAGCGCTGGAACGCGATATCGCGCTGCAGAAGCTAGGCGAAGCCGACGCGGCGTACCGCCAGATCGACCAGGATCGGGTCGAGACCGAGCGCCGGATTGCGTCGCTCGGCGAACAGCTCAAGTCGTTTCCCTCTCGGTCGGTCACGCTCAAGCGCTGGGCCGATAATCCGGAGGCTCTCGAAAAGATGAAAACGCACCTGCTGGAGCTCCAGCTCAAGCGCACCGAGCTTCTCACCCGCTTTGAACCGTCCTACCGGCTGGTGCAGGAAGTGGAACAGCAAATCGCGGAAACTCTAACTTCGATTGCCGCCGAAGCGCTCACCCCGGTACGCGACGAAACCACCGACAAGGATCCCAACTACGAGTGGGCCCGCATGGAAATGGAGAAGGCCCAGGTGCAGTGGGACGGCTTGCGGGCACGGCAATCCGACGCTTTCAGCCCAGGTCGCATCCCTGCGCATGTTTGCCCAGCAGATGCAATCCGACTCGGTGGATCAGCAGGATCTGATGCGCACCGCCAAGGCCGATGAAGACAACTACCTGCTCTACCTTCACAAGCGCGAGGAAGCCCGCATCGGCGACGCGCTCGACGAGCGTCGCATCCTTAATGTGGCCATCGTGGAAGCGCCCGTAGCCCCGGCCCTGGCCGTGCACTCCTTGCCCTTTATTTCCTGCTCGCCTTCGGACTGGCCATGGCGTTCAGCGTCGGCATCGCCTTTACGTCCGAGTATTTTGACCCCACGATTCGCACTCCTAACGAAGCTTACCGCCTACTGGAAGTACCAGTGCTGGCTTGGCTGCCGGCATCTGAGCCCGCGGTTCTGCGTCCTCCCATTTATCCAATCGGACGGCCGAAGGTGGTGATCCAGTGAACACTCTCCGTGCGCTTCTTGCCGAAACACCACCTGCCGCGGAGCAGCCGCGCGCGACTCCGATTAGCGAGCAAGTCCAGCGCGAAGCAGTTTCTCCGACGGCTTCGGTTCACGCTGAGCAGATCCATGCGCTGGTTCAGCAACTTTTCTTCCGGCCTGAATCGAGGCCGGTTCGGCACGTCGGATTTGCCACGATCGAACCATCAACCGCGACTGCAACACTATGCCTCGAGGTCGCCAGAGCTCTGGCTGCAGAGGACCGGTACGACGTTGGGCTGATCGACGCCCACCCGGACTCGGTCCCTCTGGAAACCCAGTTGCAGATTCCCTCCCCCAACTCTGCGGAGGCCACTTGGCCGATCGCACCTCGGCTGTGGATGGTTCCCCGCCAGAGCTGGCTGCCGGACGCTGGCGGGCGCCGCTTGACCGATCAGAACTTATCGCGGCTCCGCGAACTCACGACGGAGTTCGACTTTTCCATTCTGTGGTGTGCTCCAGTCTCATGGCTTACGGCGAGCATTGGCCAGGCCTGCGACGGTCTGGTGCTCGTGCTGACCGCCAACAAAACAAGGCGCCTTGTCGCCGCTCAAATCAAGGACCAGCTGAGCAAGGCGCAAGTTCCTCTGCTCGGAACCGTCCTCGCGGAACGCCGTTTTCCCGTGCCGCAGGGCCTGTACCGGAATCTGTGAATCTTATGGGCGAATTGACCACAAACCGACTGTGGAATACCGGACCTAAGGATTGCCCCTCGCAGTATGCCCGCATGATTCCTGGGACTCCTGCAATGCCGCCGTCCCAGGGTCGCGCCGACAAAGTCCGCGCCGACGGCCGATGCCGTCCCCACACGTCCTGTCAGCGTGAAGGACAAAACCACCACAAGACGCTCGCAGGCGCGAACGCCAGCTCCACAACTCCCACCGCAACCTGCCGTCGATCGATTCACTCTTTGTCAATTGTTGGCAGCCGATTTGATGGTTCTCGCGCTGGTGTGCGGAGCGTCATCGCTGTTCTCTCCCGCGTGGGGCCTGCCGTGGGCTTATCTGCCCATTTTTGCCGCTCTGGTAACGCTCTTCAGCTTCTGCGAGGGGCTCTACAAACGCGCCGGCGACCCGTCTCCCGCCGGGACCGTCCCAGCCCTGGCGAGGTCAACCCTGCTCGCGATTGGGCTGGTCTTCATCGCTGCGTGGGATGGAATGCAGCCCTCTCGCCGCCTTCACGACATTTGCCAGCAGCCTGGGGGCCTCGTGCTGTGGCGCCGGTTGAAGCAGCTTGCCTGGAAGCGGCGGCGCCGCGAAACGGAATCGCGCAAGATCCTGATCGTTGGCGGGGGGCCGATCGCTCGCTCCATCGCTCAGGCACTGCGCAACGATCCTCTCCACCGCGCAACCGTCTGCGGCTTCGTGGATGACAAACTGCCTCTTTCCCCGGTTGTACTGGGGCGAATCGGAGACTTGGACTGGCTCGCTCGCGCTGAATTCATTGATGAGGTCATCCTCGCTCTTCCCGGCCAGCCCGCCCAGGCGCGAGAAGCTGCTGAGGTCGCGTTCCGTAACCATCTGGACATTCGTGCCGTACCCGATCTGCCGCCGGGTCCGTGGCCCGACTCAGGCATCGATCACATCGGAGAAGTGCCGGTCGTCACCCTTCATCGCGAGCCATTACCCGGCGCCGCCTTGTTTATGAAGCGTTTGCTGGATGTCATCGGTGCGGCGTTCGGTCTGGTGTTGGCCAGTCCTCTAATGGCGATCATTGCCCTGCTCATCCGGCTGGACTCGCCCGGTCCGGTCGTCTACTCCGCGGAACGCACCGGCGCCAAAGGCCGCCGCTTCCGCTGCTACAAGTTTCGCTCCATGGTGACCGACGCCGAACACCTCAAGGAAGAGTTGCGCGACCGCAACCAGAGAGAAGGCCCGATTTTCAAACTTGACGACGACCCCAGAATCACCCGCATCGGCCATATCATCCGCCGCTACAGCCTCGACGAACTCCCGCAGCTCTGGAACGTGCTGCTCGGAGAAATGAGCCTGGTTGGACCGCGGCCTCATCCCGTCGACGAGGTCAACCATTACGAACTTCAACACTACCGCCGCCTTGATGTGAAACCCGGCATCACGGGTCTGTGGCAGATTACGGCGCGCGACTGTCCGTCGTTCGAACTCAACATGCACCTTGATCTCACCTACATCGAGAACTGGAGTCTGCGCCTGGACCTGCGCATCCTC
>CAVRYC010000009.1:0-132498 GCA_963725245.1 uncultured Acidobacteriaceae bacterium | reverse complement strand
TCAGCGCGTGGATATCATGCGTGCCCTCATAGGTTTTTACGCTTTCCAGGTTCATCAGATGCCGCATGATGGGGTAATCGTCGGCCACGCCGTTTGCCCCGAGAATATCTCGCGATAGCCGGGCGCACTCGAGTGCCATCCAGACGTTATTTCTCTTCGCCATCGAGATGTGCTGGTGCTGCACTTTTCCGGCGTCTTTCAATCGGCCGACTTGCAGCACGAGTAACTGCGCCTTCGTGATCTCGCTGATCATCCAGGCGAGTTTTTCCTGCACCAAGTTGATGCGAGGCGATGGGCTGATCGCGGAATTGTTTTCGCAACAACGAATATTGCAGCGCGCAGTCGTAACACGCCATCGCCGCCCCAACCGCGCCCCAGGCGATTCCATAGCGCGCCTGGTTCAAGCACATTAGCGGAGATTTCAATCCGCCCGATCCCGGCAACAGGTTCGACTCCGGGATGCGCACATCCTGCAGCGACAAGCCCGAAGTCACCGAAGCGCGCAGCGACCACTTGCCGTGAATGTCGGCGGCCTTGAATCCAGGGCGGTCGGTTTCAACCAAGAAATCCGCGTATCTTGTCTCCCTCATCCTCAACCTTGGCCCAGATCACCGCCACGTCGGCGATAGTGCCGGAGGTGATCCACATCTTTTCGCCGTTCAGCACATACTCTTTGCCAACTTTGCGCGCGCGCGTCCGCATGCCGCCCGGATTCGATCCGAAGTCCGGTTCGGTCAATCCGAAGCAGCCAATCTTTTCGCCTTTCTGCATCGCCGGCAACCAGGTGTTTTTCTGCTCGTCGCTGCCGAAGGTATAAATCGGATACATCACCAGCGCCGACTGCACGCTGACGAACGAGCGCACGCCGGAATCTCCGCGTTCCAGTTCCTGCGTGACCAGTCCGTATTCGACGTTCGACATGCCGGCGCAGCCGTATCCGTTGAATGAGGCGCCGAAGAATCCGAGTTCGGCCATCGGCTTCACCAGTTCGCGCGGAAACCGGCCGGCACGATTGCATTCCTCGATGATCGGCACGAGATTGTCTTCGATGAACTTGCGCGCCGTGTCGCGCACCAGGCGCTCGTCGTCATTCAGCAACGTGTCGAAGTCGATGAAGTCCACACCACGGAATTTGATGGCCGGCATTACGTCTCACCCCACAAAGTCAGCAGACAGCGAACGGGAAACCCCTTCAAAGTAGCAGAGCAGCGTTCTGTTTCAAATTACAAAATTACCCGATTGCACAATTACCAAATCTACTCCACGTTCCAGCCGCTCACTTCGATCTCCGGCTTCGCCGCGCCCAGGCTGCTGGCGCGATATGTTGCCGTGATCTCCCGCTTTTCGCCGGGCAGCAGCGAAATGTAATTGTCCTGCCAGACC
Organism: uncultured Acidobacteriaceae bacterium; assembly: GCA_963725245.1. Classification (GTDB taxonomy): domain Bacteria; phylum Acidobacteriota; class Terriglobia; order Terriglobales; family Acidobacteriaceae; genus Acidiflorens. Next base: position 131,115 of record CAVRYC010000009.1, on the reverse strand, counting down.
ACCGGCAGTATTTCCTCGCCGCCTTTGCCTTTGTCCAGCTTCAGGCGCACGAAAAACACTAGGGACTTGCTGGGATTTTCTACGGTGACGCGGGTCACCGCATCTTCGCCATTGCCGTCGCGCCCGCTGCGGCTAGATACGTTCAGCCTCACCTTGGGCAACTGCGCGAGTGCGGTATAGTCCGCATACGACGCGGTTGGAGTCGTGTACCAGTTCGACTTCGCCCATTCCATCCTTTCCGGTTTCGTCGAGAGCCAATAGAAGTTCGACCCGACCAATTTGCCGCTGCCATCGGTGATACGAAGATCCAGAAAGTATGCCGGCGACAGCCCTTCGATCGGCGGCAGTTCAAACACTTTCGCAGTGCTGTCGGCGGCGGCATCGAGCGCAGTGGCCTTGGAAAATTTCTGCGTTCCATCCAGATTGAACACCCGCGCTCCCAGTTTCAGGCCCTTGACATCCACATATTGGCTGCTTACCAGCCACACCGAGTGATCGTCGTATCCATAGACCGGGTCGAGCGCCTGCAGCGCTTTCTTCGCGCCGAAATATCCGCCGCCCGGCCGCAAATAGTAGTCGTACAGATGCCAGATCATCGAAGGCCACGCGTTATTCAGCATCCACTGGATCACGCCCGTCGAAGTGTATTTGTTGCGGCTGTAGGCCTCGAACATGGCACGCACGCCTTCGTAAGCCATGAGCTGCGATTTGTAGGTGAAGTCTTCCGCGCTGCCAGCCTTTCCGTAACGCGCATTCAGCGCGTCGCTGAACATCCGTATCGTAGTGAAGGCGCCGCCACCCGCGTGGAAATTCCAGTACTCATCCCCAGGACCATCAACCGGCCCACTCACCGACCCGTCCAAAGGCCAAAGATGATCTTTGGGAACCATGCGCTCGACGCTCTCCATCGGCGGAACCGCCGTTCCCATGCTGGTTTCGGTGTTGAAGCCATAAGCCCCGCCACATCCGCCAGCGTTGCAGGTTTGCTCTTCCACCTGGCGATGTGCATCCGCTTCCCAGTACGAAGGCGCCACGTATTCATAAGGCCCGCTCATCTTCACGCCGCTTGCGCCGGTCACCGTGCTCGTCTTCGCCGTGGCCGAAGACACCACCGGATTCGGCCACCGCAGCTCCGCTTCAATCTTCAGATACATTTCTTCCACGGCCGGAGGAGGAGGATTGTCGCTGCCATTCAGCCACGCCAACAGGCTGGGATGGCCTCGCAGCCGGTAGATCTGGTCGCGCAATGAGGACTTCGCAATGTCGTAGTCCTCATTTTTCCAGCTCTCCCAGCGCTCCCAGAAATCGCAGCAGCACCATCCGGCCATCACCAGGATGCCCTGCTGGTCGGCCATTTCAAAAAATTCTTCGGTCTCGAGTTTGCCCTCCAGCCGGATCGTATTCAGTCCCAGGTCGCGCACGTAGTGCAACTCGTCGGCCAGCCGCTCCGAGCTCTGCCGAAGCAGCATGTCGGGCGTCCAGCCGCCGCCGCGAATCAGGATGTTCTTGCCATTGACCTTGAACAGGCGTTTGAAGCGACCCGGCGCCTGCTCGGCGACTTCGGATGTAATCTCGCGGATGCCGAACTGCGTATGGGACACGTCAGAGATCTCGCCGCTGTCCCCGCCGCTCGCCTCGCTATTTGCCACGCGACCTACCACACGATTTACGACAAACGCAAGATTCAGTTCGTACAGGTTCGGCGTCCCCATCTGCGCCGGCCACCATAGCCGCGGATGGCTCAGGTTGAGCTGCGGATATTGAGCCGGCGAGAAGACCACGTCTTTCGACTCTCCCGCCCCCAGTTCCACCGCTTGCGCGAATTCAGTGTTTTCGATTCTGCCTTGGAGCGTCCCTTTTACCGGCTGATCGCTGGCATTTTTAACCAGCGCCGTTACCGTCAAGTGGGCGGCACCGGTATTGGCATCGCCGGCGAGCGAATCCACCCTCGAGAGCACGGCCGCGTGTCGCAGCGCGACCGGTCCACTCGTCGTCAAATACACCTCGCGCCACAGCCCCATGTTCTTGTCGGGCGGCAAGGGATTCCAGTCCACAAAAGTGATCGCCAGGCTCTTCTCCGTCGGCGCCCACACCTGCACCGCCAACACATTCGTTCCGGGCCTGACCGCGGCCGTAACGTTGAACTCGTAGGTCCGCCATGCGCCGGCGATTTCCTTCGCATTGGCGAGCTGTTTTCCGTTGAGAAAAATGTTGGCGCGGTAGTTGATGCCGCGGAAGTTCAGCCACACGGTTTTCCCGGCGTACGCAGAGGGCAGCGTGAACTCCTTGCGATACCACCACGAAGCCGCATAGGGACTGCCGGTCGGCATCGGAATATTGGAAAAGTTGAAGCCGATGGGATAGCTGACGCCCGGGTACTGCCGCAGATTCATGGCGTAATAAGGATCCGGCAGCAGCCCGTTCTTTACTTGCGCTGCCACCACCGTCGTCGGAACCTCGGCCTGGATCCAGTCCCCGGTTTGGAACGACGCGCTGGAGATCGCTTCACCCGTTGCCCTTACCTTCGCGGAAGACTGCAGCGCCCACCCTCCGCGCAAAGGCAGCGTCAGAGCAGGAGCCCGCTCGAACCTGGGCTGGGCGGCTGCGATTCCAAGCGCAACAGCAAAGAACGGGATCAACCGCCGCAATCTCTTCATGAAAGTGTCCCGAATAAATTTAGGATCTGGATAAATTCAACGATGAAGAAAGGGGAACGGGGTCGGGATGACAAAGTCTGCGAATAGAGAGTTGAATGGAGAGTTGCAGAGCGGAATCTCATCTTCGCCAACCGGCAACTACCCGAATCTCGCCCGGTGTTCTTTCAAAACGCACCGGTCCATCACCACAAACATTCCGGCCTTTCGCGCCTTCTCCGCCGCGCGTTCGTTGATCACGCCTTCCTGCAGCCAGATCGCCGGAATCTTCAACTGGATCGCCTGCTCCACGATCTCATCCACGAACTCTGGCCGCCGGAAGACATCCACCAGATCGATCTTCTCCGCCATTTCGAGCGGCATTTCGAGCAATGACGGATACGACTTTTCTCCGAGCGCCTCCGCAATCCGCGGATTCACCGGGACAATCTTGTATCCGGCCGCCTGCATGTACGCGGAAACGCCGTGACTCGGCCGCAGCGGACTGTCCGACAATCCCACCACGGCGATCGTCTTCGTCCGTGATAACAATTCGTAAATAGGATCGGATGTGCTTCAACCGCCGCTATTTCCTCGTTTTTTCCATCTTCTGGGCATACAAGCGCATCGCCAGCTTGCGAATCGTGTCCGCAACCTCTTTGTTCCCCGCTAGATTCTTCAGGTCATGAACCAGCAGGTTCTTCATCAATGTCAGCGAGACATCGAGCGGCGTGCGCGGGTTGAAGACCAGGTTCCGCATGATGCTGTAATTCTTCACAAACTTCCGCTTCATCGGAATCGTGCGCAGCACCGACTCCAGCACATTTTTCTGCGTGGCAAAAGCTTCCACCTCGCCCTCCGAAACTTTGGGCGACTCCAGCACCGCCACCGCTACCAGCTTCGTCGAATCGCGAATCAGGATCGCCCGGTCCTCCTTGCTGCCGCGCATCGCCAGCGCGATCCGGCTCTTGATGTCGAGCTTGGAAATCTTCTGCAGCGCGCTGTCGCGTCTTTCCTCATGAACGGGAATTGCTTGCCTCTTGCCATGGGCAGAGCGACGACCGCGGGCCCTGCGGACTTTCCCGCTGCCGCCATCGCCGATCTACCCGCTGCCGCATCAGCACTGGCACTGCCCGCGGCAGCTGCGGCCTGCGGCGCGACCTCGCCCGCCGCCTCGCCGCCCGCGTTTTCGTGCGCCATTCCTAAGGGCGGGAAAGGCATGGGCTGGAACGGTTTGTCTTTTTCGGCTGCCAGTTCCGCCGCGTTCTCTTCCAGATACTTTGTGACCGTACTCTCGATAACGTCGTCCGCAACGCTCATTTCGCGTCGCGTCCCGATCTCCTGCCCGTCTGACTCTCCAAAGCAGCCAGCTTCTTTGCAATCTCGCCGAGTTCAGTTGGACGCAGGTGGGCATTCGTCTGCAACGCCTGCAACAGGCGCAGAGAGTTCATTACTCGCGGGCTCGTCAACAAAGCTTCTACGACCGAGCGCGTCCCTGCCACTGCCATCCCCGCCAGAGATTCTTCGCTGACCGTCGGATTCTCTGCCAGTGCCGGCAGCAGAGAAGCCCTCAGATTCTCCAGAGAAAGAAAATATTCCAGCACCTCAGGGCTGGTCTGGGGATCGGCAGCCGCGGCCAGGCTGGCTTTTTCGTCCCAACCGGCCAGCGTTAGACGCGCCTGCTCACCAAATAATTTGTGATGTATCGCCAGATAAACCAGGATCTCAATCGTCTCCCCAGGCGGCACCGCGAGGGCGCCGCGCGCCGCCGATTGCATCAGGTTCGACGGAATCTGCGAATTGCGGATCAGATCAATCATTCGCGGCATCGTTCATCTCCCGGAATTGGCTGCAGATTTCTTCTTCGCCGGTCTTCCGTCTCTGGCCCGCGCTTTCTTGCCCACCGCCCGCTCCAATTCGGCGACGGCAATCTCCAGTTCGCGCGTAATGCGGTTCGGGCTTCGCCGCTGGTATTCGTCGCTCAAGGCGCGATAGTACCAGAGCGTGCCTTCCTTTTTTCCCGTGAACCGCGTCCAGATCGCCTCCCCGTGTTGCCGGTAATCCGCCAGAATCGTGCGCACGTTGTGCAGCTTGTCGGACGCCGAAACCAGCCGCGTCTCAACGTCGGCGTGCTTCACTTCGCGCAGATAGTCTTTCTTCCGTTCCACCCACTCCGGCTTCGGCTCGCCGAACGAATCCGTACAACCCTCCACGATCTTCGCCACCCGCGCACCAAACTGCTTGCGGACTTCCCGCAGCCTCGGCATGCCGCCGCAATCTTCGACCACATCATGCAGAAGCGCCGCGATCGCCATGTCTTCGTCACCGCCCGCTTCCAGCACCAGCGACGCCACCGCCATCAGATGCGAGATGATAAGGCACCGCCGACTGCTTCCGAGTCTGTCCGGCGTGTTTCTCGGCAGCATAGCGGAAGGCGCGCTGCAGGCGGGGTCCAAGATGCGGCGGTTTCAGCGAAATCTTCCTTCTCATTTTCATAAAGCTGCAACACTCGTGCGAATCAGCGATTTCCCCTGTGTACCTTTGTGATCCCTGTGGTAAAGATTTTCGCCGAGTCCGAATAACAATTCGGCATGTCCCTAAGCTTTTTTCTCGCCCCGCCGCATCCGCAGATAAGCCTGCATCAGCGGCCGCAGATCGCCATCCAGCACACGATCCACGTCGCCGATCTCCAGCTTCGTGCGGTGATCCTTGATCATCCGGTAAGGTTGCAGCACATACGAACGAATCTGCGAACCGAAATCAATATCCAGTTTCGAATCCTCAATCTTTTTCGTGACCTCGCGCTTTTTCTCCAGCTCGAATTCGTAAAGTTTGGAGCGCAGCATGCTCATCGCCTTCTCTTTGTTCTTATGCTGCGAGCGTTCATTCTGGCAATTGGCTACCAGGCCCGTCGGGATGTGCGTGATCCGCACCGCCGAATCGGTCGTATTGACGTGCTGTCCACCCTTGCCGCTCGAGCGGTAAGTGTCAATCCGAATATCCTCGGGCTTGATGTTGACCTCAATGCTGTCGTCAATCTCGGGCGAAACGTACACGCTGGCAAACGACGTGTGCCGCCGCTTCGCCTGATCGAAGGGCGAAATCCGCACCAGCCGGTGCACCCCGATCTCGCTGGTCAAATAACCGAACGCATACTGGCCAATCACCGAAAATGTCGCGGACTTGATTCCGGCTTCTTCTCCGGGCTGATAGTCGTACATCTCCGTCTTGAATCCCTGCCGCTCCGCCCAGCGCAGATACATGCGCAGCAGCATCTCCGCCCAGTCCTGCGACTCGGTTCCGCCCGCCCCGGGATGAATGGTCATGATCGCATTCAGCCCGTCGTTCTCGCCCGAAAGCAGCGTCTCGGTTTCGACTCGATCCACCAATTCGCGCAGAGAGTCCAAGTCGCGTTGCAAGTCGGCCGCAACGTTCTCACCTTCGCCTGCCAGATCGAAATAGGTGGCGATGTCGTCGGTCCGGCGCGCCAGGTCGCCTTCCAGCGACAACAGGCTTTCCAGGCGCTTCCGTTCCCGCATTACCTGCTGAGATTTTTCCGGATTCGACCACAGATTGGGATCCGACGCCTGCTTTTCTATTTCGGCAAACTGCTGGCGCAGCTTACCGGCGTCAAAGATACTCCCGCAGGTCGTGAACCTTGGTCTTTAAAGAAGTGTATTGCTGTTCCAGTTCATCCAACATTGCTTATCACTCGGCTTGTCTTATTCAGTTGGTCGTTAGTCGCTAGTCGTTAGTCGTTCGCGAGCTCTTGCTAACGACTAACGACCATCGACTAACGCGACTCGAAATACAAAACGCGCCAGCAGCGCGCCTGCTGAAATTATCGCACACAGATATGCGAACCAATCGCCATGCCGCGTGTAAAACGTGGTACCCGAAATCAGCGCATAAGGCGCCGCCAGCGCGGTGCGAACCTTGCGCGGAGTTGCCGCCACGATCCGTCCGTAAGGATCGATCGACGCCGTCATCCCCGTATTCGTCGCCGCCAGCAGCCACCGCTCATTTTCGATGGCCCGCATTTGGGTCTGCTGCAGGTGCTGCTTCCAGGCGCCGCTGTCGCCGTACCAGCCGTCATTCGAAATATTCAACAAAACCTGCGCGCCCTGCGAGCGGTCCCTGCCGCACTTCGTCGGGAAAGATCGATTCATAGCAGATAAACATTCCGAAGCCGCTCGCCTCCGGCATCCAGTGGCGTGCGCGACGCTCCTCGCTGAAACTCTCCCACTTCTTTGGTCAGCCCTCCGGCAAACGCAAACAGCTGCGGAAACGGCAAATATTCGCCGAAGGGCACGAGATGCACTTTGTCGTAGCGCCCAACCCACTCACCCTGCGGACTGACCAGGGCAGCCGAGTTGAAAATCTGCGAGCTTTCTCCGCTCCGCCGCTGTGCATAGCCGGAGCAATTCCAATCGAGCCCGCCACCACCCAGGTTCCCGACTGCCGCGCCAGCGCGCTCACCGCATCGCGAAACATAGGATCGTTCGTGTAAAACGGCGAAGGCGACTCCGGCCACACAATCAAGTTATAGGACAGACAAACATGTCAGGAGACCCGCCGGCCTGTTGTTTGGCAGGTTTTCCTCCAGGGGGATGCAAACTCACGGCAGTCAAGTCCCGCAGCGTGTCCTGAAAATATTCCTTCGTCCACGCCGCGCCTTCCAGAATCGGAATATTCGGCTGCACCAAAAGTGCGGTGTGATCGGCCGCGCGACCGCGAGGAGGCGCCAGCAATTGCCCCGCCTGCAGGATCGCCGCCGCCACGCACGCCGCCACCAGCAACCGCTTCCGCTGCTCCTTCGCAACCAGAAACGCCGCGGCGAACACGCTGTTCACAAGCACGATTTCAAACGAGAGCCCGTAGACGCCGGTGAGTGTCGCAATCCGCGTGAGCGCAAAATTCGCGGTCTGCGAATATCCCAGAAGCTCCCATGGAAACGCGGTAATGCGCGTCCGGGCAAGCTCCACCGCGACCCAAAGAAACGGAGCCGCCACCAGCGCGCGCCGCAGCGACGCTGCCGACCCGGCGGCTTGGTCCAGCCTTGTCTAATCTGGACTTGTCCAAGCTAGAGTTGCTCGATCCCGCAACCAAGGCCAGCAGCAGCCCGAACATTCCGTGATAAAGCCCGACATACATGCAAAACAAGATCAGCGCCAGCACCGCGGCCGGAATCGGCATCCCGCCATAGCGATGCATGGTGTCGAAAATCCAGTAGCAGGTCCCGGCAAACCACAGAATCCCGCACTCGTAGCCCAGTACGAACCCCTGCCACGGCGTGGCGGGCAGCAAGCGCGCCTGACCATCCAATTGCAGAGTCTCCGGAACGCGCGCCCGCAAGATCGCGACCAGCAGCGGCGCCACCGCAATCCAAGACAGCCCATACATCCCCGGCAGCGGAAAGATCACAACCTGCAGGACTGCCGACACCAGCGCCAGTCCCCAAGCCCTTCGGTGGATTTTGAGCACGCATCAGAATAGCAAACGGAATTTGATCCGTCGCAAGAGCGTCCACGAATGGCCGCGGAACTGAGCCGTGTCCGACAGCCCCGGCCACGTCACTGCGATGATTCTGCGCACGGAAGGGAGGGACATCCCAATCAAGCGGATCGAGTAACTCGCCCCGGAGAGCCGCTCTCCCGAACAACTGGAGCGCGCCTGTCCTCGCGTAAGCCTATCGCCGCCCGATCACTGCACTTTTCACTGCACTTTCGGCGATTCCAGGTCCGCGGGCTTCTGCTCGTCCGCATGAATTACACCATCTTCTTCCGCATAGAACGAGCGGTGTTCGCTGTCCATCTGCTTGGGCGTCATGGTCAGCACGAAACCGTCCTTGTGGGGACGGAAGCTGACCGTGTAATCCCCCCGAATGGTGGTGTGCGCCATGCGCTTGGTGAAGGACCCGGTACCCGCCAGCGCCTCCAACGACCCCGTATACTTGTCATGCCGTTTCTTGTAAGCGTGCTCCGCCCGGAGCACCACCCGCATGTAGCCGAGCGCCTGCGCTTCCGAATCCGAGCGCGCCGGATCGCCCGCAAACTTCGGCTGATACGTTGTTGAAGGTTGCGCCGACGTTTGCGCTGACGCCTGAGCTGACGCCTGCGCCCGCGCCAACCCCAGCCCCGCAACTATCAAGCCCACCCCCAGAATCGCTGCAAAATACCGCCGCATCCGCCTTCGCTTCACCGCAAAACCCTCCTCTGATGCCTGATCTTGGGGGTTACCCCCGTAATTTGTCTCGCTCGTCAATCGTTCCAATTCTTGGCCGATTCAGGCAATCTGGAACAGGATGCAATCCTAACAGGGAAACCTAAATGAAAGCTGCCGTCGCCAGAAAGCCACTGATACGCGTTGCCGTAGTAGAGAGCGATCCTCTGCGGTTTGTGGGATTCCGGGCCCTCTTTGATACCGAGCCTGATCTGGAGCTGGTCTCCGCCTCGCTGGCCGACCTTGGCCAGTTGCCCAACATCGATCTCGTTCTGCTCGGCAATCGCGGTGGCCAGAACCTGTACGACATCATGGCCAGCATGAAAGCCGTCCGTCCCGACCTGCGCATCATCGTCACCGGCTCCGGCATGGACGATGAAAGCGTCCTCAAAGCCATCGCGGCCGGCGCCAAAGGCTACGTGGACGAGGCTGCCTCAGCGGCCGAGTTCATCCAGGCTCTCCGCGTTGTCAATCAGGGTTCGGTGTGGGCTCCGCGCCATGTTCTCTCGACCTTCATCGAACGCGTGAGCGCATCCCCGGGTCGCATCTTCCCCGCCGGGCGGATTAACTTTACCGATCGCGAGAAGGAAGTTCTCGAGATGCTGGTTGCCGGCCGCTCCAACAAAGAAATCGGCTCAGCCCTCGGAATCGAAGAGCGCACCGTGAAGGCTCACGTCGCGAAACTGATGCGCAAAGTCGGCGTGCAGAACCGCATCGCCCTCTCGGTCCACGCCATCACCCATTCGCTGGTGACGGCGAAGTAGGATTCATTTCCAGAACCGGATCCCCATCCGGTCGTTTGGCCGACGCCCTGTCGGCCGCTTTCCGGCCCGAACTCTGAGGCTCGCAGCAATGGACTAACTTTTGCGTTCGCTGCTCGTTCGATCTGCTTCACAGCCCGTGATTCGTGCGGCACCTGGCACGGCATCAGGAATGCCACATCCTCCCGGAGGATGCATCAGGCGACGGCGCTGCGGACGTGTTGGTCTGTAGACGGCACTGGCGGCGGAAGATAAGGCAGTCGCGCCGAGGAGGCCCATCGCGAGCGTACCGGACCCAGTAATACGCTGGCAATGTCTTTTTGGGCTCTTCTCATGGAGAGGAACTTTTTCGTCGTCCGCACCAGCCAGTCGTTTCCATAGCAGGATTGGAAGCCCTGTTCGAGCAGAGATTCCAGCACGCCGGGTGCGCAATGTGGGTGGTTCCAGACGAGATGCTTGGTGTCGAACTTAGACCAGTCTTTTTCAAAAATACCGTAACCGGAATCGAGTTCATGCCACATTTCCGTCTGGGGATGCGGCGTGACGATGGTGATTTGCGTGACATCGAGCTTTAAAGAAGCCAATGTTCTCAGATCCTCAGCGATCGATCCCGGCGTCTCCGGCGGTAGGCCGATGATGTAATAACCCTGGGCGTACAGGCCGGCGCGGTCGAGTCGCTCGGCGAGTTCAAACGCAGCCTGTGCTTTCTCGTTCTTGTGCATCTGCTTCAGGATCTCCTGGTGAAAACTCTCGATGCCGAAGAGCGCGCCTTCCATGCCGCAGTTCCGCCAGTCATTGAAGTTGCGCAGGAGCAGGTCCACGCGCGACTGCACGAGCCAGCGGACTCCGTGGCGCGCCAATAACTCGATGACCGCGTCGGCATGCGAGGGAAGGTTGCCGAAATTCTCGTCGAGCAGCAGGACAAAATGAATGCCGTGTTGGACATAGAAACGCAGCACTCGATCCAAAGACGCCAGAGAGATTTCCTTTGGTTTCGGCGCAAACGCAGTGGTCTGGCAGAAGGTGCAGCGAAAACTGCATCCGCGTGAGGAAAACAAAATACCCAGCGGGAACGACCACCCTCCGGGCAGGCGGAAGCGTGTGATCAGCGGTGGATGCTGGATTTCATCGAGACGCGTCCCCAGCTTCTGTCCCAGGGCGTCTTCACTGTAACCGGTGAACACGTGATCGAAGTGCGATTGGATGGAGGGGGTCAGAGCGCCGTAATTGCCCGCCCACAGTTCCCGGATGCCTGCCCGCCGCGCTTCGGCGGCCATCGCCAGGATGTCGTTGGTCTCTTCGAGGTAAAAGGAAAAACCCACGGCATCCCAGCCCCTCTTGAGCTGAGCGGAAAATTCGGCGCGCGTCGGATATTCCAGAATGCTAAGCGTGCGGAAGATTCTGCCGCAGGAATCGCAGGCCAAACGAGATCGTGCGCGGCATACCGAAACGCCAGCGAAAATTCCGCGGCGCATTTTCGCGAAAATAATCGTACAGGCCGGAGTCGCGGCAACGCGTTGTCAACAAAATTCGAGGCATCATTCGCCCCCCGGTACCACCACCACAGAAGCGGACTTGAGCGCAGGCAAAAACTCTAGCACATCCCTAGCGCACAGTGCGAGTAGAGCACCAAGGGCTAGGTGCGACAACGGCCAGGGATTAGGCCGGCCAACCTACGGTTACCAAAGTACAGTGACCCCAGTAATCTTGTCCGCTTCCTCCACCTGCCGCATACTCGCTTCACCTACCACAGAACCTGGGAGACGGGGTTGGAAACGGAGATTAGGGTCGCCGCTTTCAACCCCGCATTTTTTTTGCCTTACCGCCTGACTCACCCTGATCACTCCCCCGGTATCCTCCGCTCCGCATCCTGCATCGAATAGAATCATAAGTAGCAAATACGAAGAATCCATACTCCCATCTCCCAAGAGAGGCATGATGCGAAATCTCCTCGTTCTGCTATTGCTCGTTTGTTTTCTGACATGTTTCCAAACAACGATTCTTTTCGCCAATACCGATGACGACACCAAAGCCGCGGAAGTCCACACCAAAGCCTCTGGGCGTGTCGCAGCCGCGGGCACGGTACTCGAAGAAATCCAGGCCGCCCCGGACCAGCGCATCCCCGAAGAAGTACTCGCTTCCGCCGATTGTGTGGCCGTGGTTCCGTCGCTGCTCAATGGCGGATTCGTCGTCGGCGGCCGTTATGGCAAAGGCGTCGCCAGTTGCCGCACTGAAAAAGGCTGGAGCGCGCCCGCTTTCTTCGTCATTGGCGGAGGCAGTTTCGGCTTGCAGATCGGCGGCCAGGCAACCGATGTCGTCATGCTGATCATGAACAAGAACGGCATGAATAACCTGCTCTCCAGCAAGTTCAAGCTCGGAGCCGATGCCAGCGCCGCCGCCGGCCCCGTCGGACGCCACGCCTCCGCCGATACCGATTGGAAGATGAGGGCGGAGGTTCTGACCTACTCGCGCTCCCGCGGCCTCTTCGCCGGACTCGAACTCGCCGGCGCCGTCATCAAGCAGGACAAGGAGAGCACCCGCGAATTCTACGGCCGCATGGTGCCCTTCCCCACGTCTCTCAAGGGAGAAATCGAAGCCTCCCCAAAACGCGTACCCCTTCTTGAGCACGCTAGCCAAGTGGGCCCTGCAAGCCGCAAAGTAGTAATGTTCCCAGTTCCCGGTTCTCAGTTCTCAGTCTTAGACTCAGGTCACTGAGAACGGAGAACTGGGAACTGAGAACTGTCCCATTGCGAGAACGCCTTGAGTACGCTCTGGTCTGGCCCTGGATAAAGCTCCTGGGCTTGCTCCCCCGTCCCCTGGCGCGCGCCATCGGGATCACCATCGGCTTAACCGTCTACGCCGTTTACGGACGCCTGCGTCGCGTCGGCCTGCGCAACCTGGCTCTCGCCTTCCCCGAAATGTCGCCGCGCGAGCGCCGCCGCCTGGTTCGCGGCGAGTTCATCTCTCTCGGACGCCAGCTCGCCGAAGTCTGCCTCTTCCCCCGCTACACCCGCGAAAATGTCTCCCGCATCGTCGTCTATGACGGCTTTGAAAACTTCGAGCGCGCCTACGCTCGCGGCAAAGGCGTCCTGTTTCTCACCGCCCACCTCGGAGCCTGGGAACTCTCCGCCTTCGCTCACTCGCTGCAGGGGCATCCGCTGTCGATCGTCATGCGCTCCCTCGACAATCCCTACATCGACGCCCTCATCCAGCGCTACCGCACCATGCACGGCAACCGCACCGTCGACAAAGACGATTTCGTGCGCGGCCTGCTCTCCGCCATGCGCGCCGGCGAAACCGTCGGCATTCTCATGGACACCAACATGACCCCGCCGCAGGGTGTGTTCGTCGATTTCTTCGGCATCCCCGCCTGCACCGCCAGCGGCCTCGCCCGCATCGCCCTGCGCACCGACGCCGCCGTAGTCCCCGGCTTCACCGTGTGGGATGCGAAGCTGCGCAAATACATCCTGCGCTTCGATCCCGCCGTCGAGCTAATTCGCACCAACGATAACGAAGCCGACATAGTAGCCAACACCGCAAAATTCACGAAAGTAATAGAAGACTTCATCCGCCGCTATCCCGACCAGTGGCTCTGGGTCCACCGCCGCTGGAAAACCCGCCCGCCAGGCCAGCCGCCGCTGTACTAGGTGAGTGGAGAGACGGGTGCCGCGCCCGTCAAGGCTCGCGTGGGGACGGGCGCCGCGCCCGTCCAAGCCGAGCAAAGCTCGGCAGCTGCCGCGAGTGGCAACGAAGTCGGCGTCGGCGTTGTACACACCCGCCCAGGAAAGCGACAATAGACAACCATGAAGCATACCCTGCGCGATCTAGCCGAGAAGCTCGGCTGCCCTCTCCTCGGAGACAGTTCCATCACCGTGGCCACAGTCTCCAGCCTGCAATCCGCCAAGAGCGACAGCCTGGTCTTCGTGGATGACGCCCAGCATCTCGACGCCGCGCTCCGCTCATCCGCCGCCGCCGTAATCGCCGGAGACTTTGCGACCGGAGCCTTCGCCGCCAGCACCGCCAAACCCATCCTGATTTCCGCCCAGCCGCGCCTCACCTTTGCCCGAGCCGCGCGGCTGCTCCGCACCCCCCGCCGCAATCGCGCCATTCATCCCTCCGCCATCGTCCCCGCCTCCGCCGAGATCGGCAAGAACGTAGCCATCGGCCCGCGCGCGATTCTAGGAGAACACGTCAAGGTTGGCGATGAAACTACGATTGGCTCCGGTTCGGTCATCGGAGACGACGGCGGTGACGCGGTCGGGGGTAACGCAGTCGGGGTTACACGTAAAGATCGGAAGCCATTGCCGCCTCGACCCGAACGTCACCATCTACCCCGGCACAACTCTCGGCGACCGCGTCATCGTGCAGGCGGGAGCTGTCCTCGGCAGTGAAGGCTTCGGCTACGTCCGCGACTCCAAAACCGGACGCTACGAGCAATTCCCGCAAATTGGACGGCTGGTGATCGAAGACGATGTCGAAATCGGAGCCAACTCCACCATTGACCGCGGCGCTCTAGACGAAACCCGCATCGGCCGCGGCACCAAAATCGATAACCTCGTGCACGTCGGCCACAACGTGCAAATCGGCCAGGACGTGGTCATCGCCGCGCAAACCGGCCTTTCCGGAAGTGCAGTCGTCGAAGACAACGTCATAATCGGCGGACAGGTAGGCATCGCCGATCACGTGCGCATCGAAGCAGGCGCCATCCTGGGAGCGCAAAGCGGCATCCCAACCAAGAAAGTGATTCGCGGCAAAGGAGTAGTGTTCTGGGGAACCCCAGCGCGTCCCATTCGGGAGTATCTTAAAGAGCTGGCGTTTGTTTCAAGGTCGGCCAAGAAGGAACGCTGAGCAACGAATGAATTGTCATTCTGACCCTGAGCGTAGCCGAAGAGACGGGATCTGCATTCGCCGCGAGATGCAGATCCCTCGCTCCGCTCGGGATGACAAAATCTGTAAGATCTAAGACCGCTTCCCCATGCCCATCCTCGTCATCGGCGGACACTCCCGCAGCGTCGGCAAGACCAGCGTCGTAGCCGGCCTCATCGCCGCCCTGCCCGCCTTCCACTGGACCGCCCTCAAAATCACGCAATACGGACACAACGTCTGCTCCGCCAACGGCGAAGCCTGCGACTGCGCCACCGCCGATCATTCCTGGGCTGTGTCGGAAGAAAAAGACCGCTCCGGCGAGTCCGACACTTCGCGCTTCCTGGTCGCCGGCGCCGATCATTCCTGGTGGGTCCGCACCCAGCAAGGGCACTTAGCCGAAGCCATGCCTCGCATTCGCAAGATCCTCGCCGCAACACAAAACGCCATCATCGAATCGAACAGCATCCTGCGCTTCGTGAAACCGGATCTCTATCTAACCGTACTCGACCCACAGACCGCCGACTTCAAAGCCTCCGCGCAAACCTACCTCGACCGCGCCGACGCCGTCCTACTGCACTCCGTCCAAGATTCCGGAGACCCAGCCTGGGAACGAGTTTCGCTGAAACCCGTAATAGATCGCCCCATGTTTGAGATCCACCCGCCAAACTATGTGACGCCAGAAGTCATAGAGTTCGTTCGCGCTCGCTTAAGCGCTCCCTTAAAGCCCTTCTCTGCGCCCTCTGCGTCTCGGCGGTGACCCGACCTTCACCCCGCATACATCCCAATCACCCGCTCAATCGCCCGCCGGCAGACCGCGCAAAACGCCTTATGTCGCGTGAACATGATGCAGTCCACCTCAGGACGGTAATATCCCTTTCGCCTCGTAGTTCGCGCCCTCGAACGCTCCCACTTTCCCGGCAAACTTCTCGGAACCGAGCATCGCATCTTCCTTCTCGCGCTCTTTGCGGAAAAGTTCATCCATCTCCGCCTCCGGCTTCCCCGCCGCTCGCAGCTCTTTCCGCTGCCGCTGGATGTCCCGCTCAAAGCGATCGAACTCCTCTTTATCCCAGGGCGTCGGAATCGGCGTCCCCGCCGCGACCAGATCCTTCCACTTCAAATTTGCCGGATCGAGCAGCGCGGTCACATTCGGCTCCCACGGTTCCGTCTTCTTCTCCGGCGGCAGATACGCCACATCCGACGTGTAGTACTCATCCGCCAGCGCGCCGAATTGGTGCCCAAACTCGTGCACCCCCACATATCCCGCCCACAGATTGTCGATCGCCACCGTCGCGTACTGATTGAAAATTCCGCCGCCGCCGTAAGTCTGTCCGTTCACCAGAATTTCGATGAACTCATACGGCGCGAACGACGCCACATCCCGCAGCGCCCGGTTCTCCGTAGTCAGCACATAGCGCTCGGTGCCGAACGTGTCGTACGCAGCGCCCACCGGGGACCGCCGGTAAATTCCGCTCGAAGGCCGCGACACGCCCGACTCCTCCGCCGCCGGACACAGCCCCCACACGTTGAAATCTTTCTGGTGCTCGCGAAACGGCGATGTCGAAAACAGCGCCTCCATGAATCGCCGCGCGTCTCGCTCAAACTTCCCGCGCTCCGCCGCCGTGTAACCGTCGCCCAGTACCAGCAAGTCCACCTTGGTCGCCGGATCGCCCATCTTCTGCAATTCCAGCAACGCCCCAGGCGAAGGTGGACGCGACCGGTCCACGAACTTGTCCTTCGGATCCACCACCGTCTTCCACACTTCCTTCCACGCTGGCTGAAAGCCGCTCCCAGCGCGCTCTTTCAGCGACACCTCCACCGGCTCGTCAGGCGCCGGAAAGCGCAACGACTCCGAAAATGTCCGATTCCCGTGCCGCGCCTCTTCCGTCGTCTTCCACTCCCCAAACACGGAATTGAATCCGCGCGAGTACACCAGTTTCCCGCTGTCGCGCTCGCGCACTTCGAACCGGTACTCTCCCAGTTGACTTTCATCGATGGCCTTGTTCAGATTCCCCGGCCACTCCAGAGGTTCCAGCACCACCCGATCCAGGCTGAACCATTCCTCGTGCGAGTTTCCGGTGTGGTAATAATCCACCCGCATGGTGCGGGGCGCAGCAACACTTAAGATGCAGAGCAGAAGAGAGGCAACAACAACGCCGAGCGTTCGTTTCATGCCCGGAATTGTACGCTCTGCAATTCGGAAACCGCACTTCTGGAAAGCGCGCCCGTTCAAAACTCTCCGAAGACCGACTCTGCCCTTGCGTGCTAACACCCTTTGACTAGCACCAAGTTTGCGGCCCTGTCACCATCAAAGACAATCATCCATGGACTCTTCCTGATGAAGAGCACATCCCTGTCTCTCCAAGGCGAGTTCTGATAACAGCCTCTGAGGTATTGTGAGGCAGCAACGGGCGTCAAAAGATATCCGAACCTCTTTTGCAGTTGAAGCTTCGTCTTTCCTACTACTATCTTGTCGCGACCAGAGTCACCAATCATTGTGTCGGACGCTGTGTCTGGATTCATTCTGTAGAGGCCATACTTCCAGAAAACATACTCGATGTTTTTCGGGTCGCCGGTGGATGGATACATCAAGACCCAAATAGCGATGAAAATAAATGCAAACGCAAGGATGGCAGTTATGATTCGCGCACGCCTTCCGGTCATCCGTCATCTCCAGTGTTCCGCACCTTCTCCGTTCCGCCCAAAAGCTATGCTCAGTTGCAGGCCCTACGAGCCCGGTTTGATCGCAACCGCCTTGTCGTTTTCAAACGTGATCGCCAGTGGCTTTCCGCCATTCGGGTAATGCAGAGTTCGCGAACCGTAATCGCCCGAACCCTCCGGAACGCCCATCCCAATCGCGAAGCTGGCCTGCAACTCGCTCATCCCCGCTTGCACTTCATGAGCGTCAATCTCCTTCCACACATCCGCCGGCCAGTGCTTGTAAAGCTCGTGCGGATCTTCGATGAAGAAAATGTCATCGGAGTAAATCTTGAAGTCGCCGCCCTTCTCCGCTCCAATCGGAGCCGCATAGCTCTTACCGTTCAGCGCAAAGCAAGCCATCACCTGCTTGATCCCCGGAGCCAGCGGAGAAACATCGGTCACCACATCCTGAATCGCGAGCTTCTGCAAAGGCGGCAACATTCCCGCCTCGTGCCCGAAATCCGTCTTGTGCCGCTCGCGATCGTAAGGATAGTACGTGAGTTGATAACCGACCTTCACCCATACCGCCTGCTCGGTCAACTGGCGCGCCGACTTCAGATCATAAGCATGCAGCTTCTTCGGCGTAACGTAGTAGTCCGCCTTCAGCGCCGTTTCCCGCTTGGGCTTCGCATCTTCCTTCATCGCCGCGCGCCGCTCGTACACAATGTAAGCCGCGCGCCCACCCGCAATCACCAGGGCGGCCACCAGAAAGATCTGCAGCTTTTTCTGAAACTCCGGATCGAGGGCCATGATTTAAGAACGAACTAAGTTCGTGTGGGGACGGGCGCCTCGCCCATCCAAGCCGAGCGCAGCTCGGCAGTTGCCTGCGCTCACGGCAACCTCAAGATTCGCTATAGAATATGGACAAGCGTACTCGCTATCAACCACCCGTAATCGAACCGTAATCGAACGAACCGAAAAGGAAACCCATGCCCATCGCCCAGGATGACGTTCTGAACGCACTCAAGCAGTGCTACGATCCCGAAATCCCCGTCAACATCGTCGATCTCGGCCTGATCTATGAAATCCGCTTCGACGACGTACCCGAAGGTCAACAGGACGTCGCTATCGATATGACCCTCACCGCTCAAGGCTGCCCCGAGCACGTCAACATCAGCGCCCAGGTCAAGTCCCGCGTCGAGCAACTCCCCGGCGTCCGCAACGCCAACGTCAATGTAGTCTGGAATCCGCCTTGGACTCCCGAACGCCTAAGCCCCGAAGCCCGCAAACAACTGGGGATCGAGTAGGCGAAGCGCCCGTGCGGTGACGTGGGCGGAGCCTGTCCTGAGCGGAGCCGAAGAGCCCCGTCTCTAGCGAACACTCAGTACTCCCCCAACTCCTCAAACGCCAGCGCCGCGCGCTTTTCCGCCAACTCCTCGATCCTGCTCCCGATCTTCATCGCCAGATCCAGAAACTTCGTTCCCTGCCGCACATACGAAGGCAACTCCTCGCGAATCTTGGCAAACTGATCCGGATACTCCGACGCCAGCACCGCCAGTCCCACCCCTCCCACCAGCACCGCCGCCGGACGTTTCCCCTTCAGCAGCAACAGGGCCGCCCCTCCCACCGATCCCGCAATCACCGCCCGCTTCCAGTTCTCCATCTCATCTCCTGACATTGACCTGATCTAGCGACTGCTCTTCCTAGCAGGATTCTAAACCAACCCTTCATGCTTTATACTGCCGCCGACGCTCAATCGAACAACCTATGATGCGATTTCGAAGTCTCCCGTTTCTTACCTGCGATTTACGAATCTCGTAGTTCTCTGCCGCTCTTCTCTGTGACTGCCACTCTCGCCTTCGCCCAAACCAAGCCCCGAGCCCGCGACCTCGGCGTCCCCTTCGACGGCACACCCGGCCCGAACAACGCCATCACCGACGTCAACGGCGTCGAAGTCGGACACACCACGCTCATCTCCGGCAGCGGCAAGCTCAAAGTCGGCGAAGGCCCGGTCCGCACCGGCGTCACCGCCGATTCTTCCCCGCGGCGAAGATTCGCTAATGACTCCGTCTTCGGCGCCTGGTTCACGCTCAACGGCAACGGCGAGATGACCGGCACCACCTGGCTCGAAGACTCCGGCTTTCTCGACGGCCCCATCATGATCACCAACACGCACAGCGTAGGCGTGGTGCGCGATGCCGTCATCGCCTGGAAAGTGAAGCGCGGCGAGCCCGACATGGAAGGCTACTGGTGGTCATTGCCCGTGGTCGCCGAAACCTGGGACGGCTATCTCAACGACATCAACGGATTCCACGTAAACCCGAGCACGTCTTCCACGCGCTCGATTCCGCGCACGGCGGCCCGTAGAAGAAGGCAACGTCGGCGGCGGCACCGGCATGATCTGCAACGAATTCAAGGGAGGGATCGGCACTGCCTCGCGCGTGCTCGATGCCGACAGCAGGCGGCTACACCGTCGGCGTGCTCGTGCAGTGCAACTACGGACGGCGCGACCAGTTCCGCATCGCCGGCGTTCCCGTCGGCAAGGAAATTCCCGATCACACCGTTCTGCGACGAAGACGTCGGCTCGATCATCATCGTCGTCGCCACCGACGCCCCGCTGATTCCAACCCAACTGAAGCGCCTCGCCCGCCGAGCGTCTCTAGGTCTAGGCCGCGACGGCAGCTTCTCCGGCGACGGCTCCGGCGACATCTTCGTGCCTTCTCCACCGCCAATCCCCGGAGCGGCGTCCACCAAGGAGTCCGCGACCTGAAAATGCTCCCCAACGAACAGCCTCGATCCGCTTTCCTAGCTACCGTTCAGGCCACCGAAGAAGCCGTAGTCAATGCCATGGTAGCCGCCGAAACCATGACCGGCATCAACGACCACACCGTCATCGCCCTCCCGCACGACCGTCTGCGCGAGGTGCTGAAGAAATACAACCGCCTGGCAAAAGTAACGGGTTAGCCGTCTGGCGAGCGGGCCTTGCCCGTCCAAGCTCGTGTAGGGACAGCCGCCCTCGCCTGTCCAAGCCGAGCGAAGCTCGGCAGCTGCCGCCGCCAAAGTAATCCTTGACGCGCGATAGCGTTACCTTCGCTGCCCCACCATCGGCGTTTTCGCCTCTGCTCGCCGCAGGGACTACAATTCATTCAGTGAAAGCCTACCGCATCGAGCGCATCAAGAACGGCATGAAGTTCACCTGCACCCAGCTGTGCCCACAGCGTCAGCACGCTCGATTTCGACGCCAAGGCCGGCAACCTCCGCACCCAGGCCGCAACCGCAATCAACCATCACGCCACCCAAGCGCACCACGAACCGCTGATAGTTTCCCCCTCCGACGGCCAGCAGCGCAGCTGGCGCTAGAATTTCTCGAGACGCCCAATAGCGATTGGGAAGCCGTCAGCATTATCCACGTTGTCATCCTGAGCGGAGCAGGGACTTCACGAAGTGAAGCCCCGGCGGAGTCGAAGGACCCCTGCATCCTTCTCGCTCAGCAAGGACGAACCAGGGAATTCTCCCCGTGCCCGGCGCCCACGTCTCACTCTTTTCGAGCCGTGCGTGCTGATGGCACCTCTGACATCTCGGGGATTCGCCCCAGAGTTCTCGATTTTCTGGAGTCCCCGACCCGGCGATTTTCCGTGTGACTCGATGAATTAGCGGAGAAAACTGCCCCTACCCCTTCACCGCCCGATCCGTGATCTCCAGCCCTTCATCGATGATCGCAAACGCCTCCCGCAGTTGCTGCTCGTTGATGCACAGCGGAGGATTGGTGAAGAAGGTATTCCAGCGAACGAAGGTATAGAGCCCGTTTTCCCTGAAGAACTTGCCCAAGCGCAATCATCTCATCGGAAGTGCCGTTGAACGGAGCCATTGGCTGCCGCGTCTTGCGATCCCGAATCAGTTCGACAATGCCGAACAGCCCAATCGAGCGCACCGCGCCCACCGACCGGTGTTTCGCCTGCAACTCCGCGCCCAGCGTCTTCATGATCGCGCCCATCTTGCGCGAATTCTCGATCAGATTGATCTTCCTCATAAACGCCAATAGTCGCCAGCGCCGTCGCGCATCCCATCGGATGACTGTTATAAGTAAGTCCACCATAGAACACCTTGTCGTCGAAGTGCCTGGCGATATGTTGCCGCATACCGACTGCGCCCAGAGGAATATAACTCGAAGTAAGTCCCTTCGCCATGCAAAGTAAGTCAGGAACAACCTTCCAATGGTCAACCGCAAACCATTCACCCGTACGGCCAAAGCCCGACATCACTTCGTCGGCGATCATCAGAATCCCATACTTGTCGCACAATTTCCGCACGCCTTCCAGATATCCATCCGGCGGCACCAGAATGCCGTTCGTCCCGGTCACCGGCTCCAGAATGAACGCGGCAATCGTGTGCGGGCCTTCCAGTTGAATGGTCTCGTCGATCATGGCCAGCGAAGTTTCGGCCGACTCCCATCCGCGTTCGATGCCGTGATAAGGATCGAGCACGTGCACCACGCCCGGAATTCCAGGCTCAACCGCCCATCGCCGAGGATCGCCCGTAAGGCTGATGGCGCCGGCCGTCGCGCCATGATACGAGCGATAACGCGCGATGATCTTGTGGCGTCCGGTAAAGAAGCGCGCGATCTTGATGGCATTCTCGTTGGCTTCTGCGCCGCCGTTCGTAAAGAAGAACGTGTCAATATCGCCCGGAGTGATCTCCGCCAGTTTAGCCCCCAGCCGCGCCCGCGGCTCGGTCGCCATAAACGGATTGGCATAAGCCAGCACCGATGCCTGCTCGGCAATCGCCCGGATGACGCGCTCATCGCCGTGTCCGATGTTCACCGACATCAACTGGCTGTTGAAGTCGATGAAGCGCTTCCCTTCCGGCGTCCAGAAATAAATGCCCTTGGCTCGCGCCACCGGGATAGGATCGACCTTCGATTGCGCCGACCACTCAAACAGCGTGTGTTTCTTGGTGAGATCGACCATTTCTTGGCCGGTCATGGTAGGAACCGTCAGTTAAAGTAGTCATAAGATTTTCATCAGAACCAGCCAGCGGAGACGATCCGCCAACCTACGCGCGGCTTGAGCGAGCTGCGCCGTCAACGTGCCTTTCTTCTCGGCAACGTGAGCCAGCGCAGCTTCGAGCACATCCATGCCTTCGTCCATCTGCGCGTCGGTGATCACCAGCGGCACGAGCAGGCGAATCACGTTGCTGTAAGATCCGGCCGTGATCGTCACCAGGCCATGCTCGTAACAATATTGTGACACTTGTTTGGTCTCTTCGTCAGCGGGCTGGCGGGTCGTCTTTGACCGCACCAGTTCGAGCGCCTGCATCGCGCCAAGTCCGCGGACATCGCCAACCAGTTCCCACTGCTCCTGCCACTTCGTCGCGCGCTTGCGAAAACGTTCGCCCAGCACGTTGGCGCGCGCGCAGAGGTTTTCTTTTTCGATGATGTCGAGCACAGCCAGCGCCGCTTCGCAGGCTGCAGGATTGCCCGCGAACGTGCCGCCCAGTTGGCCGACGCCCGGAGCATCCATGATTTCCGCGCGTCCCGTAACCGCGGCCATCGGCAACCCTCCCGTCAGCGATTTGGCCATCGTGACCAGATCGGGTTCCAGTCCCAGCCGCTCGCAGGCAAACATCGCGCCGGTGCGCGCGAATCCAGTCTGCACTTCGTCGGCGATCAGCAGAATCCCGTGCTTGCGGCAGATCGCGCCGAGCGTTGGATAGAACTCCGCCGGCGGAGTAACGAATCCGCCTTCGCCCAGGATCGGCTCGACGATCACCGCCGCCACCGACTCCGCCGCCACCACCCGCTTGAAAGTATCTTCGATGTGCCGCGCGCAATACACGTCGCACGACGGATAATTCATCGAGTAAGAGCAGCGGAAGCAATAAGCATAAGGAATACGATAAACCTCGCTCGGAAACGGCTCGAATCCCGCTTTGTAAGGATGCGTCTTACTGGTCGCGGCCATCGCCATATAAGTGCGGCCGTGGAACGCGTCTTCAAAGCTGATGATCGCGGGCCGCTTCGTGTAACAACGCGCAATCTTGATCGCATTCTCGACCGCTTCCGCGCCCGTGTTCACGAGTATGGTTTTCTTCGGCCCTTTGCCCGGCACCAGCGCGTTCAGCCTCTCGCAAACGGCGATGTAGCTTTCATAGGGCAGCACGTTGAAGCTGGTATGCAGAAAGCGATCAAGTTGACGCCGCATGGCGTCAACCACAGCCGGCGCGCGATGTCCGGTATTGAGGCAGCCGATCCCGCCGGCAAAATCAATCAGCCGGTTGCCGTCAACATCTTCGATCACCGCTCCTTCCGCCTTCGCGACAAAGACCGGAGTGGCGTGAAAAGCCGCCTGCACAACAGCAGCATTGCGCCGCTTCATGAGCGCCTGCGACCGCGGTCCGGGAATAGATGTGCGTAGTTGAATGGTAGACATAAGTCAGTTCTCAGTTAAGTCAGATCGTTCAGTTAGTGTCCGACCCGAGCCGCGGCTTGCCGCGTCTCTACTGGCAGCTGCCCACTGGCACTGGCAACTGCTTCTCAGTACCAGCCGATCGGAGCTTCATTCAGATTGATGTACACCTGCTTGGTCTCGAGATACTCTTCGATGCCCCACGGCCCCAGTTCACGGCCGAAGCCCGACTGCTTGTAACCGCCCCAGGGCGCTTCCACATAAGTCGGCTGCATGTGGTTCACCCACACGATGCCCGCGCGCAGCGCCTTCACCGCGCGCATGGCTTTGAAAATATCGCGCGTCCAGACGGCAGCGGCCAGCCCGTAGGGCGTGTCATTCGCGATCTTCAGCGCATCTTTTTCGTCGTCGAACGGAATCACGGCCGCGACCGGGCCGAAGATTTCCTCGCGCGCGATGCGGGCGCTGTTATCGACGTTATAGAAAATAGTAGGCTGCACATAGTAACCCTTGGCGAACTTGATTCGGCGCGGCCGCCGCCAGCGGCTACTTTGGCTTCTTTCTTGCCGATCTCGAGATAGGAGCAGACGCGGTCGTATTGCTCTTTCGACACCAGCGATCCCATCTTCGTCTCGCGCTCGAGGGGTGGACCGATCTTGATCTTCTTCGCCTTCTCGGCCATGGCCTCGACAAACTTGCTATAGATCGATTTCTGCACCAGGATGCGGCTGCCCGCCGAACAAACTTCTCCCTGATTGATGAAGACACCAAACAGCGCTCCGTCGATGGCGGCTTCGAAGTCGGCGTCGGCAAAAAAGATGTTAGGCGACTTGCCGCCCAGTTCGAGCGTCACGCGCTTCACCGTATCGGCGGCTTCCTTCACGATGATCTTGCCGACAGCCGCCGAACCGGTAAAAGCGATTTTGTTCACGTCCGGATGCTTGACCAAGCGGCGACCCGCAGCTTTCGCCGAAACCGGTAATCACGTTCACCACGCCCCTCGGCAGACCGACCTCGTCGAACCACTTCGCCAGTTCGAGCGCGGTGAGCGGCGTTTGCTCGGCGGGCTTGAGCACGCAGGTGCAACCGGCAGCCAGTGCCGGAGCCAGTTTCCACGCCGCCATCATCAACGGATAATTCCAGGGAATGATCTGCCCGGCGACGCCCATCGGTTCCTTCAGTGAAAGGCTCATCGCGTTGTCCGGAACGGGATTCACGTAGCCGACGACCTTCGTGGCCAGCCCGCCGTAATATTCGAAGCACGTGGCCACGTCGTTGATGTCGAACTCCGCTTCAACAATCGGCTTGCCCGAGTTACGGCATTCGAGTTCGGCGAGCATGGGCAGGTTCTGGCGCACCTTTTCGGCCAGGCGGAAGAGAACGCGCCCACGCTCCTGCGCCGTGGTGGTCGCCCACGGACCCTCCTCAAACGCGGCTTTGGCAGCCGCGACCGCGCGGTTCACGTCGTCCGCGTTCGCGTCGGGAACCTGTGCAATCACCTCTTCGGTTGAGGGATCGTACACGGGGAATGTCTTGGCCGACTTACTCGCCACCCACTCGCCATTAATCAGCATCGAATAAGTCTTGATGTCAGTTGTAACTCCACCAGGCATAAGTCCTCCACGAAATCGGCTTTTCTAATCGGCTTTTCAATCAACTACGGCGGCCTGCGGTAGCTTTCAGCCGCCCGTACACAAAAAAGAAAAACGCAGCCAGCGCCAGAAAAAACAAAGTAAAGCCGAACATCTTCGCTTCATACCTCCAGACCGAAGTAATCTGCTTGGCCGGAAAAAACGCCAATACGATTCCGAGCGCCGTAGTCACGAAGCCGCAGAATCCGGAAACAATCAGCGTGCCGCGGCCGTAGCGCGCGCCCGCCAGGTCGCCACCGAAAGCAAACTTCAGCAGCGCCGCAAACACATAAAGAAACGGCACCAGTTGCAGAACCACCGCCAGCGAAAGCATGGTCTGGAAAGTTTCCTGCACGCCGCCCGAGGCATAAAAATTGATGACGATCAATACCAGCGATACGACCGCCTGCACGATCAGCGCCGCAGTAAGGAGTCGCTATACTTCGGGTGCACTTTGCCGAGCCACGAGGCATGTAGGAATCCAGGCCGGCGACAAACGGAATGCGCGCCGATCCGCCCATCCATGCCGAGCCAATCCCCGCAATCGAAAGACTCAGCATCACGCGAACGGAGTGATAATCCACGCCACGCCAACTTTGCCGGCCATATGGCTGACCGCCTGCACGATGCCCTGCAGCACGCTGATGTCGTTCTTGCCGATCGCGACCAGCAGCGTCAGAGTCGCTCCGATATAAAGCAACCCGGAAACCATGC
This sequence comes from uncultured Acidobacteriaceae bacterium, assembly GCA_963725245.1. GTDB lineage: Bacteria > Acidobacteriota > Terriglobia > Terriglobales > Acidobacteriaceae > Acidiflorens. The sequence continues at coordinate 105,247 of CAVRYC010000009.1, read as the reverse complement.
CGCCCCATGCCACCGCGCCCGGCAATGTTTTCTGCGGATCCCGGATTTCGTCGCCCATCACCGAAGCCAAGTTCAAGCCCGACCAAGCCGAAACAAATCACGCCGAATGAATTCAGAACGAACCGGGGGTCCGGCGGAATCCGAAAATCAGCGGCGGTTACGGTCGTGCCAAAACGCGACCAGACCGTAACCCCCAGGCCGATCAAAACCGCCGCCGCGACAAACGTTCCGATAGCGCCCAGATTGTTCAGCCACTTCCCAACTCCCAGTCCAACGATGTTCACGACCGTAAGCAACGCCAGCAGCGCCAGAGAAGCGGTCATCGCAAAATTCTTGTTGTCGGCAAGCGCGGCGTGGCCCGGCCCCATCGCAAACACAGTTACGCCGACGAAATACAGCATCACCGTCGGCACATACAGCATGTTATTCGTCCAGTAACACCAACCGGAGAGAAAGCCGTGGAAGTCGCCGAACACTTCTTTCGCCCACAAGTACACTCCGCCTTCGCCGGGATAACGATGCGCAAGTTCGATCACCGCGATCCCTTGCGGCCAGAAAAATAGAAGCAGCGAGATGATCCACAGCCAGACCGTCACGCCTCCGTTGGCCGCGATGCTCGGGACCACGTTGAGATTGAAAACGGCGACGACAAACAGCAACACCAGGTCAAAGCGTCCAAGGACGCGCTTTAAGTGCGGCTGGTTGGGATCAGAAGTCATCGTCAGAAGTCATCGGATGATCGGGTCATCGGGTGATCGGGCCATCTACCCCGTCCGGATCTCGGATTTTCAATCACCCGATGACCCGATGGCCAGATGACCCGATCCAATTAGTGTGTCGCTACCGCTCCCAAACGCTCATGCTGCGCGGCGGCCAGAGACGCGGCTACGTCGGCAAATGCCGCCAGGTGTCTTGTCGATGTCGGCCTCGGTGTGCTGCACGGAAATCGTCCACTGCTCGTCCCACCAGTAAGGCTGGCACATCACGCCGCGATTCACCATGCCAAACCAGTAATGCCGCCACAGGTCGACGTCGATCGCCAGCCAGTCGCGGTAGTTGCGAATCTCCTTCGGATACAACATCAGCACGCCGTTCGCCCCGGCGCTCGCGATGTAACCCTGCAAGCCAACTTTCGCGATGGTCTTCTTATATCCGTCCACCAGCTTGTTACTAAGCTTTTCGATGTGCGCGTAGTTCGCCCGAGTAAGCACTTCGCGGAAACATCGCCAGGCCAGCCGCCATCGAAATCGGATTCGTGTTGTAAGTGCCGCCGTGGAAAACTTTGTGGTCCGAGATCAAATTCATAACCCGCTTGTGCGTGCCGAAAGCCGCCAGCGGAAATCCACCGCCAATCGACTTCGCCAGGCAGATCATATCGGGCCTCACGCCGAAGTATTCCGAAGCGCCGCCCCAGCACAGCTTCGCGCCCGTCTTGACTTCGTCGAAGATCAACAGCGCGCCGTGCTTGTCGCAAAGCGTCCGCAGACCTTCCAGAAATCCCTTCTGCGGCATGCAGATGCCGACGTTCATCATGATCGGCTCAAGAATCACCGCCGCAATCTCATTCGGATTCTCGCTTGAAGCGCCGCTCCACCGTTTCCAGATCATTAAACGTAGCAACCGGCACGTTAGCGAGGCTCGCCTTCGGCACGCCTCGCCCCGCCCGACACCGGCTTTCGGATTCTTGATATCGCCGAGATCGTCGCCGGGCGGATGCGGCTTCACGCTGACCAGCGCCGCATCATGCAAGCCGTGGTAACCGCCTTCGAACTTGATGATCTTGTCGCGTCCCGTAGCGGCGCGGGCCAGACGAATCGAATGCATGGTAGCTTCTGTGCCGCTGTTGCCGAAGCGGCACATCTCCACCGGAAAGCGCGTGCAGATTTCCTCCGCCAGTTCCCACTCCATGTTGTGCGGCATGCCGTAAGCGGTGCCCTTGTGCAGACGGCCCTCGACCGCCTTGATCACCGCCGGATGCGAATGGCCCGCCATGAGCGTCGCCGAAACATAGATTGTGGTCGATGTATTCGTTGCCGTCGAGATCGCGAAACTTGCTGCCCGACGCTTCCGACACGAAAATCGGATATGGTTCGTAGGCGCGATAATTGCTGGCCACGCCCAAGGGCAGGCGCTTCAGGTTCTTCTTATGCGCTTCGGCGGACTTCGGAGTGCGGCGCTCGAACGTGTCGAGCTCTTTTTGCAATGCGGGGTACATCGTGATCTCCAATAGAACTCAGGCCGGGTAGGCCATTAGATTAGACCCGGGCGGGTCGAAGCCGCCCGTGGATATAGATATTCTAAAACGCGACCTTCAGGGCAAACTGAATTTGGCGCGGATCGCGCGTATGCGTCACGCGGCCGAAATCCGGCCCGTCGCTGAAATTGCCATCCGGGTTCAGGAATTGCGTGTGGTTGAAAATGTTGAAAAATTCAGCCCGGAACTCGGCATGTACAGTCTCGCCAATCGGGATACCCTTCTGCAGCGACATATCAAAGTTGTTGATGCCCGGTCCGCAGCAGATCGGTCCGCGGCCCACCCAACGATCCCAGGGGCGCGTCCTGAATGTTGCATCCCGGGGCGCCAGCGCCGCCGTTGCAAAAATAATAGTTACTGTTGGCTTTGGGATTCAGGAAAGCGACCGGACCCGTCTCGATCGGCCGTCCCGGCGCCTCGAAGCCGCTCACGTCGTTTTCGAGTTCCTGATCGTCCAGGGTCAGCATACGAATCGGGAAACCTGACTGGAAGCTGGTGATACCCGAAACCGCCCACCCGTCCAGGAGTCGCCCCTTTGCTCCGCTGTACTTTGGGACGGGAATCTGCCACAAATAGCTGATCACCAATCGCTGCCGGGCATCGAACAACGACAACGACCGGTTGCAACTGAAGTTGTTCAACACCCCGTTGCAAATCGGCTTCAGTGAGTTCTCAAAACTGGAGGCATCGTCAATCGACTTGCTGAAAGTATAGGCAATCTCAAACTGCAATCCATTCGAGAACCGTGCTCCAGCGAGGCCTGCAAAGAGTTGTATGCGGAATTCGCAATCGTATCCTGCGCGTAAATGCTGCTGAAAACCGGGATTCCATCCGCCGGACAACCGTTCCCGGTGATCGGATTACAATTGGGCGAAGAGTACGGCCGCAAGCCCACCAGCGTAATCGGAGCCGGATTGGGTCCGGCCACCACGGGTGTCGGACCATAGGGCAAGTGCAACGTTGCGCCAAGCGGGATCTCGTTGGCCGCAATGTTGAAAGCGCTGTCGGCAAAAAACGGCCCGCAGGCGAGGCTCGTGTCTCCAGTCAGGTTGGAAATATTTTGCAGGTCCAGACAGGTCTGCGCGTTCCCCGGGCTCAGATCATGAGTGGCCAGCAAGCGATGTCCCTGCGAGCCCACATAGCCGATAGTAAGGACCGTGTTCTTGAATACTTCGCGCTCAATGCCAAGGTTGTACTGCTCGGTGTACTGCGACCGGAGTTGCGGCTGCAACTCCCCGAAGAGCGTGATGGGGCGGAAATTCGCCCAGTGCAACCGGCGTGCCATGCGGAGGATTGAGGATGGTACCGAAAGGATTCGGGAGCACACCGGCTCCGCCGTTGGCTCCGTTACCCTGGCAGGGTCACGGTGGCCAGCTCTGCAGAACGAACGGCGTGCTGAAGAATCCTTCCGTGATGGTCGTACTGCCACCGAACGGCGGTTCCGCCTGGAACTGTTCCAGCACTAACTGCTCGATTGGGTTATAGAAAATTCCAAATCCGGCGCGAACGGTCATCTTTCCGTTCTTCGCGGGGTCCCAGGCAATACCAATGCGCGGGGCAAATGAGTTGTAATAAGGCTTAGTCAAACCTTTGGGAACTCCGGGATCTCCCGGGAACACCAGGCCCGCCGGGCAGTCCGCCTGCGACGGCGTATTGACATTGGGGCAGGGATAGACGGTGCTGTTCTGCCCCGGACGGAAGGTCTGATAGCGCCCGCCGGCGTCAAAGAACGGCTGGTTGTATTCCCAGCGCAGACCGTAGTTGAGAGTTACATTCGGCTTGAGTTTCCAGCTGTCCTGCGCAAACAGATAGAGGGCGTTCCCGCGGACATCCTCCGAGTTTGTGGAACCGATCAGGTCCGAATCGGGAAGCCCCAGGAGGTAGTTGCCGAACAGGTCGCCGTCGGCAGTCACGAGGTCGTTCGGCCCACCGCTAGAATATGAGTAATCCCCCTGCGGGGCGAAGTACAACGTCTGCAAGAAGCGCTGAATTCGGAAATCCACACCAAACTTCATCGTGTGGTTGCCCTTCACCTTGGTCACGTTGTCAGAAAACTGATAGGTGTTGCCGATCTGCGGTAACTCACCTTCGTAGTCATTGCCGATGCTGAAACCGCCGGAGACGTTGATGAAGGGCACGCCTTCGTGCTGCGGCCCGATTCCCGGCGTAATGCCGATCTTGGGATTGGGGATGATGACGCTCGGCGTGTCCGTGGTACCGGTAAAGCAGTACGGCACCGCCGGGCCATTGCAGGAGTCAACGACCAGATGGTGGTTCTGCGGAGCCAAGAACGTGCCTTGGCCCTCCCGGAAATACGTAATCCGGGCTTCATTCACCACCGTGGGGCTGAGGGTCCAGGTATGGCTTATATTCACCTGCTGCGATCGCGTCTTGTTGAGATCGCCGAAGCCGGGCAAAAGGTTAGTGGACTCCGCCTGGAATTTTGTAAAGGGCTCCGCATCGTAAGCGTCGTTGAAATAGTAGTACACGCTCAAGTTCTGGCGCTCGTTGATGTGATGATCCAACTTGACGGTGAACTGATTCGCATGCTGCTGGGATTTTGGAATGGATTGGAAAATATTGTTGGTATTGGCGAGATTAGAGCAGGTCGGGTCCGCGTTCGGACAGGGCACAAATTGGTTCATCAAGTTGACCGCAACCGGGTCAAAGCAGTTTGTGGGAATGTTGCCACCCGGGAACACCGAGTTATAGGCAACCGCTCCTCCCGGGGCCGTCGACGGCAGGGGGATTCCTGCATTGCATCGCGCATTTGAGGATGGAGGCGAGAGCGTCGCTCGGTGATACTGCCCGTGGCGCCGAAAAGCCCGGCGCGCTGGGCGGCGGTCGGCACCACGGTCGGATCGCCGACGATACCCTGCACAACGCGGCGTCCTTCGTAGGAGGCAAAAAAGAACGTGCGGTCCTTCTTGATGGGGCCGCCAAAGGTTCCACCGAACTGGTTTTGCTTATTGTCGGGCGTGGCGGGGTCGAGGAATCCTTTGGAATCGAGCACATCGTTGCGGAAAAACTCGTAGAAGCTCCCGTGCAATTGATTAGTGCCGGACTTGGTCACCACGTTGATCACGGCTCCGGAGTTGCGGCCGTACTCCGCATCGAAGGTATTGGAGATCACACGGAATTCTTCAATGCTGTCGGGCGACGGCTGAATCGCGGGCCCATTGACGAACAGATCGTTGCCATCGCCGCCGTTGACGCTGAAGTTGTTGGAGCGCCCGCGGCCGCCGTTCACGGAGACCGCGCCCGCGGTGTTACCGCCATAAAACAGATCGGCGCCGCCGACTCCCTGCACCCCCGGCTGCAACTGCAGCAGCTGATAGGTATCGCGCGAATTGAGTGGCAACTGCGAAACCTGCCGCGAATCCATCACCGCGCCCAGCTGAGTACTCGTCGTATCCACCATCGGCGCTTCGGAAGTAACTTCCACCGTTTCTTTGGTCTCCCCGACCTGGAGGATGCTGTTCAGCGTGATCACCTGGTTCAGATCCACAAGAATTCCCTTGCGGACATTGGTCTTGAATCCCTTCAAATCAAAGGAGAGCGTGTAGGTGCCGACCGGAACCTGTGGGAAACCGTAATCGCCGCTGTCGTTGGTCTGCGCCTCGCGACTGACCCCGGTCGCTTCATTGGTGGCGGTGACTCTCACTCCCGCCAGTACGGCGCCGCTGGGGTCGGCTACGCGGCCAAGGATGCGTCCGCCCGTGCTCTGGGCAGACATGAGCGTGGAGCAGATCAGGCACAGGCTCAGGGCCGAAGTCGAGAACATGAGCCCGCAAAACATCCGGGAAGGTTTTGACGACCGCATGGAACAGATCCTCCAGATTTCAGGGGCAATTTGTCAGATTCGATTCGGCTTGCGCGCAACGCAAACCTTGCTATAATCGCGCAACGTTAGAGATTCCGCAGCCCTCTGTCAAGTGGAAAAGTGCATCCTTCGCGGCACGACCAGCTCTAGTTCCCGATGGCACCCCTGTTCTCGATCATGAGGGAGAATAAATAATGTTGCGTAAATCAATCCTCGCGCTGTTGGCCGCGTTGCTAGCCGTCTTCTCCGGATCGTGCGCCAGGAAAACTCCCACGCTCAACCTGCTGGTCTGGGAAGGCTACGCCGATCCCTCTTACCTCAAGGCTTTCGAAGAGCAGAACCACTGCAAAGTATCGGCCTCCTACATGGGATCGAGTGACGAACTTGTCGCCAAATTGCGCGGTGGCAGCTCGGGCAATTACGACGTGATCTCTCCCTCCAGCGATGTAGCCACCATGATTGCGACCTCCGGCCTGGCCGCGCCGCTCGATCTTGGCAAACTGCCCAGCTACGGCCAGCTTTCGCCGCAACTCACCTCGCTGTCGCTCGTCCGCGTGAAGGGCGAAGTCTACGGCGTGCCCTTCATGTGGGGGCCAGACCCGATGATTTACGACACCACCGCATTCCCTCAGCCTCCCGAGAGCTGGAACGTCATGTGGGATCCCGAAGCTGAAAGGAAAAGTTTCCGTGTGGGACGATCTTTCCACCGTCTACATGGCGGCCCAGGTGCTCGGCTACGACAAGCCCGATCCCGGTCATCTCTATAATATGACCGACGAAGAACTCGACGCCGTCAAAAAGAAGCTGGTGGAGTTGAAGCCGAACATTCGCAAGATGTGGTCCACCGGCGGCGAACTCACCAACCTTTTTCAGAACCACGAAGTGGTGATCGCCATGGGCTGGCCGCTCATGACCAACCAGTTGCGCAAAAGCAATTTCCCGGTGGGCGAGACCATTCCCAAAGAAAACACCACCGGCTGGATCGATCACCTCATGATCACCGCCGGCAGCGAAAACAAAGATCTCGCCTACAAGCTTCTCGAATTCATGATCCAGTCCGAGACGCAGAAAAAAGTAACCGACGTGACCGGCTACACGCCAGCGAATCCCCACGCCGCGCAGTACATGACGCCGGAAGAAGTGAAGAACCTGCACCTCGACGACGTGGACAATTACCAGAAGCGTCTATATTTCTGGCAGAATGTTCCGCGCCGCGCCAAGTACAACGAGATCTGGAACGAAGTAAAAGCCACGCAGTAGCGGTTGTGCAAGGCAAGTGTGACAGCGGGCCCTCGCCCGCGAAATGCAGGCATGCCAAAAAAAACGACAGCCATGGCAACGACGACGGAACCGGGAATCGCAAGCAAGAATCAACCAAGCTCCGCATCGCTGCTCTCCATCCGCTCCGTCGCCAAGCACTTCGGCAAAAACATCGTGCTGCGAGACATCTCGCTCGAAATCGCCGAAGGCGAATTCCTGACCATCCTCGGCGAGAGCGGCTCGGGAAAAACCACGCTCCTACGAATTCTCGCCGGCTTCGAACAGTCCACCTCCGGAGAAGTCTGGATGTCGGGCGAGCGCCTGGACACCGAGCCTCCCTATCGCCGCCGCGTAAACACCGTCTTCCAGCACTACGCGCTATTCCCGCACATGACCGTCGAACAAAATGTCGGCTACGGACTGGCGATCGCCAAACGTCCCGCCGCCGAAATTGAGTCGCGCGTGGCCGAAGCGCTGGCCAAGGTCAAGATGTCCGCCAGCGCCAAGTCGAAGCCCTCGAAGATCAGCGGCGGACAGCAGCAACGCATCGCGCTCGCCCGCGCCCTGGTGAATCGCCCGCGTCTGCTGCTGCTCGATGAACCGCTCTCCGCGCTCGACGCCAACCTGCGCCGCCAGATGCAGGTTGAACTCAAAGCCCTGCAACGCGAAGTCGGCATCACCTTCATCTTTGTCACCCACGACCAGGACGAAGCGATGGTGATGTCCGATCGCATCGCGTTGCTGCGCTCCGGAGAGCTCGAGCAAGTCGCCAGCCCGCGCGAGATTTACAACCGCCCCGCCACCTCCTACACCGCGCAATTCATCGGACACACAAATTTATTGCAAGCCGACGTTCGCCACGGCACGGCCACCTGCGGCGCGCTCAAATGGCCGACCTCACTGCCCGATGGCACGGCCCTGTTCTCGCTGCGTCCAGAGTGCATTCGCCCGGCGACCGCTGCGTCGGCAACTCGGCTCATCCGGCAATGCTGCGACGGTTCGTTTCCGCGCCAAGCTTCGCGACCAGGCTTTCCACGGCGCAACCGAACTTCTGCGCGTCGAGTCCGATGGCGGACTGATCCTCACCATCCGCACCGCCAGCCGCGACCTGCCCAATTCCGAAGCTCCGCTGGAGTTCGAATTCTCCGCCGCCGATGCCATCCCAGTCCGCGCCTCCAACTCCAACTCCAGTTCCAGTCAAGAAGAGGCCGTCTGATGTTCTCCCGCGCCTACCGCACCGCCATCACCGTTCCGCCGCTGGTTTGGGTCGCCGTGTTTCTGCTCGTGCCCTACCTGCTGATGTTTTGCTACAGCTTCTGGTCGGTCTCCGAGTCGGGAACCATCGTTCATTCCTGGAACCTCGACAACTACCACGAGCTTCTGACCAAGCCCGTTTACTGGCAGACGCTGCTGCGCTCCATGTGGATCGCCGCCCGCGTAATGTTCTTCTCCATGCTGCTCGGCTATCCGCTAGCCTACTTCCTCTCGTTCCACGCCGGAGGCAGAAAAGATCTCTACTATCAGCTAGTCATCATTCCGCTGTGGGTGAGTTACTTGGTGCGCGCCTACGCCTGGAAGACGATCCTAGGCACCGACGGCGTCCTCAACACGCTGCTGCAATATGTGCACCTAACCAGTCACCCGCTCGATTTCCTGCTCTACAGCCCGTTCGCCGTCGTACTTACATTGACGCACATCTATACGCCGTTCACGTTCCTGCCGATCTACGCATCGCTAGAACACATTCCGCGCAATCTCGTAGAAGCCTCCCACGATCTAGGGGCCACGCCCCAGCAAACTTTCTGGCGCGTGATCTTTCCGCTCTCTATTCCCGGAGTGCTAGCCGGAGCCACCTTCGCCTTCGTCCTAAGCCTGGGAGACTTTCTGGCCCCGCTCTTACTAGGCGGCCCCAGCGGCATCATGATCTCAAACATCGTAGTAAGCCTCTTCGGAGCCGCCTATAACTGGCCGCTAGGCGCCGCTATCTCGCTCTGCATGTTAGCCCTGGTGCTAGCCCTGATCTTCTTCTCCGAGCGATTAGAAAAGAAGTGGAGTTTCTCGTGACTGTCGCCAAAGAATCACAATCACCGCCTCGTGTCATCCTGAGCGGAGCAAGGACTTCACGAAGTGAAGTCCTCGCGGAGTCGAAGGACCCCTGCTCCCATCTTCCTCTTCACGGTTGTGTCCAGGCATTCTCCCCGTGCATGGGATCGCAGAGATGAAGGCGACTCACAATCCGCGCTGGCTGACCGCTCACGCCCTAGCCGTCTTCGCCTTCCTCTACCTGCCCATCGCCATCCTCATCCTCTATTCCTTCAACGGACAAGGCGTAGGAGGCTTCCCGCCGCGCGACCTAACGCTCAACTGGTACCGCATCCTATTCAACGACGGGCCTATCTGGGATTCGGTCCTAAACAGTTTGATAGTCGCCTTCGCGGCCATGCTAATCGCTCTAGTCTTCGGAATCCCCGCCGCGCTAGCGCTAGATCGCGCGCAATTCCCCGGCAAAGCCCTGTTCCGCCGCCTGGTCCTATTGCCGCTGATCCTCCCCGGCATAATCACCGGCCTGTCGCTGCTAATGCTATTCAGAGTAGCCGAAGTAAAACTAAGCCTGCTCACCATAGTCCTCGGACACGGCACCGCGCTAATCTCCGTAGCCACCACCGAAGTCTTCGCCGGATTGCAGAAACTAGACCGCGCCCAGGAAGAAGCCTCGCTAGACTTAGGCGCGACTTACTGGCAAACCTTCTGGCGCATCACCGTCCCCAATCTCAAGCTCTCCATCATAGGAGCCGCGCTCCTGATCTTCACCCTCTCCATGGACGAAATCGCCGTAAGCTTCTTTCTGATCGGCCGCGACAACACCCTCCCGCTAGAAATCTGGGGACGCCTCCGCCGCGGCATCACCCCAGAGATCAACGCCATCTCAACCATCATCTTTGTGTTCTCGCTGATTGCGATCATGTTCTGGTATCGCCTGCGAACGCGGGCGGAAGTGACTCCGGAAATCGGCGCGGAGCTGGTCACCAGCGACCGGTAGCCCGCCAGTCTCAGTCTATTGCCGTCCCTATCAACGACATTTTTTGAACACGCCAGGGCGACCATAGCGGAAGCAACGCCCCTATATGAACTGTGTGCAAGCGTGCTGGAGTAGTCTCATTTCCTTTGCGGTGAAGATCATGGAGTGCCGCCAAAACAGAAAGTACGGGGCTTGATTGGCTCTGACTGCTTGAGTCCCCCTCTCATCTTGACACCACAAAGTTACTTCGGTCATCGCCCGTTCCGCATTCCGCTGGATTCACAGTGGTTCTAGCCCCAAAGTTTGTCTCAGTAATCGTCTCAACGACCATCAATTCGTCTCAGGTTGATACGGAGGCTCGGAAATGAAAACAGTCTATTATTTTGCCGCATGGACCGACAGCGAATGTCTTCTAGGTTGCGACCACCAACACCAAACAGTGACCTCGGCGGTGGCCTGCATCAACGTCGCTGGGGGCTACGTTGTAGCGGTTGAAACTCACCTTCGAGAACTAACGGAAGCTGAGGAGGCTGAGTTTCAACTTGCAAAGTACGGCATTGGTGCCGACTCGCAGACGAAGAAGGCCATTCCGGACAGACTGTTAGGTTGGCTTCCCGCACAAAGCTAGGTGGCCCAGGCTTTTGATCTCGCTGGCGTAAGCAACACAAGGGGTGCCCCATCCTTCGCGCACTTTGAAGCTGTGAAAAAACCATCCAGCGAGTTAATTGACAGAAGAAAAAAGGGGGGTAAGCTCTGGGCATGAGCGAACCCTTACTCCGCAGGATCAATCGTGAGCAGATGATGTGGCGGGCCGTCGACGTGGAACAACTGATCGGGGAAGATCACGTGGCGCGGGCGATCTGGGATCTGGTGGGGCGACTGCATCTGGATGGTTTCTATCAAGGGATTGGGTGCAGTGAAGAAGAAGGTGGGCGGCCGGCGTACCATCCACGGCTGCTGATTAGTTTATGGATATACGCCTACAGCCAGGGGATCGGATCGGCGCGGGAAGTGGCGCGGCGCTGCGAGTGGGAACCGGCGCTGCAGTGGCTGACGGGGTGCGAAACCGTGAACTATCACACGCTGTCCAGTTTCCGGGTGGAGTATCGGGCGGAGTTGGACGAGTTGTTCACGCAAGTGTTGGGGCTGATGAGCACGGAAGGGCTGATCACGCTGGAGCAGGTGGTGCAGGACGGAACCAAAATCAAGGCGCAGGCGGCGAGCGACAGTTTTCAAGGCGAGGCGAAGATTGCGGAGCATCTGGAGCGGGCACGGCGGCGGGTGCGGGAGATGGGGGAACCGGACAGGGAAGCAGGACCGAGCCGAGTGGAACAGGCACGACGGCGAGCGCGACGCGAGCGGCAACAGCGGCTGGAGCGAGGACTGGACGAACTGCAGAAACTGCGTCCCAGCAAACCGCGGGCGCGGGTCAGCGTGAGTGAACCGGAAGCGCGCCGGATGCGGCAATCCGATGGCGGCATCGCACCCAACTACAACGTGCAAATCGCAGCCGATGCCGCGCAGTCGCTGATCGTGGACGTGAAAGTGACGCAAGCCCCGAATGACAGCGAACAACTGGCGCCCGCCGTCGGACGCATCGCGGCGCGCTTGGGCCGCAAGCCGTGCCAGATGCTGGCCGACGCCGATTTCACCAATCGCCGCAGCATCGAAGCGATGGCGGAGTTGGAGGTCGATTACGTGGGCAGCCTGCGCAAAGGCGGCACGGAGAAAGACAACACCGGCACGGGACGCTTTACCGCCGCCGTCTTCGTCTATGATCCCGAACACGATCGCTACTCCTGTCCGGGAGGCCAGCATCTCAGCTACGAAGGCCGGCATCCGCACAAGTCGGGACACATTTTCTACCGCTATGAAGCCCCTGCCCAGGATTGCCAGAACTGTCCGCTGAAGCCGCAATGCTGTCCGAGCAATCAGCATCGTGGCCGCGGCTTGCTGCGCACGGAAGAAACCGCGGCCATGATTGCTTTCCGTCAGAAGATGGCCACTCCCGAAGCGCAGAAGCAGTATCGCCGCCGCAGCCGGGTGATCGAGTTCTGCCACGCCTGGATCAAAAGCAAACTCGGACTGCGCCAGTTCCACCTGCGCGGTCTGGCCAAGGTGCAAACGGAAATGCTCTGGGCCTGCCTCACCTACAACCTGCAACAATGGATCCGACTGCGCCAACTGCAAGCCGCAACCGCTTAACCACGCTGCGGCGAGCTAGAAATCGAGAAGCTCCTCGCGCCAGCCAAACTACACTTCCAGGGTTCGCAACCCCTTCAGCAACCCTCGCTGATTCTTCGTGCGCAATCTCGAAGATGGTTTTTTCACAGCTTCACTTTGAAGCTGTGAAAAAACCATCCAGCGAGTTAATTGACAGAAGAAAAAAGGGGGGTAAGCTCTGGGCATGAGCGAACCCTTACTCCGCAGGATCAATCGTGAGCAGATGATGTGGCGGGCCGTCAACGTGGAACAACTGATCGGGGAAGATCACGTGGCGCGGGCGATCTGGGATCTGGTGGGGCGACTGCATCTGGATGGTTTCTATCAAGGGATTGGGTGCAGTGAAGAAGAAGGTGGGCGGCCGGCGTACCATCCACGGCTGCTGATTAGTTTATGGATATACGCCTACAGCCAGGGGATCGGATCGGCGCGGGAAGTGGCGCGGCGCTGCGAGTGGGAACCGGCGCTGCAGTGGCTGACGGGGTGCGAAACCGTGAACTATCACACGCTGTCCAGTTTCCGGGTGGAGTATCGGGCGGAGTTGGACGAGTTGTTCACGCAAGTGTTGGGGCTGATGAGCACGGAAGGGCTGATCACGCTGGAGCAGGTGGTGCAGGACGGAACCAAAATCAAGGCGCAGGCGGCGAGCGACAGTTTTCAAGGCGAGGCGAAGATTGCGGAGCATCTGGAGCGGGCACGGCGGCGGGTGCGGGAGATGGGGGAACCGGACAGGGAAGCAGGACCGAGCCGAGTGGAACAGGCACGACGGCGAGCGCGACGCGAGCGGCAACAGCGGCTGGAGCGAGGACTGGACGAACTGCAGAAACTGCGTCCCAGCAAACCGCGGGCGCGGGTCAGCGTGAGTGAACCGGAAGCGCGCCGGATGCGGCAATCCGATGGCGGCATCGCACCCAACTACAACGTGCAGATCGCAGCCGATGCCGCGCAGTCGCTGATCGTGGACGTGAAAGTGACGCAAGCCCCGAATGACAGCGAACAACTGGCGCCCGCCGTCGGACGCATCGCGGCGCGCTTGGGCCGCAAGCCGTGCCAGATGCTGGCCGACGCCGATTTCACCAATCGCCGCAGCATCGAAGCGATGGCGGAGTTGGAGGTCGATTACGTGGGCAGCCTGCGCAAAGGCGGCACGGAGAAAGACAACACCGGCACGGGACGCTTTACCGCCGCCGTCTTCGTCTATGATCCCGAACACGATCGCTACTCCTGTCCGGGAGGCCAGCATCTCAGCTACGAAGGCCGGCATCCGCACAAGTCGGGACACATTTTCTACCGCTATGAAGCCCCTGCCCAGGATTGCCAGAACTGTCCGCTGAAGCCGCAATGCTGTCCGAGCAATCAGCATCGTGGCCGCGGCTTGCTGCGCACGGAAGAAACCGCGGCCATGATTGCTTTCCGTCAGAAGATGGCCACTCCCGAAGCGCAGAAGCAGTATCGCCGCCGCAGCCGGGTGATCGAGTTCTGCCACGCCTGGATCAAAAGCAAACTCGGACTGCGCCAGTTCCACCTGCGCGGTCTGGCCAAGGTGCAAACGGAAATGCTCTGGGCCTGCCTCACCTACAACCTGCAACAATGGATCCGACTGCGCCAACTGCAAGCCGCAACCGCTTAACCACGCTGCGGCGAGCTAGAAATCGAGAAGCTCCTCGCGCCAGCCAAACTACACTTCCAGGGTTCGCAACCCCTTCAGCAACCCTCGCTGATTCTTCGTGCGCAATCTCGAAGATGGTTTTTTCACAGCTTCACTTTGCGAAGGGTGGGATTCCACGAACATCGCGAGCGTAGCCTTTCTTCGAGGTTATAGCGCCGCCCAGTTACGCCAACATCTCCCACCCCACATCCAGCGCCGCCCCCAGCCTCTTCCATGTACCGACCGACCCAGCCTTGCGCTTGGTCTCAATCGCCGCGATCAGCGCGCGCGATACCTTCGCCTTCTTCGCAAGCTGCTCCTGAGTAAGCCCGCGATGCTCGCGCCAGATACGGAGCGCGGGCTCTCCACTCAATCTGCGCTCAGTGATCTCCAGCGGTATGAGTTCGTCCGAGCCATCGGCCAGACGCGCCTTAGCGGCATCGTAGGCCTTCACGTCGGCCAGCGTCTCCGCGTCTTCCATCAGCCTCTGCAGCGCTTTCACCGGAATCACGGCGAATTCCTTCCCCTTGCGGGTAATAGTTTCGACACGCATCAGTAAATTCCTCCCCGTGGCCCCACTTCCAGGGCCCACAACTCAAGTCGGTCGTCGTGCAACTCGTAAATGACGCGCCAATCGCCGATCCGCAGCCGGTAGCCGTCGCGCCCCTGAAGCTTAGTGACGTTGTTGTGTCGGGCATAGGGGTCGGCGGCAACTTCTTTGATCTTCTCCACAATCCGCTTCTGCCAGTTCACCGGAAGCCGGGAAAGTGCTTTGGCAAAAGATTTTGTGGTGACGACCTTGTACACCAATCAATTGTTACCTTAAGTAACAATGAGAGTCAAACAGAAAATGCGGCCCGGGCGCTTTTTTCATCACATTTTTCTAGTACGCCCATCACAGACGCCCAACCGCAACCCTGCGAAGATCCTTCGAGAGTGCAGCATCAAGAAGTGTCCCCGTCTCCAGAGACGGTCTCACAAGCTGCCCCAGTCACTTTCGGCGATCTTTGAAAACTCGAGTCATTGAGGGGAGCCCCGCCCCCGCTTAAGTCCTTATCCCTGAAGACTTTCCATATAAGTCCCTTAATCCCAAGATCTTGCCGCTAACCCACTGATTCTAAAAGATCAAAAAAAATAGGGGGGAGGGGGTACCCACGACTGAGAACTGAGAAGCGAGAACTGGTTCAGGAGCAATCATAATGTCCACTTATACCGTCCCCCAGTGTCAACAGATCAAAACCAACGGATCGCAGTGCGGATCGCCCGCCCTTCGCAATCGGCAATTTTGTTACCATCACCATCGCCAGCGCCCCGTTCTCCAAAATCCTCCCGGCTCCGCCCCGTTCCCGCCAGCGCCGTTCTTCCTGCCGCCCCTCGAAGACGCCAACTCGATCCAGCGAGCGACTCGGCAAGGTCTGCGAACACTTGTTGCACCGCCGGCTGGACCCGAAAAAGGCTGGAGTCCTGCTCTACGCCCTGCAACTCGCGTCAACGAATCTGGGCCGCCGCAACAAAAGCCAGAAGAAAAGCGCCCTGTCACCGCCCGCCCGCTGAAGCTTGTGTAGTGAAGCTTGTCCGCTAAAGCTTGTGTGGTGAAGCTCGTGTGGTGAAGCTTGTGTGGTGGCGGGGCTTTGCCCCGCCGGGACGGGGCGAAGCCCCGTCACCACACGGTCGCCTCGATCAACAACGCGAACCTCCTCGCCATAGTAAAGTAGTACTAAGCCCCAAACGGCAACCCTGAGGAGTTTTCGATCTGAACCCGAGTATCCGCAACATCGCCATCATTGCCCACGTGGATCACGGCAAGACCACGCTGGTTGACGCCATGCTCCGGCAGAGCGGCACCTTTCGCGATAACGAGACCGTCGCCGAGCGCGTCATGGACTCGAACGATCTGGAACGCGAGCGCGGCATCACCATCCTCGCCAAGAACACGGCTGTGTTCTATGAGGGCGTAAAAATCAATATCGTGGACACGCCCGGCCACTCCGATTTTGGCGGAGAGGTGGAGCGCGCGCTCAAGATGGTCGACGGCGTCATGCTGCTGGTCGACGCCAGCGAAGGCCCGCTGCCGCAGACCCGCTACGTGCTCAGCAAGGCGCTCGAAGCGAATCTCCAGCCGATTCTCGTCATTAATAAGATCGACCGCCCCGACGCCCGCCCGCAGGAAGTTTTGAACGAGGTTTACGACCTCTTTATCGATCTCGACGCCAAAGAAGACCAGCTCGACTTCCCCGTCCTCTATACGAACGCCAAGGCAGGAACCGCTGCCGTTCATCAGGGAGCGGCGGGCGAGGATCTGCGTCCGCTGTTTGACACCATCATCGGCACCATTCCCGCGCCGCAAGGAGACGCGGACGGCCCGCTGCAAATCCTGGTCGCGAATCTCGACTACAGCGACTATCTCGGCCGCCTGGCCATTGCCCGCGTTTTTTCTGGGACCATGAAGACTGGAGAAGACGTTGCCATCGCCAAGCGCGACGGCTCGTTTCACAAGACAAAAATCACCAAGCTCTTCAGCTTCTCCGGCCTCAAGCGCACCGACATTACGGAAACTTCGCTGGGCGACATCATTGCCGTCGCGGGCGTCGAAGGCATCACGATTGGCGAGACCATTACCAGCGCTGAGAATCCCGCGCCGCTCCCGCCCATCGTCATCGACGAGCCTACGATTGCGATGCTCTTCACTATCAACACGTCTCCGTTTTGCGGACGCGAAGGCAACTACGTCACTTCGCGCAACCTGCGCGAGCGCCTGGAAAAAGAGTTACTCACCAACGTCTCGCTGCGCATGGAAGAGACGGGCAGCACCGATTCGTTCAAGGTTCTCGGCCGCGGCGAGTTACAGCTTTCCATTCTGATTGAGATGATGCGCCGCGAAGGTTACGAACTGATGGTCGGCAAGCCGGAGATCGTCACCAAGCACATCGACGGCAAACTGATGGAGCCGGTCGAACATCTCACCGTCGATATCCCCGAAGAATTCGTCGGCGTGGTTATGGAACATGTCGGCTCGCGCAAAGGCGAAGTCGCCAACATGCACAATCACGGCTATGGCCGCGTGCGCGTCGAATTCCGCGTGCCCAGCCGCGGACTGATCGGACTGCGCAGCACGCTCCTCACCGACACGCGCGGCACCATCGTCATGAACGCGCTCTTTGCCGGATACATCGAGTGGCAGGGAGAAATCCCGCATCGCCCCACGGGCGCGCTGGTCGCCGACCGGCCCGGGCTTACGACCTCCTACGCTCTCTACAATCTGCAGGAGCGCGGCATGCTTTTTGCCGGCCCTGGCGTGGACGTTTACGAAGGCATGATTATCGGCGAGAATGCGAAAGACACGGATCTCGACGTCAACATTGTGCGCGAGAAGAAGCTGACCAACATGCGCGCCTCGACTTCCGACGAAGCGATCCGCCTGGTCCCGTATCGCAATCTCAATCTCGAACAAGCCATTGAATTCATCGCCGACGATGAGTTCGTCGAAGTCACGCCGAAATCTCTGCGCCTGCGCAAGAAGATTCTGCAATCGAATAAGCGAAAGAAAGGTTCGCTGGCAGCGGTCGAAAGCTGATCACTTCCGCTCGTGTGGAGACGGGGCTTTGCCCCGTCCAAGCCGAGCGCAGCCAGCTCGGCAGCTGCCTGCGCTCGCAGCAACTCTGGATTCGAATCGTTTTGCCGGAGATTAGGGGCTCGGGACTGCACCCTCCACTTCATTGGAATACGCACTCTCCGCTCCGCTCTCATTCACTGCCGTGGCCACGTAGTAATAAGTCTGCCCGGCGGCGACCGAGGTGTCGCTATAAGCAGGAGTCGCATCCAACCCCGAATTGATCTGCGTGAAGGGCCCTCCCGCGGAGTTTCCACGGTAGACGTTGTAGCCGGCAATCCCGGAGTTAGTATCTGTCCAGGAAAGAGAAACACTGTGCTGTGGCGGCGCGACGCCTACCCCACTCAGAGTCTGGGTCGGACTATTCGACCCATTGCTGGCGACGGTGAGGACACCGCTGGCGCTGCCCGAAGACTGCGGTGAGAACGTCATGGTGACGGGCACGCTTTGTCCGGCCGCAATCGTTACCGGCAGGGAAATCCCAGTTAGCGAGAATTCTGCACTACTCAGGCCGGCAGACGAAACGGTTACGCTAGCACCGGCAGCACTAAGGCTGCTGGTTTGACTAACGCTGCTCCCCACCGTCGCATTGCCAAAATTCAGTGCCGTAGGAGCGATGGTAAGCTTACCCGCAGCCGTGCCTGTGCCCGTGAGCGAGACGGTCAGAGTTGAGTTAGAGGCGTTGGAGACCACCGTGATGCCACCGCTTGCGCTGCCCGCCGATTGCGGCGCAAACACCGCGCTGAAGGTCACACTTGCACCAGGATTGAGTGTAAGGGGAACGGTCAGCCCACTGATGCTAAATCCCGTCCCTGTAGCTGTGGCCTGCGAGATGGTCACGGCAGACCCACCCGTGTTGGTGAGCGAGTCCGTTAAAGTCAGGCTACTCCCGACCTGGGCGCTGCCAAAGGCGAGACTCGCAGGATTGGAAGTAAGTTGGCCCGCCGCTGCTGGGGCCGGGTTGATGGTTAACGTAAGGCTCGCGCCTCCGGTACCGCCGCTGTTGGTTGCGCTCAGCGTCACCGTCGATGTTCCCGCCATCGTCGGCGTTCCTGAAATCAATCCGGACGTGCTGTTGACTGATAATCCTGCCGGCAATCCCGTCGCCCCGTAACTGGTGGGCGTGTTGCTGGCCGTGATCTGATATGAGAAGGCACTCCCCACCGTCCCGCTCGCTGTCGTCGCGCTCGTGATGACGGGCGCGGGAATGGGAGCAGCGGCAATGGTCAACCTAAGGCTCGCGCTTCCGGTACCGCCGCTGTTGGTTGCGCTCAGCGTCACGGTCGATGTTCCCGCCATCGTCGGCGTTCCTGAAATCAATCCGGACGTGCTGTTGACTGATAATCCTGCCGGCAATCCCGTCGCCCCGTAACTGGTGGGCGTGTTGCTGGCCGTGATCTGATATGAAAAGGCACTTCCCACCGTCCCGCTCGCTGTCGTCGCGCTCGTGATGACGGGCGCGGGAATGGGAGCAGCGGCAATGGTCAACGTAAGGCTCGCGCTTCCGGTACCACCGCTGTTGCTCGCGCTCAGCGTCACGGTCGACGTTCCCGCCGCCGTCGGCGTTCCTGAAATCAATCCGGACGTGCTGTTGACTGATAATCCTGCCGGCAATCCCGTCGCCCCGTAACTGGTGGGCGTGTTGCTGGCCGTGATCTGATATGAAAAGGCGCTTCCCACCGTGCCGCTCGCTGTAGTCGCGCTCGTGATCACCGGCACCGCTGGCTTGATGGTCAGCGTTAAGGTGGCGTTCCCGGTCCCTCCGCTGTTGCTCGCGCTCAGCGTCACCGTCGATGTTGCTGCTGTCGCTGGCGTCCCTGAGATCAACCCGTTCCCGCTGTTGACCGACAATCCTGCCGGCAAACCAGTCGCTCCATAACTGGTCGGCGTGTTCGTCGCCGTGATCTGATAGGAGAATGCAGTCCCTACCGTCCCGCTCGCCGTCGTCGCACTAGTGATCACCGGGGCCGGTGCCGCAGCCGTGCCTGTGCCCGAGAGCGAGACGGTCAAGCTTGAGTTAGAGGCGTTGGAGACTACGGTGATGCCACCGTTTGCGCTGACCGCCGATTGCGGCGTAAACACCGCGCTGAAGGGCACACTTGCACCGGGATTGAGGACAACCGGAACGCTCAGTCCACTGATGCTAAATCCTGCCCCGTGTAGCCGTGGCCTGCGAGATCGTCACGCTCGACCCACCCGTGTTGGTGAGCGAGTTCGCCAAAGTCACGCTACTCCCGACCTGGGCGCTGCCAAAGGCCAGACTCGCAGGATTGGAGGTAAGTTGACCAGCAGAAGAATGAGCAGCAGCTATGCCCGTACCGGTGAGAGGTATGGCCAGCGCGGGACCAGAAACAAACAGAGCTACCTCCGGTCGTGCCGGCCGATTGTGGGGCGAACACGACGTTTAACCTAACGCTTTGCCCTACGCCTAGAATTAAAGGGAACGAAGGCCCGCTGATCGAGAATCCGCTGCCCGTTGTCTGGAGCGACCAGAGGGTTACCTGCCAGGAACGAGCGTTGGTAAGGACGACAGGTACGCTGGATGTGGTTCCTATCGCCACTTGGCCAAACGACACAATCGATGGACTGGCACTCACAGGCTCGCTGCTTATGCCTGTTCCCCCAACACTAAGATTAGCGCTCGATGTATTGCTAAGGAATTTGATCGTGCCTCCCGTCCATCCGGTCGTCGTGGGAGCGAAGCTTACACTCAGATTGACGCTCTGGCCCGCAGCCAAGACCAGCGGCAGGCTCAAGGAGGACGTGGTGAATGCGGAGTTGCCCACCGCGATTCCGGAGACTGTCGCACTCGTCTTTCCAGTATTCGTCACGGTGACAAGCAAGGTTTCGGTCTGACCGACATTGATCGCGCCAAATCGAAGATTCGGGGGTGTGCACGCGAGTTGTGAGTTAGCTGCGCTGGCGCTCACTGGTACGATTACGAGGAGCAGGATCGCCATCCCGATTGTTAGAAGTTGAATTGTACGGACTAAGAGAGATTGGATGATGAACAGGGGGAGTCGCATGTCACCCAGTTTGAAAGCTTTACGGGTGGCAGAAAAGATTCCGGCAGTACAACAACCCTTGGCCCGTAGGCCAATACACTTGTGTAGTCATTAATTCACTCAAGTCCGAATAGCGCGCGTAATGAGTTGTAATTCCAGATACTTAGGAGCAAAGGATCTTTCCTGCTTGCCTTTTTCTCGCGCACCAACGATAAATACAGGCAAGATGATCCGTCGTTGGTATGCACTTCCTATTACTGTTATTTTGGCGGCGTTTCTGGCTGGTTGGGCGCAAAGTTCGACGACTCACGGTCCTGCCAAGGACGATTACTCCCAGGAGGCCGCGGTTATTGAAGAGATGTCGACCAGGATTGCCTTCGAGAATGACGGCAATTTTACCCGTGAGCAAACCAGCCGCGTACGCGTGCAAACCGACGCCGGCGTGCAACAGTGGGGGTTGCTGAAGTTTCCTTATCAGTCCGCAACCCAGACTGTGGAGATCGACTACGTGCGGGTCCGCAAGGCCGATGGCAGCACCCTGATTACGCCGCCCGACAACGTGCAGGACCTGGATTCGGAAATCACCCGCAGTGCTCCCTTCTACAGCGACCTGCGGGAAAAACATGTTGCGGTGAAGGGGCTGGGCAAAGGCGACATTCTCGAATACGAGGCACACTGGCACACTACGAAACCGCTAATCCCGGGGCAGTTTTGGTTTCAATACAACTTTCACCACGAAGGCATCGTGCTCGAAGAGCGCTTGGAAATGAAGGTGCCCGCCGAGCGCGCGGTCAAGGTGAAGGGACCGCAAGCCGCGCAGACCGTCACCACCGAGGCGGGCTCCCGTACCTATACCTGGACTTACTCCAAGCTGCAAAGCGCCAAGGAACCTGGCAGCGACCAGCAGAAGCAAACTGAGTCAGAGCGTGGCCTTCTTCCCCCGCCGGATGTCCAAATCAGCAGCTTCCAAAGCTGGGAAGAGGTGGGCCGCTGGTACTGGAATCTGCAAAAAGACCGGATCGAGCCCACCCCCGCAATCCGCGCCAAAGCGGCAGAACTCACCAAGGGCATGACCGATGACGCCGCCAAACTGGAAGCTCTTTACAGCTTCGTGAGCACGCACTACCGCTACATCGGAATCGCCTTTGGCATTGGGCGCTATCAGCCGCACGCCGCCGAAGATATCCTCACCAACAACTACGGCGACTGCAAGGACAAGCACACACTGCTGGCTTCTTTGCTTCAGGCTTCTGGCGTTACGCTCTATCCGGCTCTCATCAATTCCAGCTGGAAACTCGATCCTGACGTTCCGTCTCCGGCGCAATTCGACCACGTCATCGGCTATCTGCCGCAGGGCAAAGACAAACATAAAGACGCCGTTTGGCTCGACACCACCATCGAGGTTGCGCCCTTCGGTTATATAGTCACACGTCTGCGCGACAAACCGGCATTGGTTATGTCGGGAGAGAAGTTGATCCAGTTGGTGACTACGCCCGCCGATTCGCCTTTCCCCAACACTGAAGCTTTCAAAATCGACGGCAAGCTCAGCGCCGACGGCACGTTCGAAGCGAAAGTTGAGGACACGACTCGAGGAGATAGCGAGGTTTTGATACGCACGGTCTTCCGCCAAGTACCGCAACCCCAGTGGAAAGACCTGGTGCAGCAGATTTCCTACAGACTCGGTTATTCGGGCACCGTGAGCGACGTCGGTGCGAGCACACCTGAAGCGATCGGTGAACCGTTTCACTTTTCTTATTCCTACAACCGCAAGGACTATCCCACCTGGAAGAGCGACCAGCAATTTACCGTCCCAGGGCTACCGTTCTTCATGCCACCGGTCAGAGATGATGCAAATTATCCTATTTGGCTTGGACCTCCCCTGGAGACGGTTTCAAATTCCAAAGTGGAGCTTCCCAAGGGCTATAAGCCGCAAACGCCGTCAAACGTGGATCTGAAATACGACTTCGCGGAATACCATGCCTCCTATTCCAATTCCGACGACCAGAGTGTGCTGGTCGCGAAACGCCGGTTGCTGGTGAAGCTGCGCGAAGTTCCCGTTGCCGAGTTCGACGACTACAGAACTTTCATTAAGAACATGCAGAACGATATCAACCAATATGTGCAGACGTCGTCTTCCAACGCTGCGTACGATCTCAACAAGCGTGGATACGAAGCGGTAAGGAATGGGAACTATAGCTTGGCGATTGAGCTCTTGAAGAGCTCCGTTGAGGTGGACCCCAAGAACAACTGGGCTTGGAATGAGTTGGGGCTAGCGTACATGCAATCAAGGCAGGATGACCTGGCGATCAGCTCTTTCCAAAAGCAGATCGAGATCAACCCTTACCATCCGTATGCCCCTAACAACCTGGGACGAGTTTACCTGCGTCAGCGCAACTACGAAGAGGCCATCAAGTGGTTCAGGAAACAAATTGAGATCAACCCGCTGGACAAGTACGCGCATGCCAACCTGGGCATCACGTCCCAGGAGCAGCACAAGTATCAGGAGGCGATCCCGGAACTGGAGCAAGCGGCGTCTTTGACGCCCGATAGCCCCGAAGCTGAGATGCGTTTAGGTGGCGCTTACTTGCAGGCCGGACAAATCGAAAAAGGCACGTCTACTCTGGAAAAAGTCGTCGAATCCAAACCGGACCTGGGATGTGGAACGATGTTGCGTACGAACTTGCCGACACCAGCGCCGACCTCCCAAAAGCTTTGGAATATGCCCAGCACGCCGTTGATGAGCAGGAGAAGGAATCGCATGACGTTCACCTTTCCGACCTTCTTCGCGAAGACCTGGCGTGCACTGCGAAGATCGGCCTCTTCTGGGATACTTTGGGATGGGTTCATTTTCGTCTCGGACATCTCGATCGGGCGGAAAACTATCTCCAGGCAGCGTGGTTGCTGTCAGCAGTCATGCCGTGGTCGCAGATCATCTCGGGCAAGTTTACGAGCAGGAAAAGCAAACGAAAAAAGCGATCCACATGTATCGCCTCGCACTGGCCACCCCTGAGGCGCATGCTCCGGCGGCTCGTGGGACGAGACCCGCCGCCGTCTCGAACACTTGACGGGCGCGAAGGCGCCCGCTGCCATGGACTTGCTTCGCGCCGATCCGGACGGCTCTGAATTGAGTCGAGTTACGCAGTGCCAAGACTCAAAAAGCCACTGGTTCTCGGATCGGCAACGGCAGAGTTCTTTCTGCTCTTCAGCCCGGGCCCGAAGGTCGAAGACGTGGAGTTCATCAAGCGGCTCGGAAAAACTTAAGGCAGCTGCCGAGGTGTTATCACAGGCTAAATTCCAAGTCGCCTTCCCGGAGGGCAGTTCCGCCCGCCTCGTCCGGCGTGCCGTCCTGATGTGTTCGAGTATCTCAGGATGCGAGGCGGTTCTCTTTACCCCGGATTCCGTCAAGTCCGTGAAGTGATGCAGCGCGCCAAGTCATCCAGCTCGCAATTTCATGTTTCTTGCGTGATCGGGCCGCTAGACCCTGCGGCGATTGCGTAACTGCCGTTTGCCCTGTTCCACACCGGACGCTAAACTTAACAGTTCCAGGGGTACTCCATATGCTAGTTGTCATGCAAGCGCAGGCCACCGAAGAGCAGGTCCGCGCCGTTTGCCAGAAAATCGAAGCGCTCGGATACCGCGCCCACTCCATGCCCGGAGCGCAGCGCACCGCCATCGGCATCACCGGCAACAAGGGCGAAGTCGAATCCGGCACGCTGGAAGAAATGCCCGGAGTGCAGGAAGTCATCCGCGTCTCCAAGCCCTACAAACTGGTCAGCCGCGATACCAAGCCCGACAACACCGTCATCAAGTTTCCCAATTCGCGCGCCACCATCGGAGGCCCCGACCTGGCCATCATCGCCGGCCCGTGCGGCATCGAGACCCGCGACCAGGCGTTCACCAATCGCCGAGCGCGTCGCTCGTGCCGGAGCCCAGTTCTTCCGCGGAGGCGCCTACAAGCCCCGCACCTCTCCTTATTCTTTCCAGGGACTGGGCGAAGAAGGCCTGAAGATCATGGCCGAAGATTCGCGACCGCTTCGGCCTGCTCATCGTCACCGAAGCCGTCGATTACGAATCGCTCGACCTGGTCGACCAGTATGCCGATGTCATCCAGATCGGCGCCCGCAACATGCAGAATTTCTCTCTGCTCAAGCGCGCCGGACGCGCCCGCAAGCCCGTCCTGCTGAAGCGCGGCATCTCGGCGACGCTCGAAGAATTTCTCATGGCCGCCGAGTACATCATGAGCGAGGGCAACTACAACATCGTCCTCTGCGAGCGCGGCGTGCGCACCTTCGCCGATCACACCCGCAACACGCTCGATCTCAGCATCGTGCCCGCCGTCCAGCGCCTAAGCCATCTGCCCATCATCGTCGATCCCAGCCACGGCACCGGCAAGCGCAACAAAGTAACTCCACTCTCGCGCGCCGCCATCGCCGTCGGAGCCGACGGCCTGATCGTCGAAGTCCACCACGATCCCGACCGCGCGTTGTCCGATGGCATGCAGTCGCTGTTCCCCGACCAGTTCGACGCGCTGATGGCGCAGGTCAGGCAGATCGCGGCGGTGCTGGGTCGGACGATTCCAAAAGCTGTGGAGCCAGCAGTCTTGGCGGGCATGCCGGTGCAATCGGCTTCCTGATACGAGAGAAGAGATATGACGCTTCGCAATGTGTTGCTTCCGCTACTTCTTCTAGGCACCGCCGTCGCACAAGAACCCGCCCCCATATTGTTGTGGAAGAATGCGGCCATCATCTGTCATAGAAAAGATAACGACGCTCCAGACTGCGTCACCGGACCACGCGCGAAGTACGCTCCCGATCCCAGCTACCCGGAAGTGAGCGCAACGCACGTCATGAAGGAACAGTTTTATTGGATGTTGTTGTCGGTTCTGACGGCCTGCCACGCGACGTCAAAGTCTCCGGACGCTCAGCCCCGATTTCGATGAAGCAGCCATCATTGCCGTGAAAAACTGGAAATTTTCCCCCGCGACGAAGGATGGCAAGCCGGTCGCTGTCGGAATCAACGTGGAAGTGGCCTTCCGTCTTCGTTGGTAACCATCTCTGATAATCTCTTGCCTTAGCGAGGCCAACTCCCCTGAAAAATGAGAAAATTCCTGCTACTCGCCGTCCTCGTCCCGCTCGTCCTCGCCGCCGGCTGGTACTACTTCCACGAGCGCACTCTGCCCGTCTACGGCCCGCTCTACCGCGAATACGCCTACATCACTAATGGTAAGAGCAACACGGTTACCGTCATCGACCTGCGCAGCTTTCGCCCGGTTCGCACTCTGCAAGTCGGCACCGAGCCCACCGGAGTCGCCGCCAATCCGAAGCGCAATGAAGTTTACGTCGTCAACAGCGGCTCCTCGAACGTCAGCGTGATCGATGCGGAGCAGAATAAAGTTGTCGCCACCATCGGCGTTTACGGACGCCCCTTCTTCATCGATGTTTCTCCTGACGGGCACCGCGCCTACGTCGCCAATTCCGGTTCCGCCAACGTTTCCGTCCTCGATCTCGACCGTCGCACTGTAGCGGCCACGCTCCACGTCGGCGGAAGTCCCGGCCTGGCCCGCGTTTCGCCCGACGGATCCACCGTGGTCGTCAGCAATCGCGCCGACAACACTGTTTCCATCATCGACACCGCCCGCCTGGCTGTGCGCTCCGCCATCAACATCTGCATTCATCCCGAGGACATCGCCATTCTGCCTGATTCCAGCAAAGCGTTCGTCTCCTGTTCCGGATCGGGGCAGGTGGCGAGCATCGATATGAAGAACGACAAACTGCTTGCGCTGCTCGATGTTGGAAAATCTCCGGTGAGTCTGGCGCTGAAACCGGACGGCGGAGAACTGGCCGCTTTCAACTTCGACGCCGGCAGCATCTCCATCATCGAGACCACGCCCAACGAAGTTTCGGGCAGCTATCTGATCGGCGCGCAGCCTACGCGCGGCGTGGTTTCGCTCGATAACTCGCGCTTATACATCTCCAACTTCGGATCGAATAACATCGCGGTCTACGACATCGACTTAGGCAAGATCATCGCGTATCTCCCCGTAGGGACGCATCCTGACGCGCTGGCGCTTTCGCAAAATCAGAACTATCTGCTGGTGTCGACTCCGGTTCCGGAGACCTCGCCGTAATTCAGAAACGCCAGCCAAAAAAGAAATTTGAGCCCTCGGAATATTCCTTGCTGACCATCATCCCCGTCGGCATGCAACCCAACCAGATCGTGGTGAAGTCGTTCCTGGCGACGAAGCTTAGGGATGGGCGCTAGTTGCAGAGGCGTGGAAGTTAGACGGGGTTTCAGCTTTCAATCCATTAAGTTGTCATGCCCGAGCGATAGCGAGGGATCTGCGACTTTGCGCCACAGGCTGCTAGATCCCTCGCTTCACTCGGCATGCGAATTCACTGAAAGTGCGTCGGGCGCTCCGAATGCTTCGAAAAAACATTCGGGGCCCGGACCCTTTCGGTTTGTCCTGGAGCAGCCTCTGATTCAACTCCTATTTCGGCATCACTTCGCGCGCCAACTTACTCGCTACCACTGTGCGTATCTCGTTGCGTTTCTTTCCCGCTTCGATCATGGCCTCTCGCGATCCGTAATGCTTGGCGATGAGGGTTGCGGCTTTGGCGTCGAGCTGATCGATGGTCGCCCAGTTCGGAACCATGTAGCCGACCGCGATATCCCAGTCGTGCGGGCCATCGGTGGTCACGTTGGTCCAGACTTTGTAGTCGCTGATCAAGCCTTCCTTCTTCAACATTTCATAGACAGGCTTGAGGTTCTCGCGAAAATCTTTCCAGAACGCTTCACCCTGACCGGGCTTGATTTCGTAGTAGGTGACGCGCCACACCGGTCCGTAATCATAGTTCGGACTCTGCGCAAGGGCGGGGAGCGCGGTTAGTAGCGTGGCGACAAACAGCGTGGCCCAGAGAACTTTTTTCATTCTTGCCTCCTGTTGGTTTTGGACCGGACGAAATGGCCCAGATAGGGACGCGGAAGAATATCATCCCGGTAATGACCGTTTTCAAACTCGTTAAAAAGCAAGCCGGCAATGCAACTTTCAACTGAGGGCTGCTGGGAGAAGTGTTTCGATATATACTTTCTGGTCCAGATCCGAGGCACCCGGCGGCGAGGGTTCAGCGTACGCTACGGCGTCACGCAGGGATGGGATGACAGGCACGACAAAGTGAAACGTCTTTAATCTAATATTCGCGAGGAAGGAAATAATCATCATGAGTCTTAGCCAGCTTGCCCGGTCCATCCGGGAGTCGGCGACTCTCAAGCTGAATGAAACTGCGGCTCTGCTCCGCGAAAAAGGAGAGCCCATCATTCACCTGGGAGGCGGCGAACCAAAGAGTAAACCCCCCATTGATGCAGTGATCAACTGCGCGGCCCTGCTGAACACGGGAGAAATCCGGTACACGGCGCCCGACGGCATTCCTGCACTGAAGAAAGCCATCATTCGCTATACCGAAGAGCACTACAACAAGATTGTGTCGGCCGACAACGTGATCGCTTCGGGCGGCGCCAAGCAGTCGCTGATGGTGCTGCTGCACGCCATCCTCGATCCGAAGGAAGAAGTGATTTTCCCGGCTCCCTACTGGGTGAGCTATCCGGAGATGGTGAAGCTTGCGGGCGGTGTTCCCGTGCCGGTCACGGCGGAGGACGGAACATTTTTCCCGACCGTCAAAGAAATGGCTGACGCGTGCGGTTCCTACACCAAAGCCATCATTCTGAACAGCCCCAATAACCCTTCGGGCGCCATGTACTCCAAGGAGTTCGTCCAGGAGATGGTCGAGTTTTGCGAGAAGCGGGGCATTTATCTCATCCTCGACGACATCTACAACCGGCTGGTGTTCGACGGCAAGAACGCGCCCGTCGGCTACGACTTCATGAAGGTGCCGCTCGAACAATCGAAGGTGGTGGTGATCAACGGGGTATCGAAGATGTATGCCATGACCGGCTTCCGCATCGGTTGGGCGATCGCGAATGAGCCGCTGATCGAGGCCATGGCGACCATCCAGTCGCAACAGACCTCCGGGCCTTCTTCCCCAGGGCAGTGGGCGGCCGTGGGCGCGCTCAACGGCGTGCAATCGTCGGTGGACAGCCTGCGCATGACGCTGGAGAACAACCGCAATGTGATGATGGATCGCTTGCACGCTTTCGACGGCGTGAAAGTTCACAAGCCGGAAGGCACCTTTTACTGCTTCCCGGATTTCAGCGCATACATGAAGGATTCGCAGAAGCTCTCCAATTTCCTGCTGGAGAAAGTGCGGGTAGTCACGGTGCCGGGCAAGGAATTCGGCTTCGAGGGGCATCTCCGGCTGAGTTACTGCGGCACCATCCGCGATATCACCGAGGGCCTGGATCGCATCAAGTGGGCGCTCGATCCGAATTCCTCCAACGAACTCTACCTCGGCGACCGCAAACTTGTGAGGGATTGGCAATGAACATTTACCTCGACGTGCAATCTCCCGCTGTAAAAGAAGCAGGGAAACTGGCCAGTGCCTACGGCCTCGCCAATCATGGGCTGGTCAGTCTGCGGCGCGCCTATTGGAATCTGCCGACGCCGGCCCTTTATGAGGAGAGCATTTTCCGTTCCGAGGGCGCGCTCTCGCACCTCGGACCGCTGGTGGTGGACACCGGCAAACACACGGCGCGCGCCGCCGCCGACAAATTCGTGGTACGCGAGCAATCCACCGAGGAGAAGATCTGGTGGGGCCAGTACAACCGCCCCGTCACCAGCGAGAATTTCAGCGCCCTGCTGGCGCGCCTGCAGGGCTACTTGCAGGGGCGCGATGTTTTCGTGCAGGACTGCTTCGCGGGAGCCGACCCGGAGTACAGCCTGCCCGTCCGCATCATCACGCAAAAGGCGTGGCACAGTTTGTTTGCGCGCATCATGTTCCTGAAGGTTCGGGGTCAAGATGCGCTCCGGCGGCACATGCCCGAATTCACCGTGATTGCGGCGCCCTCGTTTCAAGCCTCGCCCATGGTGGACGGCACGCGTTCGGAAACGTTTATCATGATCAACTTCCGGGAACGTCTGGCCATCATCGGCGGCACCAACTACGCCGGGGAAATCAAGAAGACCATCTTTACCGTCCTGAATTTCCTGTTGCCGTTGCAGGGCGTGCTCTCCATGCACTGCTCGGCCAATGTCGGCAACGACGGCGATGTGGCAATTTTCTTCGGGCTTTCGGGCACCGGCAAGACCACGCTTTCCGCCGACCCCACGCGGCACCTGATCGGCGACGACGAGCATGGCTGGAGCGACAACGGAGTGTTCAACTTCGAAGACGGCTGCTATGCCAAGGTGATCCGCCTTTCGCCCGAGGCCGAGCCGCAGATTTATGCGTGCACGCGGCAGTTCGGGACCGTGCTGGAAAACGTCACTTTCGATCCCGTCTCGCGGCGGCTGGATTTGAACGACGACACCCTGACCGAGAACACGCGGGCGGCCTATCCGCTTTCCTACATCGCGAATCACTTGCCGGAGAAGCGCGCCGGGCACCCGCGGAACGTCATTTTCCTCACCTGCGATGCCTCCGGCGTGATGCCGCCCATCTCCAGGCTCAACCCCGATCAGGCCATCTACCATTTCATTTCCGGCTACACCAGCAAGATTGCCGGCACTGAGATCGGGTTGGGGGTGGAGCCCGAGATGACCTTCAGCACCTGCTTCGGCGGGCCCTTCATGGTGCATCACCCGCTGGCCTACGCGGAGCTGCTGAAGAAAAAGATCCAAAAGCACGGCGCGCACGTGTGGCTGGTCAACACGGGCTGGACGGGCGGGCCGTTTGGCGTGGGCAAGCGCATCAGCATCCGTCACACCCGCGCGCTGCTCAATGCCGCGCTCAGCGGCTCACTGCTCAAGGTGGCGTACAGGAAAGATCCGGTTTTTGGCTTCGATGTGCCGGTGGAATGCGAAGGAGTGCCGTCGCAGATGCTGGATCCGGCGAATACCTGGCCCAGCCGCGACCAGTATTTTAACAAGTACGATGGGCTGGCGGCTCGCTTCATCGAGAACTTCAAGCTGATGATGGCCGAGTGCCCGGAGCACATACTGGAAGCCGGGCCGAAGCGTCTCACGACAGCCTCGGTGCGCTGAAAGCAGGTCCATGCGGTGGAGACTCCGCAGCGTGTGCCCATCCTTTTCGCGTATTTTGCGAAAAGGGTGGGTGATGGGGATCATCAGTGCATCCTGTGCAAAAGGGTCAGCTCTGGAGTCGACAAGATCCCAAGCGGGCAAGATCCGCGGGGCGCACAAAACCACTCGGCTTCGCCACGCGGCGCCGACTGGTTATTCCCAGCCTGACTTTTAGCCTAACTCTTCTTCCCCGTCACGGCGTAGAACGCGGTTGCTTCCTGCTCCACGTTCTTGCTGCCGCACTTGGGGCATTTCGCGTCTACTTCGTGTTCTTTCAGGCTGAGAATTAATTCGAAGGTTTTGTGACAATCGTTGCAGACGTAGTCGTACACGGGCATGGAGGCCTCCCGCTCGATTGCGAACACGAGCTACGGTGAAAATTGTACGCCGACAGCCGCCGCCTGTCCCTGTGCAAATCCCACGCTTCAAAAAAGCGGAGGGCACACGCGTTTCCCTGTGGGGACGGGGCTTCGCCCCGTCCAAGCGGGGCAAAGCCCCGCTTCCACACCGCAGACCCGCTTAGACGAGCGCCCGTCTCTCCAACGTTTGAATCATCACGCGGTCACGGTGCCTGCCTTTCGAAAATGTTCGAGAATTGCTTCGGCTTGAGATTTGGTCACGACCGCCGACAGGGCCGCTACATCCGCTTGCTTGACGGCTTGCAGGCTGCCGAAATGTTCCAGCAGGCGGCGGGTGGTGGATTCGCCGACTCCGGGAATTTCTCGTAACTCGGTGGCGCGGTCGCGGATCTGGCGGCGCTTGCGATGGAAGGTTACGGCGAAGCGATGGGCTTCGTCGCGGATCATCTGCACCAGGTGCAAGACGGGAGAATGATGGTCGAGAACGACGGGGTCGTCTTCCTGTCCGTAGACGTAGATGATCTCTTCTCGCTTGGCGATGGCGGCGAGCGGCTGGTTGATGATTTCGAGCGCTTCGAGCGCCTGGGCGGCGGCGTGCAGCTGTCCCAGGCCGCCGTCGATCAGCACCAGGCTGGGCACGGGCTTTTTTTCTTCCTGCTGGCGCTTGTAACGGCGCGTGACTACCTCGCGCATGGAGGCGAAATCGTCCACGCCGGCGACGGTCTTGATGATGAACTTGCGGTAGTCCGATTTTTTCATCTTGCCGTCTTCCCAGACCACCATCGAGGCTACCGTTTCCGCTCCCTGAATGTGCGAAATGTCGAAACACTCGATGCGCTTTGGGAGTTCGGGCAGGGCGAGCGCGTCTTGCAGGGCTTCTTGAATGGCGCGCGCATTGGGCTTGAGGACGCGGAAACGCTGGTCGTAGGACTGCTTGGCGTTGTTGCCGGCGAGATCGATGAGCTCGCGCTTGTCTCCGCGCTGCGGAACGGTGATGTGGACGCGCGTGGCTCGTCCGCCCTCTCCGGCTAGTTGCTCGCTGAGCGCTTCTTCCAATTCTTCGCGGTCTTCGAAGTCGACGGGGACGTAGATGTTGCGCGGGACGTAGGGCTGCGCCAGATAGAGCTGCTTGACCAGGGCGGAGAAGAATTCGCGCGGGATGGAAGGAAGTCGCCGGCGAGCTTTGCTCGCCTGGACGGCCGGGGCGGCCGTCGCTACGTCATTCCATGCCGAAGTCGGGCAGGTCTTCCCAGAAAAATTCGCGGCGGTCGAGGACTTTTCCTCCGCGCATGTGGAACAGGTTCACGGCCAGCATCTGGTTCTCGTAGTGATAACCGAAGACGTCGGCATCGTCGCCTTCGGCGGCGGCGATGCGCTGCTTCTCCTGCAACTGCTCGACGGTTGAGATCAGGTCGCGATAGCGGGCCGCGCGCTCGAACTCCTGCGCTTCGGCAGCTTCCGACATGCGCTGGCGCAGAGATTTGACCAGGTCGGTTTGGCGGCCTTCGAGAAAGAACTTTACGTCGCGCACGGCTTCAGCTGTAAATCTCCGGCGTGGTCAGCTCCTTCACGCACGGACCGAGACAGCGCTTGATGTAGAACTGAAGGCAGGGACGCGGATGGTTGCGCGTTAAATCCACTTTGCACGACGGGACCATGAAGTGGCGATGAATCAGGTCCACGATGCGATAGGCGAGATTGGCAGGGAAGTACGGGCCGTAGTAGGCGCTGCCGTCTTTGCGCAGGCGGCGGGTCACGTACACGCGCGGAAAGCGCTCGGCCAGGGTGAGCTTCACGTAGGGGTAAGTCTTGTCGTCGCGCAGCAGGATGTTGAAGCGCGGCTTCTTTTGCTTGATCAGGTGGTTCTCGAGCGCCAGCGCCTCTTTGTTATTAGCGACGACGATGTAGTCGACGTCGACGGCCTCGCGGACGAGCGTGCCGGTTTTCGCGTCCTCCCATCGGCCTTCGTGAAAGTAGGAAGAGACGCGCGAGCGCAGGTTCTTGGCCTTGCCGACGTAAATGACTTCGCCTTCGGCGTTTTTGTAGAGGTAGACGCCGGGGGAAGTGGGCAGGGTGCGGATTTTTTCGGGAAGATCCATGGCTGCTGTATTCAGTGTAATGTAAAACAGGAGTACAGAAGTGTGTTACAATAATGCTCATGGGTAATACAATCACAGTTCGTCTGCCGGAAGAACTTGCCGAGTGGCTTAAGAGCACTGCCCGTAAGACGGGGCTGCCTGTTGGCCGGTTGGTGCGTGAAGAACTGGAGCGTGCGAAGCGGGAACACGGGGACAAGCCCTTCATGCGTCATTGCGGTTCGATCAGTGGGCCTCGCCGATCTTTCATCGCGTAAGGGATTCTCACAGAAAATGAAGGGCAATCGCGGATACTGGTTTTATTGTGGCGTTTCTGAATCGCGACGACCGGCATCACGATTGGGCTAGCGAGATCGGACGAGAAGTTTCAACCGCAGCTCCACTGCTCACCTGTGAGGCGGTCCTTGCCGAAACCGCTTTCCAAGTTGGATCGGCGAGTCGAAGTCCTAGCTCTGGTGCAGGATCGGATTTCTCAAGGTTGCGTTTGATCTGGCAGGGAATTTTGAGGAAGTTCAGGCTCTGGCTGAGCGTTATCGAGATCGAACGCCCGGTCTTGCCGATTTATGCCTCATTCGCATGAGCGAATTGTATGAAAGTTTGCCTGTGCTCACCGTGGATGAAAGCGACTTTCGCGTGTATCGGCGAAACCGGCGAGATGTGATTCCGATCGTGTGCCCGCCGCGAAGCTGATTTTATAAAGAGATCTGACTCCATAGGCACGTTGGTCCGCTTTGAAGTCGCAGATTCCGAGGATCAGCTTTGTGGCGCTGGCGTATTGTGTCCAGTAGCAAAGGATAGAATCTCCCCCTATGGAACCGCACGCGTTTGTGAAGGAAGTATATCGGCGAATGGCATTGCGGCACGCTGCTTCCCAGCCGCCGGTCCAGTGGGCCGAGATGGAGAAGCAGTCCCAGGTGCTGCAGGCGGTGCACGAACTGCGGGACCTGCTGCCGCAAGACAAGAACGCGGCCATCCTCGACATCGGATTCGGACGCGGTTGGTTTCTGGCGGCCTGCCTGAAGTTGGGGTACCGGGAACTCTCTGGCGCCGACTTCGGAATTGCACATAAAGACTACATTCGAACATGGAGCGAGCGACCCATTCAGCTCTACGAGATCGAGGACAACATTGGGAACTTCCTGTCGGATCGAGCGGAGCAGTACGACTTCATCCACCTGTCGCATGTGATCGAGCACATACCCAAGTACTCGTTGTTGTGGGTGGTGGACGCGCTCTACCGGGCGCTGAAGCCGGGCGGCGTGTTGATGCTGCGCACTCCCAACATGGAAGGCCCGTGCGCGAGCTCCAGCCTGTACGTCACGCTGGCCCATGAGTACGGATTCTGCGGCTCAAACCTGGAGTCGCTGCTGGATATTTGCGGATTCGACGATATCCGCTTTCAGCGCACGACCACCTTTCAGCCCACACTCAAGCAGAGAGCAGGGGCCCTGCTGCGGCGCATCTTCCTGAAGGAAAGCGAGATCAGGCACCGCCTGTTCGGAGTGAACACGGGCGGGATCTTTGAAGCGGAGTTGGTAATGACGGCAAGGCGAGGAACAATGCCACCGTTCTTCGACCCAAAGTACCGCTGATCGGTCTCTGGCGGGCACGTCTCATTTCGCACTGCAAAATAGGACCGTCAGATCTCCCCATGGCATTTCCTTCTGGATGACCAGATACGAAGCCAGCCGCTGACGGTCAAAAACGGGATCCTGCCGATTGTCCACTACCAGGATGCGTGAATACAGGCGGAGGAAAGCTGGCATGCGTGGATCCTGGCGTTCGGCGCCGTCGAGCAAGGGAATCAGTTCCATCCGAATTGCGCTTACACCTCGCTCGCGCACGTCTTTTCGAAACGGTGTGATCCCACCCCCGTAATACGCGAGTCGCATTTGCTCTTCAACTACTTTAGGATCTTCCGTAATCCTCTCCAGTTGCAGGCTGTCCATCCCTGTAAAGTAGAGATAAAGCGCTTGGCGAAAGCGCTGAACTGGTTTGTTTTGGTTCGGTGTAAGTAGTCCTGCAGCATTTCGGCAGTAGAGCACCTTGGCACTTGACACCAAGGGAACCCATTCACAGGTATCATCGGCAATCTTGGCGGGAACAATCAAAAGGTCGCCGGCTCTGACGGGAATGGACTTCAACAGACCTGAAGTCTCAGCCAGTTGCTGGTTAAGGGGCAGGAATACGCGGTAGGTTGCCGCGGCAAGCTGCATCGCATTCACAGCAAGAAGGAGAACGACGACTCCCAGAGCAAATCGTGAATATCGAGCCATCGCTCGCAGACGCACACACACCGCAGACAATATAAAGGTCAGGAGCACTGCTACTGTGGTGTGAACGAAGTATCCCGCGTGATGCGATATCGACAATGAATTATCGAAGACGTCAGCCAGGAGAAGGCCCATATTGGTCAGCCCTAAGCCGAGAAGGGGCCACTTTACCTCTGCCGGAAGGACACGGACCAGCGCTATTGCCAGGGTCAAGAATCCAAGTATTATCCACATCCCACCGATCAAGTGTGGCAATACCGCAAGCTCGAGGTGAAAAAGCGCCTGATGCGTTTGGGGCTCATGGGTAACGGTTCCGTGCAGGAGATAGAGTAAATCAACCGTCGCGCAAAATGTTCCGTAGGCAATGAGATTGCGC
This sequence comes from uncultured Acidobacteriaceae bacterium, assembly GCA_963725245.1. Lineage (GTDB taxonomy): Bacteria > Acidobacteriota > Terriglobia > Terriglobales > Acidobacteriaceae > Acidiflorens. The sequence continues at coordinate 69,169 of CAVRYC010000009.1, read as the reverse complement.
CACGGCACCGATTGGGCGCGAGCGACCATCAGGCAGACATTTGCCACAATCGTGATACCAGCCATCATTAGCGTGGCGTAAGGGAAAATCGCAAAAGCCAGCAGTTGGAGCAGTCCCATCCCTGCCCAGATCCGGAAGCGTTGTGCGCGGAGCAGGCTCATCTGTAGACCGAGGTATGCAAGCAGGAGGGGAATAGGGACTTGAGGAAAGAAAGGTCTGGCATAAGCAAGTCCGATGATGTCAAAACCTTGCAAGGACGGCAGGTGAATCCAAGCCAAGAGTAATGGCTTAAGTAACCCGAAATTTGACCACATCAGAAAACCAAAGCCCACGAGGACTAGCAAAGTCGAGTTATCCGGCAAGAATTGTTCGAAGAGCCAAATCACAATCCAGCAAAGCAGCCCCCACCAAAACAAATTCCAAACAAACAGTGCCAGCCAGAGACGCCCGCCAAACAGTATGCCCACATACCCGAAGAGCTGGAATGCCAGCCCAAATTGGAGGTGCGCCGTTCCATTGGGAGGCTCCTCGACACCATAGTATGGGTTCAGGATCGGACCATGGCGAACCATTGTTAGTTTGCTGATAAGTGTGTAGAAACCAACATCGGGCGCCAGGATAGGAGGCGATCCTGCATAGCCAGTCTTTGCCCAGGTCGCAAGGGCTGGATAGGAGTAGACGCCTAAAGTAAAAAGAACAGTCGCGATTATGACCGAGCGACGAATCATGAGGCTGCGTTCAGCGATCACGCCGCGTAGCTCTTCACAAACTCCACCAGGCTGCGCAGGGCGATTCCCGACGGGCCTTTGGCGATCCACGGTTTGTTCTCTTCCATCCAGGCGGTGCCGGCGATGTCGAGGTGGATCCAGGGTGTGTCTTCGGCAAATTCTTTGAGGAACATGGCGGCGAAGATGGCGCCTCCCCAACGGCCGCCGGAATTCACCATGTCGGCGATGTTCGATTTGATGTTCTCTTTGTATTCGTCGTCGAGCGGAAGGCGCCACATTTTCTCGCCCGCTTGTTGGTTGGCGTTCGCGAAGCGCTCGTACATCTGGTCGTCGCTGGCGAAGATTCCGGCGTTCACGTAGCCGAGGGCCACGACTACCGCGCCGGTCAGGGTGGCGGCGTCGACCAAATGCGTGCAGCCGAGTTGGCGGGCGTAGCAGAGGCCGTCGGCGAGGATTAGGCGTCCTTCGGCGTCGGTGTTGATAATTTCTATCGACTTGCCGGACATGGCGATCTGCACGTCTCCCGGCTTTTGCGCTTTGCCGGAGGGCATGTTTTCGGTGGCGCAGATGATCGCGGTGACTTTCACTTTCGGCTTGAGCAGCGCGATGGCGCGCATGACGCCGATCATGGTGGCGGCGCCGGCCATGTCGTACTTCATTTTCTCCATGCCGTCGGCGGGTTTGATGGAGATGCCTCCGGTGTCGAAGGTGACTCCTTTGCCGACCAAACCCAGATGAACTTTGTCGGCCGCGCCCGCGGGATCGTAGCGCAGGACGATCAGCGCGGGAGGTTCGTCGGATCCCTGGGCCACTCCCCAGAATGCGCCCATCTTTAGTTCTTTGATCTTGTCGGCGCCGTAGGTCTCGCACTTCAGGCCGACTTCCGCCGCCATCTTCTTGGCGCGCTCGGCCAGTATGGTGGGCGTCATGCGGTTGGAGGGTTCGTTGACCAGGTCGCGAGTGAAGTTCTGCGACTCGGCGACGATGCGTCCGGCCTGCAGGGCGCTTTCCAGAGCCTTTGCATCGCCTTGCACGTTGCTTGGCACGTTGCTTGGCACGACGATGGTGACGGCGTCGATTTTCTGGTCTCGGTCCTTATCCTTGCGATCGCTCTTGTAGTAGCCGGGATCGAAGTTGCCGATGAAGGCGCCTTCGACGATCGCGCGCACGGCGTCATTGGCAGAGAGCTTCGCAGAGACTCCCGCAGATCCCGCAGCGGTGCCGTCTGGCAGGGAGAGCAAAGGCAAAGCTGTGGATGCTCTTGCTTTTCAGGGTGCGCACGGCGGCGCCGGCGAGCTTGCGCAATTCCGCAGCTGAAAAATTCTTGGCCTTGCCGCCGCCGACGAGGAGCAGGCGTTTGGCTTTCAATCCTGCAGGGCGATGCAGCAGTGTGGTTTCGAATGCCTTGCCGGTGACTTCGCCGCTCGAAATCACGTCTTTGGCGGCTTCGCGCACGGCAGCGTCGGCGCATTCGACCGATGGCGCCGGCTTATCTTTTTCGCTGCGGTCTTCTTTGCTACTATCGTTTTCGCCCCTATCAAGGACCACTACGACCAGGCAATCGGTTTCCAGTTGAGACGGAACGGAGGAAGAGAGGTTTGTATTCATGATGGAGTGTCTTCAGTATCCACGGTGGGAGGGGAAACTTGCAACTCAGCAGGGAAAATCTGTCGGATGTGTAGGGGTCCTTCGACTGCGTAGCTGCTTCGCTTCGCGAAGCGGCTACTCCGCTCAGGATGACATTTCGCCGGAGAGGTGGGCCCAACCGCCGCTGTACATCAGGCTCCTCTTACGTTTTTCTTCCTCTGGAGATGGCTTCGCGGGCTTCCTTGTCGGCGGTGCGGCGGCGCTCGGTTTCTCGCTTGTCCCACAGCTGTTTGCCTTTGGCTAGGGCCAGTTCCAACTTTGATTTTGCCATTCTTGAAATACATGCGGGTGGGGATCAGGGTGAGTCCCTTCTGCTGGGTCTTGCCGATGAGCTTGCGAATTTCTTCTTTGTGAAGCAGAAGTTTGCGGGTGCGGCGGGCGGCATGATTGGCGTAGTTGCCGTGCTCATAGGGGCTGATGTGGCAATTGAGGAGCCAGAGTTCGCCGTCCTTGATCAGGCCGTAGGCGTCTTTGAGATTGGTCTTGCCGGTTCGAACGGACTTTACCTCGGTTCCGGTGAGAACCACTCCGGCTTCGAATTTTTCGAGCAAGAAGTAGTTGTGACTTGCGTTCCTGTTTACAGCGGCATCCTTCTCCCCCGAGGCCTTGGGCTGGCGGCGAGGATTCTTCTCCCGATTGGGCTGGGTTTGGTGGGTAGTCTGCTTGGCCATGGTTGAGAACCATTGTTGAGAAGAAAGTACCACGAAGCGGGAAGGAAGGTGTCAGGTCTCAGGTCTCAGGTCTTAAGGTTTCAGGAAAAACTTTCGCGCATCCCACTTCCGAAGGCATCGTGTTGTGCCTTTCCTGGGGCCTGACACCTGAGACCTACGACCGGCACCTGCGGTTCACGTACTCACGAGTGTAAACACCGATGCACCAATCACTTCGGGTACAAGTTGAGGCGATGCTATAATCCGATTTTCCGGTACTTTTTTGCTGGTGACGGCTCGGGGATGCCCGGCCGGTCAGCTTTCTTCGGGTAGGCGGATGAGGCATAGCGCGCGTGAGCTATGGCCAGTGCGCCTGCGGGCAAGAGAAAATTTTTGTGAGGACTGCTTGATGAGACGTCTGATCCTTTCAACTCTTTTTGTTCTGCTGCTGCTCTGTTTGAGGCCTCCTGTTTTTGCCAAGGGTGATTCTGCCAAAGCGGCCTATGCGAAGGGCACCGAAGCCGAGGCCCGGCAGAACTACGAACAGGCCTTCGACTATTTCAAGCAGGCCTATAACCTGAAGCCGAAAGACCTGAGATATCGCACCGCCTACGAGCGGACCCGCTTCCTGGCGGCTTCGTCGCACGTGCATCGCGGGCAGATTTTGCGCGACGCCGGCAAGCTCGACGAGGCGCTGGTGGAATTCCAGAAGGGGCTGGAGATCGATCCTTCTTCGTTCATCGCGCAGCAGGAGGTGAAGCGTACGCAACAGATGATTCGGGAGGCGCAGAACCCGCAGCCCCAGGCGGTGGCGCCGACTGGGTTGCGCAGACGGCTGGAAGCGGCGCAGGGCCCGGTGGAACTGGCCGCGATCTCGAACGTGCCCATCACGCTCAAGGTCACCGAGAAATCCAATGTGATCTACGAGACGGTCGGCAAGCTGGCCGGGATCAACGTGCTTTTCGACCCCGATTACACGGCGCGCCAGGTGCACGTCGAACTGAACAACGTGACCCTGGAAGAAGCCCTGGAGATCATTTCGTTCGAGACCAAAACCTTTTGGCGTCCGGTGACGCCGAACACGATTTTTGTTGCGCAAGACAATCCCGCAAAGCGGAAAGAGCTGGAACAAAACGTCATCAAGACTTTTTATCTTTCCAATCTTTCTCAGCCTACCGAATTGCAGGACATCGTGAACGCCATGCGCACCATCCTGGAAGTGAGCCGCATTCAGCAATTGCCCTCACAGGGAGCGATTGTGGTGCGGGGCACGCCGGACCAGATGGCCTTGGCACAGAAGCTGGTGGACGATCTCGACAAGGCGAAGCCGGAAGTGCTGATCGAAGTGGCAGTCATGCAGGTTAGCCGCGATAAGGCGCACACTCTTGGGATCAACCCTCCGACCAGCGTTTCGGTGTCACTGCAGCCGAATATCAACACCGTTACTCCGACCACCACTGCAAACGGCACGACCACGACTCCTACGACATCGTCGGGCGGCATCAACCTGAATACCTTCAACAACCTGAATGCCACTGACTTCCAGGTGACGATTCCGCAGGCTACGGCAACGGCATTGGCGACCTCCTCCGATACCAAGGTCATCCAGAATCCGCAGATCCGCGCCTTGGACGGGCAGAAGGCTACCTTGAAGATCGGCGATCGCGTCCCGGTGGCCACGGGATCGTTCCAGCCGGGAATTGGCGGAGTCGGTATCAACCCGCTGGTCAACACTCAATTTCAATACCTCGACGTGGGCGTGAATATCGACATCACGCCGCGGGTGCATGCGGGACGGGAAGTTTCGCTGAAGATAACGATGGATGTCTCGGACGTGGACTCCTATGTGAGCATTGGCGGTATCAGCCAACCGGTGATCGGGCAGCGGAAAATCGAGAACGAAATCCGCTTGAAGGATGGCGAAGTCAGCTTGCTGGGCGGCATGATGCAGGACACGAGGACGAAGGCTCTGAGCGGGCTCCCGGGTCTGTCCTCGATCCCCATCCTGAGATATTTCTTTTCGCAGGATACCTCGGACCACTCTAGCAACGAAATCGTGTTCATCCTGATTCCGCACATCGTCCGCGGACTTGACGCTTTCGCATAGCGGTTCCGATATGATCGACGTGGGTACGGCCAATGCGCTGTCGCTGCGGCGGACCAGTGTCAGGACAGCGCCGCCGACGCCGGCTTCATCATCGGGAAACGTCGCGCCGTCGCCGGCAACTCCCCAGGGGATTCCGCAAGCCCAGCCTGCACAGAACCAGATTCCGCCAACTCAAGCTGGCGCTGGCACGGGAACCTTCATGTTTGACCCGCCCACACTAAACCAGACCAAGGGCTCGACCTTCACGGTGAATGTCATGCTTTCCGGCGGCCAGAACGTGTACTCCGTGCCCGTGCAACTCAGCTACGATCCGAATCTGGTGCAAGTGATCAACGTATCGAACGGCGGATTCCTCTCCCAGGACGGGCAAGCGGTGGCGTTAGTGCATAAAGACGATCCCGCGACCGGCACCCTGCAAGTCACAGCCACGCGGCCCCCGGGCGCGGGCGGCGTCTCGGGACAGGGTGCGGTGCTGACCCTGACATTCATGGCCAAGGGGGCGGGCCAGTCGGCTCTGACCATCACTCGGGGCGGAGCACGGGACCCGGCGATGCAGCCGATCGGGCTGAGCGGAGCGCAGGCGGCCATTACGATTCAATGAGCAGTTCTCAGTTCCCAGTTCTCAGTTCTCAGTGAGAACCGGGGCGGCTGAACTGAGAACTGGGAATCGAGAACTGGGAACTGAGTACTCATTTATGCGCCAACAACGCGGGTTTACCCTGATCGAGTTGATCGTCGCGACTGCCATCATGGTCATCCTGGTGGGGATGGCGTTTCCGGTCTATAAGAACAGCCTTATTCGGCAGCGCGAGCACGAGTTGCGGGAAGACCTGTGGATGATCCGCGACGGCATCGATCGCTACAAAGACGCCGCCGATCGTGGCGCGTTCCAGACCAAGGTGGGAAGCGAAAACTATCCTCCGGATCTCGATACGCTGGTCAAAGGGGTGGATGTTGCGGGAAAGAAAATGAAATTTATCCGCCGCATCCCGGTTGATCCCATCACCAAACAGGATTGGGGAATGCGCTCCATGCAGGATGATAAAGACTCGGATTCCTGGGGCGGGCAGAACGTTTTCGATGTTTACTGCAAAACCGACCAACTCGCTTTGGACGGCACGAAGTATAAGGATTGGTAGATGAAATTCAGCTCCAAGGCGCGCAGTCCCAAGGTTCGCAGTCCCAAAGTTCGCAATCGCGGTTTCACGCTGATTGAGATGGTGGTGGTCATCAGCCTGGTCCTGATCCTGCTGGCCATCGCGTTGCCCAGGTACGACCAGATGGTCACTCGCGCCAGGGAAGCCAAACTTCATGAGAACCTGGTGACGCTCAATAAAGCCATCGAGGAGTATTCGCTCGACAAGAAGAAAGCGCCTATGTCGTTGGACGATCTGGTGCCCGGATACGTCAAGTTCATCCCCGATGACATCACCGGCAGCAATACCTGGCAGACGGAACCGGAAGACTCGCAAGAGGCGTTTGATCCGACCCAGCCCGGCATCGGCGGTGTTCACAGTGGTTCCGATGAGATCTCGACCGAGGGCACTGCCTATTCGAGTTGGAAGCATTAGATTAGCAAACAAGGTCCGGAGATGAAGGCTGGGGCGATAGGACGGAACGGCGGATTCACGCTGATCGAGATGATGGTGGTGATCAGCATCATTCTGATCCTGTTGAGTGTAGCCCTGCCCGTTTACAGCCACAGCATTACGCGGGCGCGAGAGCAAAACCTACGCCAGAACCTGGAAACCCTGAATAAGACCATCTACCAGTACACCCAAGACAAGAAAAAAGCGCCGGGATCGCTGGAGGAACTGAAGGCGGCGAAGTACCTGGACGAAATTCCGAAGGACATCACGGGCAGCACCGATACCTGGCAGACGGAGCCGGCCGACGCCATCTTGTCGCTCGAACAGACTGACACGGATGGCATCATCGGCGTCCACAGTGGCTCCGACAAGATTGCCAGTGACGGCACTGCCTACTCGACTTGGTAGGCCAGGTCTCAGTTGTCAGGTCTCAGGTCTCAGGAAAATCTCTTAATCTTGAGTCTCTCAGTTGGTTGGGAGCATCTCCCACGCTATTGACCGCCGATTCGTGCGGGTCAGCCTTTTTCTGAGAACTGAGAACTGAGAACTCTGAGAACTGAGAACTGAGAACTAAGACCTAAGACCTGAGACCTGCCCTCTGGAGGTAACCGTGGATTTCCTCAACCGGCTGCAGCCCTTGGCGCTGCTCGTGATGCGGCTCGTTCTGGGCGCGATCATGATCGCGCATGGCTATCACAAGGTGTTCGGCGGGTTTCATCATCACATGGATATGGTGGGTTCGCTCGGCCTACCGCGCTGGCTGGCGTATTTTTCCACGGGGACGGAATTCTTCGGCGGCATCGCCATCGTACTGGGATTGTTTACGCGCTTCTTCTCGCTCGCCTTCGTGATCGAGATGGGCGTGGCCATTTGGAAGGTGCATTTTAAGCACGGGCTGACGGACAATGGAGGGTACGAGTTTCCGTTGGCGCTGGCCGCGATGGCTTTTGGGCTGCTCTGTTTTGGTGGCGGCCCGTGGGGATTCAATTTCGGCGGGCGCGGTTCGGGCGCTTCAAGCAAGCCCAAGAAGAGCTAGGCAATCTTCGCTAGGGAAACTCTGATTAGGCGTCGCAAAAGGCATTAACCCCAGGGTACACAGGGGTGCAGGGGGGACCCCTGGGGACTTAAGCAGAACTTCGCTCGGCAATCTTCGATTTGGTCTCCTGAAGGGAGAACACCACGTGCGTACCGTTGTCCGCAAGATCCGCCACCATCATTTGGCTCGGGGCCTGAATCTACTGCTGTTAATGGCTCTGGCCGCGCTCCCAGCCCTTGGCCAGGCGGGCGAGACGATCAGTCTCTACGAAGCCATGCGCGAGGGAAAGGTTGCAGCTCACTTTACCGCCACCGGCTCCAGCAGCGGCGACGCAATCGATTTGACCATCAACAAGACTCCGGTAGCCGGATATGGAACGCTGACGGTCACGGTTCCGCCAGGTCTGCGCTTGCAGAACGCAAATGGCGCCTGGCAGAGCATGGTGATCTCTGGGGTGCGCGGCCGGTTGGGCGGGAAACGGCTCGTGCCCGATCCGGTGATCAGGCTGAGTGACGCCGTACCTTCCGCGACGTATTTGCTATCTGTATATAGTGCCGAGTTTCACAAAGACAATCCCCCTCCCAGCTCGCAGTTCACTGTCGAATTTCCCGACAGTACGACGGAATGCATTCTTTCGAATGCGAGCGCGCATGGGCTATCGGTGGCCGCGACCCAAGCGGCCGAGTGGATCAGCACCGACCGTGTAACCTTCAATGACCTGCAGGCCAAGCTTCCGGCGAGCTTCCCGGACTGGAATGCTGCGCTACAGGTCGCCTCACAATGCCAAACGTCCCAGGTTCAGTTCTGGCCGCGTCCCGCTCAGCTTGCCGCTCCGGCGATCCCAAACAACGCTTCCGGGGTGGTGAATTCGATGGTGAATTTGACGGTGAATTCAATCCCAGACAATCAGCCTTCGAGCTTTCAACTGTGGCATGTCACCTTGTGGGCCAGTCACTCTGGGACTTTGACGGTTTCACCAAACCGGATCGGCTTCGAGGAAACTGGAGCACGGACGCACCGTTCGGACAATTTTGAAGCCTCATGTTCAGCGATAAGAGATGCGGCTCGCAAGCCGCACGACCTTAACAATGTTTTGATTGCGGACGCGACGTTTTACATTCGACTACGAGGCAGGAGTTACGACTTTTGGGCTGGCTCCGAAGATAACATGTTCGCTGTTTTACGCGCGCTATCGCGTACTTGTCCGGAAATCGCCGGTCCAGGGAAATGACCGGCGAATTCTGAACCGCCCGCTACCGCGACTTCCCAGTCAGCCATAAATATGGTAGAAGAGTGTATGCGGACCACCGTTGACATTCCCGATTCCCTTTATCGCGACCTGAAAAGCAAGGCGGCCGGCGAAGGCCGCAGCGTAAAGGAACTGATTCTCCGCGGAGTCGAAATCGAGCTGCAACTGAGGCCCACGCGGCGGCGACGGCCGGTTTCGTTGCCATTGGTTCGCTCCAAGCAACCGGGGACAGTTGCGCTCGACAATGCCAAGATCTTCGAGATCATTCCTTTTCCCTGATGTAAACGTCTGGATTGCCCTGACGTCTGACCGGCATCTCCACCACGCCATTGCTGCGCGTTGGTTTGTGAGTCTTGATGAGGAATCGCGTCTCTGTTTCTGCCGGATCACTCAACTCAGCCTTGCTGCGGCTGCTTACTACACCAGCTGTGATGGGTCCGGAGGTTATGACCCAACCAGAAGCTTGGCAGGTTTATGACCGTTGGCTTGACGACCCTCGCATTGCGTTCCTCGACGAACCAACTGGGCTGGAACAGGCCTTTCGCTCTCACTCGCGGCGGCGAAGCCCTTCGCCCAAGGAGTGGGCCGACTCTTACTTGCTGGCCTTTGCCGCTACCTCCGGCTTAAGGCTGGTTACCTTCGACCAAGCATTTCGTGGGAAAACGAAAAACGTCCTCATTCTTAGCAGCTAGATGGCCGCCGCACGCGCTCTAAAATTCCGCCAGCTCTTTCATTGCCCGGAACAGATCGCTCGCCTGGGGCAGGATGGCATTCTCCAGAATCGGTTGATAGGCGACGAACGTATCGGTCGCCGCGACTCGCCTTACCGGGGCATCGAGATGATGGAAGAGTTGGTCGGCGATGCGGGCGGCGATTTCGGCGCCGTATCCCCAGCTCAGCGAGTCTTCGTACGCGATTAGCGCGCGGTTGGTTTTCTTCACCGAGGCGGCAATCGCATCCCAATCAAACGGATTCAACGACCGCAGGTCGATCAGTTCGACACTGACTTGGTGCTCGCGCTCGAGTTTTTGCGCGGCTTGCAGGGCGCGCGGGACCACCGCGCCGTAGGTGATGACGGTGAGGCCGGTTCCGGGCTGCACGATCTTCGCTTTTCCGAACGGGACCATGTAGTCCGGGCCGGGATAGGGCGCGCGTCCGTAGGTTTCGCGGTAGAGACGCTTGTGTTCCAGGAACAAGACTGGGTCGTCGCAGCGGATGGCGGTGCGCAGCAGACCCGCGGCATCGAGTGCGTTCGAAGGGAAGACGACGCGCAATCCGGGAGTATGGGTGAAGATGCTCTCGCCGCACTGCGAGTGATAAATCGCGCCGCCCGTCAGATAACCGCCAATCGCGACCCGGACCACCACCGGCGCCGAGAAGGCGTTGTTCGAGCGCCAGCGGATGATGGGGAGTTCGTCGCGCAACTGCATCATCGCCGGCCAGATGTAATCGAAGAACTGAATTTCCACGACCGGCTTCAATCCGCGCGTGGCCATGCCGGTGGCGCGGCCGACGATGTTGCTTTCGGCCAGCGGAGAATTGAAAACGCGGTCGGAGCCGAACTCCATCTGCAATCCCGAGGTCAGCTTGAAGACTCCGCCCTTGCCTTTGATCAGCTTCTGCTTGAGATACTCTTCGCGGCTGGCGTCGGCGACGTCTTCGCCGAAGATGATGATGCGCTCATCGCGGCGCATCTCGTCGCGCAGGGTGGCGTTGATGAGGTCCGCCATGGTCTTATTTGGGGTTGCCTTGTTTTGCGGGCTGACGTTCTGCGGACTGACATTTTGCGAGTCGGCGGAGCGCTTGCCATCCGTCGCCGTCTCCGGGGCGACGGCATGAGTTTCAAACGCCGCCGAAGTGGGATCGAGATCCGGCGAGTACACGAAGTTGTAGATCGTTTCCGGCTGCGGCACTGCGGCTTCGAGGGCGCGGTCGGTATCGGCCTGCATCTGCTCATCGATTTCCTTCTCGATTTTGTTGATCCCTTTTTCGTCGAGAATTCCCTCGCGCAGCAGGAACAACTGCAACCGGTGGACTGGGTCGCGCGCGGCATCGGCCTGGCGCTCGGCGTCGGGGCGGTAAAGGCGCTCGTCGTCGGAGAGCGAGTGGGAATAAGGACGGATGACATGGGCATGGACAAACGCGGGGCCATGGCCGGCGCGGCAATAATCGGCCGCACGCTTGAAAGCCGCATAGGCGACGACCGGGTCGGTCCCGTCAATCTCTTCGAAATGAAAGTTGGGGAAGCCGGAGACCAGGCGCGAAATATTGCCACCCGAGGTCTGCACTTCGACGGGCACGGAAATGGCGTACTGGTTGTCTTCGACGCAAAAAATTACCGGCAGACGCCGGTTGGAGGCGGTGTTCAGCGCCTCCCAGAATTCCCCTCCGCTGGTGGTGCCGTCGCCGAGCGAGACGTAGGTGATTTCGTCGCCCTGAAACTGGACGTCCTTGAACTGGCGGTAATCGCCGTCGGCCTTGCCGGCGGCATTGGGGTGTTGAGCGAGGTAGCGGCCGGCTTCGGCGCATCCGACGGCTTGCAGAATCTGGGTGCCGGTGGCGGACGATTGCGTGACGATGTTGAGCCGCTTGTAGGCCCAGTGCGAGGGCATCTGACGCCCGCCGGAACTGGGGTCGTCGGCCGCGCCCACGGCGCCGAGCAGCATTTCGTACGGAGTTGCGCCCAGCGCCAGACAGAGCGCGCGGTCGCGGTAGTAGGGATAGAACCAGTCGTAGCCGGGCTTCAACACAAAGGCGGCAGCGACGCCCGATGGCTTCATGGCCCGCGCCCGAGATCTGGAAGAAGACCTTCTGCTGGCGCTTGAGCAGGATCTCGCGGTCGTCCACGCGCCGCGAGGTGAACATGATGCGATACGCATCGATCAGCTGCCGGCTCGTCAAGCCCTCATAGGTCTTGGCCGTTTTTGCGATGTCGCTTTCGTTCAGCTTGGGATCGACTTTAGTCGTGGCCATCGTGTGCCGTTCACCCCACTGCGTTCCAGCCCCGCATCATTGTATATGGTTGTATATGGGTTGATGCATTTGGGAATAGGGTTGGCTGAGATTGGCCGCGAGCTTCGAGCTGCGGGCTTCGAGCAGGCAGAGCCAGGCTTGGATCGGTCGTAGCCCGCAGCCCGTAGCCCGAAGCTCGTAGCTCGCAGCTTGCGTTATTCTGAACTGTGCATCGCTCTGAAAAATCATGATTCGTTTCCTGCGCCCCTTTGATCCGCGCCGCCTCCGCTTGCTGGTGTTTGACCTCGATGGCACCCTGATTGACTCGCGCCTGGATTTGATTCATTCCGTGAATGCAATGTTGCGCCATATCGAACGTCCCGAACTGGACGGCGACGTCATTGCGAGCTATGTGGGAGATGGCGCTCCGACGCTGGTGCGCCGCGCGCTCGGCGACACCGACGACGAGGTATTACTCCGCGAGGCTATGGAGTATTTTCTTGTCTACTACCGCCAGCACAAGCTCGACCACACCACGGTTTATGAGGGGATTCCGGAAGTGCTGGCGCGCCTGGCTAATTCGTCGAAGGGCGTGGAGTCGAATGAAGTGCAGTCAGATGCAGTGCAAAGAGATGCAGTGCCGCCAGATGCAGCGCCGCCCAATGGAGTGCAGCGGCAGATGGCGGTGCTCTCGAACAAGCCGGTCAATCCTTCGCGCCAAATTGTGCAGGCGCTCGGGCTGGGGGACTTCTTTGTGTGCGTATACGGCGGCAACAGCTTCACGACCAAGAAGCCCGATCCGCTGGGCGTGCGGACCATCATGCAGGAAACTGGCGTGGCGGCGGACGAGACGCTGATCATTGGCGACTCCGCGGTTGACGTGTTGACGGGGCGCAACGCCGGCTTGTGGACTTGCGGCGTAACCTATGGGTTCGCTCCGCATTCGCTGGAGCAGGCGCCTCCGGATGTGCTGGTTGAAAGTCCTCGCGAATTGGGGGAGTTGCTGCGGTAAAGCGGGGCGTAGGGCTATTGGTTCCAGTGCTTGACGCCGGGTTACTTGGCGTCTTACGCTGAAAAGCGATGGAAGTGCACTTGACTCCCGATCAGGAAGCTTTTATCCGCCGCGCCATTGAGGCTGGCCGATTTGGCCGTGCCGAAGATGCGGTGGAGGAAGCGTTGTCGCTTTGGGAAGAACGTGAGCGCAAGCGGGCGGAATTCCTCGCAACGCTCGATGATGCGAAAGCCTCCATTGCCCGCGGCGAGGGACACGTCATCACGCAGCAGTCGATGCGCGACCTGGCTGCGGAAGTGAAACAGCGCGGTCGAGCCCGCCTGGCCGCCAATCCATCAACAGCACCCTGATGGCGCACCGCTTAGCGCCGCAAGCCGCAGCCGACCTCAATGATATCTGTACTACGTCGCCATCGAGAGCGGAAGCGTCGAGATCGCCGACCGGCTCGTTGATTCCATCACGGAGCGGTTTTTGCTGCTGGCCGGCTATCCATTCCTGGGATGTCCTCGCGACGACGATCTTGGCATTGGCCTGCGTAGTTTTCCTGTCGGTGAGCATGTCATCGTCTACCTTGTGGAGGATAAGGAGGTGTTCATTCTTCGCGTGGTGCACGGCCGCCGGGATATGGAAGAGCTGTTTGGCTAGAGGGGCTTTCCACATACCGGAGGGGTGACGCCGGATGTGCTGGTTGAAAGTCCTCGCGAACTGGGGGAGCTGCTGCGGTAGCCGGGAACGGACGCGAATTTTGGCAACCGCCCTACTGCGCGGCGGGTGTGATCTTCTCCACGTGAATCGTCTTCTTCGCAGAATCGAATTTGGCCTCCAGCGCCACATGCGCGGCGGGGAAGTCTCTAACGGCTTCAGGATTTTCGACAATCCAGATTGCTTGATCATCGTCTGCTACAAAGACGGCCCGCTGGGGTTTCCATTCCGGGTGGCCCACCGAAGCACCTCCACGCCAGCATTTCTGCACGCAATCCGCGCGGCCGGGCTTCGTGTGTTGGATTCCGCAACTCTCATCGCTGATCCAACCGGTACGAGATTTTCCCCTCTTGCTGCGCCGACACCGATCCGAGCGTCACGAGACCGCAAACGAGAAAGAAAACAAACACAATCCGGTTCCTGATCATTCTTTCCTCCTCCTTATGCCGCCGCCCCATCAAAAGTTCAGAAATTCAGAAACATTTGCCACAAACGTTGATTTAAGAGCCTGTCACTCTGATCCACAGGAGACTCAGGGACGCAGCAATTGTGCCATCGATCTATCAAGCAGCCAACAGGCATTCCTGTCGAAAAATCCCCTTCTCACCACTGATCTCCGCTCCCGCACGGACCCGCTCCTCTATTCCCAATCATTGCCCGATCCTGCTACCTTCAAGTGACTGTGCGATCCGCGGGAGACGCGGCGAGCCGCGTCTCTACGGGAAAATTTGGGATGACGAACGACGCTAACTCCTGGGGCCTGACCCCTGCCGAGCTTCGCAAGCTGCGTAGTTTGAAGACTCCGTACGGCATTCAACGCTTGCTTGACGACATGCCTTACCACCTTGAGGACAGCGCCTGGTCTCCGCGACGGGTGCTGCACGAGAATACTGCGCATTGCTACGAGGGGGCGCTGTTTGCAGCGGCGGCGCTGCGGGTCATCGGATATCCTCCGCTGCTTCTCGATCTGGAGGCCGAGCACGATACCGACCACGTGCTTGCCATATATAAGGTGGATGGGCATTGGGGAGCGGTGGCGAAGTCGAATTTCACAGGATGCCGGTATCGCGAGCCGGTGTACCGGTCGCTGCGCGAGCTGGCTTTGAGTTACTTCAACCTTTATTTCAATCTGCGCGGGGAGCGCACGTTGCGGACCTTCTCGCGGCCCGTCCAGATGAAGCGCTTCGATCCTCTGAACTGGATGACTTCGGAGAAGCCGGTATGGTTTGTGGCGGAGTATCTGCTGACCATTTTTCACTATCGGCTGATCACTCCCGCGCAGGCGAAGCGGCTGCATCGGGTGGATGGGCGGTTGTTCCGCGCGGAGTGTTTGGAGCGGGCGGTGAAAAAGCTTTAACCACGGGAGCACAGAGGTACACAGGGGAACTGCCTTTGTGCGGAACTGCTGGTGGGGTTGTTTTCGTATGTCTGTCATGCCTTCTTGTGTCGGGCTCATCTTCTCTGTGGCGATGGTTCTGCTGGCGGGCTGCGTTTTCGGTCAGGATTCAGCTTCAACTCTCACTGCCACGCAAGCGACGCCTGTGTCGCCGCCCATCGAGGTAAAGGCCTCTGATGTAAAAGCCATCGATCTGAAGCCCGATGCCACCGGCGTCGTGCCGCCGGAGCAGATTCGAGATCTCTTGCGGCGCGCCGAAGAGAAAGACCTGGAAAACGAAAAGCGCCTGCGCGATTACACCTACATCGAACGCGAGGAGCGGCACAAACTCAACGGGCGCGGCGGGGAATCTGGCGAGGCAAAGAAGATCGACTCCCGGACCTGGGAGATTCTCGAGATCTATGGAGAGCCAGTCGCGCGTTTGACCGCCAAGGACGACAAAACGCTGTCAGCCGACGAAGCCAAAAAAGAAGACGACAAGATTCAGAAGATCATCGACAAACGCAAGAACGAATCGGAAGACGACCGCCGCAAACGCCTGGAGAAGGAAGAAAAAGGCCGCGAAGAGGATCGCAAGTTTGTGCTTGAGATTGCCGATGCGTTCAATTTCCGGCTGCTCGGCTCCGAAGCGCTCGACGGGCGCGATGCCTGGGTGCTCGAGGGCGAGCCTCGTCCCGGCTACGAACCTAAGAGCCGCGACGCCAGGATGCTCAGCAAGTTCAAGGGCCGCGTCTGGATCGACAAAGCCGACGCCCAATGGGTGAAGCTAGACATCACCGCCATCGATACGATTTCGTTTGGCTTCGTGCTCGCAAGAGTCCACAAAGGCACGCACATTCTCTTTGAGCAGATCAGGGTGAACGATGAGGTTTGGCTGCCCAAACAGGTTGAGATTCACCTCGACGCGCGGGTTGCACTATTCAAGGCCTACGACGAAGATATCGACCTGACTTTTCACGATTACAGAAAATTCCGGACGGATACGAAGATGACGGTGGTGGGAGAAGAGAATCGCGATTAGGGACGAGCCCGCACGCGCAACCTGAAGCTATGCGGATTTCTTCGCTGGATAAAACCGGATCACTTTTCCGGGCTTTGACTGCGGAACCGTCGTCGCCTTTCTGCGGAAGTTCTTCGGGATATAGAAATTGATTACTCGAGCCATATAGCAGTTCCCCTTCATCTCGTGAAATCTCTGCGTCTTGTCCGCTTGCGATTGGTTTTCCATTTGGATGGCCGCTACCACTCCCACTCCCACCCACAGCGGCAGCGGACAGTATCGTGCAAGCGGAGCTTTATCATGATTGCCTTGCATACCGCGCATGACCTCATCCACATGGCTTCTTCTCCCTAATGCTGAAATGCCCCACCCACCCATCCAATAAGCAAGCGAGATGCCAAAGTGTGCCCGAGCCTGGCCGGTGATTCTAGGGCTCAAAAATGTTACGCCGAAGACGTCGATTACAGGCTGCAAGGCAGGTAGCGGTTCTTTGTCGCATTTACTAGAGAATAAAGGGGTCTGGAACCTGTAGCTGTTCCGGCCAGGCTTGTGCCCGCCAAAGAAAACGGCGGGTTCCCGCCAAAAGCACGACTGGGTGATCTCCCCGCACAAAGGTGGGTGAAATTCCCTGCGATTCGGAGAGCAGTGGCGCGGACTGCTGCTCGCTACTCGACTCTGTACTCGATCTTGATTCCCCGGCGGGCGATTTCTTCGAGGAAAGAATCGGCGGGGATGTCTCGTTCCTGCAAGACTGCGCCGCGCTTGCTCACCGCGCCCGTGCACATCATCTGCAGGACGATGGAGGCGGGGAAGGCGGTGGTGCGCATCATGGAGCTCATGTCGCTCTTGGGATCGTACCGGTCGACCATGGTGAAGGTGGCCACTCGGCCTTTGAGTTTTCCGCCGAGCAGGCCGCGGACTCCGGGAGCTTTGACGGATTCGTGGGCCTCGAGGCGCATGATGCAGACGTCGGGGCCCTCGCCGGCGAATTTACTCTCGAACACTTTTGCCAGCAGCGCGCGCGGCGCTACTTCCACGTCGCCGATAAGCATTTTCTCGCTCGAAAACAGGCCCAGTTCCTTCAATCCGCAGAGCAGATTGTAGTGGTCGGGATAGCGCAGAGTTTTCTCGAAGCACTCGCCCACTTTGCCGGCGAAGGTTTCGGGCAAAGTAGAAGTTCCGCCGGAGGTTTGAAAGGCCACGAGCGGCGCGAAGCCGTCCATGTGAAATGGTTCGGGCTCGGTGAGCGCCTCGATGGTGGTGATCTTGCCGTGACGCAGAATGCGCGCTGGTTCTACGAATTCGTTGATCAGTCCTTCGACGGAAAACACGAGTTGGTAATGAAACGGAGGCATCGGTTTTTCGGGCAGACCTCCGACGTAGAGCTTGAGCGCGTCGGCGCGACCGCCCAGGCGGCGAACCAGTTCGCCGCCGAGAATCGATGCCATGCCGGGCGAGAGACCGCAATCGGGAGCGAGGCCAATGCCGCGTTTTTCGGCCTGCTTGGCGAGCGCCAGTTCCTGGCGTACGACGGTGTTGTTGCCGCCGAGATCGGCGAAATGGCAACCCGCGCGGATGGCGGCTTTTGCCAGTCCGAGGTTCAGGAAGTAGGGAACGGCGGAGAGCGCGCCATCGTGGCCTTTCATCAGGCGAGCGGCTTCTTTTTCGCTGGCGGCGTCGAGCGCGACGGCGCGCACCTTCTTGTTGCCTGCCTTGTTGCCCGCCTTGTTGCCCGCGATGCGGTTGACGCGGGCAGCCGCGTCTTTGGCGCGCTTGAGGTCGTTGTCGGCGAGAGTGACGGAGTCGACGTGGCCCTGGCGGGCCATATCGTAGGCCGCCGCTGAACCCATCATGCCGGAACCAATCACGAGCAGTTTCATGAGGATCCTTTCTGAGATTCGAAAACAGATCAGCCTACAGGAACCTGTCCGAACAATAAGTGACGGCGCTCACGTCGCGCGAGAAATGGTGCGAGCGATGGTGCGAGAAATGGTGCGAGCGATCGGAACCCGGCGGCCTCGAAAGTCAAGCTTAAAAGCGAACGAAAATCGCAGAAATGTCCGCCTTGCAAAGGGCATCGAGTTGCCGCATTTTCAGCGGTTTGCGCGCCTGTCCAAGTACTTCCGTACCGTCTCTAGTACCTTAGTTACTTTAACTCGTGTGACGGGCCTCCTATTTGCCAATAGAACTACTACATATAGTGGTATATGTACGTGACAAATACCATCAGTAGAAGAGAAGTGCAAGTCCAGTTTTTGTGAATTCCAGAAAAACCCCATAAAACCCAAAGAAACCGGGAGATTCAGGTTGAGCAGCCCGCGCTTCCGGTTGAGATATGCTCAGCACACCAAAATACACTCGGACGCGCATGGAAATGTTAATGGCCGACTCGCGAGAAGTGATGAACATTCGCCAAGCTTCGCAGTATCTGGGAGTGAGTCCGGACACGCTTTACAAGTACGTGAACGAGCAAAAGCTTCCGGCGTTCAAGTTGGGCAACCGCTGGCGCTTCAAGAAATCGAAGCTCGATCAGTGGATGGAAGAGAAGTCGATGGAAATGGAACCGCGGGGCAAGAAGAAAATCAAGGCAGCGGTGAAAGCTGCCGGAACTCCGTAAACGAACTCGGTAAATAAAGGCGGGCACATGTTTGGAAGAGGATCGAAGACGATAGTGGGTCTGGATGTGGGCTCTTCGAGCATCAAGGCCGTCGAGCTCAGGAAGACACGCACGGGAATCGAAGTGGCACACCTCGGACTGGAGCCGATCGCGCCCGACCTCGTGGTCGATTCCATGATCGTGGACTCGGGTCAGGTTTCGAGCTCGATCACCAAGCTGTTCGCGGACACTCAGATCAAGTCGAAGGCGGTGGCCACGGCGGTGAGCGGACACTCGGTGATCGTGAAGAAAATCTCGCTGCCCTCGATGAGCGATCAGGAACTGGCCGAGACCATCCAGAAGGAAGCGGCGCAGCACATCCCGTTCGATCTGGCGGATGTCAACCTCGACTACCAGATTCTTTCCGACGACGCGACCAGTCCGCAGATGGATGTGCTGCTGGTGGCTGTCAAGAAGGACAAGATTCTGAACTACACCAACGTACTCTCGATGGCGGGCAAGACTCCGTCTATTGTGGATATCGATGCGCTCGCCCTGCAGAACTGCTACGAGTACAACTATGAGCCGGCGCCGACACAAGTGGTTGCCCTGCTCAACCTGGGTGCGAGCGTGATGAACATCAACATCGTCAAGGGCACGACGCCCCTGTTCCCGCGCGACGTTTCGGTGGGTGGTCATCAGTACACCGACTCGCTGCAGAAGGAACTGGATTTGAGCTTTGACGACGCGGAATCGCTCAAGCTGGGGCGCAAGGTGGGCACGGTGCAGGACGACGCGAAGACGCCCATCCTGCAGCAGGTCACGGAAATCATTGTGCTGGAAATTCAGAAGACCTTCGACTTCTTCCGCGCCAGCGCGGCGGGCGAGCACATCGAAAAGATTTATCTGGCCGGCGGTTCGGCCAAGGTTCCGGGCCTGGTGGAAGCGTTGCGCCAGGAGTTCTCGATGCCGGTCGAGTTGTTCAACCCGTTTCAGAAAGTAGTGGCTCCGGTGGAAGGCGCCGGGGCGCAGTTGGTCGAACAGAACGCGGGCCAGTTGGCAGTGGCCGTGGGTTTGGCCCTGAGGAGCTTTGAAAAGCTATGATCCGAATCAATCTGCTGGGCTCTCCGAAACCGAAAGGCAAGAAGAACGTTGCCGTCAGCATGCCGAGTATGGATCTGGGCAACTTAGGCGGGCCCCTGGTTCAGGTGGCCGCCGTGTTGCTGATTGCCGGCGCCGTCAATGCCGGTTACTGGTACAAGCTCGATCGAGAAAAGAAAGCGATCGAGGTGCAGAGCCGGCTGGCGGAACAGAAGAACCGGGAACTGGCCGACATCAAGGTGCGGTACATGGAGCGGCAGAGGCAAGCCGAGCTTTATAAGCGGCGGGTAGATGTGATCGACCAGCTGCGCAACAACCAAACCGGCCCGGTCGCCCTGTTGTCCATGATCGCCGATACGGTCAACCACACCGAAGCGGTGTGGCTGAACAGCATGCAGGACCAGGGTGCGAACGTGGCCATCGACGGCACGGCGCTGTCGAGCGATGCCGTGGCCAACCTGATCTCCAACCTGCAGAAGACCGGTTTCTTCCGCAACATCGAGATTAAGGAAAGTTATCAGGACGAAGGCGTAAAGGACATGCAGGCGTTTCAGTTCACGCTGACCTGCGAAAAGGCGAAGTCGTAAAGGCGGAACCGACTATGAATCTTGGCGAATTAAATGGGGTGAAGTTGCTGGGCGTGCTGGTCCTGGTGGCGGCGTTAGCCACCGGCGGCCTTTACTACACCGTCTATAAGTCGCAGCGCAACCAAAATGATGCGGCCCAGATCAAGCTGCAGGCCAAACTGCGCGAGAACGCGGAACTCGAAGCCTACCGGCCGAAACTGGCCGACATCGAGCGCCAGCTGGCCAGCCTGAAGCAGCAGCTCGAAATCGAGCGGCGCATCGTGCCCGACGAAAAGGAAGTGGACAATTTCATGCGCATGGTGAGCGGAGAAGCCCGCAAGTCGGGGGTGGAAATCCGCCGCTATACGGCGCGTCCCTACGGCGCGAAAGAGTTCTACACCGAGGTGCCGTTCGAAGTCGAGTTCGATGGTCCGTACTACTCCATGCTGGGGTTCTTCGACCGGTTGGGAAAAGTGGAGCGCATCGTAAACGTCTCCAACCTGCTGGTCGCTTCGACCCGCAAGCCGGACGAGCGCGAAGGCGAAGCACAGTTACCAGTACGCGCCCAGTGAGAGTGTGGTGGCCACCTGCCTGACCACAACGTATTTCAGTCACGACCTGGATCCGGCGGCGGCGCCGGCCAGCAAGCCCGGACCACCGGTGAAGAAGTAGGAGGGACAGGATGAAGATGAAGCCAGCAATCACGATAACGACGACAATTCTGGTTTCGGTACTGGCCGCGGGCTTGGCCTCGGCCCAGAGTCCCCGCATTATCCAGAACACGCGCAGCACGATGAACACGGTGAATAACAATGCCACGGCCGCCTCGAATGAGGCTCTGGGCACTCACCACTCCGCTCCGGCGAACGCCGCGCATCCTCCGGCCAAGTCGAGCGCAGTCAAGGTGGCTACGCCGGTGAAGCCGTCCTCACCTCCGGCGGGTGCGCGTTCGGCGGACGCGAGAAGAGCGGACGCGAAAAGAAGGGAAAGAGACCGCCTGAGACGCGGTGGGGCAGTCCTGGTTGAGCAAATCGTGCAGCCAGCGCCCACGGCGGCTCCCGAAGAAAACGCGTCGGCGGACGCGGTCGCAGCCGGCCATGGCGTTGCGGGAGGCGGCGAGAATGCGGAGAGCGAGCAGTCGGTCGTTCCCGACAGCAAGTACAACGCCAACGGCAGACGGGATCCTTTCGTCAGTCCGGTGGTGAGCCACGCCGGCGGTTCGGGTTGCAGCACCGGCAAGAAGTGTCTGGAAATCGGCGCCATCAACCTGCGTGGTGTGGTGCGTGCCGAAGGCGGTTTCATCGCCGTGGTCAGTAACAGTATGAATAAGGCTTATTTTCTGCGGGAGAACGATCCGGTGTTCAACGGTTACGTGATGAAAATCACGGGCGACTCCATCGTTTTCCAGGAAACACTGCAGGACCGGATGGGCAAGACGTTTACGCGGGAAGTGGTGAAGAAGATTACGACTCCGGCGGTTTAGGCCACGGAGACAACAAAGACTTCGAAGAAAACGCGTTCTAGGAAACACATGGAGGCGAAACGGCCTCGCATGGGGAGATAGGGAAATGCGAAAGCAACTGCTGGGTCTCTTAGTTCCGCTGCTGGCGATCGTAGCGATAACGATCGCAGCCGCGGCTGACACGACGGGCAAGGGGGTGGCCGCGGGCGCTCGATTGCAGAGGCTCGAGGTCGCGCACAGCCAGGACGGATTGCGTATCGAGTTCAAGGCGAAGGGCGCGCTCGCGCCCAAAGTGTCGACGCTTGAATCGCCGGCACGCATCGTCGTCGACTTTCCCAACACCGTGATGGCCACGGCGCAGAGCCACATCAGCGTAGGCCGAGACGGCGTGAAAGATGTCCGCATCGGGATGGACGGGCAAGTTCCGCCCAGCACGCACGTGGTCATTGATCTTGCCGACGGAGATCGCGCCGCCAGCCGCCAGCATGAATTAGTGGCGGGTCCGGAAGGCAGCTTCGTCCTCAAGATCCACGAGGCGGCGCTGGCCCATCGCCAACCCGCGCCGGCCGTAATCGCGGCCGCGAGTCAGGCGCCGCAACTGGCGCTGGCTTCGGCTCCAGTAACCCCGGCAACGACCACGACCGCGGTTGCGCCGGCTCCGGCCGCGGCAGAGAACGCCGCGAAACCGGCGGCGGACTTTGCCTTCGTCGAACCCAAGTTTTCGTCCAAAGCCGCCGAGCCGGTCGCGAAGGCCCAGGAAGCGGCCAGCCGCTTTGCCGACAAGACGGCGGCGGAACTGGTTGCCACCAATACCAATGCCGCCCTCGGGCAAGCGGGCAGCACCAAGCCGGCCATCCAGCCGGCCGTGAACCTGGCCGCCGAGCAGAAGGCGCAGCTGGAACAGAAGCCCGCGGTGAACGGAGCCAAGTACACCGGCGAGCCGATCTCGGTCAATCTTAAGGATGTGGATCTGAAAGATTTCTTCCGCCTGATTCACGAGATCAGCGGTCTGAACGTCGTGCTCGATCCCATGATCCACGGCAATCTGACCATCGTGCTCGATGACGTGCCGTGGGATCAGGCGCTGGACATCGTGCTCAAGAACAACGACCTGTCTCGCCAACTGGACGGCAATGTACTGCGCATCGCCACGGTTGATACGTTGAGGAAGGAAGCCGAGAACCGGCGCGCGCAAATCGATGCCGAGGCGCTGGCGGTAGACAAAGTCAGCATCACCCGCTTCCTCAGCTACGCCCACGCCAAGGACCTGTTGCTGCCGCTCAAGAAGTTCCTGAGTCAGCGTGGCGACATCGTCGCCGACGAACGCACCAATTCGATTATCGTTGCCGACATTCCGGCGGTTCTGCCGCAGATTGACCGCCTCATCCAGCAGATGGACCGCAAGACGCAGGAAGTCGAAATTGAAGCCCGCGTGGTGGCAGCCACCCGCAGCTTCGCTCGTGACATCGGCGTGCAGCTGGGCCTGGGCTGGGGCAATGGGACAACCTCAGCTGGCGGAGCGCCAGGCGTTGGCACCTCGTCGGTCGTCCAGAACATTACGAATCCGAATTACTACACCACCAGCAGCGGCGCGGCCGGGAGCTCGATACCGTTGTTTTCGAACCTGGGAGCAGTCGGGCCGACCAGCGGTCTGCAACTTATCAATGCCACCAACAACATGCGGATCGACATGATTCTCACGGCGGCCGAGTCGCGCGGCTTGCTGAAAGTTCTTTCCCGTCCGCGTATCGTCACCCAGAACAACATTCAGGCGGTGGTGAAACAGGGCGTAAAAATACCGATCATGACCGCGGCCTCGTTAAGCGCTCCGGCGACCGCGACCTACGTGGATGCCTTCCTGCGACTGACGGTGACTCCGCAGATCACGTCGGAAGGAACCATCTTCCTCAACGTGGATGTCGAAAACACCTTGCCTAACTTTGGCCAGCAAGACACACTGGGCAACCCGGAACTGATCACCCAGCAGGCCACCACGCAAGTGCTGGTCACGGACGGCGGCACGGTGGTGATTGGCGGCGTGATCCAGACCAATAACTCGCTCAATATCTCGCAGGTGCCTTTGCTCGGGGATATCCCGTATCCTTGGCAACCTGTTCAAGCATCGCACGGTGCAGACTACAAACCAGGAGCTGATTTTCTTCATCACGCCGCGCATCATTCAAACCTAAGCGCGACGCTGGAACAGCCCAAGCCGCCGGCCTTCTCGGAGAACCCGCCGAGAGCCCGGCGGCTTCCTTTTGCGGCGAGCCACGAGCTACGGGCTTCGAGCTTGAAGCCATGAACTCGTAGCTCGCGGCTCGTAGCTCGTAGCCGCTTCTTGCTACACTCCTCCTATGGACCACGCTGGACGCCTGCGCCGGCTCCAAGCCTCGCTCTCAGGCCACAAGCTTGACTCCCTGCTCATCACTCACCTCCCCAATGTTCGCTATCTCTGCGGCTTTACTGGCAGTGCGGCTGCGCTGCTGGTGGGCGATCGTGGTTCCATCCTTTTTACAGACGGACGCTACCGCACCCAGGCAAAAGAGGAAATAAAGAATGCCCACGCCAAGAATGTGAGCATGGTCATCGCGCGCCAGTCCCCGCTGCTGGCGGCGGCGGAGTGGCTGGCCGCGCAGCGAAGACGCTCGACCCCAGCTTGGGTGGGCATCGAACCGGAGTCGATCACCGCCGGCATGCGCGACCGGTTAGCCTCGGTGCTGAAGGGGAAGGCGCGCTTGCGTTTCGCGCCGCCGCTGGTCGAGCGTGCCCGCATGGTGAAGGACGCGGCCGAGGTTCTGTGCATCCGGCGGGCGGTCGAACTCGGCGCCAGTCTTTTTCAGGTTGCTCGCAACAAGATTCGGCCGGGTGTGCGTGAGGTCGAAGTCGCCGCCGCCATGGAGTACGAGGCCCGTTGTGCCGGGGCCGAAGGCATGTCGTTTCCCACGATACTCGCTTCCGGAACTCGCTCGGCGATTGTCCATGGCCGGGCCTCGGGCGCGCGCATTCCCCGCGGGTTCGTGGTCTGTGATTTTGGTGTTATACTCGCCGGTTATTGCTCGGATCGCACCCGCACTGTGCATGTCGGACGTCCGTCGCCGGATGCTCGAGGGCTGTATGAGGCGGTGCTGGAAGCGCAGCAGGCAGCCATCTCGGCGGTTCGCCCCGGCGCGACCGCCGGCGAAGTGGATGGCGCCGCGCGGCGTGTGCTGCGCCAGCGAAAACTGGCCCGCTACTTCACCCATTCGACCGGGCATGGTTTAGGATTGGAGATACACGAGGCGCCCAGGTTGGCCGAGGGGCAAAGCCAGAGACTGGAACCGGGAACCGTCATCACGATTGAGCCGGGCGCGTACGTGCCTGGGAAGTGGGGTGTGCGCATCGAAGATGTGGTGGTGGTTACGCCTTCGGGCTGCGAAGTGCTGATGCCCACAGATAAAGAACTGGTTATTATTTAGGAATTGCTGGTGTGGTGACGGGCAGAGCCTGCCCTGAGCGGAGCCGAAGGGCCATGTCCAGGCGGAAAAGCTCCGCCACCACACGTGATACGAAATCAAAACGGAACCCGCCCTTATCCATGAACCAAGAAATCCATGAATCAAAAAGAGCTGAAAGAACTGATCGAGTTCTTGATCGAAAAGGACATTGCCGAGTTTGAATTGGAGCGCGGCGATGTCAAGTTGAAGATCAAGCGCCGCGCGGAACCGTCGCCCGCAACGGCGCCCGACTCGCGTTATATTGCGGTTCAATCCGCACCGATCATGGTTCCGGCTTCGGCTCCCGTGCCCGGACGAGTTAATTCGGTCGCGAGTGCGGTTGCGCCTGAACCTCCCGGGCCCGACGAAGGATTGCACATGGTGCGCTCGCCGATCGTGGGCACGTTCTACGAATCGCCATCGCCCGGGTCGCCGCCCTTCGTCAAAGTCGGCGATGCGCTGGAAGTGGGCCAGGTTTTGTGCATTGTTGAAGCGATGAAGCTGATGAACGAAATCGAATGCGACGTGGCGGGAGAGTTGGTCAAGAAGCTCGTCGCCAACGGCCAGCCCATCGAGTACGGCCAGGAACTGTTCGCCGTTCGGCCAACCAAATGAGATCGGGCCATCGGGTGATCGGGCCATCGGGTGATCGAAGGTCAAAGGCTTTTGACTTTAGATGGCCCGATGCACCCGATCACCCGATTCTCCGGAATTCAAAGAAAATCCTAATGTTTAAGAAGATTCTGGTAGCGAATCGCGGCGAGATAGCGCTGCGCATCATTTGCGCATGCAAAGAGCTCGGCATTGGCTCAGTCGCAATCTACAGCGAAGCGGACCGCAATTCGCTGCATGTGCGCTTTGCCGATGAGGCGATTTGCATTGGCCCTCCGCAGCTGGCGCAGAGTTATCTCAACATTCCCACCGTGATCAGCGCCGCCGAAATCGCCAATGTGGACGCCATCCATCCCGGTTACGGCCTGCTTTCGGAAAACGCCAACTTCGCGGAAGTCTGCGAGTCCTGCCACATCAAGTTCATCGGACCCAGTCCCGATGTCATCCGGCTGATGGGCGAAAAAGAAAAAGCGCGCGCCGCCATGAAACAGCACGGCGTGCCGATCCTTCCCGGCTCGGACGGCGTGGTCGCCTCCGATGGAGAAGCGCGCGAGTGGGCGCGGCAAATCGGTTTTCCGGTCATTCTCAAGGCCACGGCCGGCGGCGGCGGGCGCGGCATGCGCATTGTGCGCAATGAAGATGAATTGCCCGGCCTTTTCCGTCAGGCGCAATCGGAGGCCGCCGCCTCCTTCGGCAACGGCGACCTTTACCTGGAACGGTATGTCGAGCACCCGCGCCACATCGAATTCCAGGTGCTGGGCGATGAGCAGGGCAACGTCGTCAGCCTGGGGGAACGCGAGTGCTCGATTCAGCGGCGCCACCAGAAGCTGATCGAAGAGTCGCCGTCGGTAAAGATGACGCCCGAGCTGCGCAAGGAAATCGGAGACGTCATCGGCAAAACGCTCAGCCAGGTCGGCTACCACAACGCTGGCACCATCGAATTCCTCATGGACACGGACGCGGACACGGACACGAATACGGACGCGGACACGAACACGAAAACGAAAACAAAAACAAAGAAAGACCGGCGGCTTTACTTCATCGAGATGAACACGCGCATCCAGGTGGAGCATCCGGTCACGGAGATGGTCACGGACGTGGACCTGGTGAAGAGCCAGATCATGATCGCCGCGGGCGAAAAGCTGGCCGACGTGTTGCAAGGCCCCATCGTGCATCGCGGACACGCCATCGAGTGCCGCATCAATGCCGAGCATCCGGAAAAGTTCACGCCCTCGGCGGGCAAGATCACCACCTTCAACCCTCCGGGAGGCACGGGTGTGCGCATCGATACGGCCGCTTACGCCGAAGGCACGATTCCTCCTTATTATGACTCGCTGATTGCGAAGCTGGTGGTGAGGGGCAAAGATCGCAGCGAAGCCATCTCGCGCATGAGCCGCGCCCTCGGAATGTTTATCGTGGAAGGAATCTACACGACGATCCCGCTGCACCGGCGGATTCTGGCCGATCCGGATTTTCGCGCGGGGAATTTCGATACGGGATTTATCGAGAAATTTCTTGCGAAAAAAGAAACGGTGGTTTGAAGGGGCGCGGCTTCAGCCGCGCCGTAAATGCCGCAAATTTAATTACGGCTTTAGCCGCTGCGGGCGACTGCGCCGTGCCACAAAAGTTTTTCGCAATCTTAGACGCGGGCAACCCGCGTCTCTACAGTTGAGACATGTTGCAACTTCTGCGACTCTACCCGATTCTCGACGCTGGTTGTTTCTCCGGCGCTGCTGCCATGTTTGCCGCCGCTGAAGATCTAGCCGCCGCCGGCTGCACCCTCCTGCAATACCGCAACAAATCTGGCAGCGCCCGGCAAATGCTCGCCGAGGCGCGTGAACTCAGGGCGCGGCTGGGAGCGAGCGTCAAACTCATCATGAACGACCGCGCCGACCTCTGCCTGGCGGCTGGATTCGATGGCCTTCATGTTGGGCAGGATGATCTGTCTCCCGAATCGGCGCGCAACATCATTGGGCCTGACCGCTGGCTGGGAGTATCAACGCACAATCCCGAACAGCTGGCGGAAGCCGACAAGACTTCTGCCGACTACCTTGCGATCGGCCCCGTCTTTGCGACCACCAGCAAAGCCAATCCCGATCCAGTCGTCGGACTCGAAGGCGTTCGCCGGGCAAGAGAGCTGACGCGCAAGCCTCTGGTCGCGATCGGCGGTATTACCCGCGCCAACGCCCGCTCCGTCATCGAAGCCGGAGCCGACGCCGTGGCGGTGATATCCGACTTGTTACGGCGATCCCCGCAAATCAGCAGAGGAATTTTTGCGAATTCTGGGGTAAAGTTGAAAAGCTTTGAAGGTGTGGCGCGGACACTCTTGTCCGCGAGCATCTTTCGCAGCCGATACTTGCGCGGACAGGAGTGTCCGCGCTACACGCAATTAGGAGATTCGTGAGCGCGAAGGTTCCACCCCCAGTTCCCGCTTCGAACGTCGTTTCGACCATCAGCGATTGGCAGCAGCATACCCTTCAGGACCAAGAGCTCGTCAAAGGTCTTGGCCTGACCAGCGCGACCATGCTGGTGATGGGCTCCATGATCGGCTCGGGCATCTTCATTGTGTCCGCCGATATTTCTCGCGAGGTCGCGTCGCCGGCGCTGCTCATTGGCGCCTGGGTCATCACCGGCTTTCTCACCATTGCCGCCGCGCTCGCCTATGGCGAACTGGCGGCCATGATGCCGCGAGCGGGCGGGCAGTACGTCTATCTGCGCGAGTCGCTCGGGCCGCTCTCGGGTTTTCTTTACGGCTGGACTCTGTTTCTCGTGATTCAGACGGGCACGATTGCCGCTGTCGGCGTTGCTTTCGGCAAGTTTCTCGGGATCTTCTGGCCGGCAATTTCGTCGAGTCATTGGATTGTCCACCTGTGGAAAGTGCCGAAGTTTGCGGTCGGGCCAATGATTCTCGGCGGCATGGATGTTGGACTGAACACGCAGAACCTCGTCGCCATCCTGGTCGTGGTCGCGCTCTCGATCATCAATATTTTCGGCGTGAAGACGGGTGCTTTCATCCAGAACATCTTCACCACCGCGAAAGTTGCGGCGCTGCTCGGCCTGGTCATCTTCGGAGTTCTTCTTGGCCGCAACGCCCAGGCCATGGCCGCGAATTTCGGCGCAAATTTCTGGCACAACGCCGGCCTCGGCACTTTGCATGACGTCGGCGGCATGGGCGCAAGCGTTCTCGTCTCAACGCTCACCGTGCTGGCGATCGCGCAGGTGGGCTCGCTGTTCTCGGCCGATGCCTGGAACAACGTTACCTTTACCGCCGGCGAGGTGAAAAATCCCAGCCGGAATCTTCCCGCTGTCGCTGGCCCTCGGCACCGGCGTGGTGATCGCGCTCTATATCGCGTGCAACTTTATTTATCTGAGCGCGCTGCCCGCTCGTGGGCAGCCCGAGCGGAGCCACTCTACTCGAGCGCGGCATCCAGTACGCCACCGAGGACCGCGTCGCCACCGCGGTCATGACCCAGATGTTCGGTTCGATCGGCGGAGCGCTGATGGCCGTTGCCATTATGATTTCCGCCACCGGTTGCTGCAATGGCATGATTCTCGCCGGGGCGCGCGTTTATTACGCCATGGCGAAAGATGGCCTGTTCTTTCGCAGCGTTGCCCGCCTCCATCCCGGCTACAAGACGCCTGCCATTTCGCTGATGGTGCAGATGGTATGGACGTGCGTGCTCTGCATCTCCGGCAGTTACGGCCAGCTTCTGGACTACATTATTTTTGCGGTGCTGGTTTTCTATGTGCTCACCATCTTCGGACTATTCGTCTTGCGCCGCACCCATCCCGAGGCCGAGCGTCCGTACAAAGCCGTTGGATACCCGATTTTGCCCGCAATTTATATCGTGATGGCTTTGTTTATTGATGTTGTACTGTTACGCTACAAGCCGCAATACACTTGGCCGGGACTGCTCATCGTGCTGCTCGGCATCCCGGTGTACTACATTTGGCGGCCGCGAGCCCAGACGACTTAGCAGCCTGCGGCGCGAGTACGATTTGTATCAGGGGCATGCCTTTAGGCATGATTTGTATCAGGGTATGCCGTTAGGCATACCGTAAGTGCAGCGTTATGAATGCGCCTTTACAGATGGTAAAAATCGGCTTCGAAGCCCCGGGGCATCTCAATTCAAAGAACTTACGGCATCGCTGAAGCGATGCCCTGATACGAAACTTGAGTTTTTCCGCAATCTGTTTAGGTGCTTGGGGTTTCCACCCGGCTGTTAGGTTTAACTGATAGGAGAGACGCAACTCATGACTGACCTCTTTGCGAAAAAGCCGCTTGCGCTTTTGTTCGAGGAAGCGCAAGAGACTGGCACGCATAGTTTGAAACGCACGCTGGGCGTATTCCAATTAACGGCTCTGGGTGTCGGCGCTGTGATTGGGGCCGGAATCTTCGTGATGTCTGGACTCGGTGCGCACTATGCCGGACCGGGGCTGATGCTCTCGTTCGTGCTTTCGGGCTTGGGTTGCACCTTTGCGGCGCTGTGCTACGCGGAGTTTGCGGCTATGATCCCGTTGGCGGGCAGCGCCTACACCTATGCCTACGCTACGCTGGGCGAAATTATTGCCTGGATCATCGGCTGGGACCTCACTCTCGAATACGCCATGGGCGCCAGCACCGTGTCCTCCGGATGGTCGAACCATTTTATTGAACTGCTGAATATTTTCCATATCAAGATGCCGCTTTGGCTGGCGTATGACCATTGGACTGGGCTAAAGACCGCGGAGAATATCGTTGCCCGCCAGATAGCACAGGCCTCCGATCCCACGCTGGTTCCCGGCACCCAGGCTTTCGTCGACAAAGTAATGAAGATCACGGGAGCGCAATCGCCAGAGTTGTTACAGAAAGCTCACGATCTGTTGAGTGCGCCCCACCTGTTCGGGTACGAGATCGGCCTCAACCTGCCGGCCTTCGTGATCGCTCTGGTAATAACGGCGTTCCTGGTGATTGGCATCAAGGAGAGCGCCCGCTTCAACGCCACCATCGTCACCATTAAAGTCGGAGTTGTTCTCTTTGTGATCGGGCTGGGTATCCGCTACATCAACGCCGCCAACTGGGGAACGGATTGGGCGAGCTTTGCGCCTTTCGGATTCTCTGGCATCGGGGCGGGAGCGGCTTACATCTTTTTTGCCTACATCGGATTCGATGCCGTTTCCACCACCGCCCAGGAGGCGAAGAATCCGCAGCGCGATCTTCCCATCGGCATCATTGCTTCGCTGCTGGTCTGCACCGTGTTGTATATCGCGGTCGCGGCGGTTCTGACCGGCATGGTGCCGTGGAGAGAAGTCAATATCGAGGCGCCCGTTGCGCGCGCTTTCCTCGACCGAGGACTTTCCGGCGCGTCTCACATTATTACGCTGGGAGCTCTCGCCGGTCTCACCAGCGTGATGCTCGTCATGCTTCTAGGCCAGACTCGCGTGTTGTACTCGATGGCCAAGGACGGCCTTTTGCCCAAGAAGTTTTTCGCCGACGTTCACCCCCGCTTCCGGACGCCCTGGAAGAACACCATGCTCGTGGGCCTGTTGGCAGCGATTGTTGGCTGCCTGACTCCAATCGAGGATATCGGAAGAATGGTGAATATCGGGACGCTGCTGGCCTTCGTGATCGTGTGCATCTCAGTCATGGCCTTGCGCCACACCAACCCCAGTCAGCCCCGCCCCTTCCGCACGCCCTGGGTGCCGTTCGTGCCCGTCATGGGCATCCTGTTCAACGGCTACATGATGTACAAACTCGGCTGGATCAACTGGGCGCGATTGATTATCTGGCTGGTAATCGGCATGGTCGTCTATTTCACCTACAGCCGCAAACACAGCCGAGTGCAGGCGGCCCTGGAAGGCCGCAAGACAACTGAACCGGTCTTACGGTAGAGACGCGGCTTGCCGCGTCTCATGGCGCGCGGCGTCTCGGCGAACGAGCGGGGACGCCCGTCACTCCATTACCTGCCGCTGCTCTCCTGTAGTTTCCTCGCCACCGCCGTGGCCATTCGCCGTGGCGCGAAGCGTACCGATTGCGCCACCAGCCAATTTCTGAATCCGGAAATCACCACAGGTTTGCCAGCCATCAACGCGCGATAGCCGTCCTCTGCCACAGTGCGGGCATCCATGCTCCATACTTTGTTAGCCGAATGCCCGCGATGTTCGCGCGCTTTTGGAACTCGGTGGCCGTCGGCCCCGGGCACAGGCAGGTGACGGTAACGCCCGTCCCTTGGAGTTCATTGGCAATGGCTTCGGAGAAGTGCAGTACGTAGGCCTTAGTGGCGTAATACACCGCCATCAGCGGCCCCGGCTGAAACGCCGCGGTGGACGCCACATTCAGGATGCGCCCGGTCGTTTTCTCGGTCTTGCATCGCTCAATCATCGCCGGGAGATACAGGCGCGTCAGGTGGGTGAGAGTCGTGACGTTGAGCTGGATCTGGCGCAGACATTCTTCCAGATCGTTCTCGGCGAACATCCCATACTGTCCGAATCCCGCGTTGTTGACCAGCACATCCACTTGAATGTCGGCGCGCGTGGTCTGATCCAGCACATACGCGGGAGCTCCGGGTTCGCTCAGGTCGGCTGCCAGAATCAGCGAACGCGTGCCGTGGGCCTTCTCCAGTTCGGATGCGAGTTGGCGGAGTTTATCCGCGCTGCGGGCGACGAGAACCAGATTGTAGCCTTCGCGCGCGAAGATGCGGGCGAGTTCCAGTCCGATGCCGAACGAGGCGCCGGTGATCAGAGCGGTTTTGTGCGGTCAGCATTCAGCATTCAGCAATTCAGGATTAGCACTCGGCACCTGTACCGCGATCCGCGTGACGACTTCGGCGCGAGAAACGCGTAGCGCCGGCATCTTGCCGGCTGTCCCGAGGGCGTCTCGCCCTCGGCGCGGCGGGCGAGGACGCCCGCCGTACAGCCGCCGGGACGGCGGCGCTACTCTCAGTGTGAAATCTACACGTGCGCCAGCGCCGGCTCCACGCCGTAGATCGAGTGCCACGAGGTGGCGGCCTTCAGGCGGTCGTTTACGTTATTGATATTCTTCACGCCTTCATTTTCCAGCCATTTCCGGAAAGCATCAGCGCCCTGTTTTGCGTAGACGGGGATCCCGTCTTTCCAAGTGGCGCGTCCGCAGAGCACGCCGTTGAATTTCACGCCCGACTCGCCCGCGAGTTCGAGCGACTCGGTGAACTCGGCATTGCTCACGCCCGCCGACAGATAGATGAACGGCTTGGTCGCAACCGCGGCCGCCTCACGGAACAGCTTCATCGCTTCCTGCTTCGAGTAGGCCTTTTCACCTTTGAAGGACTTGGTCCCTTCCACATGCTTCATGTTGATCGGGACTTCCACCTTCATTACGTCGACGCCATAACGCTCTTTGGTGAACTCGCGCATGCTTTCGATGACCGCCTTCGGCTTCTTCTTCGCGAAGTCGAAGCCTTTCTCGTCCACGCCTTCTTCGTAAGTGACGAACTCCAGGAAGAACGGAATGTCATTGGCGCGGCATTCATCGCCCAGGCGCTCGACCCAGGCGTGCTTCTTGTCGTTAATTTCTTTTGGATCAAACGGCGTGTAGTAGAGCAGAATCTTGATGCAATCCGCGCCCGCTTCCTTCAAGCGGCGCACCGACCAATGATCCAGCAGATCGCCCAGGCGTCCGGGTCCGGTCTTGTCGTAGCCGGTCTTTTCATACGCCAGAGCAGGCCAGCATTTTTCGAGCGCCGCTTCGAAGCCGGCAGTCCCCACTCGGGATCGAGCAGGATGGCGCTGGCATGGGGCGTCAGCACTTCGCTCACCAGTATCTTGAATTCTTCCATCATTTCATCGGAGACGGTCGAGCCCTTTTCCTTGGCAAGAGACTTCTGCAGCGAGCCGCGCTGGTCCATGGCGGCGGCGGCGATTACGCCACGTTCATTCGATACAGCCTTCATTCCAGCAAGTTTGCCCGGGGTAAGCTTCATAAATCCTCCTATCAGTGCAATACGACAGATAATTCTAAACCACAGACGCTGCCAAGAGCACACCCACCACAGAGACACAGAGCACAGAGCCACGGAGGAATTCAAAAGTTGGGAAAAACCTTGGTTTTTGCAGATTCGAAGGTTTTCTCTGTGCCTCTGTGTCTCTGTGGTGAAGGTTCTTGTCACTGCCGCAGAGCCAGCGTCCCAAGCACCGTCTGCTGCTTGGCAATCAGCGACTGGATGCCCTGCCGCGCCAGCGACATCATCTTTGCCAGTTGAGCGTCGTCGAACACCTGGTGCTCCGCGGTGGCCTGCAGTTCGACAATTTTATTGCCTGCCGTCATGACGAAGTTCATGTCCACGTCGGCGCGCGAGTCTTCTTCGTAGTTAAGGTCGAGAAGAACTTCGCCGTCCACGATGCCGACGCTGATCGCCGCCACAAAATCCTTGATCGGCGCCGCGGTCAATGTTCCCGCATCGATCAGGCGCTGCAAAGCCAGGCCCAGCGCGACGAATGCCCCGGTAATCGAAGCCGTTCGCGTGCCTCCGTCCGCCTGGATCACGTCGCAATCGAGCCAGATGGTCCGCTCACCCAGGCGCTTCAAATCGGCCACCGCGCGCAGCGAGCGTCCGATGAGCCGCTGAATCTCCTGCGTGCGCCCGCTTGGCCGTCCCTTGGCCGATTCGCGCGCGGTGCGCGTGAGCGTCGAGCGCGGCAGCATTCCGTACTCGCCGGAAATCCATCCCTTGCCCGAATTGCGCAAGAACGCAGGCACCGATTCCTCGACCGATGCGGTGCAGATGACGCGAGTGTTCCCCATCTCAATCAGCGCCGAGCCTTCCGCGGTCGAGATGAAGTCGGGAATAATGTTGACGGGACGAATCTGCTCGGGAGTGCGGTTGTCGCTGCGAAAGATCATGAGAGGGAAATTCTAACAGTCTGGCAGATTCCACGGCTTGCAATGCCTTGATCGGACCTCCTAAGGCTCCTTTCAAGTGCGTTCTGAGGCGTTTTTCGTGTTGGACCACGACCGGCAAATCGCTACAATTAAAAGTGGAGAAAGCGCCCATGACGATTGACCTGAAACCCGAACAGCAGCGTGTGATCGACTTGGCCGTCCAGTCTGGCGCGTATCGGAACCCCGGCGAAGTCCTCGATCAGGCCTTCGAGATCATTCGCGAGCAACTCGATCTTGAAGACTGGATGCTAGGGCAACGCGACGAAGTAGCCGCCCACATCGCGGTGGGCTTTGCGCAAGCCGAGCGTGGTGAACTGATCGACGGGGACGCGGCAGTAGAAATATTGCGGCGACGACGCGCCGAGCGGCTCAATCCGCTGGGATAGTGACAGGGGTAGCGACGACGAATGCGCCATTTCAACTAACGCCGCAGGCGACCGAAGACCTCGATGCCATTTGGTGGATCATCGCGGAAGACAACCAGGACGCCGCCGAACGGGTCGAGACCGAGATTCTCGCCACCTGTCGCCGGCTGGCAAGACATCCCCGTATGGGAACCAAGCGGCAGGACATCACGACGCTGCCGGTGCGCTTCTGGACCATCACGAAGTTCCCCAATTATGTGATCGTCTACCGCCCCGAAACCGTCCCATTGCAAGTGGTCGCCATTCTGCACGGAAAGCGTGACCTGAAAGAGGTACTGGAAAAGCGCTGATAGATTCTGTTGCCGTCCAACCGTCCAACCGTTCGTCTTCTTGCGGCCAACGTGTCCTGATCAGATAACGGTGTCGGCTCCTAGGGCCAGCGTTGCGCCCCGTGTAGCACTCTCGCGATTTCTACAACGTTCCGTTTGACGCGATAGACGACGATAAATGGAAGCGGTGCTAAGACCAGTTCGCGAGTGCCACCAACTCTGCCCGGCCTCCCACGATTGGGAAATGATTCTAGCGAAGCGGCAGAATCGTACATGGTATGCGCAACGTGATCAGCGGCTGAAGGATTCTGTTCGTGGATATAAGCGACAATTCCCGCAAAATCAGCGGCGGCTTCAGGCGACCACTCGATCTTCATCGGGAACCCAATCAGGAACCGAGGATTCGGTTCATCTGGCGGCGCACGTCCTCGTGGGAGACGGTTTTCCCCTGATCGAGCGAGGCGAGGCCCTTGCCAACCTCTTGCCGAAACCATTCGTCATGATCAAGGCAACCCGCAACCAACTCGCGTACGATCTCGTCCGGCGCTTTACCCGCTTGCGAGGCGATCCGGTTTAGCTTGGCTTCGAGTTCGGGCGCAAACAAGATTTCCATACGTTTATTGTAGGCGGCCTTCCGAGCAAAGAGCAACGAAAACCCCACTCTTATCACAAACCATCCATGACCGAATTTCATTGACGCAAAATCCGTCGCGCGCGACAATAAAAATCTGATTGGGGCAGTTTCGAGGTCCGTCCACTAAGACGACCCTCGAAGCTGCCCCAAAGCCATTTTCAGCGCTCTTTGACAACCGTAAGTCCTTATTCCGGAATATTTTGACTATAGGTCCTTTAAAGTCAAAGATTTTGGAGTGTTCGCTAGCCCTGTAACTCTATGATTGTCAATAGGGGGGTAGGGGGGTACGCCGTACCTTGGACTTAACTAGAGGCATGCCTTACTGATTGCCCGCCTGCTCAACCGCGGTCACGTCGAACGTCTCGCTCAGGTCCGCGTGTCCCGCGAGCGTATCTCGCGTCTTGCCCTCGACCAGGATGTTGACCCGCTTATCCCGGGAACGTTGAGGGCCAGCGTCTCCACCAGCGAATTCACGGTGAGCTGCTCGCTGAGAATGCCGGAGCGGTGCTGGTCGGCGAAGGCAGCATTCAGATCGATGACGGCCGCGCCCGGATCGACCAGGTAGATGGCGCGGATGTCCGCCGCCGGAGGCAGAGGATGCGGAGCGCCCGGTTGCTGGTAGATGCGCAGCAGCGCGCGCAACAACTCCTCGGCTCGCTGCTGGCGTCCTCCGGGAAGAGGAATCTGCGCCGATCGCAGGCGCAGTATGCCGGCGGCGTCATCCGCCACGTAGAGAGTCACCGCCTCCGTCGGACCGGAGGCTGGGGGAGCGACAGGCAACGCGTTGGCTGCCGGAGACTCCAATTCCTTTGCCTGTCGCCGCATCTGCCGAAGGTAGATTCCCATCGCCACCACCAGCACGAGCAGCGCAGCCACACCGAACAGAAGATGGCGCGGGATCATGGAGTGTCCCGTCTCAGATCGGGTGATCGGGTGATCGGGCCATCGGGCCGCATTTATCGAAGATCAAAGGCCCTTCGACCTTCGATCACCCGATGACCCGATGACCCGATGACCCGATTTGTGGCTCATCATGGCTGCACTCCAAGTCGGTCGCGGACGGAGACTACCGCATCGGCAATCGCCGCCGCGGCCCGCTGTTGATAATTGGCCGAGGTCAAGTCGGCGATGCCATCGGCTCCGGGCGCCAGTTCCACCGCGACCGCGGGCATGAAGCACATTGTTCAGCGGCCGCAGCGACGCGGAAGAAGCTCGCACCGGGAATTCTCTCTTCTGCATCTCGGCAACGATGGCCGCCGACACCATCCGGCTGACCGGCAAAGCCGGCGCCTGGGCCGCATTCCACGCATGAAACGCTCCTTTGCTCGTTCCTTCCACCGGAAGCACCACGGTGTAAACCTGTGCGCCGCTGCCTTGCGAAACCGCGTGCAGGCTGATGTAGATTCCGGCGCGGGCAACGTTGGCGGCTGCGGCGCGCTGATCCAGAGTCAAACTGGTATCGGCGTCGCGCAGCAACGCGACCGCGAAACCGCGAATCTCCAGTTCGTGCCGCAGCAGCCGCGCAAATCCCAGCGTGACGTCTTTCTCGGCCAGCTGTATCGGTCAAGGCCGCACCTCGTTCATCGCCACCGTGTGCGGGATCGACCACGGCCAGAACGCGACGCGAATTGTTACTGCCCGAGCCGCTGTTTGCAGCCGGTCGGGCCTGTGCAGGATTCTGCGATCCGGTTCCAGTTCCAGTTCCAACGCCACTCGGTGCCGCTGGCGTTTGTTGGACCGGAGCGATGACCGCCGAAATCACGATCGTCTTTCTGTCGTCGGCGAAGCTGGCCATCAGCGGCTCGTTGGCAGCCACGTCTAATTCGGCGTCGCCGTTGTTCTCGGAGTAACTGGCATGGGTGATGACCTTGTTGTCAAAAGAAATCGACTGGCTTCCCGGGGACACGACCGGGTCGCGCTTAAAGACCATCCGCAACTTGCCCGGTTCGGTGGAAATCGTCGGATTCACCGGAGCGCTAAAGTTCAGCAGCAGCCGCGGAGGGTTGCCCGCGTCCAGCCGGAAACTGGGTTGTATGCCGACGATGCCGATGAATAGGCGGCGCGCGCTTTCGCGAAAATTGACCGGCGTTCCCAGAAAACGCGGCAGCAGCGCGCTCAGCGAACTTAGCGGAACCAATCCGCGCGAGTTTTCAATGAGGAAGGGAGCGCCGAAATCAAAATCGCGCCCATGAATCTTGGCTCGCGTCTTGCCCGCGAAAAAGTCCGCATCGACAGCGTTATAGCGCAGCCGCAAACGCCGCCCATCGGACTGGGTGCTGACTCGGCCCAGCGGTTCCAGAAGTTCGAGCAGGCCGACATACTCACGGCCCGCACGATCCAGAACCGGAAGCGTGTAGACTGGCGACCGGGAGAATAGACGGAGATGTGCTTCTCGTCCGCGGAGGGCGGCGCAGAGGGCGCCACGGACAGAAGCGTCAGGTGGCCAACAGGATGGCGAGAGCCTTCTTTGTCAAAGTCGTCGGCGTAGTGGTGGAGGGCACTTCGGCTAAACCCTAGTTCTCAGTTCCCAGTTCTCAGCGGGAAGCTGGGTACTGAGAACTGAGAACTGGGAACTGAGAACTGCACTTTGCTACTCCAGCGCATAAATCGTGAGCCCGCTTAGCAACTTGGGATAGAAATCGGTGGACTTCTGGGGCAACACTTCGCCGGCAAAGGCGATATCGCGAACCTGCTCCATGCGCACCGGATTCATCAGGAACGCCACTTGGACCTTTCCACTTCGCACCTGCAGCAGCGCATCCGCGGCCTCGCGGCAATAGGAAACGTTCTCCTGGTTGCGAATGGCTTCCTCCGAGATCTTCAGCACGCCTTCCAGCAGGCACTTGTGCAATTGCACGACGTCCAGCGCCTGCTGGCGGAGAGAAAGCTTACCGAAAAAGCGGGCGCCCATGGCATTCGGTGTG
Source organism: uncultured Acidobacteriaceae bacterium (assembly GCA_963725245.1). Taxonomy (GTDB): domain Bacteria; phylum Acidobacteriota; class Terriglobia; order Terriglobales; family Acidobacteriaceae; genus Acidiflorens. The sequence goes on along the minus strand of CAVRYC010000009.1, from coordinate 30,143 downwards.
TGCAGCAGAAATGCACGCTCGGCGGCGACCGCGAGCAGCGCCGTTCCCGCGTGCCCGGCTTGCTGCAGAATGGCGGTGGCGCGCGCCGCATCGATTCCGGCATCGACCTCTTCGAGATTGAAGTATTTCCGCGCCTCCGCCTGAAATTGTGCAGCCGAAAAAGATCGCAAGCCAAACACGAGCCGGTGCGTCGGCAGAATCACCATGCCCGGGCGAGCCATGTCGACGAAGGTCATCATGACCGAGTCGTAAGGAACGGGCAGGCCCGTTCCCGTCTCGGCCTCGGCTCGCCGCTCGTTACGATAAGCCAAGGCAGTCTCATAGCGGTGATGGCCGTCGGCGATGATCAGCTTCCGATCCCGCATCTGTCCCTGCACGGAGGCAATGACCGAAGGATCGGAGATCTTCCAGACGCGGTGCACGACGTCGTACTCGTCGGTGACCTCGATGTCGCTGTTTCTGGCGGCCGCCGAATCGAGCAGGGCATCCACCTTGCCCGCCCCGCTATAGAGCATGAAGATCTGGCCGAAGTGGGCTCGAGTCGCGCGCAGCAGGTCCAGTCGGTCGGCCTTCGGCTTGGCCAGAGTCTGCTCGTGACGGAATACGACGCCCGCGGAATACTCCTCGATCCGGCCGAGAGCAATGAAGCCCCGCCGCTCGGCCGACGCCTGGCCTCCAGGCACGCTTCCCGGCACTTTACCGGAACGTCTCCCGGAAGCCGGAACGTCTGGGAATAGAGGTAGATCGAAGGCTCGGGATCGCGCCGCAAAATTCCCGTCTGGCGCCAGTCGCGGAAGGATGCCGCCGCCCGGGTATAGACGTTTTCGGCGTCGCCGTCCGTCGGCAGGCGTTTCCCGAGAATAATCCGCACCAGGTTATAAGGACTGGCCTGGTAGTAGCGCTTCCTGCATGGCAGGGGTGATTTTGTCGTAGGGCTGGGTCACAGCCTGCTGGACGGGTACGCGCTCAGGGTCGTAGCGCCAAGCTCGGAATGGGGAAATAATTGCCATAATGGGAACGCAGAATTGTAGCAGGGACAGTCTGGACCCGGCGCCAAAGAAGCAAAAGGAGGAAAAAATGCACAGAGTCAGAAGCCACCTTTTAGTTCGGTCCCGAATCTAATGGGCGCGTCCGAAAAAGTGACAACACTTTTTCGGGATTGTGCTAATATCCGCCCAGCAAAGCTTGTTGTGGCCCGCCTTTTGGGATGCGGGTCGCCTCCCTTCACGGCGCGGATTTAGTGGGGCCTATGTTGTACCGCAAACAGTTCTCGGTTCGCGTCTCGCTGTGCTGTTCTTCTGCTGCTTGCTGTGTGCAGCGCCCTCCCGCTTCTCGCCCAGAATTCGACTGAGGACGTCCACATCCAGCCCCGCGTCCAGCCACCCGCTCCGAAAGAGTCCGGCCATGGATCCGGCGCTCAAGACCCACACCAAGCCCTTCAAAGCCAACGTGGACATGGTGCTGGTACCGGTCACCATCACCGATCCCTTGAACCGGCTCGTAACCGGCCTCGACCGCGCAGAACTTCAATCTTTTCGAAGGCAAAGACCAGCAGGAGATCAAGACTTTCTCCAGCGAAGACGCTCCGGTTTCGATCGGCGTGATCTTTGATATGAGCGGAAGCATGAGCAGCAAGATCGAACGCGCCCGCGAGGCGGTGATGGAGTTCTTCAAGACCGCCAACCCGCAGGACGAGTTCTTCGTGATCGCCTTCGCCGATAAGCCGGAGGAGATCTCCGACTTCACCAGTTCGGTGGATGACATTCAGGGCCGGCTCCTCTATACGATGCCCAAGGGCCGCACGGCCCTGCTGGACGCCATTTACCTTGGCGTCAGCAAAATGCGGCAGGCGAAGTATCCGAAGAAGGCTTTGCTGATCATCTCCGACGGCGGCGACAACCATAGCCGCTATACCGAAGGCGAGATTCGATCCCTGGTCAAAGAGGCCGACATTCTTATCTACGCCATCGGCATCTACGATCATTATTTCCCGACCGAAGAAGAGCGGCTCGGACCTGCCCTGTTGAGCGATGTCACCGAGCTCACCGGTGGCCGGGCTTTTACCATTGATAACCCGAACGACCTGGCGGACGTTTCCACAAAAATTGGCATCGAGTTGCGCAACCAATATGTCCTCGGATACCGTCCAAAGAACCCAGTGCGCGATGGCAAATGGCGTAAAATAAAAGTGAAGCTCTTACCGCCAAAAGGATTGCCGCCGCTCAAGGTCTACGCCAAGACGGGTTACTATGCGCCGACGGAATAACGGCCGACGGAATGACGTTCTTCTTCCGATCTTCTTCTTCTTCTGACAGCGCTGTTCCTGGCTAACTCTCAAACGCAAGGCGGAGCCCCGAACCAGCCGCCTCCGGCCCCGGTTGCGCAGTTCCCAATCGCCTGCGAATTCCCCATCGGCACCGGCCAGCGGCGCGCCTCCGCCAGTCTCCACGGGACAAGTCGCCGCTCCGAATGAGGGGCAGAATCCGGATTCCGCCGACAGCGGCGTCTTCGTTTTCCGCAAGGATGTCGACGAAGTCGTGCTGCACGCCACGGTCATCGACGACAAGCAACGCATCATCACCAACCTCGATAAGGGCGATTTCAACGTCTACGAGGACGGGCATCCCCAAACCATCACTTCGTTCCGCCACGAAGACATCCCCGTCGCCATGGGCATCGTGGTCGATAACTCCGGTTCCATGCGCGAGAAGCGGCAAAAGGTGAACGCAGCGGCCCTGAATCTGGTGCGCTCGTCGAATCCCAATGATGAGGTATTCATCGTCAACTTCAACGACGAGTACTACCTTGACCAGGATTTCACTTCCAACATCAACAAGCTGAAACAGGGGCTGGAAAAAATCGAGGCTCGCGGCGGCACGGCGCTCTACGATGCCGTCGTAGCCTCGGCGGACCACTTGAAAAAAGAAGCGAAGCGCGAAAAGAAAATCATTCTTGTGGTTACGGACGGAGACGACAACGAGAGCGCAGAAACTCTTGAGCAGGCGGTACGGCGTCTGCAGGGCGACGGCGGACCAACGGTTTACGCCATTGGCATCCTGGAGAAGGAAGAGCACCCGAAGCACGCCAAACGTGCCCTGCAAATCATGTCCGAGAGAACGGGCGGCCTCGCTTTCTTCCCCAAAACGCTGGATGAAGTTGACGCCATCAGCCGTAGCGTGGCCCACGATATTCGCAGCCAGTACACCATTGGATACAAACCGACGACGCCGAAAAACCAGGGCGGCTACCGTCAAGTGAAAGTGGACGCCCATTCGCACAGCTACGGCAAACTCACCGTCCGCACGAAAAGCGGCTATTACGCCGGAAGCGAGCCCGCTCGAGGGGCGCAGTAGGCGGGAGCGCACATTGCATTTATGAAATATCCGGTGTCGGCGATTCGTGACGAACAAATCCCACGCTCCCGGGTTGCGCTCCTCCAGCACGTGCTCGATACCTACGCCAGCGAGACGAACAAAGTCATTTCCGTCTGGGCGACCTTTGTCGATTCCGATCTTGGCTACCGCCCTCATCCGAGTTCGAGTTCAGTTGCCGACATCATGAAGCACCAACTGCTGTCGGAGCGGCGATTCTTCGCCGAATTCCTCGGCGCGCCGGAAGTCGCAGCGGAACAAGTCCTGCCGCAGAGGCTTTCGGTCGAGGACTTCAAGCGGCGGATGCTGGAGCTGGCCTTGCCGCGACTCGGATTCATGGCGGAACGCGATGAGGACTGGTGGCGGACGGTTGTTCCTTTCTTTGATACCCGCCGGGAACGGATCTGGATCTTCTGGCGGCGCGTCTTGCATACAGCTCATCACCGGACGCAGTTGACGGTCTACCTGCGTTTGCTGGGAAAGCCGGTGCCTGCGACGTACGGGCCGACGGCCGACGTGAGTTGGCAAGGCGCCGACCCGACTACGACGGTCGAGGCTGCGGGGCGCTCGGGCAAGACGAATGGCGATTGACGCTGGCGGCTAGCGTTCCTTACTCTGTAGAGAGTGGCCACCTCGACAACCCGCTCCGGCCTGCGCCTGAGCGACGACATATCGAAGCTCGTCGGCGAAACGCCGATGCTGCACATGAAGAAGCTGGCTCCTCCGGGAGCGGCCGACATTTTCGCCAAGCTCGAATACCTGAACCCGGGCGGCAGCGTGAAAGACCGCGCCGCCATTGGCTTGATCGCGCGCGCCGAGAGCGAAGGCAAGCTGAAGCCGGGGGGTACGGTCATCGAAGCCACCGCCGGAAACACCGGCATCGGCCTCGCTCTGATCGGCGTGAGTCGCGGCTACAAAGTACGGCTGTTCGTCCCGGAAAAATTTTCGGAGGAAAAGGCCATCATCATGCGGGCCCTCGGCGCCGAGGTGACCCGCACCCCGGAAGCCGAGGGCATGCAAGGCGCCATCGATCGCGCCAATGACCTGCTGGCCACCTGACCCATCGGCGTTCATGGCCGCGCAGTTTGACAACCCCGCCAACCCCGACTACCACTACGAAACGACCGCCCGCGAAATCTTTGAGCAGATGGATGGGCGCGTCGACGCCATCACGGTGGGCTGCGGCACGGCCGGAACTTTTACCGGAGTTGCCCGTTTTCTGAAAGAGCGGCTGGCGAAGGTGCACGCCGTGGCGGTGGAGACTCAAGGCTCGATCCTGGGCGGCGGCAAAGCCCGGTCCGCACAAGGTGGAAGGGATCGGATCGAGCTTCATCCCCAAAAATTTCGATAGCTCGGTTTGCGACGAAGTCATGATGGTGACCGACGATCAGGCCTTCGGGATGGTCAAAGAACTGGCCGCGCGCGAAGGCGTGCTCGGAGGCTCAAGCGCTGGCGCCAACGTCTACGCTGCGGTCGAAATCGCCAAGCGCCTTGGGGCAGGGAAGCGCGTGGTTACGCTGATTCCCGACTCGGCCGAACGGTATCTGTCGAAGAAGATTTTTGAAGGCGGAATATAGGAGCGGCTGTTAGCTGTTAGCTCTTAGCTTGGGGCTCTCGGCGATGCCCTCCGTAGAGACGAGCTCGCCCCGTCTCACTCGGCGGCAGGAGACGCGGCAAGCCGCGTCTTACAGGGAAGGTCTGGTCCAGGAGAAATCTTTGACCAGCAAACCATCGGGCTTCGCAACCCGCGCCATCCATGCCGGACAAGAGCCCGACCCTGCTACCGGGGCCGTCACTGTTCCCATCTATGCGACTTCCACCTACGTTCAGGAAGAGATCGGCAAGCACAAAGGTTACGAATACGCGCGCGTATCGAATCCGACGCGCGACCGATTGGAGACCAACCTGGCTGCGCTCGAAGGCGGCACGGCATCACGCGTGTTCGGCAGTGGGATGGCGGCGATCAACGCCGTCGCTACGATGCTCAAAGCGGGCGACCACGTCGTTGCCGGCCACAATCTCTACGGCGGGACGCCGCGCCTGTTCAATCAGGTCCTCGTCAACTTTGGTCTGACATTTACGTATGTCGATACATCCGACGTCAACAACGTGGAACGGGCATTCCAGGAAGAACACCCGGCTGGTGTTTTTGGAGACGCCGACCAACCCGCTGATGCAGCTCTGCGATCTCCACGCCATCAGCGAACTCAGCCACCGGCACGGCGTTGAGGTGGTGGTCGACAACACTTTCATGTCGCCATATTTCCAGCGTCCGATCGAGCTCGGCGCCGACATGGTCGTCCACTCGACCACGAAATTCCTCAACGGACACAGCGACGGGCTGGGAGGTGTCGTGGTCTGCACCAAGCCCGAGCAGGCGGAAAAACTTGCTTTTCTTCAGAAAGCGGCCGGCGCCATCCTGTCGCCCTTCGAGTGCTGGCTGATCCTGCGCGGGGTGAAGACGCTTGCGGTGCGCATGTTGCAGCACGACTGCAACGGTCGCAAAGTCGCCGACTATCTCTCGAAACACAAAAAAGTGCAGAAGGTTTTCTATCCCGGACTGCCGGATCATCCGCAGCACGAACTGGCCAAACGCCAGATGTCCGGCTTCGGATCCATGATCGCTTTCGAAACCGGATCGCTCGCGAACGCCAACAAGATGCTGCGCAAGGTGCGTGTGTGTTCTCTGGCCGAATCGCTGGGCGGAGTCGAAACCCTGATTTCGCATCCTGCCACGATGACGCACGCTGCCGTCGGCGAAGAAGGCCGCCGCAAAATCGGCATCACGGATGGCTTGGTTCGCATTTCCGTCGGTATCGAGGACGTGGACGATATCCTCGCCGATCTCGACCAGGCGCTGGCCGCGATCTAGAGCCTATTTAGTTGCCATCGAGCCATGCGAGTCTCATCTAGTGACGAACTGGATCTTGCCTCGGAATGACTGATAGCTGATGAAGGCTGACAGCGTCTTAGCGCACTGACTCTCCAATCCACTCCAGGTACGCCGCGCTTCCATCTTCAATACCAATCTGGATACACTCCGGTAGTTCGTAGGAATGCAGCTCACTCAAAGCCTCGCGCACACGATCGAAGGCGTCTATCGTCGTTTTGATTACGAGCAGCCACTCCGTTGCCGTCTCGACCTCGCCTTGCCAGCGATATACCGATTCAATCTGGGGAGCGATGTTGACGCAGGCTGCCAGTTGCCGGTCAACCAGCGCATGGGCGATGCTCCGGGCTTCTTCGAGCGAACCGCAAGTCGTAAGAACGAGCCTTTTGTCGGTCATATAAAATCGGTCGTATCAAATCCAAGATTGCAAATCAGAGAGATTCAAGTTTCACTCGAAGCATACGAGGCAGCCGATGGCAACGCAAATCAAGTTTGGCACATCGGGATGGCGGGCCGTGATGGCCGAAGAGTTCACCTTTGCGAACGTCAACCGCGCCGTGCACGGCATCGCGCGCTACGTGGCGTCGCAGCAGTCGAACGGCGCAAAAGTCAAAGTCATTGTTGGCCGCGATCCGCGCTTCCTGGGCGAATCTTTCTGCGCCGCGGCCGCCGGCATCTTGTCCAGCTACGGCATTACGCCGCTGGTCATTGCGGAGCCCGCGCCCACACCCACCATTTCCTATGCCGTGATCCAGTCCAAAGCCGACGGCGCCATCAACTTCACCGCCTCGCACAATCCGCCGGAATACAACGGTATTAAATTCTCGACGCCTGATGGCGCGCCCGCGCTCCCCGAGGTTACGCAAGCTATCGAGTCTGAGATCGCCGCCTTCGACGCCGATCCGCAAACGCCGCACGCAGCAAAGGCCGACGTGCAGTCCCAATCGATCGATCCTCGCCGCATGTATCTCTCGCGTTTGCGCGAAATCGTCGATCTCGATGTCATCAAGAAAGCTGGCGTGAAGGTTGCCTTCGATCCCATGTGGGGCGCGGCCCGTGGCTATTCGGACGCGTTCCTGCGCGAGGCCGGCGTGACCGTCGCTACCGTCCACGACACCCGCGACGTGCTCTTCGGAGGCCACGCCCCCGAGCCCGACGATCGCCTGCTCGAAGACCTGCGCGTCAAAATGCGCGAAATGGGCGCGGCTATTGGCATCGCGACCGATGGCGATGCCGATCGTTTCGGGATTATTGACGAGGACGGCACGTTCATCCAGCCTAACTACGTCATTGCGCTGCTCTTTGACTACCTGGTCGAAACGCGCGGCTGGAAGAACGGAGTCGGCAAGTCCGTTGCCACCACCAATCTCATCAACGCGCTTGCCGAAAAACACAAAATCGAACTCCACGAAACCCCAGTTGGCTTCAAATATATTGGCGAACTCATCAAGCAGGACAAGATCCTCATCGGCGGCGAAGAAAGCGCCGGCCTCTCCATCCGCAAACACGTGCCGGAAAAAGACGGCGTGCTCGCCGGCCTGCTCTGCTGCGAGATGGTCGCTCGCCGTGGCAAGTCGCTCGGCAAACAACTGGGCGAGCCTATTTGCCGAAGTTGGTTCCTTCTATCCCCTGCGGGAGAACTTCCGCTTGACTCCGGAAGTAAAACAGAAGTTTACTGAGAAGTTACGTAGCGATCCGAGCGAGTTTCATGGCATCAAAGTTGCTCGCGTGGTGAGGACCGACGGACTCAAACTCGTCTTCGCCGACGGATCGTGGGTTTGCTACCGGCTCTCGGGCACGGAGCCAGTGGTGCGCGTGTATAGCGAAGCGCGCAGCAAGGAAGACCTCGCAAAGTTGAGTGCGGCAGCGAAAGCATGGATCTTCGACTAGGAGCACCGTCGAGAGCGCGCATCCTTCCACGCCGGGAGGAAGGCCTCCGCGCGGTCATTGATCAGGCGATGGATCAGGCGATCGCATGCGATCGCAGGCCAAGGGTCAGGCTCCCAGGGCAGAGGCAGTGGCGGCGCGCTGGGTGGAGCGCACCCGTCCGGTCTGGTCGTGGCTGGCGCTGGAGTGGCGTCGCCTGGGAACGGCGGCCGCTATCCTTCTTATAGTAGGCCTGATTCTGCACGCCACGTTCGGAGCCAATGGCATGGTCATTTATCGGCAGAAGCGCGCGGAGATGCAATCGCTGAAGAATGAGGTCGATCGCCTGCAGAAGGAAAACGGTCAGTACGTCGACCAGATCAAATCGCTCAAATCCGATCCTGCCGCCATCGAGAAGGAAGCCCGCGAGCAGCTTCACTACACCAAGACTGGAGAAGTTGTTTTCGTCGCTCCCGATCCTCCGCAGAAGCCACCCACGGGGCGCGCCCAGAACGAAAGTAAAGAGCGAAAGTAAGAACGACAGGCAGATGCTGGCTGCGCGGTTGCGGAGCTTCCCCAGTTTTTGACAGCGCAGGCTTCGCCGCTCCTGTGATAAAGTTCAGGGATCGCATCACGTGTGGGAACCAATTTAAGGAGGGTGACATGCGGAAACTTCTCTTGTTGTTACTTGCCGTCGCGCTGATTTTGTTGGTCGCCTCGGTGTCATTTGCCAGCGATGCCCAGACCGTGAACGGCTGGGTTAGCGACTCGAAGTGTGGAGTTAAGGGAGCCAACGCGGACGTCGGAGGCATGCACGAAGAAGTGCATCGCAGCCGGCGCCAAGCCAGTCGTCGTTACCGACAAGGACCAGAAGGTCCTGACGGTAGACAATCCCGATGCTCTCAAGGATCACTATGGACATCACGTTGCCGTGACCGGACACATTAAAGGGGACACGATCCACGTTGACAGCGTCGCGATGCTCTAGGGCAGTGGAGTCGTGCCGCTAATCGCGGCGCAGAGACGAAGCTCTCTACGAATTGTCATCCCGAGCGAAGCGAGGGATCTGCAGCTCGCCGCGGACTGCAGATCCCTCGCTTCGCTCGGGATGACAAGATTTAGTTGCGGAGCGCGTGTCGTGCTGCGCTATGGCTGCACGTTTTCTTTATCTGACCACGCCTTCCAGCGGCGAACTGGCGGTCGCATAGAGCTTCCGCGGCATTCTGCCCGCCATGTACGCCTGTCGTCCTGCCAGCACTGCGTGCTTCATCGCCTCCGCCATCAGCACCGGTTCCTGGGCGCCGGCGATGCCGGTGTTCATCAGCACGGCGTCGTAACCCAACTCCATGGCAATGGCGGCGTCGGAAGCTGTGCCCACGCCCGCGTCCACAATCAACGGGACGCCCGTGATCATCTCGCGCAGGATTCGCAGGTTGGCGGTGTTTTGAATGCCCAGCCCGCTGCCGATCGGCGCGCCCAAAGGCATCACCGCCGAAGCGCCCGCATCCACCAGTCGCTTGGCGAACACGATGTCGTCCGACGTGTAGGCCAGCACCGTGAATCCTTCTTTTGCCAGCACTCCAGTGGCTTCGAGCGTCGCTTGCACGTCCGGATACAGCGTTGCCTGGTCGCCAATCACTTCCAGCTTGATCCAGTCGGAGAGTCCAACCTCGCGCGCCAGCCGGGCCGTGCGGATCGTGTCATCGGCGGTATAGCAGCCGGCGGTGTTCGGCAGAAGGAAATATTTATTCGGATCGATGTAATCGAGCAGAGACTCCTTGCTGCGGTCGAGATTCACCCGGCGCACGGCCACCGTCACCATGTCGGCGCCACTGGCCTCGAGCGCGCGGGCGGTTTCCTGAAAAGATTTGTATTTGCCGGTCCCAACGATCAAGCGGGAACGGAATTGCCTGCCAGCGATAATGAGTGAGTCCGTCATAACCTTATTGTACGACCGTCGAGCGATGGAAGAAGTCGCCCTGCTGACTCGATTCCACCTCAGCGGCTAAAGCCGCATTTGATTTTGCAATGCTTACGGCGCGGCTGGGAGCCGCGCCCTTCAAAACGCCAGGTCGCAATCCGCAGCGACCGGATCATCCTCCCGCCCCCTCTGCCTTCGCGTACATCTCATCAATCAACGCCTGGTACCGCTCCTCAATCCCGCGTCGCCGCACCTTCAGTGTGTGCGTCAGCGTTCCATCCTCCGCCGAAAATTCTTCCGCTACCATCAGCACACGTTTCAGTTTTTCGAAGCGCGCCAGGTTCTGGTTCACTTCTTCGATGATGCCTTCGTACAGCGCCTGCACCTTGACGTTGGCGACGAGTGTTTGCCGCGTCGCAAAGTCAACCTGGTTCGCCCGCGCCCAATCTTCCAAAACAGGGAAGTGCGGCGAGATCAGCACCGCGGGAAATTTCCGCCGGTCACCAATCACCACGGCTGTCCCGATGAGCGGGTTCAGCTTCAGCGAATTCTCGATCGGCTGCGGCGCGATGAACTTCCCGCCGGAAGTCTTGATCAGATCCTTCTTGCGATCCGTGATCGAAAGGTAACCCTCGCTGTCGAGTTGCCCGATGTCGCCCGTCTTGAACCAGCCGTCCACAAAGGCGTCGCGCGTTTCCTCGGGACGATTCCAATAGCCCTTGAATACCGAGGGCCCGCGCACCAGCACCTCGCCGTCATCGGCAATCCGCACTTCGACGTTCGCCAGCGGCTTGCCGACAGTTCCCAGTTTGTGCCCCCCGGGCGTGCTCACGGCGATCACCGGTGAAGTTTCCGTCAGCCCGTATCCCTCGTGGATGCGAATACCGATATCGGCATACCACTCCGCCAATTCCCGGCCCAGCGGCGCGCCTCCGGAAATGAACTCCTCCGCCTTTCCACCCATCCCGGCGCGCACCTTGGAAAAGACCAGCCGGTCCGCGATTTTCCAGGAGAGCGCCGAAGGTTTGGTTCCGTCCAGAGTCTCGGCGCGGTGAGCGCGGCCGACAGAAAGCGCCCAGCGATAGACGGCGTTTTTCGGAAAGCCCGTAGCCTTCAGGATCACCTGTTGACGAATCTTCTCGTACACGCGCGGCACAGCAATAAAGGTGGCGGGCCGCACTTCCGCCAAAGCCTGCGCCAGTTGCTTAATGTCAGGGCAATACGCCAGCACCACCCCGCGGTAGAGCAGCGCGAAGTCCGCGTGCCGCGCCGTCACGTGGGAAAGTGGCAGAAAAGATACGCTCACCTCTTCTCCTTTTGTTCCGACGCCGAATCCATCGAGCGAACACGCGATATTCGACGCCATGTTCCCGTGGGTCAGCATCGCTCCCTTCGGAGTTCCCGTAGTGCCTGAGGTGTAAATAATTGTCGCCAGGTCGTCCGGCCCAATCGACCGCGCGCGGGCATCGAATTCCGGATCGAAGTCGGTCGGACCTTGCAGCATCAGTTCCTGCATGTGGACCGCGTGAGCAGTTTCGATCGCATCCATCACCACGATCCGCTCCACCGATGTGTGACGCTGGACGGTCAGCACCTTTTCCAACTGGTGCTTGGTGGACACCGCGACGACGCGCGCCCCGGAATCTCTGAGGATGAACGAAGTCTGCTCCGCTGTCTGTGTGGAATAAATCGGAACCGTGACCGCGCCCAGGGCGAGCGTTGCGAAATCAGTGATCGTCCACTCCGGGCGATTTTCGCTGAGGATGGCGACGCGATCGCCTTTGCCGATACCCCAGGATTCAAGCGCGCGAGCCACACCCACGACGCCGCGGTAAATCTCCGTCGAGGAGATCGGCGCCCAGCCCAGGGCCTGTCTTTGCAGCATGACGCGGTCGCGGCGGCTTTTGCACACCGCCAACAAAATGTCGTTTAGAGTCTGAAGGCTCATCCGATTCGATCAAGATCCCGCACAATCATTGTCGCGCAATCATTGTACGCAGACATTGTACAGAGTCCGAGGAAGTGCCTCAGCCTTGCTGCTGGCAGTCAGTGTGGCGTTTTGACCGCGCTTCCAGTCGCGGGGCACGCTTTGCCAGGCTGCGGAAAAATTCAGGTTTTGTATCTGGGTTGTTGCATTAGCGATGCCGCAAGCGCCGCTGAGTCAAGCGTGCAAGCAAGGCAAAGAAGAGCGCCGAGCGGGTCCACATGGAATGAATCCGTGCAAAGACGTCAAGAATTCAAGCGGACCGGCTAAGGAATAACCAGTTACGGGATGAAGTGCGAAGCGACTCATCTTGAGTTGCTCCACTACCGATCTGCTCACTAGCGGAGCGCCAGCCTGTTTGACCCTGCTTCACCGCGCTGTTATGATTTTTCTGCGGGGTGGAGCAGTCTGGTAGCTCGTTGGGCTCATAACCCAAAGGTCGGTGGTTCAAATCCACCCCCCGCAACCAAAGGAATCATACAGTTAGGGCGCCGAGCGATCGGCGCCCTTTTCAAATTGTGCACGAATTGTGCATTATTCTCGTTGCTTTCAGTTGAAATGCGGCTGTGGCCGGTTTTCTACCGTGAGGAGAACTGAGTGGCTTCCAGCGGTCCAGGTATCACTGACATCAAGCGGTTGTTTGCTCGTTCTAGCAACCGATGCGCTTTTCCGAAATGCCGCGCACCTATAGCAGTCAACGAGAACATTGACTGGGGAGGTATGCCATATCAAGGGGGCACGGCCTGGGAGTGCGCGCTATGAAGTCGGCCAAACCGACGTGGAGAGTCACGCCTACGCCAACCTTCTCCTGATGTGCCCCACTCACCACACGGTGATTGACGACGATGAGGAGGCATACACGGTGGAGCGCCTCCGGAAGATCAAGGCTACACACGAGGCTCAATCGGCTCCAATTCCAGATGCCGAGGCTGCCGCCGTCGCTGAGAAATTCGTACAGTCGGTCACGAATATCGGTCAAAGCGGCGTCCAATTGGCTCCGCAATTTCCTCGTTGACCATCCGTCGTTAGCCGACGGCGCACCGATGCGACTGGCCTTCCATATCAGAGCGTTTTCCAGAGATTCTTACCTCCGGCCCGGCTCCCGGCTCGCTGGCTGCATTCTCTGCTGCAACTGCTGCGTCTGCTGTTGGTGTTTTTGCTGCAATTGCTGCGTTTGTTGCTGGTGCTTCTGCTCCACCTGCTGCTTCTGCGCGTCATTCGCCTTCTGTTTATCCAGGTTCAGGTGCTCCTGGTCCTGCTTCTGCTGGAGTTTGTCTCGTTCCTGTTGCTGCTTCGCAACTTGCTTTTCCTGCTGCTGCTGGTACTTCCTGTCCTGCTTCGGGTTGCCCGTATTTGGAGTGCTCTTGGTTAAGGGCGGAAGGTCGTGAGGATGGACGGCCGTGCTGGGTTGAGCAGCATTGCGCCCCTGATCTCCGCCACGAGTGGCTGGAGTATAAGGCGCTCCTGCCGCTTTGGCCGGTACAGCGCCGCGGTCATTAAAATCTCCGGGCCTGGGTGTCGCGGCGACGCCTGGCTTGCCCATGCTCGCCGACGCGCGTTGCTGCGGGTTGGCTCGGGCCGCCTGCGCATGTTGAGTTTGAGTGGCTACCGGCGGGATATGTCTGTCCCGCGCCGCAGCCTCCTCATCACCTGTCGGACGCGCGCTGATTCCACCATTGCCACCGTTATAGCTGACGTGGCTCTCGTTGTTGTTCCTCACGGGGGCTTCGTAAACATTGTGAATGTTGGTGATGTTCACGTTGTTCACGGAACGGTTGTAGAAAAAGTGTCCGCCGTCCCAACGCCCGCCTTCAAAGCCTGTACCGAAATACCCGAAGCCGTAATTGATCCCGCCGTAGAAGCCTACGTGCGGACCCCAGTAGCCGTCATAGAAAACAAATCCGTCGCCGCCCCAACCCCAATAGGCCGGAGTCCACAGGAAACCGACTTCCGGCGCCATCACCCATGTGCCCGGCACCCAGTAGTAATCGCTGACGTCGTAATCGTAGGCCCAGTAGCCAGGTGTCCAGAGATAACCGTCCCCCGGACAAAGAGGTTGCTCATAGACAGGCAGCGCGGGCGGGCCGAACCTAATGGCCACGCCGATTTGCGCGAACGATGCTGCCGACATCGACAGCACGACGAGCGCGAACAATAGCGCGAACAGTGGTGCGAACAACAACGTACGAATAAAACGGATATGCATGGTGATTCCTCTGGCCCATCATCCCTCGCCTTGCCGGTGTTACCTTGCTGCTCCGGGTTTCGTGGATTGAGGGGCGCGATTGAAGGACGAAACATACTGCAGACTGCGTCTCACTGGAAAATGGTTCAGGAAGAACTTTCTCATTCCGGAGAGGTCGAAATCTGTTCAAAAAAGCTCACTTTCGAGCATGCGGTCGGGCATCCGATTGGCCGGGCGAGACTGATCACTTCTGCTCAGAAGAATGACGGTGCCGTTGTTAAGCTCGAATCGCGGAGAACAATAAACAAGAGGATATATCAATGACAACCGCTGAACTGGAACTGACGACTGCCAGGACTTCCGCTCAAAGCACCAGCGCTACCATGAAAGCGCTGATCTATAACGGTCCGGGCAAGTGTGCATGGGACGACAAGCCGCGCCCTGCGATCCAGGATCCGGGCGATGCCATCGTGCGTATCACGACGTCAACGATTTGCGGAACCGATCTTCACATTCTGAAGGGAGATCTCCCGTCGGTGACCGATGGCCGCATTCTCGGCCACGAGGGCATTGGTGTCATTGAACAAGTCGGAACGGGCGTCTCGGAGTTTCACGTTGGAGACAAAGTCATCATCTCGTGCGTCACTGCCTGCCTCAAGTGCGACTTCTGCAGAAGAGGCATGTATTCCCATTGCCGACACGGCGGCTGGATTTTGGGCAACACTATCGACGGAACTCAGGCCGAGTACGTGCGCATCCCACAAGCCGATGGGAGTCTCTACAGCTTCCCGCCCGGCGGCGATGAAGAAGCCATGGTGATGCTTAGCGACATTTTGCCGACCGGCTTTGAGTGCGGCGTCCTGAACGGGCAAGTGAAACCCGGGGACACGATCGCCATTGTGGGCGCGGGGCCCGTGGGGCTCGCCGTTTTGTTGACAGCGCAATTTTACTCACCGGCGGCGATCTTCATGATCGACTTGGACGACAAGCGCCTGGCGGTCGCCAAGAAGTTCGGCGCAACCGCCCTGATCAACAGCGCGGATGGACGCGCCGCCCATCACGTGATGGAACTGACGGAAGGTGCCGGCGTCGACGTGGCCATCGAGGCCGTCGGGCTTCCTGCTACCTTTGGCATCTGCCAGGCCATTGTCGCGGCCGGCGGACGCATCGCCAACGTCGGCGTCCACGGCAAGCCAGTGGAACTGCACATGGAGAAGCTCTGGGACCGCAACATTTCGATCACAACGCGGCTGGTGGACACGGTGACCACGCCGATGCTGCTGAAAGTCGTGCGCTCGGGCAAACTGCAGCCGCACAAGCTCGTGACTCATCGCTTCGCGATGAACGACATCATGAAGGCGTATGACACGTTTGCGAAACGCCGCCAAAGAAGGCGCACTCAAGGTGGTTCTCACAAACTCCGAGCTTCGTTGATGAGATTGCGTGTAGCATTTCATAAGGCCACGTGAATTCTCCAACGACAGTGTGCAATTGCGAACAGTTTTCCCTTTCCTGCGCCGTCATAATTCTGGTTGGGACTTGACCTGATGGTCCGAGAATGACGGCAAGTTGCCGAGGAGACTGGAAATGTCCACGGAAAATTCAGTTGTCGCCGTGTATCACACGCATACCGAAGCGGATCAAGCGGTGAAAGAGCTGCAGCGCGGCGGAGTCGACATGAAGAAGTTATCGATCGTTGGCAAGGGCTACCACACAGATGAGCAGGTGGTGGGCTATTACAACACCGGCGATCGCATGAAGTATTGGGGCAAGATGGGTGCATTCTGGGGAGGCTTTTGGGGGCTTCTGTTCGGCTCCGCTTTTTTCATGATTCCGGGCATCGGCCCAATCTTAGTGGCTGGGCCGCTGGTGGCGTGGATCGTGGGAGCGTTGGAAGGGGCGGTGGTGGTAGGCGGCTTGAGTGCTCTGGGAGCTGGCCTCTACAGCATAGGAATTCCTAAGGACAGCATTGTGAAGTATGAAGCAGCACTCAAGACGGATCAATTCCTGCGTGATCGCCCACGGCACGGCTGCAGAAGTGGCCAAGGCGAAGGACATCATCGAAGCCACGCATCCTGCCTACTACACACTGCACACACCCGAAGCGGTAGCAGCATAGCGCTGTGAGTCCTCAGCAATTATTCTTCCCCGCTCGTGAGACCGCGCGATAGGTTATCTTCAACGCTAGCTTGTGCTGTTCTTGCTAGAGCAGTCGAGTTGGCAGCGCCGGAAGGCATCGCTTCACCAGGAACTGTTGAACCGACTTACTTATACTGCTGCTTTCGTCGGTCACGGTAGCCGCTACTGTGGTTTCGGTGTTGCGATCGCCGAAGTCTGAACCGGTTGGTCTGAGGCTGTTTTGGATAGGATACCGGCCTGCGTTTGTTTTTAGGCGGAATTTCAGTTCCGGCTGGATAGATGAAGATCTTGACCGTTCCCCAGCTGGCATCCGAGCTCGCATCCGTCTGCTTGCCCATTCCCAGAGTCTTGAGCTGACTATCGTCAAATCCGAAGTTCTCGACTAAATACTCGCGCACAACCATGGCCCGTGCTTCCGTTAGCACCAAGTCCTTTTGGGTATCGCCTTCCATGCCTGTGGACGCTACGATCACCGCAAATCCGAACTGGTTATTCGCCAGGAACTCGCCGCCAGCGTTTAGCGATTTCTGATTCTTCAGCTTGGCCGAATCTTGCTTATCGAAAAGCTGCTTCGCTGAGTAAGTGAACTCCCTTATTGTCGTGCCTTGCGGCAGACGTTCGATCTCATTTTGCGTCAGCTCGGCGGAATCTTCGTAGCCACGGTTCTTGAAATACCCGCGCACGAAGAAGCTGTGCTTCAGGGCTTCCATATTTTCCTGGAAGTCAGTAACGCCCGCTTGCGCCTGGACTATCGTGTCCTGCATGGCGCTCGTCGTCTTTTCGAGGTTGGTGTAGAGCTGTTTGTCGTTCACCAGCGCTCCCGCCGTTCCCTGACCGTGATCGATCTTGGCGCTGATCGAGTCCAGGTTGGCCGTCGCCCGAGTAGCGTTTTGGATGGCTTGCTGGCTGCTATCCAGAATGCCGCTCGTCTTTTGGAGGAGGTCTGAAATTTCGAGTGGCGGTTCGCTTGCGATGGTATCGCCATCCCGCACGTCGGCTTTCCCGGCGGATCCAAACGAGATCGCCAGATATTGGTTGCCCAACAACCCCTCGGTCGCGATGGCGGCCACGGAGTCCTGCTTGATAATCTCGTGCGTCGACTTGCCGAGATCCATGACGACCGTGACCTTTTCGCCCGGCTTGTGGGGCAGCACGATGCTGCTTACAGTTCCACTGTGAACGCCACCCACGCGCACATCGGCTCCCGCATCCAGGCCCACGACATTGTCGAATTGCGCCTTCAATTTGTATGTGGAGCTGAAGAGATACTGCTTGCTCCCGATGATGAAGACTCCAACCACCAGAATTGCCAGTGTCGCAACGATGAAAGCTCCCAACCGCGCCGCCCTCGACATATGCCCTCCATACTTCCTGCTACGAGTGCCCTAAAAATTCACGAACAAATCCGATGTCACTTCTTTGAAGTTCTTCAAAGCTGCCTTCGATCACCACATTTCCCTCATTGAGTAGGGCCAGACGGTCGGCAATCGTTTTCGCGCTGTGCAGATCGTGAGTCACCACGATCGATGCCATGTGATGTTCCGCCTGGAGCTTGAGAACGAGATCATCGATCTCCGCAGCGCTGATGGGGTCGAGACCAGCGGTGGGCTCATCCAGCAGTAGAACATCCGGCTCCAAAGCTAGCGCCCGCGCCAGTCCTACTCGTTTCTGCATGCCTCCCGAGATATCCGAAGGCATCTTCTCCCGGTGGCCTTCCATGCCCACTTCCGCCAGCAGTTGCATCACGCGGTCGCCCTGCTCAGACTTCGACAACGTTTTTCTATGGTGTCGCAGCGGAAAGGCCACGTTCTGCTCGACGGTTAGCGAATCATAGAGCGCGGCGTGTTGAAACAGGAAACCCATCTTCATTCTTATTTCGCCGAGTTGATCGAGACCGAGGCCGGTGATGTCTCGATCGAAGATGTGAACCGATCCCGAGTCAGGCTTCTCCAGGCCGATGATGAGCCTCAGCAAAACGCTTTTGCCGGTTCCACTGCGTCCTAGCACCGCCAAGGTCTCGCTGCGGCTCACGGCCAGGCTGATCCCGCTCAAAACCTTTTGATTTCCGAAGGATTTATGCAAGTCCTCGACGGCGATAGCTGGCGCACTGCCGTCTTTCGCGACTTCTAGTGGCTCCATCTCGATTTGATCGATTGTGTGCATACTTGTTTCGCGAGCCGCTTAGTTACTTAGTCAATGGTCACGGGAAAAATATGATAATAAGTTTCACCAGCACGACATCGGCCAGGATCACGAACAACGACGACAAGACGACCGAACTTGTGGCTGCGCGGCCCACGCCAGCAGCGCCTCCCCGTGTCCGCATTCCCTGAAAACACGCGACCAGCCCAATAATCAGGCCAAACACCATGGTCTTAAATGTGGGTGGCAGAAAATCATTGAAATCGGCGCCCTTGAAACCGCTATCGATGAACTGGTGTAACGAGAGCGGCTCAACCAGTGCCTGCGCCACCCAGCCCATTAGCAAGCCGCATAAGTCGGCAGCGAGGGTCAGGAGAGGCAGCATCAGGATGCAAGCCAGGATACGCGGCGCCGCCAGCAGCCTGTAAGGGTTCACTGCAGATGTCTCGATGGCATCGATCTGTTCGGTCACTTTCATCGACGCCAACTCGGCGCCGATGCCAGCGCCCACACGGCCACTCACTACCAGACCTGTGATGATCGGGCCGGTCTCGTGAATAACGGAGAACACGATCGCGGCGGGAAGCAGCGACTTTGCCCCAAAACGAGTCAGGCTGTAACGGGCTTCCAAAGAAAGAACAACTCCGGTGGCGGCGCCGGCCAAAGCGACCAGCGGCAGAGACATCGATCCGATCTCGTCGAGCTGCCGAATTAATTCGCGGAATTCAAACGGCGGCGTCACTGCAGCGCGCACAACCCGCCAGAAAAATATGCCCAGATCGCCGAACCACTCGAGAAACTTGTTGATCAGGCCCAGAGAGGAACTCACCATGGGGGACATAAGTGATGTCCACGGCCCCGGAAGTGGAGGGTCCACGCCTGCGACCGTGCTCAATTTCCGAATATGTCGATCATGGATTGGAGGCCCGAATCTGGCGCTCCGTGCGCATTGTTGAGGTGCATGCGGGAAAGCCATGAGGGCGGCCCGCTATAGAGAAATTCGAGGCCGATATTTTCGCCTACATACCCCAGCAAGCTGTTGTTGCCCATTCGGAATGCATCCTTGTAATCGTAGCGGCCGGGATACCAGCCATAGACAGCCGTCATGGTGCCGGCATACGGAGCAACCAGATCGGGAAAAGAAAAGACGCGGTGGCCATCGTCGCCGCGGCGTGCGGTAAAGGTCGAAATCACGGCATGGCTCAGCTGCCGAAACACGCCTTTACACTCACAGCGGTAATGCAGCGTGTCTTCGTGGAAGGCTTCCAGCATCCAGCCAATCAATGTCCCGGGGGCGACACCTACCGCAAACGTCGTCGCAACCGTTAGCAATGGGTGTCGCTCGAGGAGCTGATTTGTGTCATTCAAGACTTCTTCTCCGTTGCTAGAGCGTAGTTGCCACGCGCCATTACGCCACTTCTTTTCTTTCAACAGTCGCTGGCGCCTGCACCAGTTCTTCAAATAGAGAGCGGTAGTGAATCATCGCCGTTCTCAGGTCTTCCGTTGTTGCTGCGTCTTTCCCCACCCGCAGCGCAATCTCATGCGCAGACCGGTAGTTCTCCACCACTCGGGGATGGTCGACAGAGATGTCGGCGGCGCGTTGATCGAAATCGGATACGGGATAGCCACGGGCTTTCATTAAAGAGGACACCAGGTCATCGGCTTCTGTGACCGCCCCCTTAGGCGAGTCAACAAAACGGGACTGCACGGACTCCCACCGTTTCAAGAAACGGTCGTGTTCCATCGGGTCGAGATCGCGAATGTTGAGCTTTTCCACCCGCTTCTCGCGATCCTCTAATTTCGCTTCTGCTTTTCGTCCTGCCCCATGTACCAGCACTGCGCGATCGTACTCGGGCCCAAATTTCTTTTGCAGGTTCGCGGTTGTATTCCTGCGTCTTCGCACGTACAGCACAGCAAGCGCTACGATGAGTAGAATCACCACGGCGGCGAGCGCAATCAGCTTCGGATCCAGCAGATTCAGATTCATTGAAACCTCCCTACATCACAGAATGTCCACAAAACCAAATTTGTTCACGAAGTTCCCTCCGGGGTTAGAACCCCGTTAATGGCCAGTATCGGACTTTAGGCTGCGCAAGACTGGTCAGAATTGATCGTTTTCTAAACCAGCTCTGGCATCCAGGAGGCGCGGTAGGACGCGCTTCCTCACAAAGTGAGCGATTGTGCACAGCACTGCCAAAGCAAATGAGCGAACCTGTAAGCTGTCTCTCCAGGAGAAGTTGGTCATTCTCTCGGATTCAATCTAGATCCGATCAAAGGAAAATATGAAAACGATTAAATTGTTTTTTATGTTGCTCGCAATTGGGATCATGGTGGCCTGCTCAGCTGCCCCCACCAAGTCGCCTGATGTTTCCGACAGCATCCGTAAATCGCTCGATCAAGCAGGCCTCAAGAGCGTCTCCGTCAGCCAGGATCGTGACAAGGGCATCGTGACCCTCGGCGGACAAGTCGGCAGTGACAACGAGAAGGCGCAAGCCGAATCCGTGGCGAAGTCTCTCGCGGGCACGCAGGTTGTCGCGGATCAGATCGCCGTGATTCCCGTGGGCGGAGAGAAAGATGCCAAGGCCGTGAACTCCGATCTGGACAAAGGCATCGAGCAGAATCTGGACGCGGCGCTGATCCAGAACAAGCTGCACGAGCACGTGAAATACGAAGTGAAGAGCGGCGTAGTCACGCTAACCGGAGAAGTGAACTCGGAAGCCAAGCGCACGCTCGCCGAGAAGGTGGCGACTGGAGTGCCCAACGTTCAGCAAGTGGTGAACGATCTGCAGGTTAAAAATCAGAAAGCCACTTCATCGCAGTAGGAACTGCGGAGTTGATGCATGCCGGAGGAGGGATGGCGGCCGCATTCCGGGTTGCTTTCCCACAAAGCGAGCAAGGTGAGTTCTCGGGCGAAAACTGCTACGGCTAACTCAATGAAGGAGCTGATATGTCGTTCGGACTTTACGCGATTGGGTTCGCAATCTTGACGCCGGGCTGACTTATGCCGCGTAACGAGATCACAGGATGAACTCCTGACCATTTGCTGCTTGATCCTATTTTGCGGCATTGATGAGGGAAGTCCGACTCTGGAGATAGACGCGCGAACCCTCTTTCAGGTTCCCTGAACTAAGTCAATCCACCTGATCCAATCACCCCCCAAACCGCCCACTTTCTCGTGGTGGCCCATGAATTGTCACCGAGTGGCTAAAATTGAACAGCTTGGATGGGGATAGATCTGCCACACTGCGGCCATGACCACTAAAACGATTCCGGCATGCCTTGAGGACGAGCGCCGAAAAAGTAAAAACGATCAGCTGCGGATGGAAGCAGAAGCTGCGCGCATCCAGCCACTACACCATGGCCCCGGCCTGAATCCGAACACGAGCGTCCGTCACACCAAGCCGGAAGTCGCGAAACGCGATGAGGTGAGAGGAATGGCCATGCGCAGTCAAGGATTGTTGCAGCTTGCGTACGCAGACCAGAAGCGTTACGGCTGCAATTTCAATTGGCAAATGGACCGTGCGCTAAAAGCGAACGATCCGGCCAAAACCATTCTCCAGCCGAAGAACAATCTCGAATGTGGAGTGAGGATTCTGTTTAACCAGATCATCGTCCAGCACAAACCCTTGCTGACCCGGTCGGGATACTGGTCGACGCTACATCCGGACGGGCCGAGTTACCGTGTATTCGTCAAGCAGATGACAAATCCCCCAGCTGCTTGTGGCCTGTCCCCCAAGTCGACGATCGACAAGTCGGCTACGACTAAATCCGTGCAGGACGACGCGAACCGGGGTGAAACTCCCAAATAGTTTGGCCGGTGTATAACCTAACCTCGTTCATAGATCGAGCCTCTCAATGACAACCTTGTTATCAACGGCAAATTCTGTAGCTTGGTCAAGAATGCTCTTTTTCTCCGAATGTTATGCGGCGTATATCCCGATCTTTCCTTCCATGGTTCCTCCAGCCACTTTGATCCCTTTGCTGCTTTGACTTTTTGTTGCTTCTGCGCTCCCAGTATCTCGGTCTCCGCGGAGCCAGTCGTCCGTGGCGAATTTGTCAACCCGGCGTCGCTGCTTACGTGCCAGTGTCCTTACGCGGACTGGTCAATATTGGACAGACTGGTTTGTTTCGCACCGGGTATTGTTCGATTATGTCGAGTTCTCATGAACGGAGGTGCCCATTGCCTACTAGCCCAGAAGAACATTGGGATGGGACCGTCTCACCGGAAGTGGACATTCAGAACAAGCCACAACGTACTGTCGCCGCGTGCTGTCGCCGCCGAAACGGCAGCGCATTCGACTGAATGTAAACGTTCGAATCGTTTCTTGCCGACCAGTTTGTAGAAGTGGTAAGAAAGTCATACCAACGGGCATCAGCTTTTGGAGGAAAACCACATGAAGCCGGTAATCACTGGAATGTTGTTACTTCTTTTCGGGGTCACTGTTCCTGCCTTCGCGCAGGAAGAGCACCATGAAGAGAGCGCTAAACCAGCACAGCATGAGGAACAGGCTAAGCCTGCTGCAAAGCAGGAACAAGCCAAACCTCAGAAACAGGAACAGCAAGCTAAGCCTGCAAAGCAGGAACAAGCCAAACCTCAGAAACAGGAACAGCAAGCTAAGCCACAGAAGCAAGAGCAAAAGGCGAAGAGCCAAGAACCGAACCAGCAGAAACAGGCACAACAAGCCAAGGGCCAGCAACAGCCAGAAAAGAAACAACAGCAACAGCAGACCAAGACTCAGCAGAACCAGCAGCACCAACAACAGCAAGCCGCTGGCCATGCGCAACAATCACAAGCCCAGTACGCACGAAATGGTCAGAAAGATAGGTACGGACACGAATACAACGAAAGTCATTTTGGTCCTAACCATCATGCCCGCTTTGAGGCAAGTGGTGGGCGCGAATACAACGGACGCCGGGAGTACTCTTACGGCGGCTATTGGTTCTATGCTGGAGCATATCCGGAGTGGTTTTACCAGCAGGACGTGTACTTCATTATGGGAGCGGATGGGCTATGGTATGCAGTTGCATACGGTAACCCTTCTCTAACCTTCCAAGTCAATATAGAGTAGCGTGATATTCGCAGCGCCGGAAGGGGAGGATCAGTACGCTGTCGAAGCTAAGAACTAAGTGAACCTCATAGGCGGAGTTTTGCTGACCTCAGACGCACGGTTCCCGAAGGCCGGAGTCGGTATGGCGGGCGCTGGAAGGAAGAGTCGCCGAGTGGCGTGTGTATTGCGACAACGCGCCGACCGGGTTGGGCACGTTGAAGTTGAAGTCAGGGCGAGGAATCGGAGCGCCATCGTCCGGCCCCGGATTCCATTCAAACGATTCCCCAAAGGGAACCATGTCAACCCCCGCGTGGCGTTCAACCTCGGATTCATAATTCGACATATGTGCTCCCTTCCCAAAAGTGTCACTGTCACCCCGGCAGACCCTACCACGAACCCCGGCTGCCGTTGTAGCTCTGACGCTATTTGCCTCAGTTCCCTCCTGTACAGCCAGTCGCGAAGGCGGTAGGAGGTCCGTATACTCGTTCGATGATCGGCACCAGCCGTTCTGGCACCTCGCTCTTCATCACGTATTCATCCACCAACCACAAGATTCGCTCTGGCATCTCGCAGTATGCGGAAAGCAGGATGATCGGCAGTTTCGGAAACCGTTGCTTGATCTGGCAGGCTACGGCTTCCGCGTCCATGCCTTCCTGTTTGTACTCCAGTAGAACTGCGGCCACTGACGCTTCCTCCAACATCTTCATCGCGGGGTAGCCGCTCGACGCGGCCTTGACGCAATAACCATGAGATTCTAGAGCCGATTTGCAAAGCTCCAACACCTGTGGACGGTCATCGATGCACAACACAGTGGGGGATTCCATTGCCACATCTCCGCTGGATAGCCCCAAGCTGGATTTGGCTCAACTGATGAGACAAGCGAGTTGAAAGAACCTTCTGCTGGGAGCCATCCATGATCCCTAAATATGCCAACCAAAAGACACCTGTCTGTCCAAAAATGAACACTTTCCGCAGGATGCCCATGGCATGACTGCCTTTAAAATGGAGAACGGCAATGGAGTCTGGGAGGATGCCGACTGTGCCTGCTGTTGGAGGTGCTGCTTGCGACGAAAGTAGCGCCGCTCGCCGGATTAGACTCAGCAAGTGCTTGATTTGCGCGGCGCTGTCTGGCAGCTTTGTTGTGGGATCGGAGCCGGACGCTAGTCGTGAAGCACGACGTTGAGAAGTGAAGCCGGTGATCCCGCTCGGCGTCAAGAACTGCGCGTGATTGAAAATGTTAAAAAATTCAGCGCGGAATTGCAGATCGAAGCGCTCCGTGATCGTGGTGTCCTTCAGCAGCGCAATATCCCAGTTGTTGATCCCCGGCCCGTGAAAAAACCGCCGCCTGGAATTGCCTTCCTTGCCCAATGCGGACGGCCCAAACGACGATATCGAGAAATATTGGCCACCCGTATTTCGTGGGTTCTCTTTCACAACCGGCCCAATCAGATTCGGAGTGTCCACCGGCAGAGTGATCGGGCCGCCGAACGCAGTGCCCAGCAGCGATTGATCATCTGTTTCTACAATCGTGACCGGCAGGCCAGTGGCAAATCGCGTGATTCCGCTGATGGCCCATCCGTTCGTCAGTCGCTTTGGTCCTCCCAACTTATCGAAGGGCAGCATGTAGTTGTAGCTGGCGACGAAATTGTTGGTGCTGTCAAACGCAGAGAGTCCGCGGCTCAACCGGGGGTTTATCGGATTGATCTGCTCGCCGTACCCGGAGGAGTCGTCGAACGACTTGCTGAAAGTATAACCAACGCAGCGTTTGCAACCGGCCGCTGGTATGCCGGTAGCTGACTTGCAGCGGAATTGTAGGATGAAGCTCCGGCGGTGATGAAATACGAATCGTTGCCGAACGGAACGATGCCGGCGTACCGTTCGGCAGCATCATTCCGGGGAAATTGAGCCGCGTTCCAAGCTGAATGCGCTCCGCCCGGGAGACGCGTGAGACTCGTTTTCGTCCGCCGGGCCGCAGGGTATTCGGCGGTTCCCACCTGAACCACCGCGCCCGTCGGCTACCAGTTGCTAGGCACAGCTGACGGACTCCCAGGATTCGCAGATTCAGAAGAGAGCAACCGATGCGCTTGCGTTCCCACATAACTCACGCTCACCAAATCCGACCGCGTGATCTGATGCTCGATGGACAGCATGTACTCTTCCGCATAGGGGAGCTTGTTCTTGTTATAGAAAGCCGGCGAACTGCCGATCGTGCCGAACGCATTGAAGAAATCGGTCAAGTTATCAAACGGCGGCCGGTCGCTGGATGCTTGGCGGAAAAGTACAGCGGCGGTTGCGTGCACCGGGAAAAAGTTGGTAATGGACGATCCCGCTGCTCGATTCGTGAATGGAGCGGCGAACGTTGGCTCGACCTGCCCGGTATAGTTTCCGAAGGGAGCGTCTCCGATTTCATTGAAGTCCGTGGCGCCCTCAAACGTACTGTAGAAAATGCCCATAACCCGCGCGGATGCTGGTCGCTTCCGGCTCTACCGAGGATTTTGCCGAGCATCCCGTCATAGTCGCCGAACGAATACGCCAGGCCTAGTCGGGGAGAAAAATTGTTCCAACGCGTGGGCGCCAGCGACGGCGGAACACCTGGATCACCCGGGAATACCCAACCGGTCGGCGAGCCCGGGAAAACGACGGACTGTTCGTCCGGGGATCAACGTTTGAATTTGGTTGTACTTTTCTTTCCAGGGCTGGCTTACGTCGTACCGTAGCCCGTAGTTGAAAGTCAAATTCGATTTCACGCGCCAGCTATCCTGGCCGTACAAGCCCAAATAATAGTTGCTGCCGTAGGAAGGATATGACTGGCCCTGGACGAATTGACTGGGCGCGCCCAGCAGGAAATCCACGAAGTCGACTTCCTGTTTCGCTGTGGCTGGCCGTTGAAATTGCTCCCGAAGAAAAAGTTGCCGTTCGAAACGTTATCAATCAAGTCCTCTTCCAGCTGGTTGTAATGATATTGGCCGCCGAACTTGATCGTGTGCGTGCCGATGATTTTGCTGTAGTTGTCCACGATCTGGTAGATGTTTTCGATCAGTCCGTTCGGACGGCTCGGCACTCCGATCACGAAGTTGTTGAAATCGATTTCCGGAACGCCTTCCAGTGAAGGCACCAGCGGCAAGATTCCCGGCGCGCCGCTGGCGCCGGAAGCAAATCCCAGGTCCGGAGCTTCACTCCCTTTCCGCCTTGCGGCTGGTTGAACAAGGTATCCAACCGGAAATACCCGAGACGAAATTCGTTCACCGACGACGGAACTGAACGTCTTGGTGTCGCCGAGCGTAATGTTGTACGTCTGCCCTTTTCCGTCAACGCTGAACCCCGGATACAGCGGCGCGTTTCCCGGCCAATAGGGGCTGATCTGATTGTATTTGTCCCAATAATAATACGCCGTCAGCAGCCCGAAATTCGTGTTCGCGTCCCCGCGCCCGCTGAATTTGTTATCACTAAGTTCTGTCGCTTCCGGAGTTCGTTGTGAAAGTCGGCAGGCCCTGACTGTTCCGTCCGATTCGCGGGCAAAATGTACGGCAGCAGGTTTTGCGAGATAGGATTGAACAGGTGGGCGACAAGAACGGCCCTGTGGGACTCCCGAATACGCAGCCCGTGACGGGATTGGTGGTCGTACATCCCGGGAAATAATACTTCTCGCCAGCTGCGACTGGATATCCCAGTTGAGTTGGTCAATGCGGCGCCCAATTAGTCGCCGGTTGCCATGCTCGCAGCTCTGCACCGTGGTTGGATTGCCATTGCGAGTCGACAAAACTACCTGCCACCGACGACAGATCCCCTCCTTCGGCCGCCGCAGTCGGCGCTCCGGTGATGCTTTGCGTCTGTCCTTGAATCAGCCGGTTTCCTTGATAATCCGCAAAGAAAAAGATCTTGTCGCGCTTGATCGGCCCGCCGAATGTGCCGCCGAATTGGTTCTGGTGATAAGCGCCCCGCGTTCCCTGGTCAAAATATTCGCGGCATCAAAATCGGTGTTGCGCACGAACTCGAACACATTGCCGTGGAAGGCGTTTGTGCCGGACTTGGTGACCACGTTAATCAGGCCGCCGCTATAGTTGCCGTACTCCGCGTCCGGATTGTTCGTCAGGATGCGAAACTCATAGATCGAATCGATATTGGGAATGGCGCCTGCGCCGGAAAATCCAGTCTCCTGCACCAGGACTCCGTTCAGGATGAACCCGTTTTCCGACTCGCGCATGCCATTCACGGACACCGCGCCGGAATTCAAGTCGCCAGAAACCAGCGGCGCCGCAAATCCCGCCGAAATAAACGGTCCCGCATACGCTCCAGTCATCCTGTGAAGCCGTCTGCGCCACTCCAGGCTGCAGACCCAGCAAATCGGTATAGCTCCGCGTCACCAGTGGCACGTCGGTCATCTCTTTCCCGGTAATCACCTCGCCCATCTGCGTGCTCTCGGTATCCACGTGCAAAGCGTCGCTGGATACCTCCACCTTTTCCGACGTGGCGCCGACCTGACAGTTTCACGTCCATGGTCAGCGCCGAGTTCACGTCCAGCACAACTCCGGTTTGCGTGTAGGCCTTGAACCCGCTCTGCTGCACGCCGATGGCGTAATTTCCCAGCGGCAGCGATTGGAAGGAATAGAAACCTTGCGCGTTCGTCGTCAGCGTCGTGACCACGCCCGTTTCCACGTTGGTCGCGGTTACGGTCGCGCCGGTCATCACTGCGCCGCTCGCATCTGTCACCGTACCGGAAATGCTAGCAGTCACGCCAGCCAGCAATTGCCCGCACGTGAACAGTGCCAGCGCGAACACCACAACGCCCAAATATTTGCCTAGTCTTGCGATTTGCATCCCCCACCCCCGAAGAATTTGTCAACGCTCGACTGAATGTGCCGCGGAACCCGCGGATTTTTTCGCTTCTTGCTGCGCGGTTCCCACTCCCGCCTGTGAATGACAATATCAGTTCTGTCTAACCGGTTATCACCTTGGAAGGCTTATAGTGTAGCCCCTATCCTTTGTCAAGATGTTTCCTGAATGGATGCGTTGGGCAGCATCATGCACGGCCGATATTCGCCAGCCGCCGGCCACCGGCCGCAAGACGAATTTGTACCCGGCGCATTGTCTATTGGGCCCAAATGCAATCCAGCTATATCGATTTTCTACGGTCTGGCTTGGGTTTGCGCGTGCAGCGCTGGATTAGCGGTGTGGAATTCTGCGCCTATGATCCCCCGCAGGTTTTATGGCCGCCAACTTAAGCAAAGCGGATATAACCGATTAGAAATATCAATGGTAACAAGCCTGTATGGATTTACGGATTCAGCGTTTCCGAACGCAGGTTGCGTGTGTTTAGAAATGATTCATCGGAGATACAGAGATCTGATCATCTATTCGGTCCATTCGAACTCTCGTGGGCCAGGCGGTTGAGCCGCGTGAAGCACATAGTCCTGGAACGTAACTGGAATCATTGACAGCGAGTGGCACCCTGTGGCAACACTGGCTCGGCCACGGCCATGCCGCCAACTCCGCGAAAATTAACCACGCATCAGAAGGCCGTGCTGATTCAGGTGTCCTTGCGTTCCCGGAGCAACAGTCAGCGTCTGCTACGACTCTTCCGTAAATGACGCCCTTGGTTACGCTGAGGATTTCTAACGATCTTCAAGGTGCTCGGGTGGAAAGCCGAGGCCGGTGCGCCGTCAAACCTCTTATACGCCCTGAATGTTCAGCCCTCGGGCCTGACGTTTCTGGTCAGCGAACAAGCAGCTTGCCTCCCTGCGCCGAGGCGCTGCGAGATGCTTTGCGGATTTATGGCATCGAGGTGCAACGTCACTCGATCCGCGCGCACGGTGAGCTCCGGTGGCTTCGTGTTCGCCATCGGCCCCGCGGCGGAGAGCCCGTTTCGTTAGATTAGTGGGGTTGTTGGTGGGCCCGCTAGGATTCGAACCTAGGACCAACGGATTATGAGTCCGCTGCTCTAGACAGCTGAGCTACGGGCCCGCCTAATCTGATCATCTTATAGGAATCATCGCAGCGGGCAGCAACTTTTTGAACCAATCCGCTGAATTTCGGCGGCAGCGCCGCCCGCACATGGAAAGCCAAGGTCTCGCCGCGTCCAAAGTAGAACTCGCACGTGATCAGCCACAACCGCAATGCCGGAATCGCTTCGCGATGGCGGTCATCAGCCTTATCAATGAAGATTAGTTAGTTGACGCGGCGGTAGCGCGTGTGTTGAATCCCCGTATCCAGTAAACGTATACTTGCATTTCGGATCATGCGGTACTTTACGGGCCGCGACGGGAAAACGCCGCGAGAGTTCCTTATCAGATATTCTGCGCGATCTGGGTTCAAGCACTTGTGCTGGTTGGTGTTAGTCTTTGTTTTACGGCATCGGCTCAGCTCTGGATTTGCCGGAAGACCAGCGTGCGGATTGCCGGGAGCTTCGGCCGGCGCGAATTCAGGCACATCAGACAGGCAGAACACGACAGGCGGATAACGAATGATGAACCTGGACATGGCGATCTTCACCGAGACCGCTTGGTGCGTTTGGCGCCGGTGGACCTGGTAATCGTGGTCTTTTATTTCGTGTTGGTGCTGGCCATCGGTTTCTACCTGAAGGGGCGCTCCAACACCGGT